>JAXLYM010000005.1:0-531332 GCA_046351455.1 Polyangiaceae bacterium
GGTCGATCGCCTCGGGCGGGCGCGGCTCGGTCGAGGCGATGTTGTGGAGCAGCTCCAGGCCGTTCGCGCCGGGGATCGGCGGCTGCCCGCACAGCACCTGGTACAGCGTCGCGCCGAGGCTGTAGACGTCCGCGCGGCGATCGAGGCGGCCGACCTCTCCGCGGGCCTGCTCCGGCGACATGTACGCGGGCGTGCCCATCACCGTGCCCGTCTCCGCGTCGGTGTCCTTGTGATCGCGCGCGAGGCCGAAATCCATCACGTACGTGCGGATCTGCCCGTCCTCCGCGCGCTCGATCATGATGTTGCTGGGCTTCACGTCGCGGTGGACGATGCCCGCGCGGTGCGCCTCGTGGAGGCCGAGCGCGGCGTCGCGGATCACCATCGCGCGCTGCTCGAAGGAGAGCGACCTCGCGGCGACGCCGAGCGGCTGGCCGTCGACGAACTGCATCGCGATGTAGACCTGATCCTGGACCTCGCCGACCTCGTACACCTGGCACACGCGCTCGTGGTGCACGCGGGCCTGCGCGCGCGCCTCGACGAGGAGCCTCGCGGTGTGCTGCGGGCTGTCGCTGCGCACGAACTTGAGCGCGACGTGGCGCTGCAGGCGCACGTCCCACGCGAGGAACACCGTGCCCATGCCCCCCTGACCGAGGAGGCGCTCGGGCTTGTAGCGATCCCAGTCGCGCACCGGGAACCGCGCGACGCTCGGCGGCGGACGCGCGCCGGCCTCGTCGGGCGCGGTGGATCCGATCGGATCGATCCGCCCCACGGAGCCGCTCGCGCTCGGAGGGGCGTCGCGGGGCGGCTTGACGGTGGCGTCGGGATCGACGAACGCGGTCGCCGTGCCGGAGGCGGGCGGTCTGGAGACGGGCGGCCCGGAGACGGCGTCCGTCTCCGCGCTGCGGCGCTCCGCTGGATGGTCCGCCGCCATGCGCGCAGCGTAACCGGATCCCGCGCCGACCGCGCTCACGACGCGCGCTCGTCCTTGACGCGGCGCGGAGCGAAAAGCCCTTCGCAGTGCGGCAAAAACACGCGCTCCACTCGGTCATTTTTGCGTCAGCGAGGGGTGGGAGGGCGCTCGGACGAGGGCGGCTTCGGAGTAGAGTCGGCGCCTTCAAACGATGCGATCGCCTTACGCTGTCGACGAGTCGCTGGGGGCGCGGTGGCGCCGTCGTGCGGTGACGATCCCCGCGGTGACGCTGGGCGCGGTGCTCTTGCTCGCGCTCACGCCCGCGCTGCTGCCGATCACGCTGATCGTGGATCTGATCCGGCGGAAGCGGCTCGCGACCACCCGGTTCCTCGCCTACTTCCTCGTGTACCTGTGGACGGCGACGATCGCGCTCGCGGCGCTCTTCGCGTCGTGGGTGATCTGCGGGACGTGGGCCGGCGCGAAATGGGACCGCATCCAGCGGCAGGCGAGCTTCCTGCAGCGGCTCTGGGCGCGCGCGCTGTACCGCGGCGGGGAGGCGTGCCTCGGCGTCACGACGGAGGTGGAGACCGTCGACTTCCCGGAGACGGAGCGCGGACCGTTCCTCGTGCTCGCGCGGCACACGAGCGTCGCGGACACGATGCTGCCGCTCGTGGTGATCCGGCACGATCGCGATCTGCCGCTGCGCTACGTGATCAAGCGGGAGCTGCTCGTGGAGCCGGCGATCGACGTCGCGGGGCAGCGCTTCCCGAACGCCTTCGTGCGCCGCAGCGGCAAGGATCTGTCGAAGGAGGTGGAGCAGGTCCGCAGGCTCGCGCGCGACATGACGTCGGGCCAGGGCGTGCTCATCTACCCCGAGGGGACGCGCTTCTCGCCGAAGAAGCACGCGCAGCGCCTCACCGACATCCGCAGCAAGGACGCGGCCCGCTACGAGCGCGTGCGCAAGTACCGCCGCATGCTGCCGATGCGCCTCGGCGGCCCGCTCGCGATGCTGGACGAGCGGCCGGACGCGGACGTGCTGTTCTTCGCGCACACCGGCTTCGAGGCCGTGTCGTCGTTCGAGCGCATGATCAACGGCGCGCTCGTAGGCATGAAGGTGAAGGTGCAGATCCGCCGCGTCCCCGCGTCGCAGATCCCGAAGGACCCGGACGCGCGCGCCGCGTGGCTCGACAACGAGTGGGCGAAGATGGATGCGTGGGTGGACGCGATCCTCGCGGACCGTCCGGAGGAGGCGGCCGCGGAGATCTCCGAGGCCGCTCCGGAGGGCGCGCTCAGCGTCGAGTGAAGGTCACGCCGCGGACTTCTTGCCGCTCGCGTGTTGCCAGGAGTCGCGCTCGGAGCAGCGGTTCCACCACGAGGCCAGGTTCTTGTGGTCCGTGATGAGGTCGCCCTGCTTCCCGGCGAAGAGGTACTCGATGTACGGCAGGTAGCAGATGTCCGCGATCGTGAACTTGCTGCCGACGAGGAAGTCCTTGTTCGCGAGGTGATTGTCGAGGATGACCGCCGCCTTCGTCGTCGCCTCGCGGCCCGCCTTGAGGTTCGACTCGTCCGGCGCCTGGCCGTACATCATCGGCTTGAACATCACCTCGGTGATGACCTTCATCGCGGCCGGCGTGAAGTACGAGTGCTCGACGCTGATCCACTGCTCCATGAGCGCGCGGTCCTTCGCGTTCGCGGGCGTGAGCTTGGTGCCGCCCGTGCAAACCTCGTCGAGGTAGCGGCAGATCGCGCGCGACTCGAAGAGCTGGAAGCCGCCGTCGTCGAGGACGGGGACGACGCCGAAGGGCTGACGCGCCAGGTGATCCGGCTGCTTGTGCTCGCCCTTCATGAGGTCGACGAGGACGAAGTCGTACTTCTCGTTCCGCTCGGCGAGGACGGTCATCGCCTTGCGAGTACAGGTGCTCATCGGGTGTCCGTACAGCTTCATGGCGTTCTCCCTTTTCGGTCGGTTGGGGCGTCGTTTCGATGTCGAAACGAAACGCAGGGACGGTGGGTTAGCGGCTTTTCCGGGCGACGTCGAGGGGAAGCGAAAAAAACGCGAAGTCTCCGAGGGGCGCGCGGGCGGCTCTCCTGGAGAAGTCGCGGGCGGGAGAGTTGAGGTAAAAGGCGGCCGATGAACGCCGGGCGCGCGCTCCTCCTCGCGGTGCCGATCGCGGGGCTCGCGGAGCTCGGCGCGCACCTCTACTTCGCCGCGCGGCCGCCCTCGTTCGACGAGTGGTCGCAGATCGAGGAGCCGGTGCGCACGTTCGCGGACGCGACCGCGCCGGTGGTGGTGGCGCCGCTCTGGGCGGAGCCGCTCGCGCGCAAGGTGCTGGGGGACGAGCGCATGCCGATCGAGCAGGTCGCGCGCGCGGACACGAGCCGCTTCGCGATCGCGGTGGAGGTCTCGATCCTCGGCGAGCGCGCGCCGGAGCTCACGGGGTGGACCGAAGAGGCGCGCGAGACGCACGGCAAGTTCACGCTGCGGAGGCTTCGAAACCCGGCATTTCGAAAGATCGTGACCGACTTCGTGGAGCGCGCGCGCCCGCCGTTCGCGGAGGTGGCGACGACGGATCCGCCCGGCGCCTGCAAGTGGAACGAGCACGCGCGCACGCTGAGCGGCGGCCTCGGCGGCAACCCGACGTTCCCGGCGCGGCGGTTCGAGTGCGCGCTCGGCGCCTTCTTCCACGTGGGCGAGACGGTGATCGCGGACGAGGAATTCCGCCCGCGCAGGTGCCTCTGGTCGCACCCCCCGGAGCGCGGCGAGATCGTGACGCGCTTCCACGACGCGGCGCTCGGCGAGCGCATCGAGGGCCACTCCGGCCTGTACTGGATCGTGGAGCGCGGGCTCGCGGGCGCGCCGATCTTCCTCACGGTCCGCGTCGACGGGGAGGAGCTCGCGAAGATCGAGCACGTCGACGGCATGGGCTGGTCGGCCTTCGAGGTGCCGCTCGGCGCTCACGCGAACGAGAGGCACGCGGAGGTCGAATTCGGCGTGTCGTCGCCGAACTATCTGCACCGGCATTTCTGCTTCGAGGCGACGTCGCGATGAAGCTCGGCAAGGTCGACCTCGCGATCGCCGCGGCGCTCTGGATCGGGTGCGTGATCGTCCTCGTGGAGACGGTCGGCACGCTGGGCTATGCGCGCGACGAGGGCTTCTATTTCCACGCGGCGTCGAGCTACGGCAAATGGTTCGAGGCGCTCGTCGCGTCGCCCTCCGCGGCGATGGATCGCAAGGCGATCGACGCGGCGTGGTCGTACAACCACGAGCACCCGGCCTTCCTGAAGAGCCTGTTCGCGCTGTCGAACCTCGTGCTGCAGAAGCGGCTGCACCTCTTCGCGATGGAGGGGACGAGCTTCCGTTTCCCGGCGATGGTGCTCAGCGGCGGCCTCGTCGCGCTCGTTTACGCGTGGGGCGCGGAGGCGCGATCGCGGACCTGTGGCCTCGCGGCGGCGGCGGCGATCGCGGCGATGCCTCGGGTGTTCTTCCACGCGCACCTGGCGTGCTTCGACGTGCCGATCGTCGCGCTGTGGACGCTGTGCGCGTACACGTTCTGGAAGTCCCTGCGCGCGGGCGGATGGAGGTGGCCGCTCCTCGTGGGCCTCACGTTCGGCCTCGCGCTGAACAGCAAGCACAACTCGTGGTTCCTCCCGATCGTGACGGGCGCGCACACGGCGATCACGATCGCGATCGCGCGGCTCGCCGGCGGGGACGCGTGGAAGGCGGCGCGCCCGCAGATCGGCCGGGCCATCGCGTCGCTCGCGGCGATGGCGGCGCTCGGCCCGGTGATCTTCGTGGGGATGTGGCCGTGGATCTGGCACGACACGCTGCCGCGCCTGCGCGAGTACGGGCTGTTCCACCTGAACCACGAGTACTACAACATGGAGTTCTTCGGCGTGAGCTACTGGGAGCCGCCGATGCCGCGCACGTACGCGTTCGTGATGACCGCCGCGACGGTGCCGGGCGTCACGCTGCTCCTGTTCGCGCTGGGCTTGTTCGGCCGGCTGCGTCTGCGCATCGGCGAGGGCGCGCGCTTCTTCTTCGGCGACGCGAAGGAGGCCTCGATCGCCGCGCGGGCGCTCGCGTTCGTGCGGCGGTGGATCGGCGCGCCGAGGCTCGGGAGCGCGATCGCGCGCCGCGGCCCCACGCCGGACACGGAGCTCCTGTGGCTCCTCTCGATCGGCGCGATCTACGCGGCGTGGCTCTCCCCGAAGACGCCGATCTTCGGCGGCACGAAGCACTGGATGACGGCGTACCCGTTCGTCGCGCTCTTCGCGGGCGTCGGCTTCGACGACGCGATCCGCGCGGTCCGCTCGCAGCTCCAGAGGTGGCGCGGGCGCATCCCCGGGGCGCGCCGGATCGCAAAGACGCCGTACGTCGCGGCGGTGATCGGCGCGCTCACGATGGCGTCGCCGATCGTGCAGACGGCGCGCTCGCATCCATGGGGCCTCACCGCGTACACGCCGCTCGTCGGAGGCGCGGCGGGCGCGGCGACGCTCGGCCTCAACCGCACGTTCTGGGGCTACCAAACAGGCGCCGTGACCGATTTTTTGAACGCGTCGCCGAAGGGCACCACGGTGTTCCTGCACGACACGTTGCCTGGCTCGTGGGACATGCTCGTGACCGACGGCCGAGTGCGCAAAGACATCCGCGCGACGATGTCGGTCGACGCCTCCACGCTCGCGCTCTACCAGCACGAGAAGCACATGGGCGGCGTCGAGTACCAGACGTGGATCGCCTACGAAACATGCCGCCCCGCGCACGTCGCCGGCCTCGACGGCGTCCCGGTGATCTGGGTCTACGAGCGCCCGAAGAAATAGAAGTCGCCCACCTCGGCATTTGTCGGATTTACAAGGGGGCTCCGCCCCCTCGTATCACTCCCCCGCTGACGAAATGGGCCGTCGGAACGGGCTTCGACGAGGCAGACGTGACGAAGGCCGAGTCCTCGACGTTGCGCCCCAATCTCTCGCTTCGCTCGTTCAGGGGGAGGGACCGCAACGTGAACTCGACGTCGCGCGATCACGCCGCGCGCCGCGTCTCTTTGCGGGCCTTGTCGGTGAGCGGCGTCTTCTTCGCGGGCGGCGCGGGCTTCGCGGGCTCTTCCTTCACCGCGACGGCGCGCGCCAGACGAGCCGCGAGATCCGCCGTCATCCGCGCGGTGGGCAGGCGCGGCGAGAACACGACCGCGACCTCTCCAGGCTTCTTTCCGCGCGTGATCTTGCCGGCGCGCACCATCTCACCGAGCTGCGCCTCGCACGGGCTGCCCTCGACGTAGCGGAGCAGCACGCCCGGCATCCGCGCGGCGCCGCCCGTCCCGGGGAGCACCACCGCGCCCACCTCGAGCGAACGAAACCCTTGCACCGAAGGCCGCGGCACCACGCCGAGCCGCAGCTCGTCCGGCTGCGACTCGCCGTCGGCGACGCGGATGCGCCCCACGAAGCGCGCGGACGCGCCGAGCACCTTCGCGAGCCGCGCGCGCACGTCCGCGAGGAACGGCGCGACGATCGCCTCCGGCCGCGGCGGCAACCCCGTGACGCGACCCGTGCCGAAGATCGCGAGGAGCACCGTGGCGTCGAGCGCGATCATCGACGCGAGGTGACGCGACGACTGCCCCGCGAGCGCCGCGAGCCCCGCGACCACGCCGAGCATCAGCACGAACATCGCCTTCCCCGCGCGCGTCGACACGTCGAGCCACGGCCCCGTCGGGCGCGGCGCCTTCGTCGTGACGTCGCGCTCCGCGACCGGCAACCAGCGGCCCGGCTTGCGCAGGAAGAACGATTTGGGCCACGCGGGCGCTCGATGCGCCACGAGCACGACGACCGCGAGCATCACGAGCGCGCTCGGCGTCCATGCGCGCTTCACGATCTGCAGCCCCACGCCCGCCGCGAGCCCCGCCGCAGCGAGCGGCGCGCGCAGCAGCACCGGCATCGGCACGAGCGGCGCCGGCTTGGTCCCCGCGGAGGCCGCCGCGAGGCTCACTTCACGCGCCTTTCGCGCGACGAGGAACGCGAACCCGAGGAACCCCGCGGCCGCAGCCGCGAGCCACACCGCGCCGAATCGCCCGGAAGATCCGGTGGGCTGCGCGATCGAGATCATCGGCGCGTCGATGGGACGAGGCGTCGCGGGCGCGCTCTTCGCGAAGGCCCGCGCGTCCGCCACGAACGTCCACGTGATCGGCTCGCCGGTCGGCACGTACGGGCGGAGCAGCTCCAGCTCGTCGCGATCCCCCTTGCGTCGCAGGCTCGTGAGCACGAGCGGAGGCTCGACGCCTTGCTCGACGGACGCGCTCGGATCGCTGCGCGGCGCGATGGGGGCGCCAGGGAGATCGAACGTCACGCGCGCGGAGTCGAACGGGTCCTCCCACACGACGCCCTTCCACTTCACGTGCGCGCCGCCGGCGTCGTACGTGACGAACCCGCGCTCCGCGAGCCGGGTTTTGTAGCGGACCTGGATGACGTACGTGCCGCGGCCGATGCCCTTCTCGCCGAGGCGCAGGCGCAGGATGCTCGGCGACGGGCTGCCGTCCTTGGTGGGCTTGTTGTCCGGCGGGATCAGCTCCGCGGTGATCTCGCGCGCCGAGGCGAGCGATTTCGCCGCCGCGTCGTGCTCGTTCACGAGGAAGGCGCCCGTCTCGGGCTCGGCGTCGCCGTCCACGCCGCGGAGATCGAGCGCCTTCAGCGGGCCGCCGGCGATGCGCACCGTGATGCGGTGCTCGACGCGCGCGGGGCCTTCGCGATCGAGGATAATGCGCACGTCGTCGGATTCGACGTGCGTCTCGACCCAGGCGCTCGCCGTCCGCGGAAGGAGAGCGAACGCGAGCGCCGAAGCAGCGGCGGCGGCATGGAGCGCACGGGCTCGCGGGAGCATGAGCGGACGCTTTTCACGTCCCGCGAGCGAGGGCCAACTTTCGTCCGCGAACGTTCCCCTCCCTGCGCCTGAGAATCAGGCGCTTTGGGAGGGGCGGACTTCGCGAAGCGAAGGCCGGGGGTGGGCACCCGCGATTTTGAGGGATGGAGTCAGTTGCAGCGCGCGACCCAGCCGACCGAGTTCGCCACGAGCTTCTGCACGTTCGTGTTCGTCCAGCCGTTGGGGGCGTAGTTGCCGGCGTGCGCGATCTCGGCGATGCGGCCGACCGGGGAGTCGCGGATGACGACCGCGTCGATCGCCTGCGGGCTGCCCGCGATGCGCGTCACGTTCGGCGCGATGAGCGTGATGCCGACGTTGGAGGTCGACGCGATCGTGAAGCTCGCCGGGAGGCCGTTCCAGATCGGGTGGTTCGTGAAGGCGGGGTCGATCGCGTACGTGACCTGCCCGCTGTAAGCGACCGTGCGCGACAGGAGCACGAGCGGCTTGAGCGTCTGCCACCGATTCGAAGCCACGTGGTACGCGGCCCACTCCGTCAGCACGAGGCCGCCGCCCTGCGTGTTCACGTAGTCGACGAGCGCCGCCTGACCGGCCACGGGCATGTCCGTCGTCACCGACGCCTGCCCCGAAGGCCCGCCCGCGAGCAGCACGACCGCGCCGAACGCGTTGGGCGCCGGCGTGCCCGCGTACTGCTCCGAAGGCACCGACGAGACCGTGACCGTGTAGCCCGCCGCCGTGAGCGCGGTCGCCAGCGCCTGCGAGCCCGTGTCGCTGTCGTCCTTGATGAGGAGCACCGACGTCTGGCAGGTGCACTTCGCGTTCGCGCACGCGCCCGAGTGGCACTTGATGTTGCAGCCGCCGCAGTTGAGCGGATCCGTCTGCGTGTTGAACTCGCAGCCGTTGCCCGCCTGGCCGTCGCAGTTCGCGTAGCCGGCGTTGCAAGAGCCGAGGCCGCACGTCGAGCCCGAGCACGTGCCCATCGCGTTCGGCGGGTTCGGGCACGCGTTGTTGCACATGCCGCAGTTGTTGATGTCGGCCGTCGTGTCGGTCTCGCAGCCGTCCATCGAGTTGTTGTTGCAGTCCTGATGGTTCGCGCCGCACATCCCGATGGTGCACATCGACGCGACGCACGCCTTCGCGCCGAACGCGACGGGCGGGCACACGTTGCCGCACGAGCCGCAGTGCGCGACGTCGTTCGTGAGGTTCGTCTCGCAGCCGTCCGCGGCGCCGCCGAAGCAGTCGTCGAAGCCCATGTTGCAGGAGCCGATGCCGCACACGAACCCGGAGCACTTCGGCTGGCCGTTCGCGATCGCGGGGCACATGTTCCCGCAGAAGCCGCAGTTGTTGAGGTCGTTCGAGAGATCGACCTCGCAGCCGTTCGCCACGACGCCGTCGCAGTCGGCGAAGCCGGACTCGCAGCCGCCGATCGCGCACATGCTGTTCTCGCACTTCGGGTACGCGTGCGGGAGCATGCCGCAGGGCTGGTTGCAGGCGCCGCAGTTGTCCACGTCGGTCGCGAGGAGCGTCTCGCAGCCGTCGAAGGTCGAGGCGTCGCAGTCGGCGTACCCCTGATCACACGTCCCGATCACGCACGCGGCGTTCGAGCACTTGCCCGTGCCGTTCGGCAGCGCCGGGCACACGTAGCCGCACGTGCCGCAGTTGTCCGAGTCCTTCGTGAGGTCGATCTCGCAGCCGTTCCCCGTGTCGTTGTCGCAGTCGCCGAAGCCCAGGAGGCACCCGCCCGACGCGCACTGACCGGCGAGGCAGTCCGCCTTCGAATTCGGCGGGGCCGGGCACGCGTTGCCGCACGTCTGGCAGTTGTTCGGATCCGTCCCGAGATCGGCCTCGCAGCCGTTCGTGAGGTCCTTGTCGCAGTCCGCGAACGGCGCGTTGCACGCCGCGATCTCGCACATGCCGCTGGAGCACGCGGCGGAGCCGTTCGCGAAGAGGCAGATCGTGTTGCAGTCCCCGCAGTGGGCCGGATCGCTCGTGACGTCGGTCTCGCAGCCGTCGCCGGGGAGCTGGTTGCAGTCCGCGGACCCGACGGAGCACTCGAGGCTGCACTTGCCCGCGATGCACACGCCGGTGCCGTTGAGCCCGTCGTCGCACAGCTTGCCGCATTTGCCGCAGTTCGCCGCGTCGCTCTTGGGGTTCACGCACTGCGAATTGCAGCAGATCTCGTCCGCGCTGCAGGCCGGCTCGCACACGCTGTTGTCGCCGCCGATCCCGCCGCCCGTGCCGCCGCCGCCGTTGCCGGCGGTGCCGCCGGACGAGGTCCCGGAGCAGTCGAAGCAGTACGCGTCGGTCTTGCAAGCGGCCGTGCCGGCGCCCGCAGCTACGAGGAGCGCGAGCGCGGCGAGGTATTTCGTGAGACTCATTCAGGCGCCCTTTCGAAGGTTCTCGGCTTCGCAGGTCACGCCTGCTCGTCGTCGTCGCGGCCCCGGCGCTTGCGGCCGATCAGCACCGCGAGGCCGGCGAGGGCCGCGACCAGGCCCGCGTCGCTGCGGTGATCGTCGCCGGGGACGCTGCAGCCGCAGCCGCCGCCGCCCGTGGCGAGGCCGAACGCGTTGTTGCCGTTGCTGGAGGTCGTGCTCGTGTCCGTGCGCGTCTCGGTGCCGGTGGTCGTGCCGCCGCCCGTCGCGCCGCCGGAGCCCGCCACGGAGCCGCCGCCGACCGCCGTGCCGCCCGTGCTGGTGCCGCCCGTCGGCATGCCGCCGGTGCCCGCGGTGCCGCCCGTGGAGCCGCCGGAGCCGTCCACGCAGAGGCCGCCCTGGCAGACCTGGCCCGTGGGGCACACGACGTTGGCGCAGCTCGTCGGGACGCAGTGGCCCTCGTAGCACTGGTAGCCGTCGTCACACGGGAACTCGCCGTCCTTGCACTGCGCGACGCACTGGCCCCAGAGGCACAGATCCGTGGGATCCGGGCACGTGGCGGGCGTGTCGGCGAAGCCGTTGCAGTCGTTGTCGACGCCGTCGCAGATCTCGAGGCCGGGCTTCACCGCGCCGACGCAGTCGAACTGGCCGTTGTTGCACACGAGCTGGCCGGGCTTGCACGGCGGCTTGTCGTACGGCGACTGCGGCAGATCGCAGTCCTTGCCGATGTCGGGATCGTTCGGCGTGCAGCAGCCGGGCTTGTCCGCGTGCTGGCACGTGCCGCCGGGGCCGGTGCACGTGTCGGTGGTGCACGGGTCGCCGTCGTTGCAGTCCGGGTCCACGTTGCAGCAGCCCTGGCCCTTCAGGTCCGTCGTCTTGCAGGTGCCGTCCGCGACGTTGCACGTGTTGATCGTGCAGAGGTCGTCGGGCACCTCTTTGCAGCCGTCGTCGGTCGTGCAGCAGCCGGGCGTCGGCGTGTGCTGGCAGAGGTTGTTCGCCGGGCAGATGTCGACGGTGCAGGCGTTGCCGTCGTCGCAGTCCGAGTTGTTCTGGCAGCAGCCGTTGATCGGCGTGTTCGTGCAGGTGCCGCCCGCGCCGGAGCAGAGATCGACGGTGCAGAAGACGCCGTCGTCGCAGTCCGTGTTGGAGTTGCAGCAGTTCGCCTGCGGGGTGTGCACGCACTGGTTGAGCGCGACGTTGCACGTGTCGGTCGTGCACTGGTTCGCGTCGTTGCAGTCGGCGTTGTTCGCGCAGCAGTCGAAGATCGGCGCGTGCTGGCAGGCCTGACCCGGCGCGGGGCACACGTCGGCGGTGCACGCGTTGCCGTCGTTGCAGTCCGCATCGACGACGCAGCACGCCTGGCCCGCCGGATCGCAGGGGCCCACGACCGTCACGTCGCTCACCGCGGGCGTCACGAAGCCGGGGCCGTTCAGCTCCGTGCGGACCTGCACGTAGCGGCCCTTCACGTTCGCGAACGCGACGTTGTTCTGCACCTGGAGGTACGGCTGCAGCGCGAGGCCGGCGGGCGTGTTCGCGGCGCGCGCGGACATCTTGATCGACGTCTCGGCCGGGACGGCGCCCTGCGGCTCCGTGTTCCAGACCACCTTGCTCCAGGGGATGTCGTTCGCGCCGCCGTCGTACGAGCCCTCCCAGCTGCCGACGTACGTGTACGGGGCCTGCCGGTCGATCTGCGTGCCGGTGAAGTCCGAGTAGAGGTAGGGGTCCGCGTTCGGGACGCCGGGCCCGCCGAGCGGGTACGTGCCGATGATCGCGCCGGTGTTGACGTTGACCTTGGTGACGTTCGGCGTGGGGCCGTGGTTGATGACCCAGAGGTTGCCCTGGAAATCGATCGACATGCCGTGCGGGCTCGTGCCGCCGGAGGGGTACGTGCCGAGGATGACGCCAGCCGGCGAGATCTTGTGGATCGTGTTCGTGTTGTAGCCGCACGCCCAGATGTTGCCCTGGAGGTCGAGCGTGATGGCCGTGACGACGGAGCCGGTGTTGTAGTTGGTGCAGGTGTTGTTGGCGAAGTTCGCCTTGTAGACGCCGTTGCCCGTGAAGTAGCCGCCGAGCCACGCGACGTCGCCGCCCGGATCGCCGACCACGCCGTACGTTCCCGGGCAGGCCACGTTCTGCACCGCGAGGGTCGTGATGTGCACGCGCTTCGTGCCGCTCGCGGAGCTGTTCGAGACGAACAGGTAGTCCTTGCCGGTGGCGAGCGAGTACGGGTTGCCGCCGACGGTGACGGTCGCCTCGATCGCGACCGGCTCGTTCGGGTTGATGCGGTAGACCTTGCCGTCCTGGTGCGTGCCTGCCCAGATCTTCCCGCGCTTGTCGACCGCGACGCCGCGCGGCCAGACGTTGTTCGGGCCGATCTTGATCGTCGTGAGGATGCACTCGTCGTTCTGCCCGAAGTACTCGCCCGCGCCCGCGACGACGCTGATCTGACCGTCGTTGTTCGCGTCGAACGACGTGTCGATCACGCCGTTGTTGTTGCGGTCGATGCAGTGCGCGAGGTTGCCGGAGAACTTGGACAGCGTGCCTTGCTTGCCGAAGGCGCGGTTGATGATCCAGACGTCGCCGTTCGTGTCGACGGCGACGCGCCCTGGGCAGTTGCCGGTCGTCGAGAAGTCGCAGTACTCGTTCGGCGGCGGCGCGCCGGTCGCCTGGCCGTTGATGAACTGGAGCGACGAGTCGAAGCGGCTCGTCTGCTTGCCCGTGAGCGAGTCGATGCGGACGACCCAGCCGTAGAGGTAGTTCGTCGCCCAGACGAGGTGCGTCTTCGACACCGGGGTGGGCCCGAGGACGAGCTGATCGTTCGGGTTCGTGTCGACGGAGTTGTTGAACGCGCCCGGATCGAAGTCCGCGTTCGTCGTGAACTTCTTCTTCTGTGCGTCGGCTTCGCCGGTCAGCGCGAGGAGCGGAAGGAGGGCGGAAGCGAAGAGCAGCGCGCGCGGTACGTGACGGATCATGGCGCCTCTGGCGAGCGCGACGGGCAAGAGGGCGCGCTACGCCTAGCACTACTTTCGGCCTCGGCGGCCTTTTGCGTCAAGCATCGAATTCGCGGGTTCTCCCCCCGTCGGCGGCGTGTGCTCCCTCCCCTCGAGGTGCGCGCACCCTCGCCCGCGACAGGCTCACGACGAGGGTTTCTCCTTGAGATAGTCCAGGGCCGACGGCGCGGGGCACTTTGCCTCAGACCCTTGATTCGACGGACGTTTCAGCGCTCGCCGGGGGGCGTCCTTCGGCGCGCGATGCGCTTCATCGTCTCGTCCGTGGCTGGGAAGAGGACCGCGAAGCTCTCTCGCTTGCCGCCCTCGATCAGCGACACGTTGTAGTGCGGGCCCTTCGACGGATCCCAGTCGATGCGGATGCTCGCCTCGCGCGTGCCGGTGCGGCCTGTGATCGTGTACGAGGCGCCGATCTCCTTGCCGAAGAAGTCGCTCTTCTGCAGGCTGCCGATCAGCCGCTGCTTCAGCATCACGTCGTCCTTGCCGACGAAATCCTCCATCAAGCGGACGGCGGTGTTGCGGGCCTCCATCTCGTCCTTGCCGCGGAGGAGCACCTCGCCGAAGCGCTTCGACTGCTTGAAGAAGTCGTCCAGGTGCCGCTTGATGAAGTTGATGATCTGCACGTTGTCGCCGCCGGGCAGGATCTCGAGCACGTGGCGGATCTTGATGAAGTACGGCAAAAACGCGCGGTAGACCTCCGCGTCCTTGAGCGCGAGCTCCAGGGCCTCGACGAAGGTCTTCTGGTACTTGGCGAACTTGCCGAGCTTCGCGGCGTCGCCGACGATCGGGACCGCGCTCACCACGCTGAGCGCGGCGCCCCACCAGTCTTGCCGAGCCAGGGAGATGACGGCGTTCGTGAGGTCGACCGCGCCCGTCTGATCCACGATGCCCAGAAGATCCAGCGTGAACTGCGTGAGATCCAGGGCGAGCTCCTGGACGCGCGGCGACAGCTTCTTGACCGCGTAGTCCGCCTCGTAGCGCTCGAGATTCCACTTGCTCATGGGGCCGGCTCGCATGAAAGACTCGTTCCATCCGACGCCGCAAGCCGGTCGCACGACGGCGCCTCGTTTCCGGTTGACGCCTTCCCCGGCGCCGCGATGGGATGAGGGAAATCCTTTCGTGGTGGAGACGCTCTCGCGGATGCGCGCGCTTCGGTTTTGGATGGTGGGCTCGATGCTCGCGGCGGCGGTCCTGACGGGCGGGGCGCGATCCGCCTCGGCGTCGGGTCCGACGGAGCCGGCGGTGCAGGCGCGGCGCTATTACGAAGACGGCGTCGCCGCCGCGGACGCGAAGGACTGGGAGAAGGCCTACGCGTCCTTCACCGAGGCCTGGAAGCTCAAGCAGCACTGGCAGATCGCCGTGAACCTCGGGCAGGCGGAGCTTCGGCTCGGCAAGTACGCGGACGCCGCGGACCACCTCTCGTACTACCTGCGCGAGGCGACCGAGCAGCACCCCGAGGACGTGAAGCAAGCCCGCGAGTGGCTCGATCAGGCGAAGCAAAAGGCCGGGATCCTGCGGCTGAACGTGGCTCCGAAGGGCGCGCAGATCTTCGTGGACGGCAAGCTCGTGGGGACGGCGCCGCTCGATCGTGAGGCCTTCGTCGACGTGGGGTGGCACGCGGTGGAGGTGCGCTCCGGCGATCAGAAGGCGCTGCGTCAGGTGGAGGCGCCCGCGGGTCGTCAAGTCGACGTCTCGATCGGCGTCGGCGGCGCGGTGCCGGATCCGCTGCCGGATCAGAAAGACGGCGCCGCGCCCGCGGTGAACGTGTCGTCGGTGCTGGCTCCGCGCACGCTGGTGGTCGCGGGGACGTCGGCGTTCGCGCTCGTGAACTTCGTCGTCGGCGGCGTGACCGCGAGCGCTTCCATCGCGAAGGGCTCGGAGCAGGACAAGCTGTGCGTGCCGACGTGCCCGCAGAGCCGGACGGTGCAGCAGAGGTGGTACCAGATCGAAAATGATCGCGTGAGCTCGGCCAACGCCGCGGTGGCTGCGTTCGTGCTGGGCGGGCTCGCGACGGCCGGCGCCGCTGCGGCGTTCGTCCTGATGAAGCCGAAGACGCCGCCGTCCGCGCCCGTGACCGCGCTGCACGTGACCGCGGGGCCCGCGGGGATCTCGATCTTGGGGGCCTTCTGATGCGCGGATCGGATGGAGCTTCGGCGCGGCGTCGGGCGCTCTCTTCGGGCCGCGGGCGGGCGCTCGCCGTGCGCGGGATCGGGCTCGCGGGCGCGGGGCTCGTCGCCGTCGCGTCGGGTTGCTTCGACGTGCGGAGCTATCCGGGTCCGGCGGTGTGCGTCTCGGTGGATGCGTGCGACGACGGGACGCCGTGCACGATCGATTGGTGCGACGACGGCACGTGCCGCCACGACCCGCTGAACCAAGCCGGACCGAGCGACGGAAACGCGTGCACCAAGGACGTCTGCCAGGCCGGCAACGAGACGCACACGCCGACGCAGGCCGGCTCTTTCTGCGGCAACGGCCCGCTCGCGACGTGCGACGCGAACGGGCAGTGCGTGGGCTGCGCGACGGACGCGAACTGCGGCGACGATGAGGATTGCCTCACGTACCAGTGCAACTCGGGGACGTGCGAGGTCGTGCTCTCGCCCGAGGGCACCGTCTGCATGACGAGCGGGCGCTGCGATGGAAAGGGCCGCTGCGCGACGTGCAGCGACGGCATGCAGGACGGCACGGAGACCGACGTGGACTGCGGCGGCGACTGCGGATCGGGCTGCGCGATCGGCGCTCATTGCGACGCCGACGCCGACTGCGTCGCGGGCGCCTCGTGCGCGACCGGCGTGTGCTCCAGCGGGGGCGCCGGCGGCGGAGGCTGATCAGAACTTCGGCGCGCCGCCGATCGCGCCGGTCCCACGCGGGGCGGCCGTCGCGCGTGGGAGCGTCCCCTTGAGCGAGGACGCCGGGCGCGCGGTCGATGAGCTCGAGGCGCTCGCCATGGAAGGCGTTGCAGAGGCAGGCGCGGTCGCGCTGCTCTCGCCGGTCGTGGTTGCGGTCGTCGACGGCGGCGCGGAAGCGCTCGCGGAAGGCGGCGGCGCGACGGAAGCGCTCGCGGAAGGCGGCGGCGCGACGGAAGCGCTCGCGGATGGTGGCGGCGCGACGGACGTGCTGGGCGGCGTCCCTGCGGCGGCCGTCTCGGACGGGCCGGAGCCGACGCTCGCCATCGCCGCGATGACGGCGATCGCGGCCGCGAGGATGCCGATCACGTACATTGCGCGCTTCCGGCCAGGGCGCATCGCGGTCGGGAGATCCACCGCTTCCGACGCGGCGCCGGCGAGCGTGCCCGGCGCGGGGATCGACTGCGCCGGCGGGGGCATGGCTTCTCGCTCCGCGGTCTCCACGCGCGTGGGCGCCGCGGCCGTGGTGCTCGTGGCCGGTTCGTTCGCGATGGAGCTCGCGGCCGCGATCTCCGCAGGGTTCGCCGAGGGAACCGGGGCGCGGGGCGACGACAGAGCCGCGTCGGAAGAGGGCGGCGGCTGGGGGATGCGCGTGCTCGGCGCTGGGGGCGGCACGGAGAACGGCGGCACGGAGATCTCCGACGCCAGCGAGCGGCGACCGAGCATCGCGGCGAAGGCCTCCGCCATCTCGCGCGCCGATTGAAAGCGCCCGTCCAGCTCGCGGCACAGCGCCCGCGCGAAGAACGCGTCGACCTCGGGCCCGAGCTCGGGCGCGAGCGACGAAGCGACCGGCGGCGCCTCGGTGCAGACCTTGACGAGCACGTTGATCATGTCGTCGCCCTTGAACGGCACGCGTCCCGTGAGCGCGCGGAACGCGATGACGCCGAGCGACCAGAGATCGGAGCGCGCGTCGATGAGCTTGGATCGCTGCGCTTGCTCGGGGCTCATGTAGTGCGGCGTGCCGACCAGCGTCCCCGTCTGCGTGCTCGCGTCGTCGTTCTCGCCGCTCGTCGCGAGGCTCTTCGCGATGCCGAAATCGAGGACCTTCACGATCTCGTCATCGTCGTGGCGCGCGAGGAAGACGTTCGCGGGCTTCAGGTCGCGGTGGACGATCCCCATCTCGTGCGCGCGACGGAGCGCCTTGCAGACCTGCGTGACGATCTCTCCGACCTGCGGCAAGGAGAGGCGCTCCTCGCGCCGGAGGCGGGCGCCGAGGTCCTCCCCTTCGAGCAGCTCCATCACGATGAACGGCAGCCCGCCGTGCATGCCGTGCTCGAAGATCTGCACCACGTGCGGGCTGCGGATCTGCGCGGCCGCCTTCGCCTCTCGCTGAAAGCGCGCGACGAGCTCCGGCGATCCCACGCCCTCCGGCGACATGAACTTCACCGCGATCGGCGTCTCGAGCTGCGAGTTGAAGGCCGCCCAGACGGATCCCATGCCGCCGCGCGCGATCTCGCGATCGAGCCGGAACTTCTTGGCGATGAGGAGCCCAGGCGAGAGGGAAATCAAGGAGGCCACCCGCTGCCGCGGAGCCTACACCCAGCAAAGCAAGATCGGAAAGCTCCCGTCCCGGAAAGGTGCGCTCCGGTCAGGATCTGGACGGGGCCGCGTCGGGGAGCGTGGCGTTGCGGGCGTTGGAAGACGCATCTTCCGCCGACGGATCGCCTTCCGGGTTCGCCTCCAGGACGTCCGCCGGGAGCGCGTGGCGCGCGCGGTGCTCTTCCCACGTGCGGGGCATCGGCGGATCGTCCGAGTTGAGACGCACTCGCTCGCCGACGATGTCGACGTCGTCGTTCGCGCGCATCGAGATGCCGCCCGGGTTCACCTCGATTTCGATCTCCCCCGCGGTCGCGCGATCGAGCCCCGCGATCTCTCGTACGGACGAGCCCCTCGCGCGTTGAAAGAGGCTGCCGCCCGCCTCGATCGTGAGGTCGCCGGCCGACGCGAGGTGCACGGCTTCGGCGCGGAGCGACAGCCGCTTCGCCGCGGCGATCTCGAGCGACGCGCCCGCCACGGAGAGCACCGGCCCGTCCGCGCCGAGCCGCAGCGCGATCACGATCGCGCCGTCCGCGCCGCGCACCTCGATGCGCTCCTCGCCGTCGGCCTCGATCGCCGTGATCGATCGACCGGACGCGAACTGGATCGCCGACGGACGCGCGGGCGGCGCCGCTTCAGGGACGGCCGCCGGGAGCGTGACGCGCTGGAGGGATGCGTCGAAGGAGCCGTCGCTGGAGGAGGACGGGATCGCTTCGCCTGGCTCGCTGGAAGAGGGTGGCGCGCTCATCGCGCGTCATCGTAACGGAAGGTCGCGGTCGGCGTCTTGGGGCCCCACGCCGACGGAGGTGTCACTTGCCCGCGGCGCACGCAGGGCACGCTGCCGTGACGCGCTGCTCGGCGCGCTGGACGCGGGCTCGGGCGGTTCCGCACGTCGCGTCGGCCTCTCCGGACATCGTGCACACGTGCTCTGCGGAGCGCTTCATCGACGCGAGGGCCGCGCACGCGATGAGGCACGGATCCGCGAGCGGCACCGGCGAATCGGCCGGAGCGCTCGCCTGCGTCTCCTTGCCCGGCGCCGGTTGCCCCACGGTGGTCGACCGCTCATCTTTCGGGCCGCCGTGCGTCAGGACGAGGCCGAGGATCTGCTCGGCGCGATCGAGCTGCGCGACGGCGTCGGGGACCGTGCGCGGCGCGACCTCGATGAGGCCGGGGACCCACGGGAGCGCGCCGCCCTGCGCGGTGGCCGTGGGCGCGGGCATCGGCTGCTGCGGATAGGCGCCGTAGCCGGCCTGCTGCTGGTACGAAAGGGCCCCCGGCGTCGGCTCTCCTTGCGGCGCCTTCGCGGGCGCCGGAGCCTCCATGCACGCGCCGACGAGGGCCGCGATCGCGAGGAGGAGGCCGCGCTGCGCGGTCACGACGCCGAATCGAGCGATGTCACGCGCGCGCGATCCGTAGGCGCGTCTTTGGGAGGGCATCCCCATGGAAGACCTTCGTGTGGCGTGGGTCACGGTACGTCCGAGCTCCAACGGAGAGCACGGCGCCCCGCAAACGGAAGCCGGGCGCCGGGGCTTACGGTGGCGTCGCGCGCGGAGCAAGGAAGGAGCACCTTCCCCGGCGAGGACCCCGCCTGATAAAACGGTCGCCTCTGTCTGGAGGCAGCATGGCGTCAGGTCCCTATCGTGTCATGAAGTTTGGCGGCTCTTCGGTCGGACAGGCCGAACGGCTCGCCCGCGTGCTGCAAATCATCGCGACGGAGCGGCAAAAAGGGCCGATCGCGGTGGTCGTCTCGGCGATGGGCGACACCACCGACTGGCTCATCGACGCCGCGGACCTCGCCTACAAGGGCGACCCCGACAGCGCGACGCGCATCGTCGAGCGGGTGTCGGAGCTCGCGATCGCGAACGGGCAGAAGATGCTCGCCGCCGCGGAGGCTCGGGGCGTCAAGATCGCCTTCCGCCCGCCGATCGAGACGATCGTGCACGACCTGATCGAGCCGCTGCACCAGCTCGTGTACGCCGTGAGCCTCCTCCGTGAGCGCACGCCGCAGACGCTGGATCTGATCATGAGCTTCGGCGAACGGATCAGCGCCACGGTGATCGCGGAGGTGCTCAGCGCGACGGGGACGCCGGCCGTCTTCGTGGACGCGCGCACCTGGACGGTCACCAACGATCGCTTCGGCGCGGGCCTCGTGGACTGGGAGGCGACGCAGCAGAAGCTCACGGCGCTCGCCGGATCGTGGGGCGATCGCACGCCGATCCACACGGGGTTCCTCGGGCAGACGACGGACGGGCGCACGACGACGCTCGGCCGCAACGGATCCGATTACACGGGCGCGCTGCTCGCGCGGGGGCTCCAGGCGGAGAGCTTCATCATCTGGACGGACGTGCTCGGCGTCATGACGGCGGACCCCGGGATCCTGAAGGACGCCTACCCGATCACGCACCTGTCCTACATGGAGGCGCTGGAGCTCGCGAACTTCGGCGCGCGCATGTTCCACCCGCGCACGATGATCCCGCTCATCGACAGCGGCGTGCCGCTCCGCATCCGCAACACGATGGAGCCCGAGCACGGGGGCACGCTCGTCGACGCGAAGGGCTCCGCGGATCCGAGCCGCCCGACGTGCGTCACGTCGCTCGAGAAGCTCGCGATGCTCGACGTGCAGTGGACGCGCCTGTCGTACGAGGCGTCGATCGCGAAGCGCGTCCTCTCCGCGCTGGAGCAGGCGCACGTCACCGTGTGGATGACGATCCAGGCCGCGCACGGGCAGGCGGCCGCCGTCGTGGTGCCGCACGGTCAGCTCGATCGCGCGCGCGCCGCGATCGAGGAGGAGCTCGCGCTGGAGATGCAGCGGCACGAGGTCGAGCACGTGAAGGTGCGCGCGCCGGTCACGCTGGTCACCCTCGTCGCCGAGGCGATGGGCCAGACGTCGAACGTGGCGGGCCGCTTCTTCGCCCCGCTCGGCGCGATCGGCGTCAACATCCGCGCGATCGCTCAAGGCGCTTCGTCGCGCGCGATCTCGTGCGTCATCGACTCCGCCGACACCGACGTCGCGGTGCGCACGGTGCACGCCGCCTTCAACTTCGCGCACCAAGAGGTGAGCCTCCTCGTGCTCGGCAAGGGCACCGTCGGCGGGCAGCTCCTGTCGCAGATCGCGGAGCAGCAAGACAAGCTCGTCGACGAGCACTGGATCCAGCTCAACGTGGTCGGCATCGCCGACTCGAAGCGCGCGGTCTTCGACGAGAAGGGCATCTCGCTGGCCGCGTACAAGGAGCGCTTCGACGTCGCCCCCACCGACACGGCGCCGCCGGAGCTGTTGCCGCTGCTCGACAAGCTGAAGCGGCTCCCGGTGCCGATCCTCGTCGACTGCACGGCGGCCTCGGGGATGGAGCGCATCTACCAGGAGGCGTTCCAGCGCGGCATCCACGTCGTCGCCGCGAACAAGAAGCCCCTCACGATCCCGTGGATGCAGCGCGAAGGGTTGATGCGCGCGGCGAAGGTGAGCCACCGCTCGTACAACTACGAGACGACCGTCGGCGCGAGCCTCCCCGTCATCGACACGCTCAAGAACCTGGTGCGCACCGGCGATCGCGTGCGCCTCATCGAGGGCTCTTTCTCCGGCACGCTCGGCTACCTCTCGAACGAGCTCTCGGCCGGCGTGCCGCTCTCGGAGGCCGTCGCGACGGCGCGCGAGAAGGGCTACACCGAGCCGCACCCGCGCGACGATCTCTCCGGCCTCGACGCCGCTCGCAAGGCGCTGATCCTCGCGCGTGAGCTGAACCTCTCGCTGGAGCTGACGGACGTCGTCGTGGAGCCGTTCGTGCCGGAGGAGCTCCTGCGCGAGGACTCGCTCGACGGCTTCTTCGCCGCGCTGAAGCGGTACGACTCGGTGATGGCCGCTCGCATCGAGGGGCTCCGCAAGGAGGGCAAGGTGCTGCGGTACCTCGCGACGATCGGGCCCTCGCGCGAAGGGGGACGCGACTCGCGGCCGCCGCTGTCCTCGCGCTCCGAGCGGTTCACCGTGCGCGTCGGTCCGACCGGGATCGATCTGGCGCACCCCGCGACGCACCTCAAGGGATCGGAGGCGTTCATCGCCTTCACGACGGAGCGGTACCACGACTATCCGTTGATCGTTCAGGGCGCGGGCGCGGGCGGCGCGGTCACCGCGGCGGGCGTGCTCGCCGACATCTTGAAGGTGTCCCAAACCCTGCGCGGGCGTTGACGCGGACGGCCCGCGGCGTGTTGCTCCCCTCGATGCGCGCTCGTCTCATCGCCGCGGGGGCGGTCATCACGTCGCTCGCGTTCGCCCCCTCGGCCCTCGCGCAACCAACGCCTCCGCTGCCACCACCCACCGGCGATCCGGCGCCCTCCGCCGCGGAGCCGACGCGCGCGCCCGCCGATCCGCCTCCGCCCCCAGCCGCGAGCGCCGATCCGGCTCCGCCGCCCGATCCCGTGCCGCCCGCGAGCGACGAGAACGCGAAGAAGAAGCCCGAGGTGCCGGAGGACGTGCCGGATCGGATCCGCCCCGTGAGCGACGATCCCGACGACGCGTACGAGCCCGACGATCAGCTCCGCGCCATCGGCGAGCCCGAGCCGGATCCGTCGCAGCACCGCTACTTCCCGCTGAACGTCTCGTTCATCTATCCGCTCGCGACCAACGTCGGCGATCCCAACCGCGCGACGAACATCGATCTGGGCGTGCTCTTCACGAAGATCGGCTACCTCTACGGCGTGCAGACGGGCATGCTCGCGTCCGTCAGCCAGCGCATGGTGGGCCTCCAGATCGGCCTCGGCACCGTCAGCGAAGGGCGCACCGAGGGCGGACAGATCGCGGGCGGCTTCGCGATCGCGGACGCGCCGATGAACGGCCTGCAGGTGGGCGGCGTCTTCGCGTGGTCGCGCTTCCGCTTCAACGGCCTGCAGATCGGCGGCCTCGCGAACCAGGCTCGCAAGCACTTCGCCGGCCTCCAGATCGCGGGCGGCCTCAACATCGCGCGAAAAACGGCGCACGGCGCGCAGATCGCCGGCCTCATGAACATCGGCGGGATCGAGGGCGTGCAGATCGCGCCCATCAACATCTCCGACGACGTGAACGGCGTGCAGATCGGCATCGTCAACGTCGCTCGCAAGGTGCGGGGCCTGCAGATCGGCCTCGTCAACGTGGCGAGCGAGCTCGACGGCGAGTCGATCGGAGCGGCCAGCGTCCCGCGCTCCGGCGGCATCCACGGCTCGGTGTGGGGCTCCAACTCGCTCTACGGCAACTACGGGATCAAGTTCGCGAGCCGCTTCACGTACTCGATCTTCAGCGGCGCCTTTCACTTCGAAGGCAAGGACAAGCTGATGGGGCCGGGCTTCACGTTCGGCTTCGCGCACCCGGTGCTCTCGTCGCTGCTCCCGGGGCTCTTCCTGCAAGCGGACGTCGGCGGGTACCGGCTCTTCCGCCTCGAAGGGGCGCAGCGCGCGCACGACGAGCTCTACAAAACGCGGCTCATCGTGCGTTACGCGCTGGTCCGTCATTTGTCGTTGTTCGTCGGCGGCGGCGCGTATTTCGGGCTCCGCAGCAGCGACGATCCGGGCGCCTCCTCGGTCACGACCCGCTTCGGGCCCGAGCTGGACGCCGGCATCGACCTCTGATCGTCACGGGCCACCCCGACCTGCTCGCCGGATGACGCGCGACGTCGCGCTTGCGCGGCACGCTGGCTCTGTGGCCGCCATCCGCCTATGATGCCGTCGGACTCCCCATGGCAAACGACGGGACACCCGCTCAGCCCGGCGGCTTCGCGCCTCAGCAAATGCCTGCCGCCCCGCAGGGCTTTGCACCGCAGCAGATGCCGGCGCAGCAAGGCTTCGCTCCTCAGCAGATGCCGGCGCCCGCGCCGTCACAGCCGTCCGCACCGCCGCAGGGGTTCGCGCCGCAGGCGATGCCCGCGCAACAAGGGTTCGCGCCGCAGGCGATGGGCGCGCCGCAAGCCGCTCCGTCGTCGCCGGGGGAGCCGCCGCCGCCCGCGATGCCGGTGGCCCTCGCGCCGATGGCGGTGGCCGCGGTCGCGATGGGATCGCCCGCGCCGCAAGGCCTTCCGACGTCGACGCCCGGCGCCGTGAGCACGCCCGCGATGCTCGGGGCCATGGCGCCTCCGGCGGGTCAACCTCTCGGGCCGACGGAGGTGCTCCAAGGCGTGCCCGCGACGGCGACGCCCGCACCGCAAGCCGCGCCCGCACCGCAGGCGGCAGCAGCGCCGCAAGCCGCGCCCCAAGCAGAGCCCGTCCCGGATCCGCGCGCCGCGGCGCCCTCCGTCCCCGACGCGTTCTCCTCCGGCAACGACGCGGGGCCGAGCGTGTGGTCGACCGTCGCGCCGGGCATGGGCGCCATCGACAAATCGCTCCTGCCGTCCTCGCTCCCGAGCAGCACGGCGATGAGCTCGACGACGGGCCCCGCGCTCCCTCCGCCCTCGCAGGTGAAGCCGGTCCGCAGCGAGAAGACGCTGCTGATCGTGCTGGGCGTGCTCGCGGTCCTCGCGATCGTGGCGCTCGTCGTGGTGCTCAAGATCACGAAGAAGAGCAGCGGATCGGACCCGGTCTCGATCGGCATCGGAGACGACCCGTCGGGCACGTTCGTGCCGCCGCCCACCGCGACGGCGAGCGCCACCGCGACCGCGAAGGCGTGGGGCCCCAAGCCCAAGCCGAAGTCGACCAAGGCCGACGACATCTACGACGATCCCTGATCGCGGTGCGTGACGATGGACGCCGGGGAGCGCGCGTTCGCGCGGACGGCGCGTGACGGAGAGTGATCCGATGCAACGGACGCTGGAGGCGCTGCTGTCGTTCTTGGCGGGCCTCCCGTGGCACCAGCGCTTCGCCTTCTTCCTCGCGCAGAACGTCGCGGTGCTCGTGGGGGCGCTCGCCTTCGGCGCGGTCGTCGTCGCAGCGCTGCAGCGCACGCGGCGCATCGCGCCCCTGCCGCCGCCGATCGAGCGGCTGGAGATCGCGCTCGCTTCGTGCACGGTGCTCCTCAACACGGCGATCACCGCGGCCGGCCACGAGCTCCACCTGCGCGGCCTCATCCATTTCCGCGTCGACCTCGGCGCGCGCTGGGTCCTCGATCTGCTGGTGCTCCTCGCCGCGATGGACTTCGCGATGTACTGGCTCCACCGCGTCGCGCACCTCCGCCACCTCTACGTGATCCACCGTCCGCACCACCGCTACGTCGACCCGCGCCCGCTCACGCTGTTCGTGCTGAGCCCGGCGGAGACGCTCTCGTTCGGCGGCCTGTGGCTCGCGTTCCTCTTCGTGTATTCGCCCTCGTGGATCGCGGTCGTCGCGTACCTCACGTTGAACGTGTTCTTCGGCGTGATCGGCCACACCGGCGTCGAGCTGTTCCCGCCGTTGTTCGAGCGCTCGCCGGCGCTGCGGTGGATCGCGGGCAGCGCGTTCCACGCGGACCACCACGCGCGCGAGGACTGCAACTACGGCTTCTACACGAACGTGTGGGACCGCCTCTTCGGCACCCACCGCCCGCGTCCGGTCGACGTCAGCGACCGCGCTCGGCCATGAGCGCGCGGCGCACGCGCGAGCCGAGGTCCATGTCGCGCGCGATGCGGGCGATCCACACGCGGCGGATGCGCATGTTCGCGCCCTCGGGGATGTGGAGCGACGCGAGCACCGCCTCCGCGCCGCCGCGCTCGGAGGCCACGAGGAGGCGCGCGTACTCCTCCACCGTGATGGGGCCGCGCTCCGCCTCGATCTGCGCGACGTAGGCCGCGTCGTGTTGCTTGAGCAGCACGTTCCTCTGCCGCTCGCCCTCCTCGAACAGCGCGCGCCCCCAGTGCTCGTCGAGGCGGGCCCACGTCGCCTCGTCGAGGCCGTACGCGCGCAGCACCTCGACTTGCCCGCCCGGCCGGTACGCGAGGCTCGCCGCGATGCGCGCGCACGTGTCGATCGGGTACGCGTCGAGCACGCGCTCCGGCAGCGGCGGCGACGACGCGTGCGCGCGGTGCGGCTCCGAGTCCGGCTCCGGCTCGACCTCCTCCGCGTCGTCGTGCAAGACCGCTTCGATCTCCTCCACGAGCGCGTCGCCGTCGACCGTGTCCTCGTGCGTTCCGGGCACGTGCGCGAGCGCTCCGAGCAGCGCCGACCGCGCGACGCTCCCCGGCGGCGACACGTGCGCGGGCGGCGCCGGCGCGGCGAACGGGAGCTCCGGCGACGACACCATCGCGGACCGCGGCGCGACCATCGCAGGCGCGGCCATCGCAGGCGCGGGCGCGACCCTCGCAGGCGCGCGAGCCTCCGGCGCGATGGGCGGCAAGTTGAACGACGGCGCGGACGGCCGCGGCGACGGCGCGCGCACGGGCGGCGCGGCGAACGGCGACGGCGCGTCCTCCCGCGTGATCGTGTCGTCGGGATCGCCCGGCAGCTTGCGCGGCGGCGCGGACGGCGGACGGAACGGCAACGCCGGCGACGGCCGCGACGGCACCTGGAACGGCAACAAAGTCCCCGTCGCGGACGCGCTCGCGGCGGCCGCGGGCGATCGAAACGGCAGCCCCGCCATCGCCGAAGGCTCACCGCCTTGCTGCGTCGCGGTCCGCGGCCGCAAGAACGGGTGCGGCCGCTTCGGCAGCGTCGGCATCTCCTCTTCGTTCGAGAACGGCAGCGTCTGCACGTCGTCGGGCACGAGCGGCCCCGCGACCGTCGACGAAGGATCCTCCGCGCGTCCCAGGAACGCAGGCACGCTCGCGCGCGGATCCGCCTGCCCTTCGAGCGAGATCACGATGCGCCCCGTCCGCTGCGGATGATCGAGCGCCACGTGACCTCGAAACGCGAGCGTCGCGAGCCCGCGATCCGAGTCGATCACGAGCGTGTCGCACGCGAGCCCGATGTCGAGCGTCCGTCCCCTGCCCCACTCGAACACCGCCTGCGGGCTCACCTTCTGGAGGCGCGTCGTCAGCACCGGATGCCGCGGGTGCAGGTGCTCGAGCAGCAGGCTCTCCGTCCCGTCCAGCATCGTCACCTGCTGATCGCGCGGCGCCGCGTCGAAGTACGCCGCGTCGAAGTGCTCGGGCAGCGGCGCCGCGTTCCACCGCGCCGGATCGAAGCCCGCGCCGAGCGCCGAGAGCCGCATCAATCGGCCCGGCCACCGCGGCGAGATCGGCGACACGCCGATCGGCTCGATCGGATCGTACGGCGACGTCGGCATCGTCCCGACCGGCACGAGGTTCGGCACCGGGCAGCGGCCCCACCCGTCGAAGCGCGCGTCCGTGCCCGTGGGGATGCCGACCGGGTTCGTCGTGTCGGCGCCGCCCGCCGCGCGCTCCCAGCGGAGCGGCATCCGCTTCCACCGCGCCATCTCCGAGAGGTGCCCGTCCCGCGTGAAGTGCTGATCGCCGCGCACCTCCAGCCCCTTGTCGATCGCGCCGATCGCGATCCGCGCGACGAGCGAGCTCACCCCGTCACGGTGCGGCGCGTGCGCGTGCCCCACGACCATCACCTCCGCGCGCCGCTTGAACGGCACGAGATCGGTCGCGACGAGGAGGCTGCGCGTCGGGTCGTCGTCCCAATGGGCGTCGCGCTCGTGCACCGGCTCCTGCGCGGGCGCGAGCGAAGACAGCTCCGGCGCGAGCGCGAACGTGGCCTTCGCGACCACTGTCAGCGTCCACGCTCGGGGGCCCGACTGCCAGAGGACGGAGCCCACCGTAAGAGGGCACTCCGAGACGACCTCCATCGGTGCGCCATAGAGCACAGCCCGCGCACCCCACGTCAAGGGAGGATCCGCCCATCGAATGCAACGCATGCATTTTCCGCCCGCGCGCACCCGCGCCCGGAAGCACGAAAGAGAGGCGCATCCCCGTTGTGTCCCGGGCCGAGGACTTGCATCCTCCAAGGCCACATATGGCGCAGGGATCTTCGGGCAGTCTCATGAACAACCGCATCGAGGTCACGGTCGCCTCCGGCGATACGCTCGATGTCCGCCACTTCAGCGTCACGGAGCGGATCTCGTCCCTGTTCGAGATCTCCCTCGTGGCCACGAGCGGAAACGACGACATCGACTTCGAAGCGGTCGTCGGCCAGCCGATGAGCTTCAAGCTCCGCGCAGGCGTGCTGCCGCATCAGGAGCGCACTTGGTCGGGCGTCTGCAATCACCTCCAGCAGGTCGCGGTGGAGGATCGCGGATTATCCACCTACCAGATCTCGCTGGTCCCCACCCTCTGGCTCCTGACGCAGCGCCGGAATCACCGGATGTTCCAGCTCAAGAGCGAGGTGGACATCGTCACGCAGATCCTGGGCGAGTGGGACATCACGCCGGTCCAGCGCCTGTCCGGCACCTACAAGAAGCGCAAGTACCGCGTGCAGTACGGTGAGACCGATTTCGACTTCGTGAACCGCATGCTCGAGGACGCGGGCATCGCCTACTACTTCGAGGCGCAGGACGGCGAGACGAAGCTGGTGCTGCACGACGCGCCGCAGTCGAACACGCTGCGCGAGCCGCCGATCGCCTTCCGCGACAACCCGACCGACGCGGCGATGGAGCACATCACGGACGTGCGCATCGGCCGCCGCGTGCGCCCCGGCAAGGTGACGCTGCGCGATCACGACTACCGCCGCCCGGCCTCGTACAAGCTGATGGCCACCGGCAAGGGCGGTCAGGGCATCGAGGAGAAGCTGGAGCGCTTCCACTACACGCCGGGCGCCTTCCTCTTCGAGAGCGACAAGGGCGACGCGACGCCGAACGCCGACGACAAGGGCAAGTACCGCACGGACGAGGGCGAGGCCTCCGCGATGGCGCAGCGCCGCCTCGACGCGAAGCGCGCGATCGCGAAGCTGATGACGTTCGAGACGAACGCGATCGATCCGGCGCCGGGCGTCGTCCTCTCGTTCCTCGATCACCCGAAGAGCGATCTCGGCGCGGGCAAGCGCTTCCTCGTGATCGGCTCCGGCTTGAGCGGCACGCAGGAGAGCAAGTGGTCGAATTCGTGCGAGGCCGTGAGCGCGGACAACCCGTACCGCCCGCCCGTCACGACGCCGAAGCCGCGCGTCGTCGGCGTGGAGAGCGCGACGGTCGTCGGCCCCGCGGGCGAGGAGATCCACACCGACGAGTTCGGCCGCGTGCGGTGCCACTTCCACTGGGACCGCGAGAGCAAGATGGACGACAACTCCTCGTGCTGGATCCACGTGAGCCAGCCATGGGGCGGCACGGGCTTCGGCGGATCGAACCTGCCGCGCATCGGCCAAGAGGTGATCGTCGACTTCCTCGGCGGCGATCCGGATCGCCCGATCGTCGTCGGCCGCGTCTACACGAACCTGCAGAAGACGCCGTACAAGCTGCCCGACAACAAGACCCAGAGCGGGTGGCAGTCGCGCTCGTCTCCGGCCGGCGGCGGCGACAACTACAACGAGATCATGATGGAGGACAAGAAGGGCCAGGAGCTCCTCCGCATGCAGGCCGAGAAGGATCTCAACAAGCTCGTGAAGAACGACGAGGCCGTGAAGATCGGCCGCGATCGCACGAAGAACGTCGGCCGCGACGACGTGCACAACGTGGGGCAGGACCGCACGCGCACCGTCGGCCGCAACGAGAGCATCAGCATCGGCAAGGACCTCGTGAAGCAGGTCGCCGGCAACGAGCGCGAGATGACGGGCCTCTCGCGCAACATCGTGGTCGGCGTGAACCGCGCCGCGCAGATCGGCCAGATCGACTCCACGATCGTCGGCAACACGCACACGATCATCGTCAGCCCGCCCGGCGAAGGCCTCACCGTCGGCGACGGCGGCGGAGGCGGCGGCGCGTCGACCTCGATCACGACGCAGAACGACAAGATCACGCTCGGCACCACGAGCGGCGCGCAGATCATCCTCGACGGCGGCAAGATCACGCTGAAGGCGCCGCAGGGCATCCTCATCGAGGCGGCCGCCGGCGACGTGACGATCAAGGGCACGCCGAAGATCAAGCTGAACCCGTAGCCCTCACCGGAGCACGACCATGCCCGATGCAGCGCGCGTCGACGACAAGCACGCCTGTCCCTGCCCCACGCCGCAAGCGCACGTGGGCGGGCCGATCGACAACCCGGCGTCGACCAACGTCGAGACCAACAGCAAGGGGGCCGCGCGCGCGACGGACAAGCTCACGTGCACGCCGGTCAACCTGAAGAACTTCATCGTCACCGGGTCCACGACCGTCGAGATCAACGGCAAGCTGGCCGCTCGCAAGACGGACAAGACGATGCACCCCGGCCCGGGCACGATCGTCGAGGGCTCCACCAACGTGGAGATCGGAGGCGCGACCGGCGGGGCGACGCTCGGCAATCCCGACGAGGCCGCGCGCCGCTGTCAGGCCGCGGCGAGCGGTCGCACCTCGGGTCGGACGCAGCAGAGCTACCAGAACTGCGGCGTCGAATCGTCGCGCCAGCTCATCAACCAGTCGGGCAACCCGATCGGCGAGGACCAGCTCCTCAACGAAGCGATGAACAGCGGCGACGCGGATCGCGTCACGACCGGCAAATGGCCGAACCGCCAGACCGACATGGCGAACAGCGGCGGCACCGGCCCCGACGGCCGCAACAACATCCTCAACTCGCACGGCGTGCCCGCGCACACCGAGACGCAGAACATGGGCAACATCCAGCAGGCGGTGGCAGAGGGGCGCGGCGTCATCACCTCGCACGACGCCGGCATCCTCTGGGGCGACCCGGCCTACAACGGCGGCGGCCACGCGATCGTCACCACCGGCCTCGAGTACGACGAGAACGGCAACCTCAAGAACGTGATCATGAACGACACGGGCCTCGGCCAGTGTCGCCGCGTCATCCCGGCGAGCCAGTTTCAGAACTCGCTGCGCCCCGGCCGTGACATCAACGTCACCAACAACAAGATCTGGTGAGCATGGGCTCGTTCGCTTCGATGGATCGCGTGCGTGAGGCCGCGGGCCGCGCCGCCAGCGCCGTGCTCCCCGACGAGATCGCGGAGACGATGCCGGTCGCGACGAGGACGCCCGACGGCGTGCGCGCGCTCGTCCTTTTCTACAAGATGGTGGGCCCGCCGCGCCAAGGGAAGCCCACGCTCCCGACGCACGCGATGCACCTGGATCCGGCGAACGCGAAGGTGATCCGCCTCTGGAAGGTGACGCCGGACGAGGTGGGCCTGCGCGCGCCGCTCGCGCCCGTGCCGGGCGTGGACGCGGACATGTCCGACATGGACCGCTTCCTCGATCGCCGCGCGCGCTTCTTCGATATCTCGCCCGACGTGTGGGAGGCGTTCGCGCAGGGCGGCTCGCCTTCGGGGGAAGCGGCGGGCCTCGTGAAAGAGTACTGGGCGCTCTTCAGTCAGCTCGTGCACCCCAGCGTCGCGCCGTACTACACGGGCGCGGCGAAGGATTTCTTCGACTGGGTCCGCGCGATCGCGGGGGCGCCGTGACGTCGCCGTCGATGGACAAGGTGCTGCCGCGCCTCACGCCGATCGCGAGCGTGATGCGCAACCTCTCGGCGTACGGCCGCGGCGCGCTCGCCGGCGTGAACCGCACGCTCGCGCCGCTGCCGGTCCCGGGCCTGGAGGGCGTGCGCTACGCGATCCTCTTCACGACGACGGAGCCGATCGTCGGCTCGGCCGCGCTCCGCATCAAGACGCCGAGCCACGTCGCCTACGCCGACGCCGAGTCGGGCGAATTCCTGGAGCTCGCCGCGATCACACCGCGCGATCTCGGCGTCGCGCAGGATCCGGATCACTGGCTCGGCGAATTCGTGGAGCCGATGAACCTCGACGAAAAGCGCATGCGGTACCTCGATCGCCTCGACGCGGTGTCGTTCGCGTTCGCCGCGGGCCGCGGGGCCGAGACGCCGGATGTGCGACGCGCCGCGGGCGAGCTCACGGCGGCGTTCGCGGACATCCAAGAGGCGCCGCTCGCGCCGTATTACCGCGCGCTCGCGGGCCGCTTCTTCGCGTGGCTCGCGCGCGCATCGGCCTGACGAGGAGGACGCCATGACCGAGCGCCGAGACGCGATCGAGAACACTTTGTCGCTCCACCGCGCGTGCCCCGAAGGCGTCGTGTGGGCGCGCCAGTTCGCCACGTGGGACGACGCGTACCGCGCGCTCCCAGCGTCCGACTGGCTCCTCTGGGCGTGCGCCACGTTCGGCTACGCCAACGAGCACAAGCTGCGGGCGTTCGCGGCGACGTGCGCGGCGCGCTCGCAGTCGTCGTGGCCCGACGCGCAGGCCGCGCGCGCGATCGCGGTCGCCCGCAAGGTGAGCCAGGGCGCCGCGACGTCGGACGATCTCGCCGCGGAGCTCGTCGCCACGAAGCGCGCCGCCGCGAAGATCGTGACCCACGCGGACTACTCGGAGTCGATGGCGGCGGCCGCGTGCGCGGTGATCGGCGCCTTGCACGAGCGCGCGATGGACGCCGCGATGACCGCCGCGCGTGAGTCGGCGCGCGCGATCGCCTGGGATCCGAGCCAGCCCGCGTCGTGGAAGGAAGAGTCGTCGTTCCAGGTCGCCGAGCTGCGCGCCCTCATCGGCGACGAGGCCTCCGCGTACATCGACCAGATCCGCACGAACAACCGCCGCGCCCTCCGCGTCTTCTGAAGCGACATTCGAGCGCTTCGAAGGAGCATGAAACGGGGGCTCGGGTGCCCACCCCCGGCCTTCGCTCCGCGAAGTCCGCCCCTCCCAAACCGCTCTCTCCGTTCGCGAAGGGAGGGGAACGTTCCATCACGCTTGGAGCGGCTTTGGAGCGCCGTTCCGTTCCACGAAACGCCGCTCTGGAGATGCTCTTTGCATTCGCAGCGGCGCGTCACGCGTCCGAGGCCAGCTCGACCGCGACGCGCGCGAGGCGGCGCAGCTCGGGATCCTTGCCCATCTTCGTCATCCACACGCGCTGGATCCGCAGCACCGCGGCGTCGGGGATGCCGAGCTCCGCGAGCGTCGCGTTCGTGGTGCCGCGCTCCGAGGCGACGACGATGCGCGCGTACTCCTCGACCGCGATGGGGCCGCGCTCGTCCTCCAGCTGCGCGACGAAGGCCGCGTCGTAGGCGCGCAGCTTCTCGGTCTTTCCGCGCTCCGTCTCGGTCTTGATCGTGGCGAGCCAGTGCGCGCGCAGCGGCTCCCAGCGCTCCTCGTCGAGCTCGTGCGACGCGAGGATGTCGGCCTTCTTCTCGCGCGTGCGGGCGATCGACGCGGCGATGCGCGCGCAGCGCTCCAGCGGGTACTTCTCCAGCGGCAGCGGCGCGGGCTCCGCGGACGCCGCGGGCTCGGTGGGCGGCGCGGCGGACGCGCTCGGCTCCGGCGCGGGGACGGGCACGCCGAGATCGCTCGCGACCATCTCCGGCGTCGCGAGCGGACCGATGCGCGGCGGCTCCACGATCGCGGGCGCTCCGTCGACGGAAGGCGCGCGCGCCGCGATGTCCTGCGTCGACTCCGGCTCGAACGTGGACGGCGCTTCGATCACCGCGCGCGGGGGCTCGATCACGATGGGCGGCGGCGCGTCGTTCGGCAGCCGCGTCTGCGCGACCATCTCGCCGATCGTCTTGCCCTGCGTCGGCGTCGCGGTGGCGCCCGCAAACGAAGGCGCTCCGAGCCCCGCGGCGATCCCGACCATCGGCGCCGCGGCTCCGAACGTCGGCCCCGAGAGAGCCGGCGGAGGCGCGAACGGCGTCGCCGATGCGGGCGATGCGAACGGCGGCGCGGATGCAGTCGCCGATCCCGGCGCCCCGAACGGCGTCCCCACCGGCGGAGGCGGCGCGAACGGCGACGACGCCGCCGAAGGAGGCACCGCCACGAACGAGGTCGCGGTGGCCGTCGGCGATGTCGGCGCAGCAAACGTTGGCGCCGATGCCGTGGGCGATGCGGGCGCCGCGAACGGCGTCGCCGAAGCCGTGGGCGATGCGGGCGCCGCGAACGGCGTCGCCGAAGCCGTCGCCGATCCCGGCGCCGCAAACGGTGTCCCCGCGGGCGGAGGCGGCGGCGCGAACGGTGACCCCGTCGCCACAGGGCTCGCAGCGAACGGCGTCCCCACCGGCGGAGGCGGCGGCGCAAACGGTGTCGCCGAAGCCGTCGCCGATCCCGGCGCCGCAAACGGCGTCGCCGATGCGTTGGCGGGAGGCGCGAACGGCATCGAGCTCGCGGCGGGCCTCGGCACATCGACGAGCGTGCCGTGCCTGCGGAACCCGAACGTCGGCGGCTCCTTCGCAGCGCCCGCAGGCGGTGGCGGAGGCACGCCGGGTGCGAGCGGCGCGATCTTGCCAGGCAGCTTCTTCTCGAACGGCGTGGCCGCGTCCGCGCCCCCGGAGCGCGCACGGAACGGCGTGCCGACGAGCGTGCCCTCCGACGCATCCGGCGGCGTGGACGGGACGAGCGGCGGCTTCGCGGTCGGCGGCTCGTTCGCGGTCTCGCTCAACCACGCCGCTTCCGGCTCGATCGTCGCGTCGTCCGCGATCTCCTCCGGCGGCGGGCTGGACGGCGCGCTCGGCAGAGGCCCCGGCAGATCCGACTTCCCTTGCAGCCGAAACGCCCCGAGACGCGGCCCTTTCGGCACCTCCGGCGGGATCATCGGCGGCGCCCCCGATCCGCTCACCACCGCAGGCGGCGCAGCAGACCCGCCCACCACCGCAGGCGGCGCGATCGCTCCGCTCACGGGTGCAGGCGGCGCGATCGCCCCGCTCACGGGTGCAGGCGGCCGAGGCGCCGCCGGGATCGCGAACGGCGAATCGGTCCGCACGCTCGCGAACGTCTCCTCTTCATCGAACGCCGAGATCTCCGCCGGCTCCTCTTCCGGCTCCGCCGTGACCTCTTCGACGAACGGCAGCGCGCCGGTGGCCGCGTCGTCCCCTTCGACCGCGAGCGTCTCGTGCGGGTTCTGCACGTGGTGCACCCACTCCGGCAGCGGGGCCCGCGCCGCGACGTCCGACGTGACGATCACCCAGCCTTGCCGCTCCGCGTAGTCCAGCGACACGTGCGCGCGGTACGTGAGCGTCGCCACGCCGCGGTCCGTGTCGATGAGCAGCGTGTCGCAGACGAACGGCACCTCGTATTTGCTGCCGGCGCCGAAATCCACCGTCGCGTGCGGCCCCACGTGCGCGAGCCGCGTCTGCAGGAGCGGGATCGTCGGGTGCAAATTCTCCAGCGTGATGCGCTCGGTGCCGACGAGCTCGCGCACGTGCTGATCCGGCGGCGCCGCGTTGAAGTACGCCATGTCGAAGTCGGCGGGCATGGGCCGCGTCGCCCATCCTTGAGGCGAGAACACGTTCGCGTGCCGGTGGAGCCGGGTGCGCCGCGTCGGCCAGGAAGCTGCGAGCGGCCCGAAATTCGCGGGCGGGATCACCTCGCCGCGGTTCGCCACGTGACGTCCGGACGGCACGAGGTTCGGCACCGCGACGCGCCCCCATCCGTCGGGCCGCGCGTCGTCGCCGGTCACGACGCCGACGGGGTTCGACGTCTCGGGTCCGCCCGCGGCGCGCTCCCATCGCAGCGGCATCTTCGTGAAGCGCCCGGGGTGTGACAGCGTGCCGTCGAGCTTGAAATGCCGGTCCCCCGTGATGTCGATGGGCTTGTCGATCTCGGCGACGGTGAGCCGCGCGACGAGCGATCCGACCGCGACGCCGCGAGGCGCGAACGCGTGCCCCACGAGCAGCACCTCCGCGTGCCGTTTGTAAGGCACCAGATCCGAGGCGTTCGCGAGGCTCTTCCGCTCGTCGTGATCCCAGAACGAGTCCGCCTCGGTGACGGCGTCTTGCGTCGCTGCGAGCGGCGACTCCTCCGGCGTGAGCTGAAACGTGGCCTTCGCGACGACGGTCAGCGTGTGCGCCCCCGCGCGAGGCAGCCAGAGGACCTTTGCGACCTCGAGCGGGCAGCGGGACAAAACCTGCACGCGCCGCAGTCTATCACCAGCTCCGTTTTCTCTGGCGTGGACTCACTTCGTCGTGCCGGCGCGGCTCGCAGCCTCGGCCTCGGCGAGGCGTTTCTTCGCGTCCGCGACGGCCGTCGGGTTCGCTTGCCCCGCGGGCAGCGCCTCCCAACCGCGGACCTCGTCGCGCAGCGCCTCCAGCGCCCCATCCTTGTCGCCGAGCTTCGTGAGGATCGCGCCCCGGAGCTTCACGTACCCGAGCTTGCGCGGCCCGTACGCCCTCGCGATCGCCCGATCCACCGCGGCCTTCGCGTCGGCGTGGCGCCCGAGCCGGTACAGCACGCTCGCGAGCCGCGCGGGCGGCTCGTACGATCCCGGCATGTCACGCTCGCGGGCCGAAAGAAGCGCGATCGCGTACCCCCCGCGGCCCAGCGTCACGTACGTCATCGCGCGGCCGTAGTCGAAGGTAGCCGCGATCTCCGGCGCCGGCGCGTCGGCCGCGGCCTTCTCCAGGATCGCGATCTTCGCCTCGTACGCGCGGCGCGCTCCGGCGGCGTCTCCGCTGTCTTCGAGCGCCTCCCCGAGCGTGCTCCACGCGTCGGCGCGATCGTCCGCGCTCGCGTCCGCGGGCGGTGACGCCGTGAACGCGCGCAGCTTCGCGATGGCCTTCGCGCGGAGCGGCGGCTGCTCCGCCTCCGGGAGGTGCTCCGCGCACGTGAGCAAGAACGACGCGAAATCCGCCGGAATCGCGGCCCCGCGCACGTCGTCGAGGTGCGCCTCCCCGAGCTTCGCGCAGCCGGCCCAGTCCTTGGCGCTGTACAGCGCGAACAGCCACCCCGCGAGCACCTCCGACCTCCGCGCGTGATCGACCGGCAGCTTCGCCGCGGCCCGCTCGAACAGCTTCGCGGCGCCCGCCGGATCGCCTCCGGCCTGCGCGGCGCGCGCCTCCGCGATCATCCGCGCCGGATCGCCTTCGGGCAGCGAGCCCGCGCGCGACGCCTCCGCCACCGCGACGCTGTCCTCGATGAACGCGCGCAGCTCCGCGAGCGACGCGCTCCCGGGCCACGCGCCCGTCACCTTGTCCGTCGCCGGATCCAGCACGAAGAACATCGGCCACACGTTCACCTGGTGGCGCTCCAGGAACTTCGCCGAGCTCTCCCGATCCGAGTCGATCGACGCGAACAGCACGCGCGAGGCGAGCGGCGCGAGCGACGGATCCTGCAAGACGTAGTTCTTCATCGAGAGGCACGTGTGGCACCACGGCGCCCACACATCGACGAAGAGCGCCTTCCCCTCGGCCTTCGCGCGCGCCGTCGCGCCCTCGATGTCGTCCTCCACGTACACGACGCGGGACACGTTGACGTGCGCTGTCGGGGGCTGCACCCCTTCCGCGGCGTTCGCCGCTCCCGGCGCGGCGGCCGGACCCATCGGCGCGCACCCCGCGACGCCCATCGCGAGAGCCCCCACGAGACCGAAGCGACGCGACGACACGCTCTTCACCATGGAACCTGATCCTTCGAAAAAAGAAGCCTCACGGGAGCGTGCATCGAAGAGAGCCGCCGCGCGACCGCTCGCTCTGGGGACGATCGCCCCACGAGGACGCGGGGATTCGTGCGCGTGGGGAGCGCTCGGCGAGGCGGGGCGCTCCCCGCGCCCCCGACATCACTTCGTCACCGGATCTCCGGTCTTCACCACTTCCAGATCCCGGCCCTTGATGCGGCTGATCTGCTTCATCTCGTCCCCCAGCCACCGCGGATCCGGCGCGCCGCTGATGAAGAAGTCGGAGCCGTTGTCCGCGAGGATCATCCCGTAGCGCTTCAGCGCCTTCAGGATCACCTGCACGTTCGGCGAGAAGCCGTCGATGTTGTAGCTCGACTTGAGGCGCACCCACATGCCCATCGGCGGCAGCTTCGGGTCCTTCTTGTCGGACGCGAAATGGCTCGCCGGGTAGACGTACGCGCGCTGCGTCACCTTCGCCGTGAAGCGCAGCGCGTGGTTGATCGCCTTCTTTTCGAGCACCTCGTCCGCCCGCACGAGGCCGGGGAAGATCGCGAGGCCCGCGGCGTCCGCGCTCGTCCAGCCGGTCGGACGCTGCTTGTTCGTCTTCAAGTCGAAGATCGCGCCGCAGCCCGCCTTCCACTTGTTGCCGTCGAGCTTCGCCTGCCACAGCTCGTAAAGGAGCCAGTTGTCCGTGTCGATCATCAGGATGTGACGATCCGGACCGCGCTCGATCATCGGGTTATCGGGGATCGGGTACGGCCCCGGATCGCTCTCGTCCGCGTACTCGAACGCGACGGGGAGCTTGCGCGCGTTGCCGCGAACGTACTGGTACGGGATGCCGAAGCCGGGCTTGCCGTCGCTGAGATCCGGCGCGCTCCAGTCGGCGTGCAGCGGCGTGTCGAGGCCCATCGAATCGAGCCATTTCGCGCCCTGCGGATCCGTCGGCAGCCCCGAGACGTCGCGGTTCCAGAAGTGGTCCGGCGGGAACACCGTGCGCTCCGATAAGCGTGGCAACGCTGGGGTCGCCGCTGGAGCCGCGGTGGGCGCGGCGTCGCTCGATCCGTCCGCGGCGTCGGCGCCCGCGTCGTCCACGAGGAGGCCCTGTTCGCGCTCCCAGACCTCCCACTCGTAGGGCACGCGGTCCGTGTACACGATGGGATCCACCGAGCTGCACGCCGCCGCCGTCCCCATGGCGACGGCGCATCCGCCTGCGAGCGCGACGAGGCACCAGCGCGAGGTGTTTCGGGTCATACGGCCCGCGAACTTACCAGAGAAATGCGGCCCCCGGGTCGCCTCCCCGCCCGGTCGTGGACGATCGCGCCGGCTGCGTGCCTCCCCTCACGAGGACGCCGAGCGCGTGTCCAGCCACGCCTGCAACAGCACCGCGGCCGACGCGCTGTCGATGTGCGCGCGCTGCGCCTTCCTGGCCTTGCCGCCCTCCGACAGACGCCGCGACGCCTCCATCGTCGTGAGCCGCTCGTCCATCAGCTCCACCTCGCGACCGGACGCGTTCGCGAGCGCCACCGCGAACCTCTGCGCGCGATCGGCCGCGGCCCCGAGGCCTCCGCCCATCTCGATCGGGAGCCCCACCACGAAGCGCCCGATCTCCTCTTCCTCCGCGAGGCTCACGAGCGACGCGAGCAGCGCCTTGCGGTTCGTGCCGTCGAGCGCCGGACGCGGGTGAGCCATCGACCCGAGCTCGTCCGAGACCGCCACGCCGACGCGCACCTTGCCGAGATCCACCGCGCAGACCCGCGTCTTCATCGCAACCACGCGCGCACTATAGCCTGCCCGAAAAGTGCGACGCCCACCTCGGCGCTTGACCCTTTCGTTGCTTGCGTCCATAAGCCGGGCCGCCTCATGAACCCGCGTTCGGTCACAGGAATGCGCCGCCCCGTCCTCGCCGAGCCCTCACGCTCGACACGTCGCGAGGACCCGCGTTGAAGCTGCGCTCCCTTTCGCGCGTCGCGCCGTTCGTCACCGCCCTCGGAGCAGCCATCGCGGTGACGGCGGTCCCGTCCATCGCGCGCGCGCAGTTCCCCGGCGGCATGGGTGGGATGGGGCCGGGCATGGGCCCCGGCGGCATGGGCTCTGGCATGGGCAGCCAGAAGAAGAAGCCGCAGCCCAAGCAAGAGGGCCCCGAGACGCACGCCGCCTCCGGAGCGGACGACGCCCCGCGCATGCCCACGCAGGAGCCGACGCTCCCGGAAGATCCGCTCGCGCTCCCGAAGGCCTCGACGCTGCGCCTCGGCACCGACTCGGACCCGCAGAAGTGGGACTTCGGCCGCACGGACGAGACGCGCCGCCGCTTCTACGGCCCGTACTACTCGGAGGAGAGCGGCAAATACCGCTTCCGCACGGTCTTCCCGCTCTGGGCCGAGCGCACGATGCCCGGCGACCGGACGAGCCTGTACACGCCGTTCTACTTCCAGCGCCGCAACCAGAACCACGACGCGGACGTGCTGTTTCCGCTGTTCTGGCGCCTCCGCAACTTCGACACGACGACCACGATCATCGGCCCGTACGGCAGCCGTGAGCGGAAAGGCACCAAGGACTCTCCGGGCCGCTCGGACTCGTGGCTCGCGCCCTTCGTGTTCCAGGGCCACAGCGACGACGGGAGCGCCTACTTCCACATCCCGCCGCTCCTCACCTTCATGTCGCACGACAAGAAGGGCGGCTTCAACATGGCGGGCCCGGCCTTCTGCAAGTGGCAGGGCGGCAGCGTGTGTGACCCGCGCACGGCCGACAAGCTCGATATGGGGGTGGCCCCCCTCTACTTCTTCGGAAAGGACGAGACATCAGAATACGAGCTGATGCCTCCCCTCCTCCATTACTACAGCTACAACGACGTCGGCGATCAGTCGCTGAACGTGTGGGGCCCGTACGTCCGCCGCCACTCGCGCGAGAACGACTCCACGTGGGTGCTCCCGTTCTATTACCACTCGTGGGCGAAGAACGAGGACAGCCTCACCATCTTCCCGTTCGTTCATTACAGCTACAAGGGCAACTCCCACCTTCTGGCGACTCCGCTGTTCGTCGAGTCGAAGGGAGAGGACGGCTCGTCGACGTTCGTGACCTGGGGCTACGCGCGCCACCGCGGCCGGACGGAGCTCGACATGATCACGCCTCTTTACTGGGAGTACCGGGATCCGGACATCCAGCTCAAGCGGCAGGTCTTCTTCCCCTTCTTCTACCGCAGCGTCTCGGCCCGGAGCGAGGACCTCGCGATCTTCCCGTTCTACGGCCACTTCGTGCAGAAGGGCGTGTCGGACACGACGTGGGTGACCCCCCTCTTCCGCCACAAGACGGACCTCACGGGCTGGGAGACGGACCTCTTCCCCTTCGTCTACGCGGGCCGCGAGAACCAGAAGGCGCACACGGTCATCGCGCCGTTCTTCTGGGACTTCTCGTCCCCGCGCTCGCGCACCACGATCGCGCTGCCGGTGTTCTTCCGCTTCGAGGACGAGGAGACCATCAGTCAGCTCGCCTTGAATACATACTACAAAGAGAAGAAGGTCACCGGAGAGTGGGAGTTCCACTTCTTCCCCTTCGTCAACTTCGGGGAGACGAAGCAGGGCCACTACTGGAACTTCCTCTACGGCCTCGCGGGCTATCAACAGGAAGGCACCAAGGTCAAGATCAAGGCCTTGTACTTCCCGATCACCCTGAGCGAGTAGAGCGGGGTTCGCTCGCCGGGACGGTGGTAGCTTGGTTTTCGTGGGATTTTACAAGGGGGCTTTCGCCCCCTCGTATCACTCCCCCCCACGGTCATCACCTCATTGCGGGCAGCCGCCGCCCTCGACGCACGCGATCACGTTCGGCGCGCCGGGGTAGGTGCAGCAGTTGTCGTAGTTGCCCACGCACTCCGCGGCGCACGGGCAGGCGTTGCACGTCTCGGCCAGACGCCAGTTGCGGCAATTGCCCTCCACGCACACCTCGTCCGAGTTGCAGCGGTTCTGCTGATCGCAGCCGCCGCAGTGCAGAGGATCGGTGTTGGTGTCGACGCACGCGCCGTTGCAGTTCTGGGCGTTCTGGCACTGCTGCACGCACTGGCCGTTCTGGCAGACGTTGCCGTTCTGGCATTGATTGCCGACCGCGCCGCAGTTCTGCGGGCTCGACTTCAGATCCACGCAGTTCTGGCCGACGAGCGTGAGCCCCGGCTTGCACACGCAACTGCCCGCGCTGCAGAACCGCGTCGACGGACAGTTGTTGTTGCACATGCCGCAGTGGAGCGGGTCGTTCGTCAGATCCGTGCAGGTCTGCGCGTTGAACCCGCACGACGTGAGGCCCACCGGACATGCGCACTGGCCCGACACGCACGACCCGATGACGTCGCAGTTGTGGCCGCACGCGCCGCAGTTGTTGATGTCCTTGGAGAGGTCCGCGCACGTGTTGTTGCACGCCACCTCCCCCATGGGGCACACGCACGCGCCGGACACGCACGTGGAGCCCATCGGGCAGCCGTTGCCGCACTGACCGCAGTTCATCATGTCGCTGGAGAGGTCCGCGCAGACGCCCTGTTGCTCGCACGCGACGGTGCCCGCCGGGCACGCCGTGCACTGGCCGGACACGCAGCTCTGCCCCTGCAGACACTGATTCTGGCAGCTCCCGCACGCCTTCGGATCGCTCGCGAGGTCCGCGCAGATGCCTTGTTGCTGGCACGCCACGGTCCCCGCGGGGCACGCCGTGCACTGGCCGGACACGCACATCTGCCCGACGAGGCAGCTGTGGCCACACTGACCACAATCCGTCGTGCTGGTGGAGAGATCCACGCACCCGTCCGGGCACGTCACGAGGCCCACGTTGCACTCACAGAGGCCGGCGTTGCACGTCGCGTCGGCGAAGCAGGCCTTTCCGCACGTGCCGCAGTTGGCCTCGTCCGTCTGCAGATCGGCGCACGCCGCGCCGCAGTCCTGGGTGCCGCCCGGACAGGCGCATTGCCCGGACACGCACGTCGCGCCGTCCGGACACTTCGTCCCGCAGGCGCCGCAGTTCAATGGGTCGGTGGAGAGGTCCGCGCAGCCTCCGTTCGCCTCGCACTGCACGGTGCCCGGCCCGCACTCGCACTTACCGGCCGTGCACGTCCCGCCGGAGCCGCACGACACGTCGCACGCGCCGCAGTGGCTCGGATCGGTGGAGAGATCCGCGCAGGCGTCTCCGCACGTCACCTGCCCGGTCGAACAGCCGCACTGGCCGGCGGTGCACACGCCGCCCGTCGGACAGGCGGTCCCGCAAGCGCCGCAGTTGGCCGCGTCCGTCTGCGTGTCCACGCATGTGCCGCCACAGTCCACTTGCGGGGACGCGCACCCGGAGCTGCTCGACGTGGTCGTGCCCGTCGTGCTCCCGCCGCCGCCGCTGCCGTTGGAGTCGCTCCCACAGCCCACCAAGCCGGACAGCGCCACGAGGCACGCCGCCGCGGCCGCCCAGAGAGATTTCGTCATAAGGCCTCCTAGAGAACCGTTAGATCACAGTCCCGGAACAAAGAAAAGGAGCCTCATCCACCCTGGCAGTTGCCCATCACGCACTGTTGTTGGTTGTCGCACTGCTTCTGGCACTCGCCGCAGTGGTTCTTGCTGGTCTGGAGATCGACGCAGCCTGCCTGACCGCCGCAGTACGTCAGGCCCGCGCCGCACGTGCACTGGCCGGACACGCACATCGACCCGTTGCCGTTGCACTGCTGACCGCATTGTCCGCAGTTGTTCGGATCGTTCGAGAGGTTCGCGCACCCGATGTCGCCGGGGCACAAGACCTGTCCGGAGGCGCACTGGCACTGACCCGACACGCACAGACCGGCGCCGCAGCTCTTCCCGCACATGCCGCAGCTCGTCGGATCGCTGGAGAGATCCACACAGCCGATCTGATTGCCACACAGCGTCTGACCGGAGGCGCACTGGCACTGACCGGACACGCACGTCCCGGAGCCGCAGTTCTTCCCGCACATGCCGCAGTTCGACTGGTCGCTGGAGAGATCCGCGCAGGCGCCGGGGCACTCCACGGTCCCGTTCGGGCAGGCGCCGCACTGGCCCGAGGTGCACTCTTGCCCTGTCTTGCAGGCCTTGTCGCAGTTACCGCAGTGGGTCGGGTCGGACGCGAGATCGAAGCACCCGTCCTGGCAGTTCACGAGGCCGCTGCCGCACTGGCATGCTCCCGCGACGCACAGCGCGCCGACGGGACAGGTGATGTTGCCGCACGGCACGCCGGTCTCGGTGCTGGTGGTGCCGGTCGTGCCGCCCATGCTGGTGCCGGCCGTCCCGGAGGCGCCGCCGCCCCCGTTGGGCACGAACGTATCCGTACCGCCGCACCCCGCGACGGACGCGGCGCCCGCGAGGCCGAGGGCGACGAACAGGAACGACAACGAGGCACGGGAGAAAGGAAGAGCTCGCTCGAACATGATGGCTCCGTGAGGTTCAGCCGAGCGCACCTCCGCCCTCCGAGAGACCGCCTCCCGCGGACGCACACGGCTGCTCGACGGCTCTCAAAGAGAGGCTCGCGCTGGGGCACAATGGCTCAAGAAAGAGAGATGCTGTAGGGTGCGCCCGTCATGCGCATCCTCTCCGGAATTCAGCCTTCGGGCGAGCCGCACCTCGGGAACTACTTCGGCGCGATCGAGCAGCACCTGCGCCTCCAGGACCAGGGCGACGCCTTCTATTTCATCGCCGACTACCACGCGCTCACCACGGTCCACGACGCGGCCAAGGTCCGGGAGCTGACCACGGAGGTCGGCGCGATCTACCTCTCGCTCGGCCTCGATCCGAAGAAGGCGACGTTCTTCCGCCAGTCGGACGTGCCCGAGGTGACGGAGCTCGCGTGGTTCCTGATGACGGTGACGGGGATGGGCCTCCTGGAGCGCGCGCACTCCTACAAGGACAAGATCGCCAACAACATCACGCCGAGCGTGGGCCTCTTCACGTACCCGGCGCTGATGGCGGCGGACATCCTGATCTACAAGTCCAACGTGGTGCCGGTCGGTCAGGACCAGGTGCAGCACGTCGAGATCACGCAGGACATGGCGCAGTCGTTCAACGCGGCCTTCAAGAAAGAGGTGTTCGTGCGCCCGGAGCCGCGCCTCTCGAAGACGCCGAAGGTCCCCGGCATCGACGGCCGCAAGATGTCGAAGAGCTACGGCAACGCGATCCCGATCTTCGCGCGGGGCAAGCGGCTGAAGAAGATCGTCGGGACGATCGCGACCGACTCGAAGGACTACACGACGGAGCCGCTCGATCCGACGACGGACAAGGTGTTCGCGCTGTACGAGCTGTTCGCGACCGACGAGGAGAAGGCCGCGATGGTGGACCGCTACGTGAACGATCGCGCCTTCGGTTACGGCCACGCGAAGCAGGCGCTGATGGCGAAGATGGAGGAGCGCTTCGGCCCCGCGGCGGACCGCTTCGAGGCGCTGAAGGCGAACCCGTCCGAGGTGGAGGACGTCCTCCGCGAAGGAGCCCGCCGCGCCCGCGCGATCGCCCGCCAAACAGTGGACGAAGCGCGCGAAGCCGTCGGCCTCGGCCGCATGCTGACCTGAGAAAAAGTCGAAAATTGTCGGATTTACAAGGGGGCTCCGCCCCCTCGTTTCACTCCCCCGCTGCGGAGAGGGGACGTTTCTACAGCGTCGTATCGACCTTGCGGCCGGTGGAGGTGGGCTTCGGGGCCGCGGTCGTCGTCGGGGCGGCGGTGGCCTTCGCGCTCGCGGAGGCCTTCGGGGGGAGCTTGCCGCTCGGCTTTCCCTTCGCCGTCGGCTCCTCGATCACCATCGGCTCCGGATCCGCCGTCGCGGTGGGCGCGGCCGTCTGCACGGGCGCCGCGGTCGCGGTCTGCACGGGCGCCGCGGTCTGCACGGGCGCCGCGGTCGCGGTCTGCACGGGCTGCGCGGTGTTCTCCGTGCCGGCGGCGGTGCCCTTCGGCGCGAGGACGAACTTGTACACGCCGAAGCCGCCGCCGCCCACGAGCACGAGGCCCGCGAGCGCGAACGCGATCACCGCGCCGCTCTTCTTCGGCTGCGGCGCCGTCACCGCGAGCCCCGCCTGCGACGCGCCGAGCTGCTGCGGGTTCGACTGACCGAGCGCGTTCGGCTGCGACGTGCCGAGCGGGCCCGGCTGCGACGTGCCGAGCTGCCCCGGCTGCGAGATCCCGAGCGGTCCCGGCTGCGACGTGCCGAGAGGACCCGGCTGCGAGATCCCGAGCACGCCCGGCTGCGACGTGCCGAGCGGCCCCGTCGGAAGCTGCGCCATCGGCAACCCGCGCTGCGCCGTCGCCTTGAGCGCGCTGCCGCCGAGCGCCTCCGCGAAGTCCGCGGGCGACATGTTGCGCATCATCCAGTCCTGCACGATCTGCTGGAATTCGCGCGCGGACTGGAAGCGCCCCGCGACGTCGCGGAACATCGCCTTCGCGACGATCTGCGCGAACGCCGGATCCAGGTTCGGCACCACGAGCTCCGCCGGCTCCGGGTTTTCGAGCGCGATCTTGAAGACGAGCTCGTTGAAGGTCTCCGCGTTGAAGGGGAGGCGGCCGGTGATCGCCTGGTAGACGACGACGCCGATCGAATAGAGGTCGCTGCGGTGATCGATCTTCGCGCCGCGCGCCTGCTCCGGCGACATGTAGAACGGCGTGCCCATCACGGCGCCCGTCTTCGTCATGCTCATGTCGCTGTCGAGCACGTTGAACTTCGAGACGCCAAAGTCGAGCACCTTCACGAAGTCCTTCTGCCCGCCGCGCGACGTGAGCAGGTACACGTTGTCGGGCTTCAGATCGCGGTGGACGATGCCCGCCTGGTGCGCGGCCGCGAGGCCTTCGAGGATCTGCGAGACGATCGGCGCGGCCTCGATCGGGGAGAGGCGCTTGCGCTTCTTGATGCGGTCGCCGAGGCTCTCGCCGTCGAGGTACTCCATCACCATGAAGCGCTCGCCGCCGGGCAGGTTGCCGAGGTCGAGCACCTCCACGATGTGCTCCGAGCCGATGCGGCCCGCGGCCTGCGCCTCCCGCTCGAAGCGCTGCACGACGTCCGCCTTCGCGGCGACCGCGGCGTGCAGCACCTTGATGGCCACGCGCCGGTGGATGCGCGTGTTCTCGCCTTCGTACACCGCGCCCATGCCGCCCTCCCCGAGGAGGCGCACGATGCGGTATTTCCCTTCGATGATGTCCCCGGTGTTTAGCGACATGGCGATCTACGTCGAAGGGCGCCGAGAGAGGCGAGCGCCCGAGCCTTCGGGTTGACCGCGCATGGCGCTGCGAAGCGGTCTCCGCAGCGCACGAACGGCCGGCGAACATCCTACTTTAGACTTCGCGCGAAATCCTACGAACCTGTTGCAGCGATGGACTCGTGACAGTCGAGGTCCACGCCGGCACCGGCCGGGAGGCGAGGTTCGCCGCCCGGCGAGCTACAGGTCCTGTGAGACGGTTCTTCCGCCCGGAGGTTTTTTCCCGCCCGGTTTTCCGCTCGCGGACGCCGTTCCCGTGGCCTTCGTGCCGGCCGTCGCGCTGGTCGTCGCGCTCGTCTTTCCGCCGGTTTTCGCGGATCCGCCCATGGCCGGCTCCTCGGCGGAGGGCGCCGGCTCGGCCGTCGCGGTGGCCGACGTGGACGGCATCGGCTCGGCGGTGGCCGTCGCGCTCGCGGACGCGGTCGGCGCCTCCGTCGCGCTCGTGCTCGCCGTCGCGGCCGTCGCGGAAGCGCTCGTGGCGGCGGAGGTCGCCGCGTCGTTCGGCCCGGCCGTGGTGCTGCTGGTCCGCCAGAAGACGGCCCACACCACGATGCCGACGAGCAGGCCGACCGCGATCCCGAGGAAGGCCACCACGGGCATCCCGCCGCGGCGCGCGACACGGGACGCGGGCGGCGGATCCGCCGGAACGAAGCCGTACGGCCCCGATCCGGCCTGGGCCGCGTTCGGATCCTGAAGCCCGGGGTACGGCGACATCGGCATCCCCGGCCCCGGCGACATCGGCATCCCCGGCGACATCGGCATGTTCGGCGCGTGCCCGTACGGCGCGCCGTTCTGCGGAGCCGGCTGCCCCGGATACGGCTGGCCCGGCGGCCCCGGGATCCCCGGCGCGGACGGCCCGGTGTACGCCGGGAGAGGCTGCGTCGGCCCCGTGTATTTGCCTGCGGCAGGACGCGGCGCCGCGCCTCCGGAGACCGCCGGATCGATGATGACGGTGCCTTGCGCCGCGACGCCCATCGCCTTTGCGGCCTCGGGATCCGGCCGATCCACGATCATCGTGCCCTGCGCGGTGAGCGACGGCTGCGCGGGCCGCAGCCCCATCAGCGCCTGCGGGGCCGTGCGCATCACGGTCTGCGCGTCGGAGAGGGAGTCGGTGTCGTTCTTGGCCGACCAATCCGCGAGCGCCTGCTTGAATTCCCCGGCCGACTGGAAGCGATCCGCCGGCTCCCGCGCCATCGCCTTGCGGATGAGCGCCGCGAACTCCGGCGACAGATCCGGCACGAACGACTCCGCGGGCGGCGGCTGCTCCAGCACGATGCGGAACAAGAGCTCGTTGAACGTCTCCGCCGAGAACGGGACCTGCCCCGTGATGCACTCGTAGAGGATCACGCCGACCGCATAGAGATCGCTCCGAGCGTCCGTCCCGCGCGCGCCCTTCGCCTGCTCCGGCGACATGTAATACGGCGTGCCGAGCACGGCGCCCGTGCGCGTCATGCTCATTTCGTCGGACAGGACGCTGAATTTCGACACGCCGAAGTCGAGGATCTTCACGAAGTCGTCGCGCCCCGGCGCGCGCACGAGGAACACGTTCGCGGGCTTCAGATCGCGGTGGATGATGCCGGCCGCGTGCGCCGCGCCGAGCCCGTCGAGGAGCTGCTGCAGGATCGGGCTCGCCTCCGATGGCTTGAGGCGCCCGCTCGAACGGATGTGCTGTTGCAGCGTCACGCCGTCGAGGTGCTCCATCACCATGTAGCGGCTGCCGTCCGGCAGATCGCCCATGTCGAGCACCTCGCAGATGTGCTTGGAGCCGATGCGCCCGGCGGCCTGCGCCTCCCGCTCGAAGCGCTGCAGCGTGTCGCCCTTGTCCGCGACGCCGGCGTGCAGCGTCTTGATGGCCACCTTGCGGTGGATGCGGATGTTCTCCCCCTCGTACACGGCGCCCATGGACCCCGACCCGAGGAGCCGGACGATCCTGTACTTTTCGCCGTAGACCTGGCCGACAGTGAGATCCATGCGCGGGGCGCCCACCCTATCACGGGAAGGCGCCCGTTGGCGCCCGTGGTGGTAGGTTCGCGGTCATGAAGCTGGGACTCGATCGCCTCCCCGAGCTGTCGCCTCTCCTCGCGCGCCTGCGTGGCTCGCGCGTGGCCGTCCTCGCGCACCCCGCGAGCGTCGATCATCGCCTGGAGCACATCAGCGAGGTGCTGGAGCGCATCGCGGTGCGCCCCGTCCTCCTCTTCGGCCCCGAGCACGGGTACGGCGGCGAGGCGCAGGACATGATCGGCGTCGCGAGCGCGACGGATCCGCGCACCGGCGCGCCCATCGTGAGCTTGTACGGCGATCGCGTGGAGGACCTCTCCCCGAAGGCCGAGCACCTCACCCAGGCGCAGGTCCTCGTGATCGACCTCGCGGACGTCGGCTCGCGTTACTACACGTTCGTGTGGACCGCGCTGCTCGCGGTGCGCGTGGCGGCGCGCGTCGGCGTCCACTGCGTGATCCTCGATCGCCCGAACCCGATCGGCGGCCTCGCGCGCGATCTCGAGGGCCGCCCGCAGATCCCCGGCTTCCAGTCGTTCGTCGGGTTGGAGCCGATCGCGGTGCGCCACTCGCTCACGGTCGGAGAGATCGTCACGTACTTCGCGGAGCGCGAGCACCTCCCGCTCGGCCCCGACGGCGCGCTCTCGATCGTGCACGTGGAGGGCTGGAACCGCGCGTCGCTGGCGCACTCGTGGGATCGCCCGTTCGTGCTCCCGTCGCCGAACATGCCCACGGCGGACACCGCGCTCGTGTACCCCGGCGGCTGCCTGCTCGAAGGCACCAACTTGTCGGAGGGCCGCGGCACCACGCGCCCGTTCGAGATCGTCGGCGCCCCGTGGATCGACGGACGCAGGCTCGCCGCGGACCTCGCGCGCAGCGGCTTGCCGGGCTTCGTCGCGCGCCCGCTCACGTACCAGCCGACCTTCCACAAGCACGCGGGCCACCTCTGCGGCGGCGTCCAGATCCACGTCACGGATCCGGTCGCGTTCCGCCCGTACGCCACGTACGTCGCGCTCGTCGGGTACGCGCGCGCGCAGGATCCGCAGAGATTCCGATTCCGCACGGAGCGCTACGAATTCATCGATCACATCCCGGCGATCGATCTGCTCACGGGCTCGTCGGCGGTGCGCGCGTCGCTGGAGGCGGGGGAAGATCCGGCGGCGGTCGCGCGCGCGTCCGCGGCCGTCCCGGACGAGTCGATCCGCGATCACGAGGCGGCGATCCTCACCGCGCGCGGCGCCTCGTGGTGACGTGTTTGTGGGATCTACAAGGGGGCTCCGCCCCCTCGTTCCACTCCCCCGAAGACGAACGCGCCGCTTCGTCCTCTTCCCATGGCGCTCGCCGTTGATCATGGAACGGCCCCTCGCGTAGCCTCGCGCCCCATGTCCGTTCTTGCCCCGCGCGCCTCTTCGATGGTCGTGACCGCGTCGCTCGTCGTGTCGAGCGCGCTCCTCTCCGCGTGCGGCGGCCCGGCGCCGAAGCCGGCGGAGGCCCCCTGCCCCACGGCGGCGCCGGTGGCCGAGAAGCCGAAGAGCGATCCGCCGCCGTTCACCGGCACGTTCGAGCTGGTGCGCGGCACCGACGGACAGAACACCGTCGAGTTCACGCGCCTGTTCAAGCAGAGCGCGTACGACGGCCGGATCCTGTGGACGATCGAGCCGGACCGTTTCTCCGTCGCGGTGTGGGTGCTCGGCAGCTACATCGACCCGAAGACGGACGCGAAGAGCAACGACGAGCGCGAGCTCTTCGCGATGTGCCGCGGCATCACGACGGTGACGGCGCGCTACGAGGGCGCGACGGTGCAGTTGCCCGGCAGCGTCGAGGTGAAGGGCTACGCGAGCGCGATCCTCAGCGAGAAGAAGCGCGAGAAGGACAAGACGACGACGCGCACGATGACGAAGGACAACAGCTGCTCCGCGAGCATCGACGCCGCGAGCATCACGTTCGAGGTCGTGGAGAAGGACGCGGACGGCCCGGTGAAGCTGAAGGCGAAGGCGAACGGCGGCGAGTTCGAGCTGCAACGATCGACGCCCGTCGACAAGCTCGATCAGAAGATGCTCGTTCAGACGGCCAGCATGCGCTAGGGCGCCGCTCCGTTTCACGGAACGGCAGTGCGGGCGCGGTGAGGCCGAGTCGGGGGGGACAAGCCACCACGACAGCTCCCGAGTATGCGACGATGCGCGCCTCGCGACCGAGGAGGAACGTCTCGTGGCCACTCTACCGCATGGGTTCTTCGGCGGCGGCGACGCGCAGGAGCTGTCGCCGGGCACGCTCTTCATCCCCTCGTTCGCGAACGCCGCGGCCTTCGTGACGCGCGACGGAGTCGTCCTCGTCGACTGCGGCCACGAGATGTTCGGGGGCCGCATCCACGGCGCGCTGCGGCAGCACACCGACCTGCCCGTGCACACCATCATCTTCACGCACGGCCACGTCGATCACGCGTTCGGCGCGCTCGCGTTCGACGAAGAGGCGCGCGAGCGAGGCTGGCCGCGGCCGCGCCGCGTGGGACACCGCTTGGTGGCGGAGCGCTTCGCCCGCTACCAGAAGACGCGCGGCCTCAACGAGCACATCAACGCCGTGCAGTTCGGCATGCCGGTGCGCTTCCCGGATCGCTATCCGGAGATCGACCTCGCGTACGAAGATCGCTTGTCGCTCGAGATCGGCGGCGAGACCTTCGAGCTCTTCCACGCGCGCGGCGAGACCGACGACGCCACGTGGGTGTGGTCCCCGTCGCGCGGCGCGGTGTGCACCGGCGACTTCTTCATCGGCAGCAGCCCCAACTGCGGCAACCCCCAGAAGGTGCAGCGCTACCCCGACGACTGGGCCCGCACGTTGCGCGCGATGGCCGAGAAGACGCCTCGTATTCTGCTGCCGGGACATGGGCCAGCGATCACGGGCGAGGCGGAGGTGACGGCCGCGTTGACGGAGACGGCCGAGTACCTGGAGTCGCTGGTGAACGAGACGCTCGCGCGCATGAACCGCGGAGAGCGAGCCTCCACGATCGCGCGGGACGTCGCCCCGCCCCCGCACCTCACGGGCCGCTCGTACCTGGAGCCGCTCTACGATCGCCCGGAGTTCATCGTGCGGAATCTGCTCCGGCTCTATGGCGGCTGGTGGAACGGAAACCCGGCCGAGCTGCTGCCTGCGCGGGAAGATGCGCTCGCGCGCGAGATCGCGGCCCTCGCGGGAGGCGTCGAGCCGCTCGTATCGCGCGGAAGATCGCTGCTCGCGACCGACCTCGTGATGGCCTGTCACCTCGCGGAGTGGGCCGCGCTGGCGGCGCCGTCGGATCGCGGAGCCCTCACGTTGAAGCGCGACGCCTTCAAGGCCCGCGCCGAGAGCGAGACGTCGTTGATGGGCCGCAACATCTTCACGCGCGCCGCGTCCGAGGCCGAAGAGGCGCTCGCGAAGCTCGGAAGGCCACTCCCCTGAGGCGGCGCTGCTGCGACGGAAGCCGGTGAACGAGCCCGATCCGACGACAGACCTCGGGAGCGCTTCCAGGAAGCATGAAACGGGGGCTCGGGTGCCCACCCCCGGCCTTCGCTGCGCGAAGTCCGCCCCTCCGGCCGCCACTGGGAGGACGGAGTCCGCTCAGCGGAGGCGTAGCGGAGCCTGGCTCCGCGGAGTCCGTAGCTGAGTGGACGCAGTCCTCGACGTTGCGCCCAAATCGCTCTCTCCGTTCGCGATGGGAGGGGGACGTGACATCCCGCCTCCCAAATCGCTCTTTCCGTTCGCGATGGGAGGGGGACGTGACATCCCGCCTGGAGCCGCTCCTGGGCCTTGCGTAAGCCAGAGGTGCCGCGCGCCGTTCCCAGGTCTCTCCATGGCATTCTCTCCGAACATCCTCTCTCGCGCGGCGGCTTCTTTCTCGCTCCTTGCAGCGGCGCTCACCGCGTCGGGTTGCGGCGGCTCGTCGGGCGGACTCCAGATCGCTTCCGCGGGCGCCGATGCGGACGGGGTGACGTCCGGCTTCATTGAAGTTCGCCGATTCTGGCGTGCCGAGGAGGGCGACTGGGTGACTGTCGGGACCGAGTCGACGGACGGGGAGCTCCGCTCGTGGGGCTACGTGGACAGGCACGTTCAATTCCTGGCCCCGGCGTCCCCCGGCGCGGACACGGTGCCAGTCTACCGCTGGTACAGCGCGGCCGATCAAGACTGGGTGACCTTCCGAGACGGCGACCCGTCCGACGCGACGATCGCCTCGTGGGGCTACACCAACAAGACCTTCAGCTTCCATGCGTATGCCTCACCGGGCCCGGACCGCGTGGAGGTGAGCCGCTGGTGGAGCGAGAAGGACCGAGACTGGGTGACGCTCGCGGACGACGAGATCCCGGAGGCCACCTTGCGATCATGGGGCTACGCGAACAAGCACCCTCTGTTCTTCGCGAAGCGCCTCCCGCAAGCGCAGAAGGCGCCCTGAAGAGCGGCGCTTCGGAGTGGGGTGTTTGCGGCGTGGCGTGTTTGGAGCGGGATGGCGTGTTTGGAGCGGGGTGACGTGCGTGGAGGGCGGTGGCCCAACGTCAGCTCGGCTTCGATTCCGTGGATGTGCCCGGAGAGGGTGCGAGCTCTTCTGGAGAATTGATGATATCGGCGTTGTCGGCAGAGGCGGCGGAGGAGGCGCGGGACAGCAGTTCTTCCAGGGGCTCCACGAGGGCGCTGATCCGGTCGTGGGCGGCGCCTTTCGGGGTGGTGTTGAGGAGGAGCAGGAGCCCCTGATGAACGGTGTTGAAGGCGGTGACGCAGCCCTGGAGCGCCTCTTTGAGCTTCAGGGAGCGGCTCTTCCGCTTCTTGCCCTTGTTCCGCCCCAGCGCCTCGGCGAGCGCGTTCGTGGACTTCTCCACGTCGTCGATCACATCCTGCATCTTGAGCGACTTCACGTCGGCGGCGACGCGCGGATCATTCTTGACGAGGTGGAGCTGCGTCCAGCCGAAGTCCACCTCTCCATCGAGATCCAGTTGAGTTTGGGCGACCCCGCCGTTCACGAGGAGCGCGCTGGAGACCCTGTCGGCGGCGGCGCGGGCCGCGCGATCCTTGGCGTTGCGCGCCTCCGCGATGCGAAAGCTCAGCCGGCGTTGCGTCGAGTCCCAATCCTCGTCGAGAGCGAGCAGGTTGGGTGTGCCGAGCGCGTCGACGAGCTGCAGGACGGCGGTGCGAAGCTCCAGCTTGAAGGCGACGATGAGCGGAGCGTCGAGGAGCGAGGAGTCGCTGTCTTTCTTCTTGCTGTCCCACGCTTTGGTGGAGACAGCGCCCCACGGCCCTTCTTCGAGGGCGCGCAGGAAGCTGACGAACCCGGTATTCGGGACGCCGCTATAGCCTAGTAGAGCTGCCATATTCCTCCTGAATATTCGCACCGCCCGGGCAGAGGCGATGCGTGGTTACATCCACGAAGCTTTCAGAACTCGCGCCTGTGCACAAGCGTTTTCCGAACGCCGGACCCACGCGCCCGCCGAGGAGCATAGAGCGCAGCGGGTGCACGGGTGCACGGATCCTTCCAGGAGGTGACGGACCCGCGTGATGGATCCTCCCAGGAGGTGGCGGACCCGCGTGATGGATCCTCCCAGGGGGTGGCGGACCCGCGCGATGGATCCTTTCAGGAGGTGGCGGACCCGCGTGATGGATCCTCCCAGGAGGTGGCGGACCCGCGCGATGGATCCTCCCAGGAGGTGGCGGACCCGCGCGATGGATCCTTTCAGGAGGTGGCGGACCCGCGTGATGGATCCTCCCAGGGGGTGGCGGACCCGCGCGATGGATCCTCCCAGGAGGTGGCGGCCCCGCGTGATGGATCCTTTCTGAATGCCAAGGTCTCATCCGTCGCGCATGCGGCTTGTTCAGGCGGCTCTCGGAAGACCAGCTCAATGGGCGAAGACCTTCGTCCGTGTCGGCGGCCCTGTGGACGGGCCGCCGCTGGTGCTGATGCACGGCGCCGGCACCAACATCGCAGGCGCCGGGCACGATCTCGCGGCGGTGCATCCCGAGCTGGTGAACCAGAAGGTGCTCGCTTTCCTCCGGGCCGGTCGCCCTTGAGTGACGCTGGCGCTCGCGGCGGTCGATTGCGCGGCACGAACACGGGCTCTCACGCTCCCCCCGACCCGTTCAAGGTCATCGTAATTCGCGTGCGAACCGCTGCCGCAGAGCCGTGAATGCCGTTCAACCTCCTCCCCGATGAGGTATGCTCCCGGCGAAATCGCCTCCACCCCGGATCGCCATGGCACGCCCCATCTTCGCCGACCCCAAGACGGACTTCGCCTTCAAGCGGATCTTCGGCTCCGAAGAGCACAAGGACGTCCTCGTCGCCTTCCTCAACGACATGCTCAGCCTGGACGCGCCCCACCGCATCGTCTCGGTGGAGCTCCTGCCCCCGGAGCAGCGCCCCGCCGTCGCCGAGCTGAAGCTGTCCATCGTCGATGTCAAATGCACCGACGCCCGCGGCGTCACCTACGTCGTCGAGATGCAGGTGCTCCAGGTCGAAGGGTTCGAGAAACGCGTCGTCTACAACGTGGCCAAGGCCTACGTGAACCAAAACGTCGAGGACTGCATCCACTCAGCTACGGACTCCGCGGAGCCAGGCTCCGCTCCGCCTCCGCTGAGCGGACTCCGTCCTCCCAATGGCGGCCACCAGATCGCGCGCGGCGAGCTCTACCCTGATCTGAATGACGTCGTCGGCATCACCATCTGCGACTTCGTCCTCTGGCCCCACAACGACGAACGCGCGATTCCCATGCTCAGCCGCTGGGAGATGACCGAACGGGGCACCGGCGCGCGGGATCTGGGGCAGATCCGGCTCGTGTTCCTGGAGCTGCCCAAATACGACTCTGGCCGACCGCCGCAGACGGTCGTGGAGAAGTGGGCCTACTTCTTCCGCGAGACCGAAAACCTCACCGTGGTGCCCGAGGAGCTCTCCGAGCACCCCTTCGTCGACGCCCTGGAAGCGGCGCGCACGGCAGGCTTCACAGCCGCGGAGTGGGACGCATACATCCTGGCTGGCATCGCCCTGCAGAACGAGCGCGGCGCCCTCTCCATCGCCGAAAAACGCGGCGAAATGCGCGGCGAAATGCGCGGGCGCGAACAGGCGCTTCGCTTCGCCATCGAAGGGCTGTGCAATGTCCTCGCGATCGAGCTGACCGAGGAGCGGAAGCGTCGCCTGGATAGCCTGGATGCGGAAGGGTTGACCGGGCTGTTCGCGCACCTGCAACAACGGAGAGCATGGCCCTGAGCGGCTCGACGCCCATGACGAATCCGCCGCGACCAAGTGGCCAGAGATCCCAAGCGGTGAAGCCCATGGATCACGCCCAACGCTTTCGTGACGTCACCCCTGCCACCATGACGCCCGGCCCAACGGCGAAAGGCGTCCTCCAATGGACCGAGACAGGCGGCGCGCGGATCGTCCAGACTGCAGATGGCCAGGTTCCCCACGGGGCGCTCGCGCGAACGTACTTTCAGGACGAAGGGCGACTGCTCGGGTACACCGTCTATGTCGACTACGTCCTCATCTACGACTCGAGCACCTCGCAAACACCCGCAGAAGGCGACAAGGAATGGCTCCAAGAGGCGATCCGGGGGACGCCTCTGGAGAGCAAGGTCGTCGTCCTCGAATACGATTCGGAGAGCGGGAAGGTCCGAGAGCAAATCCACCCATGACAGGGCGGTCCGGAGCGCCGACTCACCGCAGCACGATCTCCTTCGGCTTCCGCTCTCGCACCCAGCTCGCGATCGCCTCCATCTCGCGATCCGTCGCGATCCCCACGCAGCCGTCCGTCGTGTCGAAGGCGTTCACCAGCGGGCCCACCCACTTCACGCGGCGATCCGGGCCGTGCACTCCGACGGCGCTTCCCGTGTATCCGAGGTTCTTCTGCGCGGGCGTCGGATACGCGATCGGGATGAACGTGGCGAACGGGATCGAACCCCGCGGGCCTCCCAGCGAATAGCGGCCGAGCGGCGTCTTCTCGTCGCCCTCACGCGTCTTGCCGGTCCCGTGCTTTCCGAGGCGCACGCGGTACGCGCCCGCCGTCGCGCCGCCCTCGCAGAGGGCCAGTGTGTGACTGGCCGTCTCCACCACCACCGTCGGCGCCTCGAACCCCGCACAGCTCACCACACCCGGGCGCATTCCCCACGTCCCGTACGCCGTCACCGCCACGATCCCCGCGAGGAAGCCCAAGAGTCCGCGGAGCCACAGGCGCTTTCCAGGCTTCATGCCCCCCCATTACCACAGCACCTCCACCGCGCGCCTCACTTCACGGCACAGCCAGGTCGAACGGGTACGTGCTCACGCCCGCCGACGTCTTCACCGTCGCCATCACGCGGAACGGCTTCTCCTTGTAAAGGCCCACCTTCTCCACCGGCAACGCCACCTTGTACGTCGCCGGGAGCCCCGCAGTGTCCGGCTGGCCGATCGTGAAGAGGCCCAGATCACCGCCGTCTTCGGCCCAGAGCTCCACGCCGCACATCTTCGCGGTCCCCGTCAAACGGAGCTCCGACTTGAGGGTCTTCGAGGGCTGATCGAAGGCGAACGCGCTCGTCCGCGCGTCCACCGCGGGCCGATCCTCGCCCGAGATCCGCACGAGGCCGCTCATCGTGAGGCCGTCCGAAGAGCCCTCCACCTTCTCCAGCGTCGACCGCGCGATCTGCAGCGGACCGACCGACGCGAGCTGCGGGTGCGTGTGCTCGTCACACACGAACTTGAAGTCACCGTCGTTCTGGCAGCCGGGGCCCATGCCGGAGAAATCGATCTTCACCGTGTCGGCCAGCGCGCCGAACACGAGCCCTCCGACCGGACCGCCGAGCGACAGGCCGCACGCCGCCGCATCGGTGTTGCTCACGTCGTAGCTCACCGCGCCCTGGATCTTGAGGCCCGTCGGGGCGTCGATGTCATTGATCCCGACTCGGCTGTTCACGAAGATGTCGCTGACGTGGACCTTCTTGGGGCACGCGTCCGCGCCGAACGAGCCGTCGAATCGAGCCTGGATCTCCGCGCCGCCGTCGACAGGCTCCCACGTCGTCTCCACCGCGCCGTCGACCGCGAAGCCGGCCGTCTCCGTGAGCGAGCCGGAGATGCGCTGCTGGATCGCGCCCAGGATCAGGCTCTTGTGCGTGAACACGCTCCAGTTGCCGCGGGCGCCCGCGCGCTGGATCTCGCCGTCCACGAAGCCCTGCCAGTCGCGGACGCGATCGTCGTCGTAGTCGCCTTCCTTGCGGCCCATTTCAAGGCGCAGCGCCACGCGCTCGGCGTCCGCGTCCAGGCTGACCGCCGCCCCCGAGACGGCCGCGTCCCGCAGACCGGCGAGCCGCATCGCGCCGTCCGTGTTGAACGGGAGGCAAACATGCACTTTGGGGGCGTCCATGCCCTCCGGCAGGCCGCGCGCGTCGACCGTCCGCATGCAGAGATCGTGGGACTCTCCGATCGTCAGCTCGAACGTCAGCTCGGCCTGGGAGGACGGCGTCTCGTCGCAGCCCGGGTGGTTCGCGCACTCGGGAGACTTGTAGTGCACATCCATCGGCTGCGTGTAGAGCACCGAGTACCCCTCGACCGTGGTGAAGTCGTTGACGTGCACCGCCCTCGTGGAGTCAGAGCGGGAGAGGAACCCGTGCTCCGGGAATTCGAGGTGATCGACGTACATCACGTTGCTGTCGACCACGACCGACTGGGGGCAGAACGTGCTCTGCGTGGCGATCTGGCGACGCACGATATCGCTGATCGTCTCCGCGTCGAACTGGACCTCCACGTAGTTGTCGGCGGCGGCGTACGCGAGCGCCGGAGCCGCACAGGTCCCGAGGAGAGCGCTGAGAGAGACGAGGGTTTTGACCGAAGAACGAAGGGATTTCACGGTAGACTCCATGATCGCAAGAGGACAGGCAAAGGCGCGGACGGCGGTCACATCTGGATCGTGTCGAACGGGCTCGACACGTTCTGGGTGTAATAGAACGGGTGATATTGCGTCTGCGTGCAGCCGACGTGGTCGCCGTTGGAGCTGTTGCACGTGTTGGTCCCCGTATAGGCATCTCCCCAGTTCATCTCGATGACCATCACCGTCCAGTTGCCGGGCGAGGTGAAGGTGATCTGCGCCGGATTGCTGCCACACACGTCACCGCTGTTCTTCGCGATCGGGTAAATCTCCGGCGGATTGGCCTGCTGCCACTCCCCCTCCCCCACCCTCGCATAGACGGCGTACGCCACGCCCTCCTTGCCGAAGTCCGGATCGTCGACGATGCAGTCGACGACGTTGACGCCCGAGGCCAGCTTGTACTGCTGCGGATTCGGATTGTAATCCGCCCACTGGTCGCCGTACCACTTGAAGAAATCGCTGCACCCGGTGGTCGCCGCCGCCGTCAAGAGGACACCGCAAGCCAGGACCCTGTAAGTCGTTCTCATCGTGGACTCCCGTTCTTTCCAGCTCGATCGACGCCGCGCGCGATCGAGCACCATTCTCAGGCGACGCCGCGCCGAGGAGCCGAGTCTCTCGAAGCGCCGGTCGTCCGCTCTGTTTCGGCCTCATTGCAGCGCGCATGCCACGGAGCCCGCGAGGGTGGATATGTGCGCATCCGCGGCGTAGAGACGATGTCACCGACGACGACTGTCACTCGCCGATAACAAATCGGTGTCAGCCGCCCGTGACGTCATCTTCCGCGTCACAGCGGCAAAGATGGCCTGGATCGGCAACTTTGGCCGGGTCCCGTCCCTCGTCCGAGGGATTCGCTTCTCCGGCGCCCCTTTTTGGGCCAAGATGCGCGTATGCGAAACGTCCTGCTCGGCCTCGCCGTCTTCGTGGTGCCCTTTGCGATGGGCTGCTCCGCGGTCTCCTCGCCGCCCGGCTCCGACGGCGCGACGACGGGCCCCGTCCCCACGACGACGACGCCCCCGCCTCCGCCGACCACGTCCAGCTCCACGCCCACGGGGCAGATGTGCGGCGGGTTCGGCGGCTTCGCCTGTCCAGCGGGCCTCACCTGCATCGACGATCCGAGGGATTCTTGCGATCCGGACAAGGGCGGCGCGGATTGCAGCGGCATCTGCGTGCCCTCGCCGGACGCGGGCAGTCCCGGCCCGGACGCGGGCGGCCCCGGCTGCGACAAGCCCGGTCGCAAGTACATGGGACGGAGCGCCGATATCTGCTCCCGCATCCGTTACTTCTGCGAGCCCGGCACCGTCGCCTTCCACGACGACTGCGGCTGCGGCTGCGAGTCGGACCCGTCCGTGAAGCCCGCCCATTGACGCGCCCGCCGACTGTCACTCTCCGCGAGACAGCCGGGCCGGAAACTTCCGCAATGACCGCACAGACCCGGCACTGTCGTGCTCCCTGAGATTTCGGTGCTTTTTCCGTTGCGTCGGCGCCCGCGCTGCTGATAGCTCTTTTCGGGAGGAATCTCGCCGCGTTGGTCTTTCGGCCCGCGGCGGGGTGAGGAGCGTCGGCCAATGCCTCCTGCTGCGCGGATCTCGGACATGCACGCGTGCCCCAAGGTGGAGCCGGGGCCTGTCCCGCACGTCGGAGGGCCCGTCAATACGGGCGAGCCCACCGTGCTCATCGGCTTCATGCCCGCGGCCCGCGTCGGGGACATGGCCATTTGCGTCGGCCCGCCGGACAGCGTGAAAAAGGGCGAGCCCACCGTAAAGATCGGCGGCAAAGAGGCCGCCCGCCTCGGCGACCCGATGAGCCACGGCGGCGTCATCGTCGCCGGCTGCCCCACCGTGATCATCGGCTCCGGCCCCCAGGCCGAGGCCCTCCACACCGACAAACCGTTCTGCGAGGAGTGCGAGCGCAAGAAGATCGAGCGCGAGGCCCGCAAGAAGAAGCGTCCCAGCCGAGCTTCGGAGTCGTCATGACAGCGCTGCTTCTGACCGTCGCCTCGGGCGACGAGCTATCGGTCCGCAACTTCTCCGCCGAAGAGGCGGCGTCCACGCTGTTCTCCGTGTCGATCTGGGCGCGCTCCCACAGCGCGGAGATCGATCTGGAGGCCATCGTCGGCAAAGAGGTCACCTTCCACGTCACGCACGGCACCCGCCACACGGGCGGCATGGGCTCGCGCACGTGGAAGGGAGTCGTCGCCTTCGCCGAGCAAGTCCAGGCCGAGCCGACCGGCCTCTCGACCTATTATCTGCGCGTCGTCCCCAAGCTGTATCTCCTCACGCAGCGGCGGAATTACCGCATCTTCCAGCACCTCGCCGTCCCCGACATCGTCACGAAGATCCTCGGGGAGCACAACGTCGAGCACGTCTGGAACATCGATCGTGGCAAGTACCCGAAGCTGGAATACAAGGTCCAGTACGGGGAGAGCGACTACACGTTCGTGAGCCGCCTGCTGGAAGAGGCGGGCATCGCCTTCGTCTTCGCGGATCCGGAGGCGAGCGGCACCAAGCTCACGTTCGACGACAAGCTCCCTGCGCGGTCCGCCCGCCCGGTGATCCGCTACGTCGACAACCCCAATCAAGCCTCGGAGAAGGAGTTCGTGACGCGCGTGCGCCTCTCGCACGAGGTGCGGCCGGGCGCGCAGACGCTCCGCGACTACGACTTCCGCAACCCCGGCTTCCCCCTGTTCGCGGAGGCCCCGAAGGCCCCCGCGCCCGAGAGCTTCTACGAGCAATACCAGTATCGCCCGGGCAGCTTCCTCGTCGAGAAGGGCAAAGAGGGCAATACGCCGGTGGCCGACGATCACGGCACGGCCCGCTACGTGGAGACGTACGGCAAGGACAAGACGCACCGTTATCTCGACTCCAATCGCACCGGCAAGCGGGCGGTCTCCTTCGACACGAACTGCTTCGATCTCCACCCCGGCTCCATCCTCACGATCGCCAATCACCCGCACGCGGAGCTGAACGAGGGACAGCGCCTCCTGGTCGTGGAGATGCGCGCGGAGGGCTCTCCGGACGGCGAGTGGACAGGCACCGCAAAGACCGTATTCGCGTCGGAGCCGTACCAGCCGGCGCAGCGCACCCCCAGGCCGGATGTCGTGGGCGTGCAGTCCGCGACGGTCGTCGGCCCCGCCGGGCAAGAGATCCACACGGACGAATTCGGCCGCGTGCGCGTGCAATTCCCCTGGGATCGCGACGGAAAGCTGGACGAGAACTCCTCCTGCTGGATCCGCGTCTCGCAGGGCTGGGCCGGCACCGGATACGGCATGATGGTCATTCCGCGCATCGGCCAGGAGGTGCTGATTGGCTTCCTCGCGGGCGACCCGGATCAGCCCGTGATCGTGGGCCGCGTATTCAACGCGAAGGAGCAGGTGCCCTACAAGCTGCCCGACCACAAGACGCGCAGCACCTGGAAGAGCGACTCTTCGATCGGCTCCGGCGGCTTCAACGAGATCATGTTCGAGGACAAGAAGGCCCGCGAATTGATCTACATCCAGGCGCAGAAAGACCTTCGAAAGCTCGTCAAGAACAACGAGACGATCACCGTCGGCCGCAATCGCCAGAAGTTCGTCCTGCTGAACGAGACGGAGACGACCGGCGCCAACCGCACCGAGGTGACCGGCGCCAACCGCACCGAGATCACCGGGGTGAACCGGCTCACCATCATCGGCAACGACTCCTTGAAGCTGATTCGAGGGGACGAGTCGGAGAAGACCGACGGCAAGATGATGCTCGTCGTGCGCGGCGATCAGGACGTCGTCGTCAAGCAGGACAAGCGCGAGCGCGTCGAGGGCAACAGCCACCTCAAGGTGCGCGGCAAACAGAACCGCAAGATCGACGGCAAGTATTCACTCTCCGTCGGCAAGGACCAGCACGTCAAGGTCGGCAAGCACCACGCGCTCGACGCGGAGAAAGAGATCCACCTCAAGGCCGGCACGTCGCTCGTGCTGGAGGCGACGAAGGATCTCACGCTCAAGGGGCCCGGCGGCTTCATCCGCATCGACTCGAGCGGCGTCACGATCCGCGGCAACATGGTGCTCATCAACTCCGGCGGATCCGCAGGCTCCGGCGCGGGCTCCAGCCCCGAGGCGCCGGACGAGGCGCAGGAGGCGGTGATCGAACAGCCGCCCATCCCCACGCCCGAGAACGTGGCCATCACCGGGATCACCGGCTCCGGCGGGGGCTGACCGCGAGGGGCCATGTTCCGCGTGAAGAAGCCGCAAAAAGAGGCTCTCGGCGACGCTGACTTCATCGGACGGATGGAGGAAGTGCTCGCGGAGGACCTCTACGGGCGCAAGGTCACGGCCGAGGACAAGGCTCGTTTTCCGTTCCGGGAGATGATCGCGCACGGCATGGACGTGGCGCGCTCGTACGGTTTCCGCACCGAGCGGGACCTGGCGACGTTCGTCCTCCACATGGTGCGGATCAACCCCGATTTTCATAAACAACCCACCATCCACTCCATCCTTCGCGACACGGACTTATCGCCCTCGGAGCGCCGCGAGAAGCTTCTCACGGACGTCTCCAGCGACGAATGGAACGCCGCCGCGGGGATGACCGACGCCGACGATTACTGGGATCGCCACCTGCCCGAGCCCGTGGCCCGAAACTGAGGTCCGCCGATGATCCAGCGCACCCCACCCCAAGATCAGGCCGCCTTGAACGACGCGAACGCCTCGGCCTTCCCGGAGAGGGAGCCCTCGGCCGCGCAGAGCTGCCCGCTCGAAAAAGGCATCATCTGCGGCGTCTTCTTCGACGGGACTGGCAACAACCGCTACGACCGCTCCCGCGCCGAGACGAACGTCTCCCGCCTGTACGTCAAGTACAAGAAGTTCACGGACGACCGCTACGTCCGCGACAAGCTCTACATCATCGGCCCGGGCGCGGCCTCCGGCGACGAGACGACGGAGGGCGGCGCCGACACCGTGCCTCAGGGCGGCTGGTGGCACAATATCTGGGGCCAGGCGAAGGGCAAGGGCGGCAAGGAGCGCCTCAACATCGCGTATCGCTGGCTCAAGGCGAAGTTCGGAGAGCACACCGCGACCGAGCACAAGATGCTCGACACGTACGGCTTCAGCCGCGGAGCGTCCCTGTCCCGCACCTTCGTGAACCTCACGAACCAGGCCCTGAAGCGCGAGATCGAGAACATCAACGTCCGATTCCTCGGCGTGTTCGACACCGTCGGATCGTGGGGCGGCGGGGAAGAGGCCTTCGAGAACGACGGGCTGGACAGCGGGGACGCGCTCAACTGGGCGCATTTCACCGCGCGGCACGAGCACCGCGAGCACTTCCCGCTGACCAGGCTGTCCGGCGCAGACAAGGAGTATGCAGGCGTCCACTCCGACGTCGGCGGCGGCTACGCGGACGAGCGGCCGAAGGTGCGCAACAGCCTCGCCTTCGTGACGTGCAATCACATGTACCTCCGCAGCATCGAGTCCAACGTGGACATGGATGTGCCGCCCACGAACGGCGTGAACATCGCGGAGCTCTACCGCCAGTCGGAGGAGTACTGCGCGCCCGCCATCTTCGATCCGAACGGCGCGTGGGCCGCCCGCCGCAAGCTCTGGTTCGAGACGTACGTGCACGACTCCACGGGGTGGGCGCCGTGGAACTGGTCCACCGACGACAAGATCCGCGTCGTCCTGCAGCACCGCAAGAAGCACCTCGGCTCGCCGCCGCCCAACTTCACCTGGACCTGAGCCGTGATGTCGTCGCAGCAGCCGGCCTCTTCGCGTCCCGCCGCGGCGCTCATCGTCGCGGTGAGCGGCGGGCCCAAGCGCGGGAAGAAGGCCGCGATCCGGCCCGGACAGACGTTGATCGTGGGCCGCTCGTCGCAGGCGGGGCTCTCGCTCTCGGACGCGCCGCGCCTCTCCGCGCGCCACTTCGAGGTCGCGTGGGACGGAGAGGTGCCGCGGATCCGCGACCTCGCGAGCCACGACGGGACGCGGCTCGACGGACAGCCCATCTCGGACGAAGAGGCCCGAAACGCCGCGTGGATCCGCGCCGGTGAGGTCGACTTCACCCTTCACATCGAGGGGTACACTCCCCCCGACCGGACCGACGAGGACGACGCGGACGAGCCCGAGGCCCCGACGACCGCGCTCGCCGACTCCCCTCCTCCGGACGCGCCGGAAGAGGAGCCGTTCGCGACCGAGGACGCCGAGCCGGAAGAGGACGACGGCGCCTTCTACACAGGCGACAACGCGGAGATGCGCTGGAACGCGCGCCAGGCGGCGAAACAGGCTCGTCTGGAGCGTTCGGCGCGCGAGGCGGCCCTCTCCCTCGCGGCCCCTCTCCTCGAGTCGATCGCCGCGGAGGGGCCGATTCACGCCGTCCTGGACTCCGCGCGCACACCTCGTATCCTGACCGTCCTTCGCGAGGCCGTCGAGGAGCACCGCTCGCTCTACGAGGGCACCGCCGGGGAAGCGCTCGACGACGTGGCCCCGTACCTGGTCCGGCTCGAATCCGGCTCTCGCCTGCTCGGTCAGCTCCTGTCCGAGGGCTGGTGTCGACGGTGGGGGATCTACCTCGTCGGCGACGTGCGCGAGCGCGATCTGCGGCGGCACCTGCGGCGCTTCCTCCTCGTGGAAGAAGAGGACACGCGCGAGAGGCTCTATTTCCGGTACTACGACCCTGCGGCGCTGCTCTCCGTGTGGTCCACGTGCTCGCGGCGGCAGAAGGACGATCTCCTGGGCCCGTTGAAAGCCTTTCTGATCGAGGGCCCGCGCGGCGAGGTGCTGCGCCTCACGGCCGCCGGCGACATCGAACCATTGACTTCCCCTTGGACGAGGTGATTCACCATGCCGCTCCTCCAGCTCTCGTTCGGATCCGGTGAATCGTCGCTCGAAGTCCGCCGCTTCGTCGTGCACGAGTCGACGAGCTCCTTGTTCCGCATCCACGTGGTGGCCCGCTCGCCGAACCCGTCGGTGGATCTCGCAGCGATCGCGGGCCAGCCCGCGGGCCTCCGCATCGAGAGCGGCGTCATGCACGTCCTCAAGCACGATCGCGTGTGGACGGGAGTGTGCGCCGTCGCCGAGCAAATCCGGGCCGAGGGCGCGCCCCGACTCTCGACGTACCGATTCGAGATCGTGCCGATGCTGTGGCTCCTCACGAAGCGCAGCGGACACCGCATCTTCCAGCACCTCTCGATCCCGGACATCGTGGACGCGATCCTCGCCGAGTGGCGCATCGAGCCGATGTGGGAGATCGATCGCGGCCGGTATCCCAAGCTCGAAATCAAGATTCAATACGGCGAGAGCGATCTGACCTTCGTGGAGCGCCTCCTCGAAGAGGCCGGCATCACGTACCTGTTCGAGGACCAGAAGGACGAGACCAAGCTCGTCTTCCGGGACGAGCCGCAGTCCAAATCCCCACGCGGCGACGCGCTCCCGTACGTCGAGAACGCGAACGAGGCCTCGGAGAAGGAGTTCGCGCACCGCGTGCGGATCGGCCACGAGGTGCGGCCCGGCGCGTTCGTCCTCCGCGACTACGACTTTCGAAGGCCGGAGTTCACCCTGGCAGAAGAGGCGACGCGCGCCAAGGCGCCCGAAGACAGGCTCGAACAGGTGCGCTACGAGCCGGGCAGTTACCTCGCGGAGATCGGCGCGGGCGGCGGCACCCCGTTCGCCGACGACAAGGGCGTCGCGCGGTACGACGTCGGTTACGGCAAATCGAAGGCCGAGCGCGTCCTCGCGGGCGCCCGCGCCGGCAAGGTGGCGGTCGTCTTCGACACCAACGTGGTCGATCCGCGCCCCGGCATGATCCTGCAGGTGTCGCATCACCCGCACCCGGGCGTCGCCGGAAAGCCCTTGTTCGTGACAGGCATGGAGATCGAGGGCTCCCCCACGGACGCCTGGCACGCCACGGTGCACACCGTCTCCGCCGAGATCCCGTATCGCCCCGCGATCGTCACGCCGAAGCCGGTCGTGCACGGCATCCAGTCCGCGACGGTGGTCGGCGTCCGAAATGTCCACGAAACGCAGGAGATCCACACCGACGAGTTCGGGCGCATCCGCGTGCAGTTCCCGTGGGACCGCGACGGCAAGGCCGACGACGGTGCCTGCTGCTGGGTGCGTGTCAGTCAGGGCTGGGCCGGCAAAGCGTACGGCATGATGATCCTCCCCCGCGTCGGACAGGAGGTGCTCGTCACCTTCCTCGACGGCGATCCGGATCAGCCCGTGGTCACCGGGCGCCTCTACAACGCGCGCAACCCGGTCCCCTACAAGCTGCCGGACAACAAGACGATCAGCACCTGGAAGAGCGACTCTTCCCCCGGCTCCGGCGGCTACAACGAGCTCAAATTCGAGGACAAGAAGGGCGAGGAGCTGCTCTATCACCAGGCCGAGCGCGACCAGCGCGTCCTCGTCAAACACGATGAGACGATCACGGTCCTCCACGATCGCCGCAAGGACGTGGCGCGGATGGAGACCGACACCACCGGAGTCAACCGCACCGAGATCACCATCCTCAACCGCTCGGAATTGGTGGCCGTCGACCGCGTGACGTTCGTGGTCGGCAATCGCGGTCGCTGGGTGAAGCGCCACAAGGGCGTGATGAACGAGGGGCACCGCAAACTGCTTGTCATGAAGACAGGCGATCTCATCGTCCAGAAGGACAAGCGGGAGAGGCTCCAGCGCGACGCGCACCTCTATATCAAGGGCGACCGGCGCGAGGCCGTGGACGACGACCGCTCGTTCGTCACGGTGGAGGATCACCACGAGAAGATGGGCGGATCCTACGCGCTGGCCGCGGGGAAGACTGCCAGTTACCACTCCAACGACAACCTCGCGGGCGAAGGCGGCATGTCCGTGTCGGTGCGCGGCCCCGGAGGGTTCCTGTCCATCGGACCGGCCGGGATCGCGATCTCCGGCAACACGGTGCGCATCAACGCCGGCGGGAGCCCCGGATCCGCGCGCGCCGCCAAGCCCGCCCGCGCCGAGCTGGCCAAGGAGCTCAAGCAGCCGAAGGACGCCAAGGTGCAAGAGGATCTGCGCGACGACCGCGATCTCTCGCCCTTGATGAAGCAGCTCGCCGCCATCGAAGACGCGATGAAGGGCAAGGGCGACGTCTCCGGCAAGCGCTGGAGTCGGTTCACGATGTTCCGCGGAACCAAGGTGTTCCAGCGCGACGACCTCATCGATCCGGGCAAGTTGGACAAGCGCGGTCGCACCAACGTGCAGCGCATGAAACAAGGGCTCGCGCCGCTCGGGCCGGACGGGCGGTCGGTGAACCTGCATCACCTCATCCAGAGCGAGAAAGGCTCCATCGCCGAGGTGAGCGACACGATGCACAAGCAGTACGACCGGGTGCTCCACATCAACCCGAAGTCGACGCCCTCGGGCATCGATCGCAAGCAGTTCAGCGCGTGGAAGCGGGGGTACTGGCAAGAGCGGGCCAACGACTTCGGCGGAGGTGCCAAGTGAGCATGGAGGATCTGGACCGAGCCATCGCGCTCATCGAGGCGCACCCCGAGACGGCCTCTTTCGAGGGGCCTCGGCCGAAGATGCTCGTCCGCGCGGCGGAGCGGGCGCTCGGCCTCAAGCTGCCGCCCACGTACCGCAAGTTCGTGATCGAGCTCGGGGCCGGCAACATGGGCTCTTCGGAGGTGTACGGCCTCATCGACGCGGATTTCGAGCGCTCCAGCGTGCCGGACGCGATCTGGGCCACGCTCCGGGCGCGCGAGGACGACTCGTTGCCTCTCGACCTCGTGGTGCTCAATGACGAGGACGGCGAATTGACGTGCTTGCAGGTGCGCGCGGGCGCCGAGGAAGGCCCGGTGTTGCGCCTCTACGCCGGAGAGGACGAGGCGCGCCGCGGCGCCGAGCAGATCGCCGCCGACTTCGGTCAATACCTGCTCACCCGCGTGGAAGAGGCGCTGGAGGTGGAGCATGCCTGATCAGACAAGGGTCCTCCACATCGGCGCGGACCGCTACGTGCTCGTGGCGCGCGGCGCGGAGCTGGCCGGTGAGCGTCTGCGCTTCCCGCAGCGGGATCTCGCGCGTTCGTTCGTCTCCAAGCTCGCGGCGGACACCCAGAATCGCGAGACGCTGCGAGAGGCCTCGAAGCTCGCGGGCGAGACCGTCCCGAAGAGCGAGGGAGGCCGCCCCGACGAGGGCGAGACGGCCCCGCTGATCGACGCGATCGCCCGAGGATCCGTGGAGGTCGTGCGCCTCATCGATCACCCGGTGTCCCCCGTCATCGTGCGCACGACTGGCACGCTCACGTTGAGCGAGGTCTCGTGGGGAGAGACGAGCGGCATCTACCCCTCGCGCGACAACCTCTATCGCCCCGACAAGTGGGATCAGGAGAAGCTGGGCTTGCTGCTGCGGGCGCGCGCCGCCGTGACCGACGTCGCGAAGCGCAACTCCGACGTTCGCAAGGCGAAGCCCCGCGCCACCGACAAGATCGAGCAGATGATGCGGCCGTATCACTGCACCGAGAACTTCCCCGTCCTCGACAAGGAGATCGGCGCCGACGTGTGCTGGTTCTACCTCTCCACGTTCGCGGACAAGCCCACGTCGCACCCCGGAGCCGCCCGCGCGATGGTGATCGCGAAATCGTACGGCCCGTTCTACAACATCGGCGGAGGCGACGTGCCGCGCGGCACGGTGTACCTCCACTTCTACAAATTGGCCTGACAGCAGCCTGTATTCAGGTGGTCCGCGCGAGGGCCAGCACCCGCAACGCGAGGGGCCGAGTCTCGTAAGGGTCCTGTTGCGGGTGCACCTCCACGATGGCGCGCCCCGTGAAGCGCCGGTGCATCGGCACCTTCTTGTGCACGGCCTCGGGCAGGTACGTGATGAGGCCCTCGCGGTCGCCGGGCACGCGCAGGATCGCCCGGAAATACGGCCCGCCGAGCACGTCGCGACGCTGGTAATGGCGCCCGGTCAGGAGCGCGCGCTCCACTTGCCGATCCAGGTAATCCGCCGAGAACGTCTTCTTTTCCCGGACGAACGCCTCCCGGATCCGCAGGAACAACCCCTCACACACCGCGGGAGCCGCCGACAGGCCCGGTCGCCGCAGGAACGAATCGGCCGCCTCCAGCGCGGTCCGCAGCCCCTCGTCGAGCGGCGTCACGAGCGGCGCCACCGTGGTCGCGCCGGCTTTCAATGACTCCAGCTCGTCGAGCTGCATCTCCACCTCTCCTTCCACGAGCACGATGGGCGGAACCACCTTGCCAGTCCGGGTGCGGGCGCTCGACAAGGCCTCTTCGCAGCCGCGCGTGTTCGTGGAGGCGCCGCGGACGCTGAGCTCGAAGACGTCGCGTCGATCCTCGAGCTCCCACGGCTCGCGCGGGCCGCCGTCGCCGTCGAGCTCGCGGTCGAGAGGCACCTTCTCCAGCTCGTCGAGGAGCGTTTTCCACTGCGGCGCCCGCCGGATCCGCGTCACCGCGTCGGCGTCGAACCACAGGAGCAACGTGGGATTGCGCGCGGGCTCCGGCTCGGGCGTCGGCGCGAAGTCGGCGGGCTCGTAGCGGGCGTCCGCGAGGGCGAGCGCGCCGGTGGAGAGGGCCATTCCGATCGTCTCGCCGACCGGCGTCCCCGTGGGCGTGACCCCCATGTTGCGCGGCCCCGCTCCCCACGCGAAGTCGCCTGTCGGCGGAAGCGCCTTGTCCGTCGCCGCGGCCATCGGCACCGGAACCGCCGGAACCGCCGGCACCCCCGGAATCCCCGGCACCACCGGAATCCCCGGCACCACCGGAATCCCCGGCGCCGCGGGAATCGCGGGCATCCCCGGCGCCGCGGGAATCGCGGGCATCCCCGGCGCCGCGGGAATCGCGGGCATCCCCGGCGCCGCGGGGATCGCCGGCGTCGCAGCGACCGACGCCGGCGAGCGTGGCAGTTCCATTCCAGGAATCGGCCCCGGCGGCAGCGTCTGTCCCGACTGCGCAGGCCGCGAGACCGGGGCCGGCGGCACGTGCGTGGACGGCGGAGAAGGCCGCGCGGACGGCGGGATCAACGCGGCCCCCTGCCCCGGCGGCGCCCCGATGCCCCACGGATAGGCGCCTGTCCGGCCGAGCGACGCCTCGATGTCCGAGCTCGAGTCCGGCGCCGATCGGGGCATCGGCATCGGGAAAGGCAGCCCCACCGGGTTGATGAACCCCGGCGCGATGGTGTCACGCGGGTTGTCCCCGAACCCGTCGAACGGATCCGCCTCCGACTCCGGCTCGGCTTCGATCTCCGTGAGCTGCGCGATCTCCGCCGCGGACGGCTCGAACGACGTGGGGCCGTCGAGCATCGCCTCCGCGCGCGGCGACTCCGGCGGCGAGCGCAGCGCCTCGGGCACTGTATACAGGGCGGTCGGCTGGCTCTTGCGATCCGGCGGCGCGTTGCGCAGCGTCTCCGGTACCGTATACAAGGCCGTTGGCTGGCTCTTGCGATCCGGCGGCGCGTTGCGCACGGGTTCCGGCGGCGCGTTGCGCACAGGATCCGGCAGGGTGAAGAGCGCGGTCGGCTGACTCTTGCGGTCCGGCGGCGGTGTGCGCGGGGGCTCGCTCACCGGGAAGAGGCGCGTCGGCTCGCTCTTGCGGTCCGGGATGGGCTGCGTGGTGTTCGCGAGGAACGGGTCCGACACCTCCCACTCCTCGTCGAGCAGGGGCGCCGTCGGGAGCTGCGGCCGCGGGCTCTGCGGCGGCGGCGGGACAGGCACCTTCGGCAGCGGCGGCGGCTCCACACGAAGGTGCTCCCCCGTCTTCCCAGCGAACGTCGGCGGCTCCACACGAAGGTGCTCTCCGGTCTTCCCCGCGAACGTCGGCACCTCCACGCGGTGGTGCTCCCCTGTTGCCTTCCCGGCGAACGTGGGCGCCTCCACGCGAAGACTGCCAGTCTGCGCGAGCGGGTCCGATCGCAGATTGCCAGTCTGCGGCAGGGGCGGCGGCATCACCACGCGCGGGTGCTCGCCCGTCGTCCCGTGCGCCGCGCGCAGGCGGGCCCGCGGGTTGTCGAGCGTCACGAGCACGCGAATGTCCTCGGACGCGTCGCGCCGCGGGAGGTGCCCGCGCCACACCACCGAGCACCGCGCCGCGTCGGTGTCGATGTGCAGAGTGTCCATCGATGGCATCACGCTCGACGTTCCGAGCGCGCCCTCGCACAGGATGGTCGGCGCGATCGACGGGAGCCAGCACGTGAGCACGGGGTGCCCCGCGATCAGGTTCTCCAGCGTCATCGTGAGATCTTCCGGCAGCGTGGAGAGCTGTTGATCCTCCGGCGCGGCCTGGAAAAAATCCCTCGGGAAATCCTCTGCGAGCTGCGCACCGTGGTACGAAGAGGGCAAGTCGCGGACAGACCGCCTGCCGAGCTTCTGCGCGCGAGAGGGCCAGTCCGCGGGGATGGGGCCGAACCCGATCGGCGGCACGAACGGCGCGTCCGGCGCGGGAAACGGCAGATCCGGAGGCTGCAAGTTGGGCAGCGCCATGTGCCCGAGACCGTCCAGCGTCCCGATCGGAAGGCCCGCCGGGTTCCACGTGCCGGCGCCGCCCGCGGCCAGCTCGTAGACGAGCGGCATCCGGATGAACGGGGCGCCCTCGACGAGAAGGCCATTGCGATCGAAATACCGATCCGCGACGAGCTCGATCGATTTGTCGATCCCGCCGAACGCGAGCCGCGTCCGCAGCGATCGCACCGCGACGCTGCCGGGCGCGTGCGCGTGCCCCGTCAGGAACACGTCGATGCGCGGCTTCACCGGGACGCGATCGTTCACGCCCGCGAGCGAGCGCGAGAACGGGGGATCGCCGGGCAGGTCGCGTTCGAAGGGCTCCGCCGGGTCGCTCACGAGCGCGGCCTCTCCGGGCTTCACGTCGAAGACGGCCTTGCAGACGATCGTGAGGACCCAGCCGGATCCGCGCTGCCACAGCAAGGTGACGCACGACACGTCGCCTCGCGTGATGACTTCCATGCGCGCGAGCATACTGGAAACTGCTCCACAAATCTCCGTCGATGACCGCCCGGTCATCCGTCCTCCCCGCGAGCGCGGCAGACCTGATGAATTGTGCAGGCCGGAGGAGTAAGGTGGACGCGCCATGCCCCTCCTCACGGACCTCCTCGAAAAGCTCGACGCGAAACGCCCGCGGCCGCGCGGCGCGGACCTGCCGAATCCCTATCTCCAGGGCAACTTCGCCCCTCTCGGAGCCGAGCGCGACACCCCCGCTCTCGACGTGATCCAGGGGCAATTCCCGGCCGATCTGCGCGGCGTCCATTACCGCATGAGCCCGGCCCCGCGCTTCACGCCGAAGAGCCCCGGCCTCCATCACTGGTTCGACGGCGACGGCATGATCGACGCCTTCTTTGTCGCGGACGGCAAGGTGTCGCACAAGAATCGATGGGTCCGCACCGCGAAGCTCGAAAAAGAGCTGCGCGCCGGACACGCCTTGTTCGGCGGCATCCGCGATCTGGCCATCTCCACGTCGCTCGAAGGCTGGTTCGCGATGGGCTTCACGCCGGGAGAGCTGGCCGCGCTCGGGATCTCGGGCCTCCTCGGAAGGCCGCCGACGGACGCGCAGATCCGCAAGGTATTGTCGGCGATGGACCGCAGCAACACGAGCATCTTCTTGCTCGCGGGTCGCCTCCTGTCGCTGGTGGAAGGCTCCGGCGCGCACGAGATCGATCCGCGCACGCTCGCCACGCGCGGCCCCTTCGATTTCGGCGGCGTGCTCGACACGCTGAAGGGCGGGATGGTGGCGCACCCCAAGGTCGATCCGGAGACGGGCGCGATCTACACCTTCGGATACTGGGGCATGAAGGGCGGAATCACGTACCGGGTGATCGACGGGAGCGGCGCGCAGCGGTTCGCCCGCGACATCGAGACGACCTATCCGGCGATGATGCACGACTTCAGCGTGACGGAGACACACGCCGTATTCTATCACCTGCCGGCGGTGCTCCACATGGACGAGGTGACGAACCCGAACACGATCCGGTGGGAGCCGTCGCGCGGCTCGCGCATCGGCGTGGTGAAGCGCGACGACCCCACGGCGCCCGTGAAGTGGTACGAGATCGAGCCTTGTTACGTGTACCACCCGATGAACGCGTTCGACGACGGCCGCGAGCTGGTGCTCGACATCGTGCGGTATCCGCGACTGCCCCTCTTCGATCCGGGGGGCGAGAAGCCGAACGCGCCGTTCGACGAGTACCCGGCCGGTAAATTGGTTCGCGTGCGGCTCGACCTCTGCTCGGGCGAGACGACGGAGACGGTGCTGGACGAGGGCCCGTGCGAGTTCCCCATCGTGGACCCGCGGCACGCGCTGCGGCGCCACCGACACGGCTGGTTCGCGCTGCGCCGCGGCCCCACGAGCGGCCACGGCATCATGAACGCGATTGGCCACATCGACATGCAGACTGGCAAGGTGACGTACCGCGATCTGGGCCGCTCGACCTTCACGAACGAGCCAGTCTTCGTGCCCCGCGCCGCGCACGCCCCGGAGGGAGACGGCTATCTCCTCACCACGGTGCACCACGCGGACCTGGGGGTGAGCGACGTGCTCTTGCTGGACGCGCGCGACATCGCCGCCGAGCCGATCGCGACGGCGCGCACGAAGTACAGAGTGCCTTACGGATTCCACGGCACGTGGGTGCCGGACTGAGGATTCATCTTTATTTGCAGGTCGGGGCCACCTGGCCGTCGGAGCCGGTCGAGACGTACGCGTCGGCCACGTAGCCCTTGCCGATGAAGTCCCACAGCGTGGATGTTCCGTACGTGCCAGTCACCGACGAGCCGTGGATCTGGCAGGTGATCGTCACCTTGTCGCCGTCACCCACCTTGCCGACGGCGTCGGCGCTCGTGCTCGGGGACGCGCGCACCGTGAGGTCGGCGCCGTTCGTGTTCACCGTGCCCGTGACTCCGCTGTTCGAGGAGCCGCCGCTGTCGCCGCCGCCGGACGCGCACTTGTTCTTGCTCGTGTAATTCTTGGAGCCCCAGTAAAGCGCGTACGAGCCGTTGAAGAGGATCTTCACCGCGACTCCGTTGTACCGCTCCTCGAAGTGGAGGTGGGAGCCGGTCGATCCGCCGGTGTTGCCGACCTCGCCGATCTTCTGGCCCTGACTCACGCTCTGGCCCACCTTCACGGACTGCAGGCTGAGGTGCGCGTACCGCGTGCGCCAGCCGTTTCCGTGGTCGATCTCGATCCAGCGGCCGTAGCTGACGCTGCCCTCGTTGTCGACGCGGCTCACCTTGCCCGCGGCCGCCGCCACCACCGTGTCGCCGAAATCGTCCGCTCGGTTGAAGTCGACGGCGCGCGACGGAGAGTGGTTCTCGCGCGTCTGGCCCGACCAGACCTGACCGCACGGGAACGGGAGCTGGAAGTCGGGCGGCGTCGAGACCGCGCCCGTGCTCTGGCCGACGTCCTCTCCGGAGCCGTCCGGCGGCGCGTCGTCCCACATGGCATCTTCATCCGAAGGATCGGTGTCGCCCGCGCAGCCGCCGAGCGAAAGGCCCGCGATCAAGGCCGCGCCGAAGAACATGCCACCGTGCCGCAGAGTCGAGAGGAGCGTCATGGCACATCGGTATCGCAAGCCTCGTGCCGAGTCCGTGACTGGCATTCTTTGCTCGGTTTTGCGGGCGCGACACCCTCTCGGAGCGGAATCGTCCGCTGAGCCTCGAATCAAGCCGGCCTGTATCCCGCCGGATCGGCCCTGCGGCGAATCACCCCTGGTTCACGCGTGCACCAGGGGCCTCGGCCGCCGCCTCCGCGATGGCGGCCTCGTCCAGAGCATCGGTGAGGGCGCGCTCGGCCGCGATCCGAAGGGCGGGCGACTCCACCTGACGCGTCACGATGCGCACGCGCGACAGGCCCGCTCGATCCGCGTCCACCACGGAGAGCGCGGCGGCGGCGGCGATCCGCACCTCCGCCCCGAGCCGCGGACACAAGAGGACGCGCAGGAGCTGATCGCGCGTGAGCGGCGGCGGGCCGGACCGATACGCCCCCGGCGCGAACCGGCCCCGCACCGAAGCGAGCCAGTCCGGGATCGACTTGCCGTCGTTGCGCAGCACGCGATTGGCCATATCCATCGGAAGGTGGCTGTCGAGCGCCGCGGCGATCTCCATGCGCAGGTTCGTGAGCTCCGCGGATGTGCCGTGAAGCTCGGTGAAGAGGTGCGCGCCGTGCTCGATGACGAGGACGCGCTCCGACGCTCCGACTCGCACGCTGGCCACCTGCGACCACGGCAGATCCACGAGCGTCCCGTCGGTGAAGCGGCAGAGCAGCGCGTCCGGCCGGACCTCCACGCGGCCCTCCGGCGGGGCGGCCTCGTACCGCAGAAAGCCGATGAGGAGCCACGGAATGAAGGCCAGCGCGCCGGCCAGGGGGATGGCGATACAGACCGTATCCTTACCGCTGCCGAGGGGCCCGCCGCGGACGGTGAGCGTCGTGGCGAAGACGAGGCACACGACGAGGATGACGCCGGGCGCGCTCCAGATGGAGCCCCACAGCCCGTCGCGCACCTGCCCCGCGGCGTACCGTCCGGCGGACCGCACGCGATCCCCGATGCGAAGCTCCACGCCCCGCCCGAAGACGGCACCATGAACCCGGACCTGAATCCCGCGCGGCATCTCTCCGGGGGACGGACTCTACGCGCCCGCACCACGTCCCGCAAGGAGCCGGGCGCTACGAAGCGACGCGGGAGGCGCAGACCTCCGCGAGGGCCATGATGGCAATCTGCGGGTTCACTCCGAGGTTCGTCGGGAAGACGCTGGAGTCGGCGACGTAGAGGCGCTCGGTCGTGTGGTGCTGGAAATCGGGGCCGACGACGCTCGTGCGCCGGTCGGAGCCCATCTTCGCGGTGCCGAAGAGGTGCGTCATCGACATCGTGTAATCGGCGGCGGACAGGCTGCCTTCGCGCTCGAACGCGGCCATCCGGTCGGGCGACCGCACCACCGGATCGAAGCCGGGGACGCCCGGATAGACCTCCTCCGCGCCGGCCGCGAGCAGCACGTCGCCGAGGATGCGCACGCCGCGGCGGGCCTTGCGGACGTCCTCCGGCGTCAGCGAGTACGTCACGAGGGGGCGAGTCGGGCCGGAGCGGACTCGGCCCCTCCCCTCCGCGCGGAGCGCGGCGCCCCACACCGCGTACTGGTCTGCTTCGGCGATGCGGCGCGCGAGATCGGCCCCGACGCCCGGCAAGCGACTGGCCAGGAGCGAGAGGTCGAACCCGAGCGCCTCCAGCTTGATGCCCTCCGCCCGGTACCCCGTCACCTCGTGACCCTGCGTCGCCCCGCGATACGACGTCACCGCCTCCTTGAAGCGCCCCGTCACCGACACACCGGGGTGCGCCGTGAGGCCTTCTCCGACCGGCCCGTGCGAGAGGCCGCTCTTGAGGAGGAGCACCGGAGTCTGGATCGCGCTCGCCGCGAGGACGACCGCGTGGCGCGCCCGGATCTCGAAGCGCGCGCCCGCCGCGGAGACGCCCGTGACGCCCGCCGCGCGGCCGTTCGTGAGCAGGAGTCGGTCCACGCGCATGCCCGCGAAGATGCGCGCGCCCGAGGCCACCGCGTCCGGCAAAAACGAGCGGTCCATCGAGAGCTTGGCGCCGTGCGGACAGCCCTGCAGACACCGGCCCTCCCCGACACAGCCGCTCACGTTGCGGCGGATCGGCCGGTGGCTCACGCCGAGCGCGTCGGCCCCCTTCGCGAGGAGGAGGTTCTTCTTGCCCGCGACGAGAGGGTCTGTCGGGCGAACGTGGAGGCGCTCCTCGATGCGCTGCTCGGCGGCGGCGATCGCCTCGTAGGAGAGGCCTTCGGATAGACGTGGATCCGCCTGGATCCAGCCTTGTACGATCTCGGGCGGGAGGCGCCACGAGATGGCGCCGTTGATCACCGAAGTGCCGCCCACGACGCGGCCCTGCAGATACGGCATCGGCACGTTGCCGAACGCCATCGAGGTGCCCATGTCGCGGTAGAGGCGGCGCATCGCCTGGAGGCCGCTCGCGGGGAACTGCTCGGGCCGCACCTCGGGGCCCTCCTCGACGACGATCACGCGGAGTCCGCGCGCGGACAGGCTGCGCGCGACGGTGGCGCCCGCGGGGCCGCTGCCCACGATCACGACGTCCGCGGCCTCTTGCAGAGGGCGCTTGACCAGGTCACCGGACAGCTCGACGAGGGCGCTCATCGGATCACCCGCAACGACTCGACGAAGGAGGGCGGCGACAGGGGCGTGCCGGCGTCGAACCGAGCGCGCACGGCCGGATCTTCGAAGTACGCGAAGCACGCGAGCGTCTTCAACGTGACCACCGACTGGCGAATGAAGGCCCGCGGGGAGGCGGCCGCCGCGGCGAGGAAGCGCTCTCTTTCCAGGACCGAGAGCGCAAAGAAGGGCTTTCCGAAACCGCTCACGACAGGCAAGAACACGAGCGTGTGCAGCATGGGGCGGAGGCCGAAGCGCACGAGCGGCGCCGGCGCCTCGTCGAAGGCGCGGAAGAAGGCGTCGGTGTCCACGGAGGTGAAGGGTGGCAGTCCCTCCGGGCCGCCCACGCCGAGGAGGGACGCGAACAAGGCCTCTGCCCACGCGCGCTCCGTGGCCGAGAGGCGCAGCGGATCCACGCGGGGGACGCCTTTTTCCTCGAAGGGCACGTACGTGATGCGGTGTTCGCGCTCCAGCATGAAGTACGTGGGCGTCTCCAGGCAGCGGCCCGCGATCACGAGGTAGCTCACGCCGATGAGGAGATCGGCGTCGTCCGGCGACAGGGACACGAGCGGATCCTTGGTGAGCGTCACGACGCCGGGCGGGTTCGGCGCGCGCGAATAGTCGATGACGAGGCCGCGATCGAAGCCGGGCGGCGTCACCACGCCTTGCGCCGGGATGACCTCGTAGTTCCATTCGGTGACGGGGTGTCCGTTGCGCGTCTTCGGGCGGCTCGGCGCGTCGATGCCGTCCTGTTCGAGGCGCACGTTCCAGCCGAGGAGGCGGCCTGTCGAAGGGTCCCGCCAGAAGGTCTTCTGGAACGTCTTCCACGTGAGGCGCTCGACGAAGGTGGGCAGTCCGAGGCTCGTCCCGCGGTAGGCCCAGCCCTCCAGATCGCGCGGATTCACGGGGTGTCCTTGCACGATGTGCTCGCGCAGGACCTCTTTCGGGGCGAGGAGGAGATCGCGTGCGGTGGTCCGTGCGGTGGGCATGCGAGGGGCCTTATCCGCGCGCGGCGACGGGCTTCGCGAGGCGGCCCGGCCGCGCGCCGGTGAGGCCGCTTCGGTCGCGGATGACCTCGCCCGCGACGATCGTCGCGATGTATCCGTCCGCCTCCTGGATCAGCCTGCGTCCGCCCGCGGGGAGATCGAAGCGCGGCTCGGGGCGCGACAGGCGCAGAGCGGGCAGATCGAGGATGTTGATGTCCGCGCGGAGGCCGGGGAGCAAGGCGCCGCGATCCGTGAGGCCGACGAACTCCGCGCCTCGGCGAGTGAGCATCTGCACCACGCGCTCGAGCGGGATCTTCTTCGTGTCGCGGGCCCAGTGCGTGAGGAGGAAGGTCGGGAAGCTCGCGTCGCACACGGTGCCCACGTGCGCGCCGCCGTCGGACAGGCCCGCGAGCGCGAGCGGGTGATTGAGCATCTGCTCCACGACGTCGAGGTTGCGACCCGTGTAGTTGAACAGCGGGAAATAGAGCAGCTCCTTCCCGCCGTCGCCGAGGAGCGCGTCGTACAGCACGTCGAGCACCGGGCGGCCGGAAGACAGGGCCTCTGCATACAGGGAGTCACGGACGTTCGGCTCGTACTGTGGGTTCTGGCCGATGCGGAAGAGGCGCATGGCCACGAAATCGAGGTTCGCGAGGAGCTTGTCGGCGAGCGGCGGCACCGCGCTCCCGTCCCCGGCGAGCGGCTCCGGCGACTCCTTGAGGAGGCGCGCCTTGAAGTCCGGGTTCGACATCTCGCGGACGCGCGCTTCCAGCGAGAGGTGCTGAATACGCTTGTACGAGGGGAACCCGATGAACGGGTGGAACGTGGCCTGGAGCCCGAGGAGCACGCCGATCGCGCGGGCCGCGACCTGCACGTGGATCCGGGCGCCCTCGCGATTGGCCTTCTCGCACCGCGCGAGGATGCGCTCCCACTGGTCCGACGCGGCGTCCCGCTGCATGAGCGACACGCTCGTGGGGCGGCCGCCCGTCGCGCGCGCCATGGCCTCGATCACGTCGAATTCGGGGTCGAACCGCGCGGGCCCCGCGTCGATGTCGAAGTCGCTCACCGCCTGCACGACGCCGTACGAGAGGCCCTCGAACGCGCCGGCGATCCCGCTGAGCTCCGCGATCGTCGCCTCCGAAGCGGGCGTCGCGCGCCCCTCCGCCGAACGGTGGTTGTCGGAGCGCCCGGTCGAGAAGCCGACGGCGCCCGAAAGCAAGGCCTCTCGGAGCAAGGACCGCATCGCCGCGATGTCTTCCGGAGTGGCCGTCTCCCCGAGGACGCCGCGCTGGCCCATCACGTAGACGCGCAGCGGATCGTGCGGGACGAGCAGGGCGAAATCGATCGCGTGGGGCGCCTCATCGAGCGCTCGCATGTACTCCGGGAACGTCTCCCACCCCCAGCGGATCCCCTCCGCGAGCGCGGATCCTGGGATGTCCTCCACGCCTTCCATGAGGCGGATCAACGTCTCTCGATCGGCCGCGCGCGCCGGGGCGAACCCGACTCCGCAGTTGCCGAGGACCGCCGTCGTGACGCCGTGGAGCGAGGACGGCGACAGCTCCGGATCCCAGCTCACCTGACCATCGTAGTGCGTGTGGAGGTCCACGAACCCGGGAGTCACGATGGCGCCCGTCGCGTCGATCGTGCGCTGTGCGGGCCCTTCGAGCGCGCCGACGGCGACGATGCGCCCGCCGGTGATGCCGATGTCTCCGCGCGAAGGCGGCGCGCCCGTCCCGTCCACGAGCGTGCCCCCGGTGATGGCCAGATCGTACATGGCGCGGATGATCGGGAAAACCCGGACGCGTGTAAAGCGCCCGCTCGTGCCGCGCTCACGATTTCATTGAAACGGGGTCCGTGGTCAGGCGTCGACCACCCGGGAGCGCGCCTCGCTCGGGAAGGCCACGCCGTCGAAATCCGCGATGGAAAAAGGCAGATCCAGGATGGGCTCCCGAGGGCCGTAGTCCTTGTGCAGGCGCGGCCGCTCGTAGAAGCGCGTCGGGAAATAGGACATCTGGAAATGCGCGGTCATCGCCCGCTCGGCGAGGTCCTCGCGAGACTGGATGTCGCGGCGCGCGCCCTCGTGCCGGCACGCGTCGAGGGCGCGGTCCACGGCGTCCGGATCGAATTCGGTGGGCGTGAAGGAGAGCGGATCGCCCTCCCCGTCCCACGGCCGCGGATCGTTGCGAGAGCGCCAGAGCGACACCTCGTCTTCGCGCGCGAACGGGTCCACGTACTCGCCCCCGAACCAGGTGTTGAAGTGGACATGGGGAGTCGACAGAGGGAACGTGAGGAGGCCGTCGATCCCGCTGTATCCGGAGAGGGCGATGGGCTGTCCGCGGCGCACGAGATCGCCAGTCTGGACAAGCGCCCTCGCGAGGTGGTTCGCGCTCGTGAACAGGCCCCTTCCGTGGTCGAGGAACACCTTGAGGCCGCCGCGGTGGAACTCGCTGGAGACGCGCAGCACGCGCCCCGGCGCCGGCGCGCAGACGAAGGTGCCCGGCGGGACCGCGAAGTCCGTGCCGTTGTGGCTGTCGTACGTCGCCTGGAGCCCGCGGAAGTCCCGCGCGGTGGTGACGCGCACGCTCCAGCCGAGCTCCGGGGGCGGCTGCGTGCGGCAGAAGAAGTTGTAGATCGGCGCTCTCCGTCCGGCCGCGCGCTCCCCGAGCCACAGCGGGGCCGACAGGCGCGGCTGCAGCACGCGCAGGCTCGTGAGGTCGAAGCGGCTCTTCGGCGTCTCGCCGTCGCCGCGGAACGTGAGCATCGCCTCTTCGAAGCGCTGCGACAGTGGAGAGAGGCCGAACAGCTCGGAGAGGGTGATGTTGGCGCCGTACATCGAATCTCGGGGCCGGCGTACCACGGCCGCGCGCGCGGCGGTGCGTTTTCAGGCCGGATCGTTCGCCGGCAGGCGCAGAGTGAACTCGGCCCCTCGGCCCTTCGCGCTGACGACGCTCACCTTGCCGCGGAAATCGCCGCACACGATGTCGTGCACGATCGTGAGGCCGAGGCCGGGGCCCTTGCCGACGGGCTTCGTCGTGAAGAGCGGCTCGAAGATGCGCGGGAGGTTCTCGTTCGTGATGCCGGGGCCGTCGTCGCGCACGGAGATCGTCACCTCGTCGCCCTCGCGCGCGAGCCGCACCTGCACGATGCCGCCGCCGCGGAGCGCGTTCGCGTCGAGCGCGTTCGTCACGAGGTTCTGGAGCGCCTGCGTCAGCTTGAACTGGAACCCGACCATCTGGATCGGCTCCTTCGGCTCCTCGAAGCGCACGCGGCTCCGCGACCGCGCGATCTCGTGGCCCATCACCTGGAGCGCGTCCTTGATCGTCGCGCCCACGTCGAACGGCGCCCGCTCGTGCGCCCCGACGTCGCGCGTGCGGCTCTTGATGCCGTGCACGAACGACGCCGCGCGCTCGGCCGCGCGGTCCGCGAGATCCAGCGAGGCCTGCAGATCGGCCGCGATCTCCCGGTGATCGTGATCGGTCACCTCGGCGCAGCCGATCGACTGGCGGTACTCCGCGACGAGCGATCCGGCCTCCGCGAGCGCGTTCCGCACGGCGGCGAGCGGCGAATTCATCTCGTGCGCGATGCCCGCGGTGAGCCGCCCGAGCGACGCCATCTTCTCGGAGAGCAGCAGCGACTGCTGGTTGCGCTGCAGATCCGCGAGCGCCTTCTCCAGCGCGAGGTTGCTCTTCTTCAGCTCGGCGCGCCGGCTCGCGAGGTGCTCCCCGAGCGCGAGCAGCTCCGCGTTGCGGGCCTCGAGCTCCGCGCCGCGCGCGGTCTCCGCCTTGGCGCGGTGGTGGTTGATCAGGATCGCGAGGAGGCCGACGCTGAACAGGAGCACGGCCGCGTGCGCGACGTCGTGCGGCGAGCCGCCGCGATCGAAGAGCGCCGCCAGCGCCGGCTCCGCGAGCGCCACGCCGACGAGCGCGATCATGCGCCGCAGATCCGCGACGCCGAGCCCGAGCAGGATCGCCAGCGCGAGCCACGCGGCCGAATAGAAGGCGCGCGCGGGCTCCTGGTTCTCGGGCGCGAAGAGCACCGTGATCGTCGTCATCCACTGCAGCCCGAACGACAGCGCCACGGCCAACCCGAGGTGGCGCGAGCGGCTCACCACGTACGCGAAGAGCGCGAGCGCCGCCTCCAGCCCCAGGCTCCGCGCGAGCGCGAAACGCAGGTCCGTCGTCACGAAGATCCACGCCCCGACAGCGCACTGTATACAAATAGGCACCAGGACGAGGTTCAGCGTCGCGAGGAGCTGCGCGTTCTGCCGCTCGGCCTCGGTCTCGAGCTCCGGCGAAGGCGACACCAGCCCGCGCGCGATCCGGCGCAGGAGGCCCCTCGGCCTGGACGAACGGCGCGGCGGCTCCCAGGCCATCGACGCGGCGAGGTCGGCGTGGAAACGCCCGCTCGGCTGGAACGGGGAGGCCGGGGCGAGCGTGGTCATGCTCCGTGGTCAATGCAAAGCGCCGGCCGTCCGCGCGCGGATCCGAGACGCTCGGATCATGAAGGACTTGCGTGCTTCCCCTCGGAGGCCTCAAATCGATTCGCGACGGCCCGTCTCAGTTTGAACGAGCCGCGAGCCCCAGCACGAACCGCTCGACCGCGGCCGCGAACGCCTCCGGCGCCTCCAGGTGCGCGAGGTGCCCCGTCCCCGGCAGGATCACGCGCTCGGATCCGGGGATCTTGTCCGCGAGGAACCCCTGGTATTTGGCGGGCGTCAGCGCGTCGTCATCGCCGCCGAGCACGAGCGTCGGCACCGCGATCCGCCCCACGTCGGCCATGCGATCGAAGCGATCGGTCGCGCGGAAATCGGTCAACGAGGGCGCGTTCGTCGGGTGGTGCGGCATCGCGAGGTACGCGTCCAGCACGGCGTCCGGCGTCGTCTTCGCGAAGAAGAAGCGGATCGAGTCGCGATCTCGCACATCGTACCGCTCCTCCAGCGCCTGGAAGATCACGGGGCTCACCCGGAGCCTCGCGCCGGTGGAATACAGGATGATCCCCTTCAGGGGCGCGAGGCCGCGAATGGCTGTCTCCTGGACGACGGCGCCGCCCATCGAGTGACCGAGGAGCGCCACCCGCCGGCCGATGGTCGCGACCGCGGACTCCACCGCGGAGGCCATGTCCGCAATGCTGGTGAGGAGCTCGCCGGAATTCGAGCCGTGCCCCGGTAAATCGAGGGCGGCCGCGGGGCAGCCGAGCCGCTCCACGAGGCCGCGAAAATGCGCTGCTTGGTGGCCCGCGCCGGGGACCAACAAGAGGTCCGGCGCGGCGGCACCCCAGCCCTCGATCGGCCCCCACGAGCGTCGATTCCATTCGTTCATGAACAGGCATGGTACAACGCGGGGGCAGTGGCGCGACAAGCCATTCGGGCGGCCTCGCAGCGGCAGATTCATCCGTTGACGGAGCCGCGTAATCGGTGTCTACCACCCCGCGGCAAACGATGAAGCAGGATCGATCTCCCCGCCGCATCGGCGTGCTCACGAGCGGCGGTGATTCGCAGGGCATGAACGCGGCCGTCCGCGCCGTCGCGCGGACCGCCCTCAACGCCGGCGCCGAGGTGTACGCCATCGCCGAGGGCTACGAGGGCATGATCCGCGGCGGCTCGCACATCCGCAAGCTCGGCTGGAGCGACGTGGGCGGCATCCTCCACGAGGGCGGGACGATCATCGGATCGGCTCGCTCCACCGAGTTTCGCACGCGCGAGGGCCGCAAGAAGGCCGCCGCTCACCTGCTCGCGAGCGGCATCGACGGCCTCGTGGTGATCGGCGGCGACGGCTCGCTCACGGGCGCGGACACGTTCCGACAAGAGTGGCCTTCGCTGCTCGCGGATCTCGTCGCCGACGGGACCGTGACGGAGGCGGCCGCGGCGGCGCACCCGGCGCTCTCGATCGCGGGCCTCGTCGGCTCGATCGACAATGACATGTTCGGCACCGACATGACGATCGGCGCCGACACCGCGCTGCACCGCATCGTGGAGGCCGTGGACGCGATCGCGGCCACCGCGGCGAGCCATCAGCGTTCGTTCGTCGTCGAGGTGATGGGGCGCCACGCGGGCTACCTCGCGCTCATGGGCGGCCTCGCGACGGGCGCGAACTGGATCCTCATCCCCGAGAACCCGCCCGAAGAAGGCTGGGAGACGGCGATGTGCGAGGCCGTGCTCTCGGGCCGCCGCAGCGGGCGCCGGCACAACGTCGTCATCGTGGCGGAGGGCGCGACGGATCGCCGCGGGCAGCCGATCACGAGCGATCACGTGCGCAAGGTGCTCACCGATCGCCTCGGCGAGGACACGCGCACGACGATCCTCGGCCACGTGCAGCGCGGCGGCGCTCCGTCCGCGTTCGACCGCAACATGAGCACGCTGCTCGGCCACGCGGCCGTGCAAGAGCTGCTCACGGCCACGCCCGGGAGCGAGCCGCAGCTCATCGGCTTCCACCACAACGAGGTGACGCGCACGCCGCTGATGGAGAACGTGCGCAAGAACCAGAAGGTCGCGGGCCTCATCAAGGCGGGCGATTTCTCCGAGGCGATGGAGATGCGCGGCGCCGGGTTCGTGGAGGCGCACGCGATCCTCGGGACGCTCCTGCGCGCGCACCCGCAGCCGCCGCCGCCCGGACAGAGGCCGCTGCGGCTCGCCGTCATGCACGCGGGCGCCCCCGCCCCCGGGATGAACACCGCCGTCCGCGCGGCCGTGCGCCTCGGCGCCGATCGGGGCCACACGATGATGGGCATCCACAACGGCGTGCAGGGCCTGCTCGACGGCACCATCGCCGAGATGAACTGGATGAGCGTGCACGGCTGGGTCGCGAAGGGCGGCGCCGAGCTCGGCACCTCGCGCAAGCTCCCCGACGCGTCGGAATACGCATTGATCGAAAAGCACCTCTGGGACCGCGCGGTCGACGGGATCATGATCATCGGCGGCTGGGCCGGATACCAGCTCGCCCACGACATGCGGCTCGCGTCGGAGAAGCACGCGGCGCTGCGGCTGCCGATCATCTGCGTGCCCGCGTCGATCAACAACGATCTCCCCGGGGCCGAGCTGGCGATCGGCGCGGACACGGCGCTCAACACGATCGTGGAGAACGTCGACAAGCTGAAGGAGTCGGCCGTCGCGTCGCACCGGACCTACGTCGTCGAGGTGATGGGCTACGACTGCGGCTACCTCGCGCTGATGGGCGGCCTCGCGACCGGCGCCGAGCGCATCTACCTGCCGGAAGAGGGCATCACGCTCGACGGCCTCCGCACGGACGTCGCGCGCCTGAAAGAGGGCTTCTCGCAGGGCAAGCGGCTCGGCCTCATGATCCGCAGCGAGCGCGCGGATCCGCATTACACGACGGACTTCTTGCAGACGCTCTTCGAGAAAGAGGGCGACGGGAAGTTCGACGTGCGCCGCACGATCCTCGGGCACATCCAGCAGGGCGGCCGGCCCTCCCCGTTCGATCGCATCCAGGCGACGCGGCTCGCGGCGAAGGCGCTCGCACACCTCATCGACGCGGCCAACGCGCGGGCGGTGGAGGCGGTGTGCATCGGCCGCGTCCAGGGCAAGATCGAGATCACGAACCTCGCGAACCTCGACGCGCTCATGGATCCGAAGGCGCGGCGCCCGCGGACGCAGCGGTGGCTCGCGGTCCGAGAGGTCGCGCAAACCATGGCCCACCTCACGCCGCCGGCGCCTTGAGCAAGGGCCGCCGGCCTTCGATCCGTTTGTGGTGGTCGCACAGGCTGGCAGCTTCGCCCCCGTCGGTGACCGGCAGGCGTGCGAGGAACGCCCTGGCATTGTCCGGGGGTCGTGCGCGCTTCGGCGCAAGGGGTGCACGCCATTTCCGCGGCCGATGCGTGGGACGCGCACGAGACGCAATAAACTTGCGCGTCCATGCGCGGGCACACCCTTCGCAGAGCGCCCCCGCGTGCCCCCCGTCCCCTGTGCCTTCTGCGGCACCGCTCCCCGAGAAGGCTCGTCCGACGAGCGTTCGGCGCGGCTCATGGTGGACGGGCTCCGCGCGGGCGCGCTCGCGATCTGCCCGGACGGCCGCGTGTGCGACGCGAACCGAGGCGCCGCGCAGATCCTCCGCATGAGCCTCGACGAGCTGCGAGGCGCGCGGATCGAGGACGTGATCGCGCCGCTCCAAGATCTGCGGCCGGTCCTGTCGACGGATCCCACCGACCGCGTGGAGCTGGCGCTCCGTCTGCGCGACGGGCACGAGGCGATCGTGGGCTGCTCGCTCAGCGAGGTGCGCCCGGACGGTCACCTCGGATACGTGCTGCTCTTCCAGGACATCTCGTCGCTCGTGCAGCTCCGCAAGCAGCGCGATCAGCTGCTCCAGTTCGCGGCGGTTGCGGACGCGCTGCCGTCGATCCTGCACGAGATCCGCAACCCGCTCGCGTCCGTCGCCTCCACGCTGGAGGTGCTCGTCGAGGAGACCGACGGCGGCCAGGAGAGGGATCTGAACGCGGTGCTCGGAGAGATCCGGCGCATCAGCCTCGCGCTCCAGGGGATGGGCGGGCTCCAGGCGGGCTTGCACGTGAAGACGCCGGAGGCCATCGACGCCGCGATCCGCGAGGCGTGCCGCATCATGCGCTCGACGGGGCTCGATCGCGGCGTGCGCGTGCAATGTCAGGTCGACGATCTGCCTCCGCTGTCCCTGCGCGGCGCCATCGTGCGCGGCATCGTCTTCCACCTCGTGCGCAACGCGATCGACGCGTGCCAGGGGCGCGGCGAGGTGCGCCTCACCGCGGGCCTCGATCCGTCGCGGCGCAGCCTCGTCCTCTCGGTCACCGACAACGGCCGCGGCATGTCCGAGGCCGAGATCCGCCACTGCTGCGAGATCTTCTACACGACGAAGGAGCACGGCTCCGGCGTGGGGTTACCGATTTGTAAGCAGATCGTCGAGCGCGCGGGTGGTGCGCTGCGCGTGGAGAGCAAGCTGGGGGAGGGCACCGAGGTCAGGGTGGAGGTGCCGATCACGGCGCCGGGTTCAGGTTAGGGAAGGCGACAATGTCCAGATTCGAAAGTCTCAACAGGATCCTTCGATCGCTCCAGAGCGCATCGCCCGACATGGAAGCGTGCGCCCTCATCTCCGAGGACGGCCTCATGATCGCGAGCGTCCTGCCACAGCACGTGGACGAGGCGCGCGTCGCGGGCATGAGCGCCACGCTGTCGAGCCTCGGCACGCGGGCCGCCGCCGAGCTCGAGCGCGGCGACGTGGAGGAGGTGCTCGTGCGAGGAAAGCAGGGCTACGCGGTCATGATGAACGCGGGCTCCGGCACGCTGCTCCTCTGCCTCGCGAGCAAGGCGGCCAAGCTCGGCCTCGTGTTCCTCGACATGCGCCGCGCGATCGACGACGTGCGCAAGGTGCTCTGAGCCAGAAAGGCAGAGAGGAAAGCCCATGGCTCACACGATCCTGTTCGACAAGGACGGACACAGAAACATCTTGCTGGAGGACTTCAGCAAGGGCGGGCTCGCGGTGCAGGCCAATCAGCACCTCGTGGTCCACAACGGCGCCGCGATGATCCTCGACCCGGGCGGACACAAGGTCTACTCGAAGGTCCTCGCCGCGACGTTCCAGATCCTCGGGCCCGCGAAGCTCCAGTATCTGTTCCTCTCCCACCAGGACCCGGACATCGTCGCCGCGACCAACGGCTGGCTGATGACGACGGACGCCAAGGCGTACATCTCGTCCTTGTGGACGCGGTTCGTGCCGCATTTCGGCCTGGATCAGCTCCTGGAGTCGCGCCTCCTCCCCATCCCCGACAACGGGATGAAGCTGAACCTCGGCGGATGCGAGCTGTGGGTGCTGCCGGCGCACTACCTGCATTCCTGCGGCAACTTCCACCTCTACGACCCGATCTCCAAGATTCTGTATACAGGCGATCTCGGCGCGTCCGTGGACGGGGACGCGACGGAGGTCACCGACTTCGACGCGCACATCCCCCGGATGAAGGGCTTCCACGAGCGCTACATGGCGTCGAACCGGGCGCTCAGAGCGTGGGTGCGGATGGTGCGCGGGCTGGACATCGACATCATCGCCCCGCAGCACGGACGCTTCTTCCGCGGCCCGTTCGTGAAGCGGTTCCTCGACTGGTGCGCGGAGCTCGAGTGCGGGATCGACCTCATCGAGGGGACGTTCCAGCTCCCTGGGTGATCGAAGAGAAATGGGCGACGACGACCGCAAGACCCTACCCGCGCCGGAGTGGAGCACGACCGCGGTGGGACGCGCCCAGAAGGCGGCGGCGAAGGTGGAGATCGCCTTCGCCCCGGAGCCACCGCCGAAAGAGGACGCGATGCAGCCTCAGCAGCGCCCGCAGATCACCAAGGACACGTCGGAGCGGCTGATCCTCATCGTGGAGGACGAGCCGGTGCTCCGCACGTCGATGGCGCGCGGCCTCTCGAAGCTCTCCAACATCGAGATCGCGGTCGCCGGCAACGTGGCCGAGGGCAAGAAGCTCATCTCCGCGCTCGCGCCGAAGGTGCTCGTTTTGGACCTCCACCTGCCGGACGGCACGGGGATCGAGCTGCTCTCCGAGGTGGACCGCGCGAAGCTCGCGGCGGCGACGATCTTCGTGACGGCCTATCCGCAGCGGGTGGAGACGCGCCTCACGAACCGGAACGACGTCACGATCCTGGAGAAGCCCGTGCCGATGGCGCAGCTCCGCGGCGCGGTGATCGCGGCGCTCGACGAGCTGTGCGGGCGCACCGAGGTGTCGTCGCCGTTCTGCCTCGCGGACTACATGCAGCTCGCGGGGTTCTCGCGGCGCACGGTGCAGATCGATCTCTACCGCCGCGGGGATCGCGTGGGCTCCGTGTGGGTGCAGGACGGGTTCGGGTACCACGCGGAGGACATGAAAGGGAAAGGGCCGCGCGCGCTGCAGCGGCTCTTGAATACGGCGGACGTCTCGATCGAGTGCCGCGCGCTCGCGGAGGATCCGACGATGCCGCGCACGCTCGACGGGAGCTGCGAGGAGCTGCTCGTGGAGTCGATGCGCTTCCTCGATGAAGAGGCGCACCGCGGGACGCAGCCGGATCCGCTGGAGGTCACGCCGGCGCAGCGGTTCGAGCAAGCGGAGCCAGGGGCGATCGCAGAGGCGCCGAAGGCCGCGCCCGAGCCGCAAGAAGAGGAGCTGGTCGGCAGCTTCGACAACCTCTACGCGCGCGGCGTCGACGCGCTGCTCTCGCATCAATACGCCGACGCATACAAGGCGTTTCTAGCCGCCAGCAAGCTCGGCAAGACGACCGGCCTCGAGGCCAATCTGTCGCGCCTGCGGGCCATGGGTTACGGCAAATGACAAGCACTGAAAGGTCCGGCCCCGCGCCGGAGGAGCGCGCGCCCGCCGCTGCGCTCACGTGGGGACTCGTGGTGGTCGGCGCCGCGTGCGCCGTGTTCGCGGCGGTTCGTTTCGGTGTCGTCGCGGGCGCGCTCGCCGCGGGCGCCGCGGTGATCGGGATCGTCGCCGGGCGCAACCTCGGGATCGCCGCGGGCCTCGCGAAGAGCGCGCGATCGCGGGCCGATCTGCACCAGCGCCTCGTCGAGGCGGAGGCCGCGCTCGTCCGCTCGAAGCTGACCGCGCTGCGCAGCACGCCCGCGGGCGACGACAAGGCGCTGATGGCCGAGATCACGCGTCGCGAGGCCGCGGAGGCCGCCCTCGCGGAGGAGCGCGGGCGCCGTCCTCCCCCGCCCCCGCCGCAGCAGGTCGGCGTGCCCGAGGCCGCGCTCGTCGAGGAGCGAAGGATGCGCGAGGCCCTTCAAGCGCAGGCGCAACAAGCGATCGCCGAGGAGCGCCGCCAGCGTCAGCTCTTGCAAGAGCAGGCCGAGCGCGCCGTCGCCGAAGAGCGAAAGCTCCGTCAAGCCGCGCACGAGCAGTCCGAGCGCACGATCGCCGAGGAGCGAAGGCTCCGCCAGGTCGCGCAGGAGCAGGCCGATCGCGCGCAGCGCTCCGCCGCGGCCGAGACAGCGGCCCTCCGCGAGGCCGCCGCGATCGCGCAGCGCGAGTCCGAGCGCCTGAGCTCCGCGCAGAACGGCGCGCTCCGCGAGGTCGAGCGCGTGCTCGCCCCGTACATCGAGCGCGAGAAGCTCCTGCTCGATCTGGCGCGGATCGAAGGCGGATCGAACTCTCGCTCGGATCTGCCGCGCATCCTGGAGACGATCGCGAAGAAGGCGAGCTTCGCGTCGATCGTGCTCGCGGACGAGTCGGGCCTCCCCGTCGCGGCGAGCCGCGGCGCGCGCGATCCCGAGGGCGTCGCGGCGACGTCGTCGCTGCTGTTCACGCTCGCGGATCGGCTCGCGGCGCACGGAGCGCCCGCGCCGATGTCGGTGCTCGTGCACGACGAGGCGAACGAGACGATCCTGCACCGCCTCTTCCGTGCGGGCGACGGGCGCTACCTGCTCACCGCGACGGGCCGCGGCCGCGGCGTGGTCCCCGAGACGCTCGATCCGACGCTCGACACGATCGAGCGCGCGCTGATGCAAGAGTCCTACGACGCCTCGTAGGACTCCGTCCTCCCAGCGGCGGACTACATGCTAAGTTCCGCGACCCCCTCATGTCACAACGAATGAAGAGCCCCGAGGAGACGCGCCTCTACACTGCCTACCGGGGCCTCTACACGCCGGCCGAGATGGACGTCATCGCGCGGTACCTCTCGGACGAGCTCGCGCGGTCGATGAAGCTGCTCCGAAGGCCGGGGCACCCGCGCGTGTGCTTCCTCTCGTACCTGTTCCGCAACGAGCGCCGGGAGAGCGTGCGCGCGCGGCTCGGCGCGATCGCGGAGCACCAGGTGGACGCGCGCAGCCACGTGTTCGCGGATCTGCGCGTGGGCAGCTACCGCTACGATCAGGTGGCGCAGGGCGGCCTCGACGACAACGCGCCCGACGACGAGTCGATCCGCTACATCGAGATGCCCGCGGAGGTCAGCGAGGACGCGTACAAAGTCGCGCTGTGGCGCCTCACCGAGGCGCGCTACCGCGAGGCCGCGGAGCAGTACTACGAGCGCAAGAGCGACGAGCTGCACTACGTCGACGAGGCGCGGAGGCTCCCCTCCCGCGCGAAGTTCAAGGGCACCAAAGCAGGCGAACTGAAGCGGTTCCGTGACATCGACGTCGACCGCTGGAGCCACACGCTCCGCAAGGCCTCGGGCCTCCTGAAGGACAGCCCCGAGATCCAGGTGTCGGAGCTGGAGCTGTCGGCGTGGCACCGCCAGCAGCGCTTCCTCTCGTCCGAGGGCGCGGACGTCGTCGAGCAGCGCGCCATCTTCGATCTGCACGCCACGTTCTGGATGCTCGCGCCCGGCGGCCACCGCATCGAGCAGGAGGTGAGCCTCGTCACGAGCGATCCGGACGAATTGCCGGACGAGCGCGGCATCGTGAAGATGGTGCAGGGCCGCATCGAGCTGCTCCGCGCGCTGTCGAAGGCGCCGCACCTGCCGTCGTTCTCGGGCCCGGTGCTGCTCGCGCCGGTGCCGGCCGGCCTCTTCTTCCACGAGGTCGTGGGCCACCGCCTCGAAGGCTCGCGCCTGCTCTCCTCCGACGAGGGCGCGACGTTCGCGAACCTGCGAAACAAGCCGATCGCCCCCAAATTCGTGGACATCGTGGACGACCCGACGACGCGCACGCACGCGGGCAAGAGCCTCATCGGCAGCTTCGATCACGACGACGAGGGCCGTCCGGCGTCGCGCGCCGCGCTCGTCGAAGGCGGCGTGCTGCGGAGCTTCCTCACGACCGCCGCGCCCGTCCCCGGCCAGAAAGAGCTGAACGGCCACGCGCGCAGCTCGCGCCACGAGCGCCCGATCTCGCGCATGGGCAACCTCTTCGTGACGAGCCGGGAGCCGCTCGCGAAGGAGGCTTTGTGGGAGCGCTTCCTCGAAGAGATCCGCAAGAAGAAGGCCCCGTACGGCATCTTCGTGCGCGAGACGCTCGGCGGTGAGACCGACACGCGGAGCTACGATTTCCAGGCCTTCAAGGGCGAGATCATGTACGCCGAGCGCGTCACGCCGGACGGCAAACGGGAGCTGTGCCGCGGCGTCGATTTCGTCGGCACGCCCCTCTCCGCGCTCGATTCGCTCGTGGCCCTGGGCGACGACGTCACCGTGGACAACGCGTACTGCGGGGCGGAATCCGGGATGATCCCCGTCTCCACGATCTCGCCGAGCGCGCTGATGGCCACCCTGGAGCTGCAGTCGAAGGATCGCCAGCGCTTCGCGCCGTTCGCGCTGCCGCCGCCCGCGATCGGGAAGAGCCGCCGTCGTTGACAGGCACAGGGGGGCGGCGTTTTATGGGAGGACGCGTCTTCTCGCGCGCGCGCCGCCACCACCCGGCGCGCCTTTTGGAGGAACTCCCATGGCTCTTGTTCGCATGGCCCGTGTCGCGCTCGCCGGTCTCACGGCCGCCGCCGCCGTGTCCTTCGTGCTCCCCGCGTCCGCGGGCGTCCCGGTGACGCTGACGCAGCAGGGCCGCCTCTTCGACTCGAATGGAGCGCCCCTCAGCACGACCATCGACATCCAGTTCGCGCTCTACGATCTGCCCGCGGCGAACACGCCCATCTGGACGGAGTCGCACTCGGTCACGTTCGAGGACGGCTATTTCTCGGTCATCCTCGGCGACTCGAAGCCGATCGACAGCACGGTGCTGAACGGCTCGACTCGCTATCTCGGCGTCACGGTCGGGAACGACCCGGAGATGACCCCGCGCAGCACGGTGGGCAGCGTGCCTTACGCGGTGATGGCCGGCGACGCGACAGGCGATATCCACCCCACGTCGGTGTCGATCGCGGGTTATGGCAAGGTGATTGACGAGGCTGGCAACTGGCTCGGCGTGCCGCAGCAGGGCCCCGTGGGGCCGGAGGGTCCGCAAGGTCCGATTGGCCCTGTGGGTCCGACGGGCCCGCAGGGTCCGACGGGCGCGGACGGCCCGATGGGTCCAGTCGGCCCGACCGGTCCACAGGGTCCGATTGGCCCGCAGGGCCCGCAAGGCCCCGGTACGGTGGTGAGCGTGACGGCCGGGACAGGCCTCCTCGGCGGCACCATCACGACGACAGGCACCCTCTCCGCGGACCCGGCGGTGATTGGCTTCCTCGGTCAGGCGCAGACGTTCACGGGCGCGAAGAATTTCACGGGCGGCCTCACCTACAATAGCCGCTTTCAGTACGACACGGCCCCTGCGGAGGTGGCCTATACGACGACCGCGGCGAAATACGTGCTGCGGACCAAGTATTCGAGCGGCGACCCCGGCGCCGGCAAGACGCGCCAGATCCCGCAGCAGATCCTCGAAGACTACTGCGGTGACGTGGACGGCTGCGACATGACGTTGTCGATGCGCTACTGGACGGGCGCGGAGCCCGAGAAGGCGTCGCGCGGCCCGAACAAGTTCTATTACGACATCATCTCTCGCCGCTGGCGCATGGCGAACACCGACACCTCCGGCACGGACGGCGCCGGCGGAACGCAGCACGTGCTCAACGCGTGGTCCTGCTACTTCACCGACGGCGTCTACAACAACTTCGCCGACCAGGGCGACGCGGGCGTGGGCATGGCCCTCATGATCTGGAACACCCCGTATTCCAACCCCGTCCTGGAGTGCGAGCTCATCCTCGAAGATTGATGCCCACCCCCGGCCTCCCTTCGGTCGGCCGCCCCTCCCAAAGCGGTTGCTTCGCACCCGCAGGGAGGGGAAACCTTCGCGAGCACCGTCACCGATGCGAGAGCGTCATCGCCCTCCGCACCATCGACACGAACTCCAGCCTCTTCGTGTCCTCTCCGGCGCTCTCCTGCGCGAGCCCGATCACCGAGATCATGTTCGCGTCGCCCGCGTAGCGCGAGCCGCGCAGCAGCATCCCGAACGAGGCCACCGCCGCCGCGAACTTGAAGTCGGCGCTCATCCGCGCGACCGGCACGTCGTCGTCCTGAAGCGTCTTCTCGATCAGCTTGCTGGTCTGTCCGTCCGGCTCCTTGTAGCGGAGCTTCACCGTGCACACCTCGCCTCGTGAGCCGGAGCCGCCCTGCGGAGCCTGGTATTTGAGCGGCGTCCCCCCGGAGCCGCCCGCCGGCACGATCTCGTACAGGGCAGTCACGGTGTGGCCGGAGCCGAGATCGCCCGCGTCCTTGCGATCGTCGTTGAAGTCGCGCGCCGCCATCACCCGGTTCTCGTAGCCGATCAGCCGGTACGACTGGACCTCGGCCGGGTTCCACTCGATCTGCAGCTTCACGTCCTTCGCGATGGTGACGAGCGCTCCGAGGTTGTCGGCGAGCGCGCGCCGCGCCTCCGTCTCGTTGTCGATGTAGGCGTATTGCCCGTTGCCCTTGTCCGCGATCTTCTCCAGGAGCGCGTCGTTGAAATTGCCGCGTCCGAAGCCGAGCACGGTCAGGAAGATGCCCGTCTTCGCCTTGTCCTGGATCAGGTTCACGAGCGCGTCCTGGCTCGTCGTGCCCACGTTGAAGTCGCCGTCCGTCGCGAGCATGACGCGGTTCACGCCGCCGCGGACGAAGTGGTCCGCCGCCACCTTGTACGCGAGATCGATGCCCGCGCCGCCGTTCGTGGAGCCGCCCGCGGACAGCCGATCCAGCGCGCCGAGCACCGTCGCCCGCTCGCTCACCGGCGTGGACGGCAGCACGAGCCCCGCCGACCCCGCGTACGCGACGATCGCCACGCGATCCTCAGGATGCAGCCTGTCCACGAGCATGCGGAGCCCCTGCTTGAGCAGAGGCAGCTTGTTCGGCTGGTTCATCGATCCCGAGGTGTCGACGAGGAACACGAGGTTGACGCCGTCCATCGCGCGGGTCGACATGGTCTTGCCCTTGATCGCGACGCGCACGAGCTCGTGATCCAGCGCCCACGGCGCGTGCCCCACGTCGAGCTGCACGGTGAACGGCACCTCGTCGTCCGGCTCCGGATATCCGTAGTCGAAGTAGTTGATCATCTCCTCGATGCGGACCGCGGCCGGCGGAGGCAGACTGCCGCTCTGGAGATGGCTCCTCACGAGCGCGTACGAGGCCGTGTCCACGTCGATCGAGAACGTGGAGAGAGGGGCCTTCGTCGGGTCCAGGAACGGATTGTCGACGACGTCTTCGTACTTGTCGCCGGGGGCCTGCGCGTCCCTGGCCGGCTGCGGGCGCGTGACGAGGCCGGGGCCGGGCACGGGCTCCGGGGCCCACGTCGCGGCGGCCGTCGGAGAGGCGGCGACCGCTGTCGGGGCGGGCGCGTAGCTCGCAGTGGCAGCAGGCTTGTTGTCCGAGAAATACGGTCTCGGGGCCGCGGACTCGGCGTCCTTGCTCATCATCCGCGGGAACACCAGCAGCGACGCCGCAGCCGCAGCGAGCAGGCCAGTCACCCCCATCGCGAGGAGCGTCGATCGGATCGACCCCTTCTTCTCGAAAGGAAGCGGGATCACCGGAGCAGGCTTGTCGCCGGACGGGCCCTTTCGACTCTCCTTCACGGCGGACTCGATGCGACTCCGCATCTCCGCCGGCAGCTCACCCTTCCCCTGCCCCAGCGCGCCTTCGAGCAGACTGGCCATCTCGCGCGCGTCCTCGACCTCGGCGCGGAGATCGGGATTTGCGGCCATTTCGGCCTCGAACTGGGCCTTCTCCTCGGCGGTCATCTCGCCGAGCACGTACGCGGTCGGTCTCCCCTCGCGGCGTTCGTCGATCATTGGCCCCTCCTTTCTGAATCGCGGCGCGGCGTCGAGGACTGCGTCCGCTCCGCTACGGACTCCGCTCCCCCAAGCGGAGCTCCGCCTCCGCGGACCGGACTCCGTCCTCCCAGCAGCGCCCTCTCGGAATCGGCGGCCTTCTCCTGAAACCGCCTCTTCAGCGTCTTCAGCGCGGTGTGCAGGATGAACCCCACGTTGGTCTCCGAGAGGCCCGTGGCGCTCGCGATCTCCTTGTAGCTCAGCCCTCCAGCGAACCTCATCGCGACGAGCTCGCGGTGGCGCTCGGGCAGCTCGTCGAGCAGGCGCATCACGCGCGCGCGCTCTCCTCGTTGCTCCAACGCCTCGGCGGCGGTCGGGTCGGTGCTCCTCATCTCTTCACCCTCGTCCAGGGACTGGACTCTGCGCGACGGGCTTCGTCGGAGCTCGATCGCGCGGTTTCGACACACGGTGAAGAGCCAGCTGACGAGGTGGTCCTCGACGTCTTCGCGGCGGGCGGCGACGAGGCGCAGAAACGTGTCCTGCACGACGTCGGGCGCCTGCGCCGGCCCGATCAGCGCGGTCGCGAAGCGGATCAAGCGCCCTTGATGGCGCTCGATCGCGGCGCGGATCCAGTCGAGATCGGGAGTGGACGACATGGAGCAACAGCGGGCCCGGGAGGAACCGAGCGCGCCCTTGCCTCTTCGCTCCATCCACGCGCGGGCGGCGAGGTTTCTTAGAGGCCTCCTCGATTTTTTTCGAAACGGCCGGGAAACGTCCGCCCGCACGTGGAGCCGCGCGGGGCGCTCGTGTAAAGAGCGTCGCCGTGCCGCTGCTCGCCGACGTCGCCATCCCGGTCCCGCTCGCGAACGCGTTCACCTACGCGATCCCCGAGGATCTCGCCGCGCGCGCGGTGCCGGGGGCGCGCGTGCTCGTGAGCTTCGCGCGGCGACAGACCATCGGCGTGGTGCTCTCCGCGGGCGAGCGCGAGGTGCCGGCGCACCTCACGAAGGTCGCGCCGATCCAGGGCGTGCTCGACGACGAGCCGGTCCTCCCCGCGGAGCTCGTGCGGTTCCTGATCGAGCTCTCGGCCTATTATTTTGCGCCGATCGGTGAGGTGCTCCGCCTCGCGCTGCCGGCCATCGAGCGGGAGAAGGCGCGCGCGCTCTCGGCTTCGGGCGCGGACGTCTCGGCGCTCTCGCGGGCCAAGCAAGTGGGCGGGCGCGTCGTGCAGATGGTGCGGCCGACGCCCGCGATCGAGGCCGCCGGCAGCTTGCGCGGACAGGCCGCGGCGATCCTCGCGCTCCTGCGCGCGTCCGGGGATGCGTCGATCGCCGCGCTGGAGAAGCAGCACGGCAACGCGCGCGCCGCGGTGAAGAAGCTCGTGTCCCTCGGCCTCGTGGAGACGTTCGAGCGCGAGGCCGATCGCGACCCGTTCTTCTCCGAGCCGCTCGCCCGCGACGTCGCGCCCGAGCTCACGGAGGCGCAGACGGCCGCGGCGAACGCGATCAACGCGGCGATTGTCGCGCACGAGACGGCCGGGTTCCTGCTGTTCGGCATCACCGGGTCCGGCAAGACGGAGGTGTACCTCGCGGCGATCGCGGCGTGCCTCGCAGAGGGGCGCGGCGCGCTCGTGATGGTGCCGGAGATCGCGCTCACGCCGCAGCTCGTGGCGCGGTTTCGCGCGCGCTTCGGGGACGGGCTCGCGGTCCTGCACAGCGCGCTGTCGGACGGGGATCGTCACGCGATGTGGCGCAAGCTGCGCGAAGGGACGGTGCGCGTCGCGATCGGGGCTCGCAGCGCGCTGTTCGCGCCGGTGCCGGATCTCGGGCTCGTCATCGTGGACGAGGAGCACGACGGCTCGTTCAAGCAAGAGGAAGGCGTCCGTTACCACGCACGCGACATGGCCCTGTTGCGGGCGCACCGCGCGGGCGCCGTGACCGTCCTCGGCTCGGCGACTCCATCCATCGAGTCGGTGCAACTGGCACGCTCCGGTCGGCTGACCGAGCTGATCTTGCCTGGACGGGCGCGCGCCGTCGCCTCTCTGCCGAAGGTGGAGATCGTCAATCTGCGCACGATCGGCCCCGGTCCCACGGGCAATCCGCTCCTGTCGTTGCCCCTTCATCGCGCGCTCGACAAGGCCCTTGCCGCGGGCGAGCAGGCCATCGTGTTCCTGAATCGCCGCGGCTTCGCGCCCAGCGTCGTGTGCAACTCGTGCGGCGCTGTCGAGACGTGCAAGGCGTGCTCGGTGTCGCTCACGTACCATCGGCGCGGGCGCATCGACGATGGGGAGCTGTTCGCGCGCAACGTCGGGGCTTCGCCCCCCAGTGGCGTCCCGCGCGTCTCGGGTGAAGGGTTCCTCGTCTGTCATTATTGCGACTTCAAGACGCGGCTCCCCGAGGTGTGCAGCGGGTGCCACGCGCCGGCGCTGGTGCTCGAAGGGCTCGGGACGGAGCGGCTGGAGACGACGCTGAGAGAGGCTTTTCCGCAGGCTCGCATCGCGCGGCTCGATCGGGACGTGGCGGACGGCAAGAAGGCGCAGGCGATCCTCGCAAAGATGCACGCGCACGAGATTGACATCCTCGTCGGCACGCAGATGGTGACGAAGGGCCATGATCTGCCGAACGTGACGCTGGTGGGCGTCGTCAACGCGGACGCGGCGCTGTCGCTCCCGGATTTCCGCGCGTCGGAGCGTGGCTTTCAATTGCTCGTGCAGGTCGCGGGGCGCGCGGGCCGCCACGAGAAGCCGGGCGTCGTCATCGTGCAGACGCGCCAGCCGCAGCACACGGCCATCGAGTGCGCGGCGACCCACGACGTGCGCGGCTTTCTGTCGCGGGAGCTGCGCGATCGGCAGGAGGTGGGGTATCCGCCGTTCTCCAGACTGGCATTGATCCGACTCGACGCCATGGATGAGGACGTCGCGCGTGAAGCGGCCGAGACGATCGCGGAGGAGGCCAAACGTACGCGCGCCGCGAAGGAGCGCCTCGTGGACGTGCTCGGCCCCTCCGCGGCCCCGATCGCGCGCCTCCGCGGCCGTTACCGCTTCCGCGTGATGCTGCGAGCGAAGGAGCGCGCCCCCCTCCGCGCGACCACCGCGCACGTCCAGCGGGTCATCGAAGACCTCCCGAGGACGATCCGCGCGGTGATCGATATGGATCCTGTGTCCATGCTATGAGTCTGGTTTGGTGACCGGCGCCCACCACGTCAGGCCCGAAGCTGCTAGCCTGTGAAAGGCATCGTTCGCGGATCGCGTGGGGTGGGGACCCCGACGGCTCCGCCGGCGGGGCGGGGCGGCGCGTGCCGCCCCGAGATGGGAAAGACGAGGATTGAGGGTCGGATGTAAGTCCGACACTCAATCCGGATCGCACGCCTCCGAACAGTACTGCTGCGCGTCGCCGTTGAAGAACAGCTCGGCGATCTGAAGGTGGCAGTTGGGGAGGAAGTTCATCGCGTGGTGAACGCCGTTGTCCGAGGCCGGGGCGATGTCTCCCGCGGGCGGCTCCGGGTTATCGTAGTCCGCGAGCCGATACTGGCTCAGGATCGAGGCGTCCGCGGGCGACGTGACCTCTTCCAGGCCCGAGACCGGGTAGAACGACGGCGTCATCAGCTTCACGCCGAGCTGCCGCGCCAGGATCTCCGTCGAGATGTTCGGCACCTCGGAGTCGCCGATCGCCTCCTGCAAGATCACGCGGCGATCCTTGGGCGCGTCGGGCAGAGGCGCCTTGAACATCAGCTTCGTGATGTTCGCAGGATCGGTGTGATCGAAGCGCGCCTGGAAGAGCGAAATCAGGATCTGCACGTCGAGCGGATCCGGGTAATATGGCTGGATCACGAGCTTGATCGGCGAAAACACGATCGACCGCGACAGCATGGTCCCCCACGCCGAGCCGGGCACGCCGAACACCGCGCGCGGGATCTCGTCCGAGAGCGAGATGAACGCGGAGCCCTGGATTCCGCCGAGGCTCGCGCCCCAGTAGAACACCCGATCATCGAGCAGCGGCTGCCCGTTCACTGCCACCATGTTGTCCTTCGCGATGACCTGCCGCACGAGCTTCGTCATCGTGAGGTTGTTCATCAGCGACTGTTGCAATTTGTCGGTGATGATGCTCACGTTGTCGAGGTTCGTCGCCACGCCGTTCGCGATGCTGTCGAAGTCCTTGCCGCTGAGGCCGATCCAGTCGGTCGCGACGAGCACCGCGCCGAACTGCTGCGCCAGCTTCTGCAGCGCCTCCCCGTCCCCGCCGGACGTCAGGAAGGCGCGCCCCTCGCCGAAGATGCCGTGTCCGATCACCACGAGCGGCAGCGGCCCCTCCGTGATCTTCTGCGGGATCACCATCGTGTACGGGAACATCCGGTTCTTCGGCTGCAAGATCGGGTGATGGTCCGCGTCGTACTCGATGGTGTCGTCGTCCTTGATGAACGTCGGCACCTCGAAATCCCCCTCCACGATGCGAAAGACATCCGCGCTCGGACTGTCCTGTACGCTCTCCACGGTGTACTGGAGATTGCCCTCCGCGATGATGCCGAAGGTCTTCTCCCGCATCGAGAGGACGGAGCCGAGCAGGTAGTCTTGACTGGCCACGTGGAAGTCCCACGCGAGCACGGTGCGGCCGCGCGGATAGCCGTTCTTTTCCAGGAACGAGAAGACCTCTTCGTACCCGGGCCGGAGCGCCTCCACGTCCGCGTTCGTCGTCGGCACCGCGTCGCGGATCGCCTTGAAAGCAGGCGTCGGATCGATGTCGGTGCCGTCCGCCTTCTTGAGATCGTCGCGCATCACGACCACGGTGTGACTGCCCATCTCCATCGGCTCCACCGGGCGGAGGATCACCGCATATCGCCCCTCGTAACCGTCCTTGTGATTGAGATCCATCTCGGCGAAGAAGCGGACTCGTTTGCCGGAGTCCATGTTGAAGATCGCGATCGATGTGTCGCCGTCCATCGAGCTATCCAGCGTGTCCAGCGACGGCGCCTTCGAGAGGTCGAGATCGAAGCCGAAATGCGCCAGGATCGGCACCACGGGAGAGGCCCCGTCCGCCGTGTTGAAGGGCTTCACAGTAAGCGGAGTCAGGCCGTCGCGCTTCGGGAGCGCGTCCGGGGAGAGGTTCCAGCGCACGCCCGTCGGCGAGGACGGATCGGCCGTCTCGTTCCAGCGGCTCGGGAACGGCAACAGGCACGCATCGGTGGGGCTGAGCGGGTTGCAGCCGGCGATCGTCTTCACGTCGATCGGGCCGGTCTCGGTCGTCGTGGTGGAGCCGCCGGCGCCCGAGGAGGACTCGGAGTCGGCGCACGCCCCGAGGAGCGCGAGTGGGAAGGCCAAGAGCGGAAGCACGCGGTGAAGCAGGGTCTTCATGAGGCCCGGAATGCTCTCCGCGGGGTCCATCGGCGTCAATCGTGGGCGCGACCTCTCTCCGCGCGGCGAAAGGTATGCTACGCCGGGCGCCATGCGATCGCTCCGGATGCTCCCGTTCGCTCTCGCTGGCCTCGTCGTGTCGTGCGGTCCTGCCGAGGAGGCGCGCACGCCGCCACCTCCGTGCCCGTCGGCCGCGCCGCTCGCCACCGCGACAGCCGCGCCCACCGCCTCCGTCACCGCCGCGCCCACCGGCTCCGCGTATTCCGGCCACGGCGGTGAGTCCGTGCCGCCCGAGGTGCTGGCGAAGTACGCTCCTCCGCGCCTCCCGCCCGAGGTTTCGCGGCGGATCCAGGCGATGCTCGACGTGCGGTCCCCCGGCGGCGGCATGCTCTCGCCGGACGCGAAACAGCTCTTCTTCTCGTGGACGATCACCGGCACGCGCCAGCTCTGGCGCATCGACGGGCCGCTCCGCTTCCCGACGCAGCTCACCGGCGGTGAGGACCCGACGAGCATCGCGGACATCACCCCGGACGGCGCGCACCTCGTCGTCTCGCGCGATCGCAAAGGCGAGGAGTATCCGGGCCTCTATCTGCTGGATCCGAAGGGCGGCACGCTCCAGGAGATCTCGCACAAACCCAAGGTGCAGACGCAGTATTCGTTCACCACGGACGACTCGAAGTACGTCTATTTCCGCGCGAACGACAAGAAGGCAGACTCCTACGCTCTCTACCGCTACGACATCGGGGCGAAGAGCGTGGAGCTCGTCTTCGATCAGGACGGCATCTGGTCCATCGCGGATCACCAGGGGACCGAGAAGCTCCTCCTCGTGAAGGAGGTCGGCTCGAACATGGAGGAATACTCCGAGTACGACACCAAGTCGAAGAAGCTGACTCCGCTGTTCGGGCAGGGCGAGCGGGAGAATTACCAGGCCCAGTACGGCGCCGGCGGGGAGATCCTGGTCCTGACTCCGAAGCTCGGGGAGTTCCGGCGACTCTACGCCTACAAAGACGGCAAGATGACGCCCGTCAGCCCCGAGATGAAGCACGACGTCGCGACCTTCCACATCGACGATCCGCGCTCGCGCATCCTCTACGAGATCAACGACGGCGGCTACACGCGGCTCGCGGCGATGGACGCGAAGACGCACAAGGAGATCGCGCTGCCGAAGCTGCCGCCCGCGGACCACGTCAGTCACGTGAGCACCACGCACGACGGGAAATACTCGATCCTGAGCATCGACCCGGGCAACGACATCCCCTCTGCCTGGGTGCTCGACTGGAAGTCGAAGAAGCTGTCGAAGTGGCACTCTCCGAGCGCGCCGGAGGTGGACGTGAGCACGTTCGCGCGGGCGACCTTGGAGGAGTATCCGGCGCGCGACGGCACGAAGATCCCGATGTTCGTGCGGCGGCCGAAGGCGTGCGAGAAGGCCGCGGAGCCGTGCCCGGTGCTCGTGATGTTCCACGGCGGTCCGGAGGCGCAGGCGGAGCCGGGGTTCAACGTGCGGAGTCAGCTCTTCGTGGACGCGGGCTTCATCCTCGCGGAGCCGAACGTGCGCGGCAGCGACGGCTACGGCAAGACGTGGCTGCACGCGGACGACGGGCCGAAGCGGCTCGCCGTGATCACCGACATCGAGGACGCCGCGAAGTACGCGCGGAAGGCCTGGGCCGTGGGCGGGAAGGCTCCGAAGGTGGGAGTGATGGGCGGCAGTTACGGTGGCTATTCCACCCTCGTCGCGATGACGATGTTCGCGGGCGCCTACGACGCGGGCGCGAGCGTGGTCGGCATCTCGAACCTCGTCACGTTCCTGGAGAACACGGCCCCTTACCGGCGGAAGCTGCGCACGAGCGAGTACGGAGACCCGGAGATCCCGGCGGAGAAAGAGGCGCTCGTGAAGCTGTCGCCGATGACGTACCTCGACAAGCTGTCGGCGCCGCTCCTGATCATCCAGGGTGCCAGTGATCCGCGCGTGCCGGCGGGCGAAGCGATCCAGATGAAGGAGGCGCTCGACGCGAAGAAGGTGCCCGCGGAGCTCGTGCTGTTCGCGGACGAGGGGCACGGGGCGCAGAAGCGCGACAATCAGGTGCTGCAGTACGGGCACATGGTGCGCTTCTTCCAGGAGCACCTGATGGGCAAGAAGTGAGAGAGGTTGCTTGAATACGAATGCCCTCCCGTGGGCGGCGGAGCCGCACACTTGGGAGGGCAGGCCGGGCGATAGACCGGCCGGGGGTGGGCACGAGCGTGGGTGTGTGCGTCAGGTCTTGGGGGGCTTCATCTTCGCGTCTTCGACCTTCGCGTCCTTCGTCACCTTCGTGAAGGTGATGACGCTCTTGTCGCCGCCCTTCTCTTCGATCGTGATCTTCTTCACCGTCCAGAGGTCCGCGGCGACCGTCAATTCCAGGGATTTGACGATCTTCTTCACCTCCTCCGTCTTGGGCACGGCGTGGAGGGTGACGCCGTCTTTCTTGCTCGGGACCGTGAAGTCGTAGCGGTTCTTCAGGGTCTCCAGGTCACCGCCCATGAATACGAGGAGATCGTTCAGGATGTCGCCGAACTTCTTCGCAGAGGTCTTGCTGACGTTCGCGCTGCCGTTCGCGGTGGAGAAGGCGAATCCCTCGGGCGTGACCCAGTAAGTGACGGCGTCCGGAGACTTCAAGTCCCAGCGGAGCTTGTCGGGGCGGACCAGCGTCATTTCACCCTCGCTCTTCACCGTCGAGGACAGGAGGCCGATGGTGCGCTCCTGCGTGAACGTGGCGACCAGCGTCTTCAGCTTCTCGCGGGCCTTCTTCATCTCGGACAGCGTGTCGCTCACGTCGTCCGCCGCGGCCTCCGCGGAGATGGATGCCAGTGTGAGCGCGGTGACGGCCGTGAGGAGGAAGCTTCTGCGGAACATGTCAGTTGGCTCCGTGGTGCGGCGAACCTTGGGTTTTCCAAGTCTCGTACTCGCCATTGTCCTGGATGGGGTCTGCCGGAATGGCCACCTCGCTCGCGTCCGATCCAGGCACGTAGTCGGGGGCGAGCAGGCGGGCCAGATCGAACTCGAGGAAGCGGCCCACGAGGTGCGGGCCCTCGCTCACCCAGAGCGCCTTCGCGGTCGTGTCCATGACGACTCCGTGGGTGGCGATGAGCGCGTCGAGCGTGCGGCGATCGCCCAGGGGAAGCTGCAAATCGCCCTGGCCTCGCTTGTCTCGGAGCACGCGCACGGCGTCTTGGACGGTGGCTCCCGGCGGAAGATTCGAAAGAATTTCATCGAGCCTGCGGCGCCTCGGCCACGTGCTCGTGGTGGCCTCGACTCGCTTGTTCGCGGGGTCGTCCGCGCTCGGTCCTTCGAGGTGATTCGTGAGCGGGACCTTGCCGCGGCCGCGGCGCACGTGCGACGGTTTTCCGGGGATCCGCTCGACGATCGCGACGTCGCCCGAGGCGTCCGCGATCATCACCATGTGAGGCACCATCGGGCCGCGCGTCGCGAGGATGCCTATCGCCTCTTCGGTGCTCTTCGCGCGGCCGAGGACGTCGCGCATCGTGTGGACGACGGGCTCGCCTTCGGGCCTCGAAACGCCAGCGCGCGCGCCGTGGACGACGATCGCGACGCCCTCCGCGTTCATGCCGGTGACGGCGCCGACGAGGCCGGGCCACGCGACCGACGCGTACGGGATGCGCCCCTCCTGCCGCACCAGAAACACCGCTTTTCCAAGGTCGAAGATGGGGCCGGCCTCGAAGTCGAAGTTGCGCGCGAGCAGCGTGTGGCCGCCCTCCGCCGCGCCGTCCGTGAGCGCGAAGCTCGTGCACCCGAGCAAGGGGGAGTGCTCGAACGAGAGCGCGATGTCGTAGAGGGACTGAAGGAACACGAGCCGGTGGTACGTGGGCATGAAGCCGTCGTACGGATCCGGCTGGAAACCAAGGCTCTGCGCGGCGATCTCGCGGGTGCGCTCCGGGGACATGCCGCGGTCGACGGCGCGGAACTGCAGGCGGCTCACGTCGACGAGGAGCCAGCGAAACGGCGGCACCGGGACGTATTTTTCGAACTGCTGGTACAGCGTGCCCTCGTTCGCGACCATCTCCCGGTAGAGGAGGCGCGCGTGCGAGAAGCCTATTTCTTCCGGCGTTCCGCGCAGGCCGACCTCCAGGATCTTGCCGCGGTGGGTGGCGTAGCTCGCGCCGAGCGTGCGCAGATCGCCGGACTCGTGGATGTCTCTCTCCGCGGGCACGCTGATCTGCGGAGGCTCGATGTGCGTGCCGACGCGGACGGCGACGTGGAACCCGAGGGGGCCGAGGATCACGACGCCGAGCGCGATCAGCTTCTTTTTGTGGGCGCGGAGGCGATCTCGGAGGCTCATGCCGGGCGGGGCGCGCGGTCGCGATCTCGGTGCGAGGAGGACGTCATTCGGCCGCGTTCGAGGTCGCGAGCTCGACGGCAGGGTGCTTCTCGGGGCGGCGGCTCACGGTGCGCGGCGGGACCGTCACCTGGCGCGGCGCGCGCGACATGTACCTTGTTTCGACGAGGGTCGCGACGACGCGGTGGATGATGCGCGCGGGGTCACGGACGCTGTGGAAGTGGCTGAGGCGCTCCTTCTCGGGCGGGTAGATCACGTCAATCGGGATCTCCACGACCGGGACGCCGGACGCCATCGCGCGGAGGATGATCTCGGCCTCGAAGGCGTAGCCGTTCGCGCCGCCGTCCGCCGCCAGCGTGGGCGCGAGCGGGTACCTGCGGAGGCCACACTGCGTGTCTGCGAAGGTCGTCTTCGCGAAGCGCGACAGGAAATAGTTCGAGATGCGATTCGACATCTGGTTCGGCTTCGGGGCGCCGGCCCGGACGAGGTCGCGCGTGCCGAGGACCAGGGAATTCGAAGGGGCCTCGCAGTGGAGGAGACGGAGCGCCTCGGCCGGGGGGTGCTGGCCGTCCGCGTCGATCGTCACCGCCACGTCGTAGCCTTGATCGTGCGCGAACCAGAAGCCGGTGCGGAGCGCCGCGCCCTTGCCGCGGTTGTGGCCGTGCCGCAGCACGACGGCGCCGGCCTCCTCCGCGAGGCGCGCGGTGTCGTCGCGGGAGCCGTCGTCGACGACGATGACCGCGCGCGGATCCGGCCAGAGGCTCACGAGCGAGCGCACGACATCGGCGACGCTGCGGGCGGCGTCGTAGGCGGGGACGATGGCACAACCGTACATCGCGCCGGGGATACCACGCAGGCACGGCCGCGAGTAGGCGCCTCGCGTACGGATCCATGCGCCGTCGTCGATCCTTGGCGGCCGCAGAGCTCCACCCACGCGGAACGGACTCCGACCTCTCGGTGGCTTCCAGTGCGCAAGTTCGTGCGCAGTCTCGATCGGAAAAGACATGTCCGGTCGGTGCGCGATCGGCCACAAAAACCCGTGCGCAGAGCGGTGGAAGCGGCATACCCTCCCCGCCGATGGAGCCCACAACCGACGTCGAAACTCGGCTGCGCTACAAGGCGAAGGCGGTCCTCCGCCAGCGCGCGCGCACGCTCCGCAACACGATCCCGATCGAGGCGATCGCGCAGCGTTCGGCCACGATCGCATCGCGGCTCACCGCCCTGCCGGAGCTCGCGGACGTGAAGGCGGTCGCGCTCTTCTATCCGATGGAGCAGCGTCACGAGGTGGATCTGCGCGCGTTCGACGCCGTCCTCCGCGGGCGCGGCGTGAAGGTGGCTTATCCGGTGATCGACCCGGCGACGAAGCACATGACGTTCCGCTTCGTGGGCGCGCTCACGGAGCTGACGGACCGCGGCCAGCACTATCCGGAGCCCGCGCCGGACGCGGAGGAGGCGACCGCGCTCGACGCGATCGTGGTGCCGGCGCTGCAGGTGGACGGCGCGGGGCATCGGATCGGCTACGGCGCCGGGTACTACGACCGGACGCTGCCACGCTACGCGCCCGGGGGGCGCACGATCGTGGTGGCCTTCGATTTCCAGCTCATCGCCGAGGTGCCTGTCACGGACGGGGACGTGGCCTGCGATGTGGTGGTGACGGATCAGCGGGTGATCCGGCCGGGGGCGTCCCCGAAGAGCCCGCGATGAGCGCGAAGAAGACGGCGGCAAAGAAGGCTGTTTCGAAGACGTCGGGGCGCGTTCACGCGGCTTTCATCTTGAAAGCCGAGCCGCGATGTGGAAGGTTGCGCGTCCCGCTGGCCCCGTAGCTCAGTGGATAGAGCAGCGGTTTCCTAAACCGTTGGTCGGCAGTTCAACTCTGCCCGGGGTCGCCACACAACCACGCACCCGACCCCGAAGAGAGACTCGGCTCCTTCGGGGGGCGCGTGATGGTCAGAAGCCGATCGCGAGCACGGGCTGCGCCGTGAAATCGAGGGAGATCTCCGCGGGGGGATCGGCCAGACTGACTGCCACGTTGACGTCGACCGGGATCACGATGTCCTTCTTGTTGACGACCTGATCCTTGAGCGCGTCGACCGCCTCTCCGTCGAGCGTCTTCGTGAACGGCGGGCTCACCTGGAGATCCTTCTCCGTGAGGATCGTCTCGCCGAAGGCCTTTCCGTCGAGGCTGAGGAGGCCTTTCGGCTCCTTGCCAGTCGACGGGTCCGTGAGGGCGAATTTGCTGACCTCGAGATCGATCGCGTTCACCGCGCGCGCGCCCTGGAGCTGCGGGTTGGTGTCGTAGTCGGAGGACTTGAGCGCGGTCACCTTCTGGTTGAAGACGAATACGCACTTGTCGACGGTGCCGCTGCTCGTGACCTGATACTGGCCCTTCGGATCGGTGACGGGATCACCACACTTGTAGCCCTGCGGGATGGCGATGGTCGTGGACCCGGAGATCTCCGGGATGCCGGACTCCGCGCCGAGGCGCACGTCCGGGATGACGCCGCACGCCGCGATGAAAGGGACCGCAAGAACGAGGGAACGAAGGAGTCGAGACGTCATGTGGTGCCTCCGGAAGACAAGGCCTGATCCGCAACGACCGCGCTGCGAAGGGGCCAGCCTAGCGCCTCCATGGTGAGCCGGTCGAGGTCGAAACAGCTCAACAAATGCAGGATCCCGGCGTCCACGGAGCACGAGCCCGTCACCGAAAATACGCACGGCGCACTGCGTCTCTCGGGCGATAGTGCGCGGCATGACCGAAGAGAAGAAGCCGAAGCGCGCCCCCGCGAAGAAGAAGACGACGTCCGAAGGGCCCGCGATCCCGCCGTTCGGCGACATCGACGAGAAGGCGCTGCGGCGGCTCGCGACGAAGCTCGCGAAGGACCCGCGGCTCGATCAGTACAAGGTCGGCAAGATCGTCCGCGACGCGAACGGCGGCGACTACGGCACCGTGAACGCGATCCTGTGGCACCTCGTCGAGCACGGGCTGCTCGCGGCGGAGGGGCTGCCGAACGTGCTCTACCTGATGTCGGAGGACGCGCAATTCGGCAAGCCGGAGACGGTCGCCGCGCTGCTCACGCGCGTGGGGCCGCACCTCGACGCGGCGGCGAAGGACTGGTCGACGCTGTTGCCCTCGGTGCCGCTATACCTGGAGAGGCTCGTCGCGGACGCGTGGCTGCGCGATCCGGCGCCGTTCGACGCGCGCATCGCGGAGATGGATCCGCGGATCGCGCTCGCGATCGCTTATCTGCGCAAGCGCTTCGGGGGCGCGATCGATCCGGCGGACGCGGAGAGGATCATGGATCACATGGCGTCGCAGCTCGCGGTAGGTGGGCTCACCGGCAACCACGATCTGTTCGTCTCGGAGGACGGACAGCGCGCGGTGCGGCGGCTGAACGGCGAGGACGCGCTCATCACGACGGTGGAGGAGCTCGGCTTCTCCGCGGACGAATTCGGCAAGCGGGCGGTGACGCACGCGCTCCGCGCCGAAAACCCTGGCGTTCGGTCGATGCAGCGCGCGCTGCGGATCGCGCCGCTCGACGACGTGGTGGAGGTGCTCGCGCGGTGCTTCTCGTGGAGCGACTGTCCCACGTGCGAGCAGGAGCTCGCGATGCTGGAGGATCGCAAGGACTCGCCCGAGGCGCTGTTCGCGGCGGCGGAGGGTCTCGTGCCGGGCAAGACGCGCGGGCCGTACGACTCGGACGATCCGGAGCAGCCCGCGCGGCATCGGCTCGCGGTGCGCGACGAGGTGCTCGCGCTCGCGGCGGCGCGTTTCGCAGCCGAAAACAAGCCGATCCCGGAGCGGTTCGAGGCGATGTACTCGTTCGAGGGGGTGTCGGACGTGTACTACCCGACGATCCCACGGCACCTCGCGGGGTACCGGGCGCTGCCACGCGCGCGGGCGCTCGCGCTCGTGGATGGGCTGCTCGCGAAGGAGTACGGGCTCGGGCCCGCGGCGGTGCTGCTCGCCGCGCACGCCGACGACGAGAGGCTGCGGCGGCTGCTCGAGAAGGTGCGGCCGACGCTCTACGTGGGGGAGCGCTACCTCGGGCTGCACGGCGCGAAGATCATCCCGATGCTCGAAGCGGAGAGCGAGCACGTGAACAAAGATCGGCGGCGCTCGATCGCGATGGGGATCCTCTTCGCGCTCGCGCAGGCTGCAAAACAAGGCGATCCGGTGGATCCGAAGTGGGCGTCGTACCTGCGGTGGGACGCGACCGGGCCGGACCCGCTCAAGTACTGGAGCACGTCGTCGGACGGCGCGGCGCGGGACGACGCGCTCGACGCGTTCTCGCCGGAGCTGCGGCGATCGATCCTCGTGCGCGCGGCCACGGAGGAGGCGTCGCCCGCGCGCGTGCTCACGTCGCGGCACGTGACGCGCGAGGATCCGGCGCTCGTCGTGACGATCGTCGATCAGATCGTGAAGCGCGAGGGCGCGCGCTGTGGCTACGACACGGTCGCCACGGCGTACCAGCGGCTCGGCAGCGTGCTCGTCGACGCGCTGTGCGACGCCGTTCGGCGCGATGGAGCCGACGCGGATTTCCTCCAGGTGCTGCGGAACGGGCTCTCGTACCAGGATCATCAGCGGGTGCTCGCCTCCCTGCCCGGACAGGCCGAGTCGAAACGCGACCTCTTCCTGCGAAAAGCAGCGGCCGCGGCCGGGCCGAAGCGCCGGGTCTATCTGCTGGAGCGCGACGGGGATGACGGGTACATCGCAAAGGCAGGTGCCCTGTCGCGGATCGGAGGGACCGTCCCGGGGCTGCCCGACAAGGACTATCCGACGGCGAACGGAGAGCCGATGACCCCGGTGATCACGTTCGACGTGGACGAGATCCCCGAGCTCGGACAGGCCTATCCGGACGCGCGGCTACTGGTGCTGTTCCACCCGGATCCCGAAGGCGGAGAGGGCGCGGAAGATGCCTGTCTCGCGCCGGTTCCGCGGGCGCAGGTGACGGAAGGTGGCAATGGCGCCCCGCTCTCGGTCACTCCGATCGATCTGCCGGAGGTGGTGTTCGCGGAGAGCGCGAGTGACGACCCGGACGTCCGCGACCTGCGCCGGCTGCTGGCTCAATGTGGCGGGCACGTGTTCGGTGGTCCGCTGTGGATCCAGGAGGACGAGGGAGATGCGGAGTCGTTCCTGCTCCAGATCAACGACGGGCTCTGCGATCTGAACCTCGGAGACGTGGGGAGTCTGTACGGGTTCGAAGGCGGGCACTTCGTGTTTCAGTGCCACTGACAGGCTCTCTCGTCGAGGCCTGCTTCCCGGTGGCGGCCGGGGCGCTCAACTCACGGTCGGGGTCGTGCGGGCGCGGACGAAGACGGGCTTCGGGGCGGGGGCGGTGAGGGCTTCCGGTAAGGCTTCCCACGGGAGGGCCTCTCCGTGGATCGTCTCGATTTGCAGGCGGCCCAGCGCGGTCAGCTCCAGGGCGCGGAGGGCCGACTCCTGGGATGCGTTGCGGGAGAGACGCAGCGTGACGCCGCGGGCGTACAGCTCTCCGAGCGGGAGATCCGCGGATCCGCGCAGCGCGCCGATGGCCTCGCAGGTGCCCTCGGGACGGAGGGCGCGCAAGGCGGAGACGAGGACCGTCGGCTCGGCGCTGGCCACCACCGCGAGGCCGTATTCTCCCGTGGGAGGGGCCGGGATCACGCGGGCGCCGAGCTCCGCCGCCGTCTCCGTGCCGCGGCCGTGCGCGGCCACGTAGTCGACGTGCCGGGCGCCCAGCGCGAGCGCCGTCGCCACCGCGTACAGGCCGAGACCGCCCACGCCGCCGACGACGAGGACCGGAGTCGTCGGATCCGCCGTCAGGTGCGGTGACAAGGCCTCACAGACGATGGGCAGATTGCACGAGAGGCCCACGAACGCCTGCGCCGGGAGCGTCTTCGGCAAGAGCGTCAACATCGAGCGCGCATACGGGATCTTCACGACGTCCGCGAGGAGGCAACCCCATTGTTGTCCGGGCGCGCCGAACATGGCCCCTCGCGGGACCGCGCGGCAGCTCGTGCGGAGATCCGCGGCGCAGCGATCGCACCGGCCGCACGCGATCATGTAGGAGACGCTGACGATGTCGCCGGGGGTGACGCCGCTCTCGGCGCCGGCCTCCAGGACCTCCGCGACGCCTTCGTGACCGAGCGGCGTGGGCGCCGTGACCCGCAGATCGCCGGAGAAGAGGCGAAGATCGAAGTCGCAGAAGGTGACCGCGATGGGCCGGACAATGGCCTCGTGCGGGTCCGTCAAGGTGGGAGTCGGAAGAGGGGCCCACCCGACGCCCTCGGGGGTGATGTGCAGGGCGCGATTCATGGCCCTACCTTACGGCAGGACCACGAAAAGGCTCGCACCGTGGGCGTTTTTGCCCCAGCTCTCGTCAGACGCCGTCGGTCGCGCGGAGGGAGCCGTTCGTCCCCGAGATACCGTGGTTGCCATTCGCGGCCGGGTGGTGCGCGTGGCCGTTGCCGTTGGTGTGCGACGCGACCGGGTGGTGGCCGTGCACGGCTGTCGGGCGCGCCATGTGACCGTGGTTGTGATTGCCGTTGCCGTTCCCGTTGCCGTTCTGGGCGGCGGCGAGCACGCGCTTCAGCTCCTGGACCTTCTCGAACTCTCGCTCGTAGGTGGCCCAGTGATTGCGGCTCTTCACGGTGGCCTCTTTTCCGAGGAGCAAGAAGGCCTTCTTCACGCCGTCCTTGTCTTCGGGGCTCCAGCGGCGCTTCGCGGCTTCGATGACGAGGCCCTTGAAGGAGTCCGCGAGATCCATGTCGAGGCGAATGCCCGTCTCGGTGCGGCGCTCGGCCTCGGCCACGAAGGCCTCCGCGGCCATGTCGAGGTAGTCGAGGAGCGTGCGCGGCGAGCCCTTGCCTTCGTACTGGAGGGCGCGCTCGATGTGCTCCGCGCGCAGGCTGATGCCGTCCGCGAGCGTCGCGTGATCGAGCTGCGCCAGGGCGTACGCGCGGCGGATGATGTTGTCGAGCTGGCGCAGGTTTCCGGGCCAGTCGTGGGCCACGAGCTTGCTGGCGGCCTCTTGCGAGATGATCGCGGCGCTGGTGGAGCCGCTCTGGACGTGGCGGCGGCGCAGCATGGTCTCCGCCCACTCGATGATCTCGTCCGGGCGCTCGCGGAGTGGGGCCACGCGGATCGGGAGCGCGTCCATGCGGTAGAAGAGCTCCGCGCGGAGCTTGCCGTCGTCGACGAGCCGGGTGAGATCGGTGTTCGTCCCGAAGAGGAAACGGACCTGGGCAGTCCGCTCGACGCCGTCCTCTCCCGACATGCGATATCGCCTCTCCTCGAGGAGGCGCGCGAGGGCCGCCTGCGCCGCGGGCGTGAGGCGCTCGACGTCCGCGAGCAGGAGCGTGCCTTTCTCGGCGCGGGCGACGGCGCCCGGGATCTCCTTCGGGGGCGCGCCGGGGGTGGAGCGGCGAGCGCCGAAGAGCTCCGCCATCTGCTGATCTTCCGGGATCGACGCGAGGCGCACGACCTCGAAAGGACCGCTCTTGTGGGTCGACCGCTCGTGCGCCCAGCGGGCCAGGCTGGCCTTGCCGGAGCCGACGGGGCCGCTGAACAGGATCGGCTCGTCCTGCCGAGCGAAGACGCGGAGCATCTCCACGATGCCGGCCGTAGACTGGCCGATCACGGGGAGCAGCTCGTCCGGCATGGTGCGCTCGATGCGCGCCACCGACAGGCGGGTGAAGTAAGGGGCCGAGATGGCCGCGAGGAGCAACAAGGCCTCTCGGCACGTCTCCCACACGAACGGCGTGCCGGAAGCCTGCTTGCAGCTGGCCTCGACGGCGATCATGCCATCGATGCGGTGGCCCGGCGCGCGCACCGGGACGACGAAGAGGTGAGTCGCGTCCCGCTGGACAGGCTTCGTCGACTCGGTGCCATGACGATCGCTGGCGAAGGACACGGCGCCGAGCGCGACGTCGATCGCGGCGGCCGTCTCGTAGCCGCGGACCCACTGCCACGCTGCAGCAGAGGGCATGTGGGGCGCGTCCCCGAGCTTGAGGGGGAGAGTTGCCCCACTCTCGGCCACGTCGACGGCGACGAGGCGCCGGTAGCCATCATCCGGTCTGTGGTGGAGGACCGCCCGCAGGACACGAGCGTTCTTGCTGTACGCGGAGCCCGTGATGGCGAGCCGCACGATCTCGATCGCCGTCCCCAGCGCGATCTCGGCCGCTTCTTCGAACGCCTCGACCTTGGCGAGCTTCTCGATGAGTTTAGAAAGAAGAGTTTCCATGTTCGCGCCTCCCAACAAAAGAAGGAACTATCCCTTAGCTTCTTGCCCTGCGGTGTTACGCGAGCGGCTCCGGAGCCTGACCCCCATTGATTGAGTGCTGCCCCCGTCTCCCCCGTGTTTTCCGCGTCAGCAATCCTAACCGAGCTTTTTTCGATTACGCGACCTCACCGTGCGCAATGAGCATCGCTTTATGTATTCAAGCGTACACGCGTCGGGGGTAGTCCTTATTTTTCGGCCACGGAGTTGCGTCAGTCTTGCTTTGTGCTCGGGGGGCGCGGTGCGTCGGTGTCGCTCGGCGAGAGGGCGCGGACGCGCGGCTCTCTCCGCGTCTTTTCGGTGCGGCGCGGCGGCGTGACGTGCCGTGTGGTGACGCCGATCGACGGACGGCGATCGAGCGACGACCGCGCGATCATCGGCGGCGATCGGCGAGCGACGTGACGCGCCACGGAGGCGCGCGAGCGTGGAGGGAGATCGAGGAGCGGGTGTCAGCCGAAGCGCGCCTGCGCCTCTTCGAGGACGGGGCGCAGCGCATCGACGAGGAAGCGGACGCGGGGCTCGGTCACCATCGTCGCGTGCATGCCGGGCAGCTCCTGGATCGTGAGCTTGCCGCGCACCACCTTCGACCAGCCGAGCGACTCGTCGTACTTGCAGCCGGGCGGCTGGAGCTTCGAGCGGAAGAGGTGCACGTCGCCGTCGTACGGGGGCGCGACGTACGCCTCGCTCGCCTCGCGGATGAAGCCGGGGCGCTCCTGCAGATCGGCCGGGATGCTGTCCGCGCGGCCGCGCGCCTTGTACGTCCAGCGCTGCACCGCGATCGCCTTCACCTCGATCTCGCCGAGGAACTCCTGGTAGCCGTAGTGGAGCTTCTCGCGCACGTACGGCACGCGCGTGCCGCTCTCCAGCATCCACAGCGCGCCGACGTGGTGATCGAAGCGCTGGTAGAGCGCCTGCGCGACGCGGTTCGCCTTCGAGATGTTCGGGTCGCGCGTCGGGTAGTCGGGGCCCCACGTGTCGAACATCGCGAGGAGCGCGACGGTCTCTCCCTGCGCGCGGAGGTTGCGCGCCATCTCGTAGGCGACCTTGCCGCCGAAGGACGCGCCGCTCAGGTAGTACGGGCCCTTCGGGAACGCGGCGCGGATCTCTTCGAGGTAGTAGTGCGCCATCTGCTCGACGCGGTTCGTGTGCACGCGGCCGTCGTCTTCGAGGCGGTACTGCAGGCCGTAGAACGGCTGATCGTCGCCGAGGCGCCGCGCGAGGTCCTTGTACCAGAACACGTGACCGCCGCCGCCGTGCACGCAGAAGAGCGGCGGGCGCTTGCCCTTCGGCTGCATCGGCACGAGCGACCGGAAGAGCGGCGTCGCGCCGGCGCGGCGGAGGGCCTCGGCGATGCCGCGGATCGTCGGCGAATGGAAGAGCACCGCGTTCGGCAGGCGCTTGCCCGTGCGCTTGTGCAGCTCCGCGAGCATGTGGATCGCCGCGAGCGAGTGACCGCCGATGTCGAAGAAGCTGTCGTCGAGGCCGATGTTGCGGACGTTGAGCTGCGCGCGCCAGATCTCGCGGATCTGCTCCTCCAGCGACTCGCCGCCGACGTCGCCCTTGAACGAGGCCGCGGAGGTCTCCTTCTCGGGCTCGGGCTCCGCGGCGAACGGATCCGGCAGCGCCTTGCGGTCGACCTTGCCGTTGGGGTTGAGGGGCAACGCGGCGAGCGCCACGAAGCTCGACGGCACCATGTGGTCCGGCAGCTTCTCCTTCGCGAGGGCGCGCAGCTCCGCCGTGTCGAACGGATCGGCTTGTGGGACGACGTACGCGATGATGCGGAGGTCCAAGGGGCGGATCTCGCGCGCGACGACGACGACCTCACGCACGCCGGCGTGGGCGCGCAGCACGGCCTCGATCTCTCCGAGCTCCACGCGGTGGCCGCGGATCTTCACCTGGAAATCGACGCGGCCGAGGAACTCGATCGCGCCGCCGGGGAGCACGCGGACGCGATCGCCAGTGCGGTACATCCACGCGTCCGGATCGGCGACGAACGGATCCTTCGAGAAGCGCTCGGCGGTGCGCTCGGGCTGCTTCACGTAGCCCGACGTGACGCCGGCGCCTCCGATGAAGAGCTCTCCGGGCTCGCCCTGCGGGACCTCTTTGCCGTTCTCGTCGAGGACGTGCACGACCGTGTTCGCGATGGGGCGGCCGATCGGGACGGTCGCGGCGATCGGACGGATCGTGTCGGCCTCGTCGAGATCGAAGGTGAGCGATCCGATCGTCGTCTCGGTCGGGCCGTAGTGGTTGATCCAGCGGAGAGGCGACATCGACCGCACGCGATCGACGAGGCCCCACGTGGACGCCTCGCCGCCGGTCACGAGGATGCGGCGCGGGAGCACGTCCTTGCCGTCCTGCGCGGCCATCAGCGCGCCGAGGTGCGACGGCGTGATCTTGAGGACGTCGATGCGTTTGTCGCGCGCGTACGCGGCGTACAGATCGCCGTCGAGCGCCATGTCGTGATCGATCACGTGCAGCGTCCCGCCGAAGGCGAGCGAGGGGAAGATGCTCGTGTTGCCGAGGTCCGCGGCGAGCGTGGAGATCGTCGCGAACGAGAGGCCGCCCTGATCGTCGAAGTCCGAGACGCGCAGGCGCTCGCCCATGTAGAGCGTGTAGTTGACGACGTTCTCGTGACGGACCGCGACGCCCTTCGGGAGGCCGGTCGAGCCGGACGTGTAGATGACGTAGATGGTGTCGGAGGGGCGCGCGAGCGGGGCCGGGTTGTCGGGGCTCTCCGCTTCGAGGAGCGCGCGGTCGCGATCGATGCAGACGATCTTCGCGTCCGTCTCGGGCAGGACGCCGAGCAGCTTCTCCTGCGTGAGGACGACGGGCGCCTCCGTCTCCGTGATCTGGTGCAGCAGGCGCGCGCGCGGCGCGTCGGGCAACAGGGGCACGTAGGCGCCGCCGGCCTTCACGATGCCGAGGAGCGCGACGATCATCTCGGCCGAGCGCTCCATGCAGAGCGCGACGCATCGACCCGGGCCGACGCCGAGGCGCCGGAGGTGGTGCGCGAGGCGGTTCGTCGCGGCGGACAGCTCGGCGTAGGTGTACGCGACGTCCTTGCACGCGAGCGCGATCCGGTGCGGCACGCGGGCCGCCTGCGCGTCGTAGAGATCGTGGAAGCAGCGCGCCTCCCCCACGTCCTCCCCTGGGATTCGCCCCGCGGGCTGGCTCTCCGTACCGCTCTTGCCGGGGTCCTGATTGGCCTCTTCGTGCATCGTGCCTCGCATGAAAAGGGCGAAACGCACGGGCGACAAGTGACTTTTTTTGCCACGTCGGACACGGTTTTTCAGAGGCCCGCGCGGCCGCGGGAGCGCGACGCCCGGCGCGAGCGCATGCAAGAGATGCCGGTGCGATCCGCTCGGGGCGGCGGGTTTGGTATAGGTCGCGGCGATGACGAGACGCCGCCCCGAAGGCCGAGCGGCGTCGCGCGGGCAGGCGCTCCGCGCGGCGGCGACGGAGGCGCTCCGGGCGCTCGCGGAGGGCGCGCGATCGCCTGTGAAACAAGCCGATCTCGCGCGCGTGGTGCTGCTCCTCGGCGCGCAGAGATCGGCGGAGGCGCACCACCCGGAGGGGGCGGAGCGCCTCGAAATACCGAGGATCCGGGCGATCGAGGAGGCGCGCGCGCGGCTCCGGGAGGCGCCCGTGCCGGATCCGTACGAGCTCGGCGCGATCCAGGAGGCGCTGCTCGCGACGCGGTTCGAGGCGGCGGGCGGCGGCGTGCTCGTGACGGCCGGCGACGCGCGGAGGCTCGCGGGGGCGCACTACACGCCGCGGGCGCTCGCGCGGGAGGTCGCGACGCGCGCGCTCGGTCCGCTGCTGCCGGACGACGTCACGCCCGAAGACGTCCTCGCGCTCCGCGTGGCCGACGCGGCGATGGGCGCGGGCGCGTTCCTCCTCGCGGCGTGCGAGGTGCTCGCAGAGCGTCTCGCCCGTGCGCGCGGCGCGGATCCGGCGGATCGAGAGGCAGAGATCGCTGCGCGGCGTGACGTCGCTCGGAGCTGCCTCTTCGGCGTGGACAAGGATCCGTTCGCGGTCGGCCTCGCGCGGGCGGCGCTGTGGATCGCGACGCGCGGGGACGGCGCGCCGGACGCGTTCCTCGGCGACGCGCTCCGCGTGGGCGACGCGCTCGTGGGACCGCCCTCGGAGCCTCCGTGGCCGCGCGGGGTCGAGCCGTTCGCGTGGACGGGCGCGTTCCCGGAGGTGCTCGGCGCGCGCGGCGGGTTCGACGCGTTTCTGGGGAACCCGCCGTGGATCTCGTACGCGGGGCGCGCCGCGCAGCCGCTCGCCCGCGAGCTCTACGACCACTACCTCCGCGTGAGCCCCGCGTTCTTCGGATACCGCAATTTGCAGGCGATCTTCGTCCACCGTGCGGCGACGCTGCTGCGGCCGGGCGGGCGGCTCGGGCTCGTGGTGCCGACGTCGATGAGCGACCTCGCCGGGTACGAGCCGTCGCGGCGCGCGCACGACGCGTGGTGCGAGGTGGACGCGTCACTGCCGGATTTCGGGGACCGCTTCGACGAGGTGTTTCAGCCGTGCATGGGGCTCCTCTCCACGCGACGAACGGATTCGATCGCGATCGAGCGCGCGTCGTCGTGGCCGCTCGAACGGAGCGATCTGGACGGCGCGGCGGAGGCGCTGCTCGCTCGGCTGGACGCGCTGCCGAAGGTGCCGGCCGCGTGCTTCGGCGAGCGCGGGTTCCAGTCGACGGGCGAGGACGTGCGCAAGATGCGGCCGCTCGGATCGCCGCGGCGGCCGGGCGACGTGGGGCTCCGCATCGGGAGCGACGTCGCGCCGTTCCGCCGGAGCGAGCCTTCGTTCGTGTGCGATCCGACCGATTTCTCCGGGCGCTTTCGCGACGAGGACGAGTGGCGTCGCGTGAGCGTGCTCGTGCGCCAGACGGCGCGCTTCCCGATGGCGTGCGTTGCGGACGGGGTGCCGTTTCGCAACTCGGTGCTCGCGTGCTTCGCGGACGAGGCGCAGGGGCTCACGTCGGAGCTGTGGGTCGCGTACCTGAACTCGACGCCGGTGCGGTGGTTCCACTACGTGCGGCACCGCGACGCGCGGCAAGGAATGCCGCAGATGAAGATCGCGCACCTCCGCGCGCTCCCCTGCCCTGCGGACGACTCATCGAAGCGCGACGCGCTCGCGGCGATCGGCGCGGCGCTCAGCGTGCGCAACGACGGCGCGCGACAAGAGGAGCAGGACGCGATCGACGAGCTCGCGGCGGAGCTGCTCGGCATGGACGCGCGCGAGCGTGACGTGGTGCGCGCGTGGGCGCGAAATTTGGCCCCGAAACCTGCGCCGTGAGAATCGGCGAGCATGTCCGCCGATGGGGCGCTCTACCTGGGCGACAACCTCGCCGTCCTGCGCGAGCACGTGAGCGACGCGTCGGTCGATCTCGTCTACCTCGACCCGCCGTTCAACTCGAACAAGGCGTACGCGTCCGCGCCTCGCCGCGCCGGAGGACCGAAGATCCTCGGCTTCGACGACACGTGGCGTTGGGACGCGCGCGCCGAGGAGATGTTCGCGTCCGTCACGGGGCCGCGCTCGCCCGCGAAGCTCGCGTCGCTGTTCGTCGCGCTGCGCGGCGTGGTCGGCGAAGGGGATCTGCTCGCGTACCTCGCGATGATGGCGACGCGCCTCGTCGAGCTGCACCGCGCGCTGCGACCGACCGGCGCGCTCTATCTGCACTGCGATCCGACGGCGAGCCACTACCTCAAGGTGATCCTCGACGTCGTGTTCGGGCCGGGCACGTTCCAGAACGAGGTGGTGTGGCGGTACCGCCGCTGGCCCACGCGCGCGCGCCGGTTCCAGCGCATGCACGACACGCTCCTTTACTATTCGAAGAGCGATCGCGGCGAGCACACGTTCGAGACGCTGTACGGCTACGAGAAGCTCGCGGAGTCGACGCTGAAGACGTTCGGCACGAAGAAGCAGCTCGCCGATTTCTCGTCGGGCCATCGCAAGCCGAGCACGACCGAGGAGGAGACCTCGGGGCCGCCGCTGTCCGACGTGTGGGAGATCGGCGTGATCGCGGCGAGCGGTCGTGAGCGCACGGGCTGGCCGACGCAGAAGCCCGAGGCCTTGCTGGAGCGCGTGCTGCGCGCGTCGAGCCGCCCCGGCGACGTGGTGCTGGATCCGTTCTGCGGCTCGGGCACGACGCTCGCGGTGGCGCATCGGCTCGGACGGAAGTTCATCGGCATCGACGTGGCGCCGCTCGCGATCGACACCTCGAAGCGCCGCCTCGACGCGGCGAACGCGCGCCCCCACGTGACGTACGCGCCGCCGCGCCGCAGCGAGATGGCGGACGTCGCCTAGAGCGCTTTCAAGAAGCACGGAGCGAAGCTCAGGTGCCCACCCCCGGCCTTCGCTTCGCGAAGTCCGCCCCTCCCAAATCGCTCACTGCCGTTCGCGATGGGAGGGGAAGGTTACGTGTTTGATGGAGCCGCTGTAGAGACGGGGGAGAAACCAGGGCGTGCGGGTCGCCGAGGGACTGCGTCCGCTCCGCTGCGGACTCCGCGGAGCAGCTCCGCTCCGCCTTCGCGGACCGGACTCCGTCCTCCCAGTGGCGCCCAGCGCCCCCTTGTAAATCCAGCGTAGAGGAGGGGCGCGCTACGCCTTGTAACGGCCGTCGTACTGGAAGGCGCGGCGGACCATCGCCTCCTTGCCGTCCGGGTTCTTCACCGAGACGTCGACCATCTGGCCGTCCGTGCCGGGCGGGGTCTTGCACTCGATCAGGTCGGGGCTGATGAGCTTGAATTTGACCTGTTTGCCGCCGATCGTGACGATGACGTCGGCGTTGAAGCACTTGCCGGTGATGCTCATCTCCGTGCCGCCCTCGACGCGGCCCTTGTTCGGAGCGACGCCGTCGATCACCGGAGGCGGCAGCGGCACGAAGCGGAACACGTTCTTCGCCGTGCTCGATCCCGTCTGGTTCGTGCCGACCTCGATGTCGACGAAACCGCTTATTTTGCAGGGCGGCGTGACGATCTCGATGGTCTCCGAATTCTTGATGACCGTCGTCTTCGGGCGCTCGCGGCCGATGCGCACCCAGCAGTCCTGCGTGAAGCCGACGCCCTCCAGCGACACGCGCGTGTTGCCGCTCATGGGGCCCGACGACGGCGAGACGCCCGTCACGCGCGGCGGCGGGCGATCGTTGTAATAGAAGGCCTCCTCCGAGCGGACCGTCACGCCCTCCGCGCTCGTGAGCTCGATCGCGACGGGGCCCTCGCCGATGTGCGGCGGCACGAGCACCTCCATCTCCGTCTTGCTGAGCACGCGCGTCGTCGTGCGCACCTCCGCGATGCGGACGATCGTCGTCTCCTCGAAGTTGTCGCCCGTGAACACCACCGTGACGTTGCCGTGCGTGGGGCCGCGGTTCGGCGTGACGACGATGAGCTTCGGCGGCGTGGGGACGCGCTCGTACAAGAAGGGCCACGCGACGCGCTGCCCGTCCGGGTTGTGCACGAGGAGATCGACCGATCCCACATCGGACGCCGCGGGCACCATCACCTCGAGGAGGCCGCCGTTCTTCCATTTCACCGGCGCGTCCCTCTCGCCGATCGTCGCGGTGCAGCCCTCGACGAAATCCGCGCCGGACACGAGCAGCCGCGCGCCGCCCGTCACCCACGCGCGATCCGGCGCGACCGACGTCACCGAAGGCGGAGGCGCCGCGCGGTACTCGAAGGCGTCCTCGAGCACGGTGGTGAGGCCGTCCGGGTTCGTGACGCGCACCGCGCCGCGCTCGGCGTCGCACGGAGGCGCCGTGAACAGGAGCCTCTTGTCGCTGTCGTACGTCACCGCCGGCGCCAGCTTGCCGAGCAGCGTGACCGCGCACCCGCGCGCGAAATTGCGGCCCGTGACGACGACGCGCGTGCCGCCCGTGGGGAGCGCGATGCCCGGCGTCACCGACTCGATCACGGGGCCCTCCGAGAGGCGCAGCTTGCCGCGCAGCTCCGCGAACTGACCGTCCGGGTTCGTGATCGTGAGATCGACGGGACCCGGATGGCCGATCGGCACGGTGATCTCGAGGCAGTCCTCACCTTTGAAGACGACCGGCAGCGGGAGGCCGTGCGCGGTGACGATCACGCCTTCCTGGAAGGCCTCTCCGAAGACGCGCGCGGTGCCTCCGCGGATGCCGAGCGTGTCGGGCTTCACGAATTCGGGCAGCGGCGGGATGTCGTACGAGAAGCCGTGGACGCGCACCTCGCTCTTGTCGTCGGGGTTCGTGACGCGCACGTCGACGAAGCCGAACGTCGCGCGCTCCGGCGTGACGGCGACGAGCTTCTCGTCGCTCTCGAAGGTCGTGTCGACGTCGACGTCCCCGATGCGGACCTTCGCCCCATCCGCGAAGCGCAGGCCGGTGATCACGACGCGCGTGCCGCCGCGGAGAGGGCCGTGCGCAGGCTCGATCGCCACGATGTGCGGCGGCTCCGGCTCCTTCGCGGGAGCGGGGGTCTCGGCCGGCGCGGGCTCGTTCGTTTCGGAGATCGCGGCGGCGGCGTCCGACGGCGCCGGCGTCTCGGCAGCGGATTCTGACGCTGCGGAGGCTTCAGCGGCGCTGTCCGACGGCGCGGGCGTCTCGACGGCAGCCGCGGCCGGAGTCTCCACCTTCGCGTCGACATCGGGAGAAGGCGCCTCGCTCGCGGCGGCGTCTTCGGCCGGAGGGGAGCTCGTCGCATCCGCGTGCCCCGGAGTCGTCCCCGAGGCCTGATCGTGCTCGTCCACGTGCTCAGGCTTCTCCGTTTCCATGCGCGCGACGGTACCTGATCGGCAGTTGTCGCGGCATCAAGAATTCATCGGAGAGGCGCGGATACGGAGGAGGCCTATCCGTCCCGCCGCGACATGGATCGCATGCGGCCGATGAGCGCGTCGAACTGGGCCTTCAGCGCGGGATCGAAGGCCATCTGGGTCTGGAACGCGGCGTTCACGTGGCGCAGATCATCCGCGCTGGACAGGCCATATCGCTGGAGCACCGGCGTCAGATCCGGCGGGTTGCGCCCGAGCTCGATCGTGAGCGCCGCGTAGTGCGCGAGCGTGAGCTTGCCGACGCTGCGTGTCACTTGATCCCACGGAGTCTCGGGCAGACGCGGCCCGTCGGAGGCGGCCAGCTGCGTGCCCGTCCCCGGCCCGGCCGGCGTCGCGGGCGTCGCGGAGGCGGAAGGCGCCGAGATCGCGGGCGGCGGCGCTCCCGGCGCGGTCGGCCGGAACGGCATCGGCGAAGCGGCCGCGGAGGACCCCACGTGCGTCGAAGGCGTCACGGGCGCTTGCGAATGGCTCATCGAAGGCGGGCTCGCGACGGAGGGCGGCCCCGCGGCGTGCGCTCCACTGCCCTGTTGCGGACTGCCCATCTGCGAGCTCACCATGTGCGCGGGCGGACTGACCACCTGCGAAGGCGGACTGACCACCTGCGCGGGCGGACTGACCACTTGCGGCGGGCTCACCACGGGCGGCGGACTCGACACCTGATAGCTCGCGACCGACGGCGGCGGGGCGACGGCCGCGGACGGGGCAGACTGCCACGCTGCGGGGCCGGACTGCGCGGCCATGTAGCTCGGCAGCGCGGCCTTCTCGTGCGCCGGGGCCGGCCCTCCGATCGTCGGGGTGACGCCGCTCGCGTAGAGTCCCCTCGCCTTTCGGCCCTCCGCGAAGGCCGCGGCGAACGTCATCGCGAGGATGCCTTTGCGCAGCCGGTGCGACTCCCGAAGCCGCTCGTTGAAATAGGCGTCCGCCTTCTCCATCTGGTCGGGCGTGACGCCGAGATCGGCGAGGACGCTCTCCACGGGCTCCCCGCGCCGCGAGACGAGGTGCGCGAGGACGGTCGCGTACGTGGTGAGGGGCAGAGGTTCTTCGTCCACGGTGGTTGTCCTTTTTCGCGGGGGGAAACGTCGCGTCGGGCGCGGCCAGCTTGCAGAGAGGAGCGCCGCGCTCCGGGCAGCGGAGTCGCGCCGCCAGGATACCCACGAATCGCCCCCGGAAACGAGAGCGGTCTTTGCCGGTACGTGCCTGTCAAGCCGGTATTTTTCGCCGCCCACCGGAGGATGCGCGCCCCGACGAACCGCGAAGAGCGATAAGCTGACCCGATGTGCCCCACGCGTGAGTCGCACCTCGGCATGTTGCTGTTCGGTCTATTTCTCTCGGGGTGCGGGGGTGGCGGCAGCAGCTCCGGGGCCGGCGGTACCGCTACGATGGGGGGTTCTTCCACCGGCGCCACCACGATGACGGGCGGTTCGTCGACCGGCGGCACCACGATGATGACGGGCGGCTCGTCGACGGGCGGCGCCACCGCGAGCGGCGGCACCACGAGCAGCGGCGGCGCCGGATCCGGCGGAGACGCGCCGCTGCCTTATCCGACGCGCCCCGACGATCGCATCAAGTCGCTTCAGCCGGATTTCTGGCCGAACAAGGACGAAGTGGCCGGCAACAACACCGGCGGCGTGTCGATGAACCTCGTGTGGTTCGGCTGGGAGGGCGCGCCGAAGGCCCCGCCGTGCGCCGCGGGCGCAGAGGAGGAGTACGACGGACACTGCTTCACGGTGGACGCGGCGGTGGACGCGGCGATCACCGAGTGGACCGCGAAGGGCCTGGTCGTGACAGCCATCGTGTACGGCGTGCCGGAGTGGGCCCGCATCGCGAATTGCTCCCCCGCGGCCCCCGGATTCGAGGTGTTCTGCGCGCCCAAGGACGCGGCGGACTACGGCCGATTCGCCGGCATGCTGGCGCGCCTCTACGACGGAAAGCACGGACACGGCCGCATCGCGGACTTCGTGATTCACAACGAGGTCAACTCGAACACGTGGTTCGACATCGGCTGTGGCCAGGGCGCGGCGTGCGACACGAACGCATGGATAAGCACCTACGCGCAAAACTACAACGCAGCCTACGACGCCATCATGAAGGAGCAGTCGACGGCCAAGGTGCTCGTCTCGCTCGACCATCATTTCGGCAAGACCTTCGATCAGCCCGCGGCCGGCGACGCGATGCTCTCGGGGATGACGGTGCTCTCGGGCGTCGCGCCGCTCGTGGCGCCGCGCGCGTGGCGCGTCGCGTACCACCCGTACCCGCCGAACCTCCTCGCGCCGCAGTTCACCGCGGACGACTTCCCCAAGGTGACGTACGGCAACATCGGAGTCCTGTCCGGCTGGCTGCACCAGAATTTCCCGGACGTGCCGTCGACGTGGGAGATCCAGCTCACCGAGAGCGGCGTCAACTCCCTATCACCGTCCTCGCAGGCGGCGCAGGCGCAGGGCGTGTGCGACTCTTTCCGCAACGTGCTCGGGACGCCGGGCATCGAGAACTACGTGTATCACCGGATGACGGATCACCCCGCGGAGACAGCGGCGGGCCTCGGCGTCGGCCTCCATGACGAAGGCGGCAACGCCAAACAAGCATGGTCGGTGTGGGCGCTCGCGAATCGGACGGACCTCAATCCGCCGCAGGTGAGCTGTGGATTCGAGGTGCTCCCTTATACGAAGCTGACGCGCGGTTACAGCGCCGCGCGCGGACACTGGGCCTCTTCTCGCCTCTTGCCGCCGGGCTTCACCGCGGAGTCCTCGTGGAGGCTGCTGCGCCACGCGGACGCCGGGACGACCCTCCTCTTCGAGTGCGGAGTCGCGCAGCACAACATGCTGTCTCCGGCGCCGGACTGTGAGGGCCAGTTCGCGCGCGGCCCCGTCGGATACGCTTACGCCGCGCAGGTGGCCGGCTCGGTCCCCCTCTATCGCTGTCGAATCGGCAACCCGGCGACAGACCACTTCGTGACGACGGACCCGGGCTGCGAGGGCCAGATCACCGAGCAGCTGCTTGGTTACGTGATGCCGTGAGATCGATCACGGGAGCGGGATCGGCGTCACGGAGGTGAGGCGCGCGCTCAGCTCGTACAGGGACACCTGGAGCTTCGTGTCGTGGGCGGTGCGCGACGCGGTCGCCTCGCGCTCGTCGGAGAAGTACTTGCCGGTCACGTGCGAAAGCGCGGGATCCGTCGCGACGCGGACGCTCGTGCGGGCGCCCGTGTCGACGCTGCCGCCGCCCATGCCGAAGCCCTCGCGCAGCAGCTTGGTGCCGATCACGCCGGGGTGCAGCGCGTTCACCGCGACGAACGGAGACACGAGGCGCCGCGCGAGATCGAACGAGAAGAGCACGTTCATCAGCTTCGAGGTCGCGTACGCGCCGTAGCCCGAGAAGCCGCGCTCCGAGTTGACGTCGTTGAGGTTCACGACGCCGCGGTTGTGCGCGACCGAGCTCACGTTGACGATCCGCGGCTCCGCGCTCTGCACGATCTTCGGCAACAAAAGATGCGTGAGGAGGAACGGCGCCAGATGGTTCACCGCGAACGTCATCTCGAAGCCGTCGCGCGACAGGACGCGCTCGTTCATGAAGACGCCCGCGTTGTTGAGGAGGACGTCGATCCGCGGCGCGCGCGCGCTCACGTCCGCGGCCATCGCGCGCACCTCGTCGAGCGAGGAGAGATCGGCCCACGCCGCCTCCACCGCGTCGTTCTTCGCGGAGGCGCGCACCTCGTCCCGCGCGGCCTCCGCCTTCTTGCGCGTGCGGCCGTGCACGAAGACGACTGCGCCGCCGCGCGCGAGCGAGATCGCCGTCGCGCGTCCGATCCCGTCCGTCGCGCCCGTGAGGAGGATGATGGGTTTCTTCATGGGACCTCGTGGCGACCGATCTTAGGTGGCCGCCGCTCCGTTGCAAAAACCCCGTCGGTGCGCGCATCCCCGCTCGTTCGGGCGCGCTCGGCTCACTCGCACTCGCCGGCGATGCAGATCCCGCTCGCGCAGGCGTGGCCGCACTCTCCGCAGTGCTTCGGATCGCTCTTCACGTCGACGCACTGATCTTCGCAGCGGTCCTCCCCCGCGGGGCACAGGCAATCCCCGAAGACGCAGCTCGATCCGCCGGTGCACGCGTGGAGGCAGCCGCCGCAGTTCTGGTTGTCGGTGAGCGGGTCCACGCACTTGTCGCCGCAGTGCTCCTTCTCGTCCGGGCACGGCGCGGGGAAGCACTTGCCGTCGATGCACACGTGATCGTCGGCGCACGCGTGGTTGCAGCCGCCGCAGTGGAGCGCGTCCTTCTCGATGTTCACGCACCAGTCGCCGCAGCGGATCCGATCGTCGCCGCACACGCAGGAGCCGGCCACGCAGGCCGCGCCGCCGGTGCACATCGTGGGGCACGCGCCGCAGTGCTCGTTCGACTTGGCGAGGTCGTAACAGGCCTCCTCGCACTGGGTCGTGGGAGGCGCGCAGTCGATCGGCGTGGTCGTGGTGGTGCTGCCGCCGCCGCCGGACGAGCTCGTGGTCTCCGACGTGGTCGACGTGGAGCTGCCGCCGCCCGAGGATCCGGCGTCGACGACGATCGCCGGCAAGCGGATGTCGTCACACGCCGCGACGCCGCCGAGCGCCGCGCCCACGAGCGTGAGGAGCACCACGAGCGCACGGAGACCTCCGCCGCGGGGACGCGACGCGCGATGCGGAACTGCGCGATCGAAGCGAGAGCTCTGCACGAACGATCATCCTAGGAGCGTGGTGGGAGACGCCGCATCCAAATCCGGCGGAGCGAGCTCCGCTGCCCGCGTGGAGCGGCTCCTGAGGAGTGCCTCGGCGCGGTCGCATAGGGTCAGGGGCTTTTTTCGCGCGCGCTCGCGGCAAATCTTGGCGCAGCGCGGCGTCGGACGGAGCGCGGCGCGGCTCACGGTAACCACGTGATGACGCCGAGCGAGAGACCGAACAGCGGCTCGCCGAGCGGCGTGTCCGCCTGCCCCGCGACCTGCAGCACGGGCCGAGGCCGCGCGAGGCCCGCGAGCACGTCGAGCCGCAAGCCGAGCGACGACCACGCGCGCCACTCGAAGCCGGCCCGCAGGTAGGGCAGCGCGTGCGCCACCACGCCGTCCGACGCGCGGACCGCGGCGTTGCTGGCCTCCGCGTCGTAGCCGACGAACCCGACCGCGAGCCCCGCGCCGAGCCACCCCGTGAACGCGGCCGGCGCCGCCGGATAGCGCAGGAGCACGCCCGCTCCGATCGCGCCGGTCGCGATCTTCACGCTGCCCGCGGGCGTCGTCAGCACGCCGGGCACCACGGGGACGAGCGCGCACGCGTCGACGCCGCCCCACGAGAACACCATCTTCGTCACGCCCCACAGCGCGCCCGCGGACGGCGCGATCGCGGTCGTCGGCTGCAGCACCATCGCTGGCGCGAAGTAGATCGAGAGGCTGTCCGGCCATGCGTCGTCCCCGCGCGGCGGCGTCGGCACCTCCACGGCGCGCGCGCTCGGAGGCGGCGGCAGCGCGGGCGGAGGCGTCGGATGCGACGATGGCACCTCCGTCGGAGGCGGCACCGGGACGGGCGGCCACGGCATCGCGCTCGCGGTGGCGGACGGCGTCTCCGAAGGCAACAGGTGCGGCCGCAGCACCTCGACCACGCGCAGCGCGAGCGCACGAGCCGCGGTGTCCGCGTCGCCGCCGGGATCGCCCGAGAGCGTCTCGACCTTCGTTTCGCCTTCGATCCAGACGCGCACGGCGCGGCGCGACGGCTCCACGAGGACGACCGCGCGCGCCCCGTGCGATCGCGCGAGCGCCCCGGCCGGATCCGAGTCGTCGGCGGTGACCTCGATCGTGACGCCGCCCGCGATCAGCTCGTCGATGAGGCGCGCGGCCACCGGATCGCCCGCGCCCGTCGCGAGAACGACGACGCGCGCCGCCTCCGATCCGCGCGCCGACGCGATCACCGCGAGCGGGAGGACGAAGGCCGCGGCGATCGCGAAGGCCGCGCGAACCGACGCGCGAAGGCGCGACGCCGCTTGGCGGCGGGCTCCGCTGCTCGATGCTGCGCGCGCTGTCCGTCTCATTCGCCGGCCGCCACGTTACTCCAGCGACCGCGCGTTTTCGCTACTGGCCGAGAGCCGAGCGCGCCGCGTTCGCGTAGCCGCCGCTCGGATACTTCTGCAGGTACTTCGTCGCCGCGCTCTGCGCCGATCCCGTGCGGCCGGTGCGCCGATAGAGCTCGATCAACCGACCGAGCGCCTGCTCCGCGAGGCCGCCGCCGGGCGCCTCGGAGAGGTACGTCTCGAACCACTGCGCCGCTTCGCCCGGAGAGCTCGACGAGTCCGCCGCGATCTTCCCGAGCAGGAACGCGGACCGCCCGCGATCGCCGCGCGCGCGCGCCGCCGTGAGCGCCTGCTTCGCGTGCCCGACGTCCCCCGCGTAGCGCGCCGAGTCCGCGAGCAGCATCAGATCCGAGGCCGAGCTGTCCGACAGCACGCGGCTGAACCCGAGCTGCATCGCCGCTGCGAGCGCGGCCTTGTGCTGCCCCGCGCGCGCGAGATCGCGCCACCCGTTCGCGGCGAGCGCGCTCGCGGATCCGCTGGCGTGCGGCGCTGCGGTCCCCGAGGAGACGGGGCTCGCCGTCGTCGCGGGCGCGTCCACCGAAGGCGGCGCGTCCACCGGGGCGCTCGTCACGGCGGGCGCGGCGCTCGACGCTCCGTTCGGCGGCTTCGGCGTCTCCGACGGGACCGTGAACGGCGTGCCGATCTTGGTCATCTCGAAGCGCGAGCTCTTCAGCGACACGCGGAGGTGCTCTTCGGATCGCACCGCGCGCCCCTCGTCGAGCAGCGGCCCCGTCACGACGACGCGCCCCTCGATCACGTTCACGTCGAGCGCGCCCTCGGCCGGATCCCACGCGGTGTCGAACGACGTGCCGACCACGTGGATCTCGAAGGGACCAGCGTGCACCATCCAGCCCGTGGCGGCGTCGCGGTGCACCACGCTCGCCTGCAGCGCGCCGCGCTCCAGCAGCAGATCCGCGCCGTGCGAGTCCGCGTGCGTCACGCGCGCCGAAGCGCCCGGCTGCAGCACGATCCGCGATCCTTCCGAGAAGCGCAGCGGCAGCCCCTCGGGAGGCGACGCCATCCACGCGCCGACCTTCCCGGGCTCCGCGGACTCCCCCATCACGAACGAGAGCGCGTCGTTCGAGCGACGCGCGATCCCCATGTAAACGCCCGTGGAGATCGCCGCGAACGCGACCGTGGCGAGCAGCGGACGGGCCCACCGCGAAGAGAAAGAACGGCTCGCCTCCCAGCGGGCCACGGCTTTGCCGGCCGCGTTCCGCGCGACGACGCGCGCGCTCGCCTGCGTCTCCTCGTCCGACGTCCGCCCCACGTCACGCAAGAGGCCCTCGAAGGGCTTCATTCCATCGTCCATCGGTCGCCCTCCTCGACGCAGGCCGTGAGCGCGCCGTCGCGCTTCGCGATCGCCAGGAACTTCCGCTCCGCGCGCGACAGCCGCCGCTTGATCGTCGCGAGCGAGACGCCGCACGCCGCCGCCACGTCCTCGAGCGGCATCTCGTCGATGAAGCGCAGCGCGAACGGCACGCGCTCCTCCGCGGGCAGCTCGTCGAGCGCGATGTACACGCGCCGGAGCGCGTCGCGCGAGCCGACCGGAGACTCCACCGCTTCGCTCGGCCGCGGGGCCCAGAAGAGCAGCCAGCGGTAGAGCCGCCGCTTCCGGATCGCCCGGTGCGCCGTGTGGATCGCGATCTGCGCGACCCAGCCCTTCACCGCCGCGCCGTCGCGCACCTGATGGATCGACGTGAGCACCGTGCAGAGCGCGTCCTGCACGAGATCCTCGATCTCCTGATCGTGCCCGAGCACGCGCCGCAGGAGCCGCTCGACCATCGCGCTGTAGCGCTCCACGAGCGCCGACGCGGCCCATTTCTCGCCGGCCTGCACCGCGCGCACGAGCGCCTCGTCCGTGGGGCCGGGGGCGGCGCCGGGGTTCGAGGGACGCGAGCGCCCGGGGGGCACCACCAGACGCACCACATTCCCGCTCGATGGGCGGTTTCTTTCCGTCGCTGCGGTCACCGGGGGATCAGGAGCCTTTTCAGGGTGCATATCGGCTCAGCCAAAGAAGGAAGAGGAGCGTAGCCCGTCGAGCGGCGTCGAACCATGCGGCAAAATGACCCGTCGGGCTCGCGGGCGGCCTCTCCGCGGGAAGCTCCTTCCGATCCTCGGGGCCGTGTGCAACCCTCTCGCCCCATGGGCGGGCCGGCGCCGACCCTCTGCCACGCGTGCTTCACCACCCTGCCCGAGGGTGCGCGGTTCTGTCATGCGTGCGGGGCGACGGCGATCTCGTCGTCCGACGCGCTGGCCGTCACCGTGATGCCGATCACCGAGGTCGACTCGCCGGCCATCACGGGCCGGTTCCGCCCCGGCACGCGGCTCGGCGTGTACCGCATCGACAACGTGCTCGGCGTCGGAGGCATGGGCGTCGTGTACGGCGCGTGGGACGAGGCGCGCGAGCGCGACGTCGCGATCAAATGCCTCCACCCGAACCTCGTGGCCGATCCCGAGGTGAAGCGCCGCTTCGTCCGCGAGGCCCGCGCGCTGCGGGCGTTCTCGCACCCGGGCGCGGCCTCGATTTACGATTTCCTCCAGACGCGCGAGGTGCTCGGCATCGTGATGGAGCGCGTCGACGGCGTCACGCTGAGCCGCCACATCGCGCGGTGGCGCGGCAAGGTCCCCTGGGCCGAGGTGCACGCCCTCTTCGGCGGCATGCTCGACGCGATGGCCGAGGCGCACGCGTGCGGCATCGTGCACCGCGATCTCAAGCCCGACAACGTGATCGTCCGCGCCGACGGACCGCGCATGATCACGAAGCTCGTCGACTTCGGCATCGCGAAGATCCGCGAGGGCACCACGTTCACCGTGACGGGCGCGTTCATCGGCACGTGCCGCTACATGGCGCCGGAGCAGGTGAAGACGCCGCAGCTCGCGGACCCGCGGTCGGACGTGTATTCGCTCGGCATCACGCTGTACGAGCTGTGCACCGGCAAGGTCCCGTTCGACTACCCGAACCACTTCGCCGTGATGATGGCGCAGGTCGGAGAGGCCCCGGAGCCGCCGCGCGCGCTGCGCCCGGATCTCCCGGAAGCGCTGGAGGCCTTGATCCTCCGCGCCCTCGCGAAGAAGCCCGAAGAGCGCCCCGCGGGCTGCCGCGAATTCCGAGAGGCCTTCGACGCGGCCCTCGCGCGCGAGATCGCCGCCGACAGCGGGCGCGTGCGCGAGACGGACCTCCCGCCGAGCCTCCGCGAGACGGACGGCGGCGAGATGCTCCTCATCCCGAGCGGCTCGTTCCTCGAAGGCGCGGAGCGGCGCTCGGTGCACGTCGACGCGTACTACATCGACAAGCATCCGGTCACGAACGAGCAGTTCACCGCGTTCGTGCGCGCGACCGGGTACGCGCCGGAGGACGAGCACAAGGGCCGATTCCTCTCGCACCTGCGCGATCCGGCGACGGCGAAGAAGCTCGCGAAGCACCCGGTGGTGTTCGTCTCGTGGCTCGACGCGCGGGCCTACGCGACGTGGGCGGGCAAGCGCCTGCCGACCGAGGCGGAGTGGGAAAAAGCGGCGCGCGGCGTCGACGGCCGCAAGTACCCGTGGGGCCGCGACGAGCCGACGAAGGAGCGCGCGCTGTTCGGCCAGACGGGCGGCAACACGGCGCCGGTCGGCTCGTTTCCGAAGGGCGCGTCCCCGTACGGCGTGCACGATCTGGCGGGAAACGTCCTCGAATGGTGCGACGACGCCGACGATCCGGAGTTCTACGCTAAGGGCCCGGACCACAACCCGCGCAACGTCGGCGATCGCGAGGGCGCGACCCGCGTGATGCGCGGCGGCTCCTTCATGCACGGCCCGCGCGCGCTCCGAGCGAGCGCCCGCACGAGCTTCGAGCCGAGCTATCGATTCGCGAGCGGCGGATTCCGCTGCGCGAAGACGCCCTGAGCGACCCCGCCAATCGTGCGCCGGACCGGCGCACCCCGCCGGCACGCGCTGCCCCCCGGCCAAGATTGCCAGTCTCCGGACGGGCCGATTCATTGAAAATCGCGGGCAAATGCAGACGCGTCTGCTGGCACGTGGCTTGATATGCGCCCCTCTTCGCGCGGGGTCGTGCTCGATCCGATCCGGGCGCGGAGAGGAATGGAGATGAGGACTCGAATTCTTACGAGGATGGCTTTCTTTGTGCGGCGCCCGGCGGCGCTCGCGGCTGCGGTGATGGCGGCGGGCGTCGGCGGGTGCGTCATCGGGCCGTATACAGGCCAGACGATTCCCCAGGAGACGCAGGGGCTCGTCATGACCTGGAGCGGCTACGTCGACAACGCGACCCCGGGGATCCTCGGGTTCGTGATGAAGAACCCGGATCTCGATCCGCTGGTGGCGACGAACTACCAGCAGGTCTCTCCCGGCCTCGTTCAGGCGTCCTCCGGCCCCGCGTACGACGGATACGACCCGACGCCCCTCTACTCGTGGGGCTTCACCGCGAACGTCGCCATGGACCAGACGAAGTTCCCGCGCGGCGGTCTCGGGCGGTTCCGGGCGACTGGCAAGTTCAACGGCAGCACCACCGCCACCGAGCTCTACACGATGGACAACGAGAGCAACGCGTGCATCAGCGCCGAGTGGGGCACGAAGGCGTGGCGCCAGATCGGCGTCGACTGCCGCACGCCGTACATGAATTCGAAGTACATCACGACCGTCTCCACCGTCACGACTCCCGACAACGAGCGCGGCGCCGAGCTCGAATACCTCTCCTACGGCGGCGGCCACGCGGGCGAAGGCGCCCGCGATCCCAACGCTCTGGCGCTGGCCACGGACAACTACTACGCATCTTTCCACGCGCCGGGCTTCCTCGACGGACCGGATCGCGGCCCGGCGCCCGAACAGAAGAGCTTCAAGACCCGGTATGGATATCCGGGCACGGGAGAGGTCCACGCGCTCTATTACAACCAGGCGGATCTCGGCATCGCGCGCGACATGCACTGCTGGGCGACGGCCGCGGGGCTCGTGGCCTGTTATGTCACCAACTACGGGCGCAGCGTCAACATCGTCACCAACACCAACCCGGAGTTCGGCACGCTGCCTCCGCAGACGGCCATCAACCAGGCGCTGAGCCCCAGCTCCGCCTCCAACAGCCCCAATCGGCCGGTCGCGACCGTCGCCATGGTCTACGATCCGTCCGTCGTGGACACGACGGCGCGCACGCAGTTCGTGGTCTACAACGAGATCGGCGACATCGATCGATACGCGGCGCTCGACACGTGGGGCGTCCTCTCGATCGGCGCCGCCGAGAGCAACCTCCACCCGACCACCAACGCGAACATCAACGTTCCGGACAACTGCCTCACGTGCCACGGCGCGAGCGCCGGGTACGATCACCTCACGTCCGGCACGTCCCTCGTCCGCAAAGCCGCGTTCCTGCCCTTCGATTCGCAGTCGTTCGTCTACGACCAGACCGTGAATTCCAACTACGACAAGCCGAAGACGCTGGCGCAGCTCAAGAAGCTGAACAGCCTCGTCATGAAGACGACCTCGCCGACATCGCAGATCGCGCTCCTCCTGAAAGGCATGTACCCGGATCCGGCGCCGAACAACCCGAACCCCGGCCCGGACAACCCGAACAGCACGCTCAACGAGAGCTACATCCCGACGAGCTGGTCCGGGAACAAGGCGGCCACCGAGCTCTACAACGAAGTGGTGAAGCCTTATTGCCGGACATGCCACCTGACCACCGCGGCGGCGATCGACTGGGACTCTTACAACGAGTTCACGCTCAACGACTACGTCTGGGACTCGGTGTGCGCGCCGGGCAACATCTACCCGATGCCGCAGGCGGAGCAGGTGCAAAACCGCTTCTGGAAGAGCCCGGCCCGCGGTCACCTGGCCGGCGCGCTCGGCGCCTCGGGGGCTTGCAGGCCGTGACGCCCGCGAAGAAGAGAGGCCTCTGGGGCGTGGGGGCGCCGCTCGTCGTGTGCATCGGAGCCGCCGCGCTCCTCGGGGGCCTGTTGCGCCCGCCTTCGCCGCCCGCACCGACGGTCGTCGAAGATCCGAAGACGGCGGCCCTCGCGCCGTCACAGAATACAGCGAGTGATTCGCCCGCGCCGAACGTGCCGAGCGGGGTCGGGAGGCCGGAGGAGATCGCCGACGACAAGCCCGTGGCGCCGCTGCCCCCGCTGCCGGAGGGGACGACGGTGACGGACCTCACGAACGGCTTCATCGATCAGGTGTGCGCCTGCAAAGACATGGAGTGCGTGAAGGAGGCTCGGAGTCGGTACCGCCGGTATTACGGACAGGCGCTCGCCTCCCCGGTCCCGCTCGATCGGCGCGAGGCCAACCGGCGCACGCAGGAGTGCCTGCAAGCCATCCGTGACGCGGACGGCGACGACGAACAAGGCGGTTGAGGGCGGCGCTCTACTCGCCCAGGTACGCTCTCGCCTTCGCGGCGTAGGCCGATGTCGGGGAGGCCTTCAAGAGGGCGCGGGCGTACCGCTTCGCGTCGGCCTCGCGGCCCAACCTGCGCGAGGCCTCGAATCCGAGAAAGGCATGTTCGTCGCGGAGCTGGTACGGGCCGCCGCTCGTGGAGAGCGCCTGCACGCACGCGAGCGTCACGAGCGGGCTCGATCCGAGGGCTTTGGCCGCCGCCGCGAGCATCGGCCCCTCCGCGCTGCGGTCCCCGGGAGAGGCCGAAACCGGACAGCCCGTCTTCGGGGGCGGCGCGGCGAGGGCGGAGGCGCCGTTCACGTTGCTGCCTGTCGGTGAGCGAGCCGCGCCACCGACCCCTGAGCTGGACGTCCCCGCGAGCCCCGGATTCGCCGCGGTCCCCACGACTGGCACCTTCGCGTCCGCCACGACTGGCACCTTCGCATCCGCCCCGACTGGCACGCTCGACGGCGCTTCGACTGGCATGCTCGACGGCGCTTCGACTGGCATGCTCGACGGCGGGGCGACGACGCTGGGCGACTCGACGGGGGCGCTCGGGGGCGGCGCGGGGGTGCTCGGGGTGCGGGCGAGGCCGAACCACGCCGCGCCGCCGACCACGAGCGCGAAGGCCGCGATGCCGACGCTCTTCACCGCGCCGAGCGACGACAGACGGGACCACGCGCCCGACCGCGGACCGGGAGGCACCGGGCCCGCGCCGATCTGCGCCGCCATCGCGAGGATCGCCGCACGCTCGCTCGCCGTCGGAGGCCTCGGTTTCGCCGCGCCTCGGAGGAGATCGCGCGCGGGGGCGAAGGCCGGATCGCCGCGCAGAGCTGCGTCCTTCGCGTGGGACGTCGCGGATCCGCCGGGCGGCGACTTCGGATCGGGCTTCGAGATCGGGCCGCTCATCGCACGCCTCCGCGCGTCTCGCGCTTGTTCCATCGCTCCATCACGGCTCGAAACGCCTTCCGCGCGTGCGACAGGCGCGAGAAGACGGTGCCCACCGGCACGCCGCACAGCTCCGCGATCTCGTCGCACGAGCGCTCCTCCACCTCGAACATCACGAGGACGGCGCGCTTGTCCGGATCCAGCTCGTTCAACATCGCTTCCAGCCGCGCGCGCTCTTCCCGCGAGCTCGCGGCCGTCTCGGGATCGTCGCCCGGCGGCGCGGCCTCGTCTTCCGAAATCGCGTGCGCGCCGGACGGCTGCTCGCGCCTCACCCACGCGCGACGGCGGTGCGACGACGCCTCCTTCGCGCAGATGCCGTACAGCCACGCGCGGAGCGGCTGCGACGGATCGTAGACGTGGAGCTTCTTGTGCACGACGACGAGCACGTTCTGCAGCACGTCCGGACAGTCCTCGCGACGCACGCCCATCCGCTGCAGCGTGAGCCACAAGAACTCGCTCTCGCGCGCGGCGATCTCGGTGAGCGTCGGCCCGACCGGCCGCGCCGTCACGAGATCGTCCCCGGCGCCGCTCGCCGGTCCGCGCAACACCACATCCACGTCTTCGTATCGTCGCGCCGCCCGGGCGGCCTTCAAAAAAACTGGAGCCCCACGCGCAGCGCCGCCACGAGGCCGAACAGATCCTGCGTGAACAGCGGGTTGTTGTCGGCGCCGTTCAGCACGTAGCGCGTCACGTGGAGGCGACCGGCGAACGAGAGGCCCAGGATCAGCGGGCCGAACGGGTTCGACGACAGCTCGGCCCCGGCCTCCAGCGCGAAGGATCCCCGCGATCCGCCGGAGTTCGTGAGCCCCGTATACACGGCCGTCTGCATCACGCCCGCGCGCGCCCCGCCGCACACCGACGCCGAGAGCAGGCTCCGCCGCTGGCCGAGCAACGTCGCGCAGAGATCGGAGCCGAACTCGATCGCCGAGATGCCCGCCATCACGCCGGTGAAGCGCTGCGCGTTCTCCGCGAGCGCCGTCGCCAGCGCCGTGATGCGAAATCGCCCGCTCACGATGGGCTCCGCGACGAGCTGCATCCCGTACCCGATGCCGGGCACCCACCCCACGGTGACGACGCCGCCGAGCACGACGCCGCCCGCGTGCGTGCGCGAGACGATCGCGCCGCTCTCCGGTGGTGGCGCGACGGGCGCGGCGGTCGTCGCCGGAGCAGATGTCGCGATCGGCTTGTTTTCCAGAGGTTTCGTGACGGCGGCGGGGGCGGGCTTCGGGGCCTCGGGCGCGACGCCCTCGCCGGCGCCGCGCGATCGGGCGTCGACGGCGTCGGCGGTGAGCGCGACGGTGATGCTCGTGACGACGCTGCGCGCGACGACGCCGCAGCTCGGTCCGTCGTCGTGGATCGTGCGCGTGCCCGCGGAGCTCCCGTCCTCGGCGCGCCAGTACAAGGTGACGTCCCAGCCCTTGTTTCCGTGGGCGATCACGCCTTCGACCGCGCGGCCTTCCAGCGCTTCGAGGAGCGGCTTTCCGAGCGCGCGATCGATCTCGGCGGCGAGCTCTTCGCGCGACGGGCACGCGTCGGCGCCGGCGGCGCGCACCCACGAGAAGGATCCGCGAGGCGCGGCGAACGCATCGGAGGAGACGAGAGCGGACACGCCCGCTAAAACGAGCGCGGAGACGATGTCAGTAACGCGTCGTGATCGCGATCGAGGTCGCTCCGCCGGCGTACGAGAACTGGCACGCTTCGAAGGAAGGAGCGGAGAGGACCGGACGCACATTGTTGGAGAAACCATACCCCTCCAGCGGGATGCCGAGGGTGCTTCTCTGGAAGACGCCGTCATCGTTCTCGTCGTGGTGGATGACGGCCGCGTACTTCTGCCCCTTCTTGGGGCTCTTGAACGTGCACGTCGCGCTCTTGTCCTTGGGAACGGCGCGCACGCGTGCGACGACGTGCTTCTGCTGCTCCGGGAATCCTTCCGCGTCGTCGTAGAGCGAGCACCGCACCGATCCGTTGTCGTTCCGGAGGCCGGTGATCTTGACGACGATCTTGTCCTCCGCAGGCGGCGAATCCGCCGTCGCGGCCGATGGCGCGAGGCAAGCGGCGATCACGAGCCCCCCCGCGAGGGCGGGAGCGGGAACGAACGAGCGACCCATGTTCTCCTCCAGCGCGACCGATGCTCGGCCGCTGCTCCCTCTCGTTCGTAGCCCGCGCCCCCCTTCAAAAAAAGTGACGCGTCGCACGATCCCCCGAAGCCGTCCCCCCGAACGCCGGCTCAGTTGGGATTCTTGTCTTCGCAGGCGAAGGCGATCGAGAAGCTCTTCAGCTTCGGCGAGGAGTCGTTCGTGGTCGTGAGCACGAACTGCACCTCGATGTAGTCGGCCGGGTTGGGATCGAGCGGGCCGGGCGAGGCCTGCAGATCCGCCGGAGAGGCCATGTACTGGCCCGTGAACACCGCGTTCTTGAGGTCGGCCACGGTCGCCGCCGAGCGCGCCACCATCGTGATCGCGGTGCCCGCCGGTTGATCCGAGTCCCACTTCACGGCGTACCACCGCGTGAGCTGGCCATTGCCGCAGCCCTTCTGGATGAGGCTGTAATACCCCTTCGGGTTGGTGAAGTTCACGAGGCCGAAGCCCGTGAAGTCGGAGTACGTGTACGGGTGCGGCTTGCACTGCCCCTGTCCACAGAAGGTCTCCGGCGCGTTCGGCTTGTCGTCGAGAGGCACCGTGTCGGGCTGTCCGACGAGGAGGCCATTGGCGTCCACCGCGAAATGCGTCGCGCTCGACGTGCCTTGATTGATGCCCCAGATATCGAGGTTGCTCGCCACGCCGGCGCCGAGCGTGCCGACCTGGCCCGTCGACATCACCGTGTCCGGCGCCATGTAGTTGTTGACGTTGTCGGGCATGTCGACGGGGATCCGGCCGATGCCGCCGTTCGAGCCCGAGACGTAGCCGTCCAGCGCGACCCACGCGAACGACTGCGGCTGGCGGTTGTCCACGCCGATGCCGCGGCCCTGCGGCGCGTTGCCCGGCCCATCGAATACGGCGTGTGCCCAGGTGCCTGTCGCGAGGCCCGCGAAGCCCTGATCGCGGACGGGCCGGTAGCGATAGGCGCCCGCGTTGCCGACCTCGCCCATCCAGATCTGCTGGATCTGCGCGTTCGCCCCGGGCGGAGTGTACCCGTCGACCGCGATGCCGTAGAAGCCGCCGCCGCCGAGCGGGACCTGCACCATGCCCTGCTGCGTGGGATCCTTGGTGTTGAAATAGAAGAGCTGGAAATTGCCTTCGTTCGGGGCCCAGAGGATGCCATACCGATCGATCGCGGCGCCGTACGGGTTGGCCGGCACGCCGCCCTGCGGCTGGATCTGCACGGTCGCCATGATCGCGCCGGTCTCGCCGTTGATCTTGTAGAACATGCCGTTCGTCCACGTGCCGACCCACGCGTTGGACGGCTTCGGCGGATAGACATCCTCGTCGGCGGGGGCGAGGGCCAGAGAGCGACCGTAGGAGTTCGGCTCTCCGTAGTTGACGGTGAAGAGGACGCACTCGTCGTCGAGGCCGTAGAATTCGTGCGCGAGGCCCGCGTTGCAGGCCGTGGCCGCGTCGTCCGGCAGGTTGTCCTCGTTGCAGTCCGTCGTGATGATGCCGTCGCCGTTCACGTCGGCCGAGGTGTCGATCTTGCCGTTGCCATTGCGGTCGATGCAGCGCGACGCGTCGCCCGCGATCTTCGTCACCGACTGCTGGTATCCGAAGGCGCGATTGGCCACCCACATATCCCCGTTGAAGTCGACCGCGGTGCGCGACGGCCGATTCTGGATGACGTTGATGGCCTGGTGTCCGCCGTTCGGCCCCGGGGTCGACTCCGCGCGGGAGCAACAGCCATTGACGCCGTTCGAGCACAGGGGGCCGGGCGGATTCTGGCTCAGGACGAGGCCTTCCCGCGAGCCGTTCACCGCGTCCGACTGGCAGGTGAAGGTCGGGTATCGCGCGACCTCGCGGTAGGCCGGCGCGCTCGGGAAGGGCTTCGTGCTGATCTTGGAGACCAGGCCCATTCCGTAGTTCATGTCGTTCGCGACCCAGAGATAGTCGGATTGCTTCTTCTGGATATCGAGCCCGATGTAGCCATTTTCGTCCACGCTGACGCCGTCGGCCGTGACATCGGGGTCCGGCGGCATTGGGAACGAGCTCGGGGGCATCCCGGTGGGGCCCTCGTTGGTCTGCTTGCAATCGGGCACGCCGGGGCCGCAGAGATCGCTCGGCGTGATGCCGCCGGTGCCGCCCGTGCCGCCTTGGTTGCCGCCGCCGATGATACCGCCGGTCGCGCCCATGCCCCCGCCGACTCCCCCATTGCCCCCTTTGGAACCCGAATTGGTGTCGGTGCCGCCGCACCCCGCCGCGGCCGCGATGAAAGAGACCGTGAAGAGGCCCAAAACGACCTCGCCGCGAACCCAAGAAGAAGTGCGTTTCATGCAATCAGCGTACGGGGAACCTCTCGGGGATGTCCACGGTGGAAGGTGGCAATTCATGCGGGAGGCTCCCCGGTGCGCGGACGGGTGCAAAACCTGCACGGGGACGCAAAAACGGCCCTCGTGCGGCGCCCGGTGCTCGGCGGGAGACGCGGAGTGCTCATTTCGAGGCTGCGCCGTCACGCGGCTTGTCTTCGAAGGGGGCTTATCGGATCATGCGCCGCTGCCGGCATTTCGAATTCGCGAGGAGGATACGTGAGCAAATACGGGATTGGTGTGGTGGGTGGTGTCGCGGTGACGGGTCTCTTCTGCGGGACTCTGGTGCTCGGCTGTGGATCGGAAGGGTCCGCTCCGGCGAGCGGGTCCGGCGCGGCGCACACGGCCACCACCGCGGCGGCGACGAGCACCCCGACGGCGACGGCGACGGCCACTGCCACCGCGACGGCTACTGCGACGGCGACGGCCACGGCGGCGACGACCGCGGGCGCGGCGGCGGGCGATCCGGGCTGTCCGGACGGCATGGTGAAGGCGCCTCCCGGCGGCAAGCTCTGCATGATGAAGACGGAGGTCACCGTCGACGATTTCCGCAAATGCGTGGACGACAAGAAGTGCACGTACAAGAAGCCGGTGAACCCCGCGTGCAACTGGCTCGATGCGGCGAAGGGCAAGCACCCGATGAACTGCGTGCCGCGGTCGGGCGCGGAGGCGTACTGCCAGGCGCACGGCGGTCGCTTGCCGAGCGTGGACGAGTGGGAGGCCGCGTCGCGCGACGGCGAGGCCAGCCGCAAATTCCCTTGGGGCACCGAGGATCCGATGCAAGCGTCGGAGGACAAGTACTGGTGCTGGAGCGGCAAGACGAAGCGTGACGGCACGTGCGAGGTCGGCGGCTTCCCCGGCGGCGCGACGAAGTCCGGCCTGCTCGACATGAGCGGCAACGTCTCCGAGTGGGCGACGGGCGCGGACGTCGACGAGAAGAGCAAGACGTGCGGCCGCTCCTACGAGGCGAACGAAGCCTGGAAGGCCCAGGAGAAATGCCCAGGCGGCTACCTCTCCGAGGCGCAGGTGCCGACGATCGGCTTCCGCTGCGTCGCCCTCGCGAGCAACTGAATCCCACGTTCCGTCCGTGGAACTACAAGGGGGCAAGCCCCCTCGTATCACTCCCCCTCCCTGAGGCTGTTCCGAAGGCTTTTACAGCGCGGCGTCGAGCTTCTGCGCCGCGCGCGTGGCCATCGCCATGATCGTGATTTGAGGGTTCACGCCGAGCGCGGAGGGGACCGTGCTGCCGTCGACGATGTAGAGGCCCGGCAGATCGTGGGCCTGGTGATCGAGGTCGACGACGCTCGTCTTCGGGTCGCGGCCCATCTTGCACGTGCCGAGCGGGTGGTAGCTCGTGAGGCCGAGCGTGCTGACGTGCGGCGGGCGGCGGCGCAGCTCGCGCAGCTCGCTCGGATCGCGGATGTAGTCGGCGCCCACCAGGGACGGCAGGAGCTTCTTCGCGCCGGCCGCGAACAGCATCTCCGCCGCGCGGATCAGGCCGAAATGGTAGAGCTCCACGTCCTTCGGCTGCATGTTGTACGTGACGACCGCCTTGTCGCCGACGTCGCGGTAGACGCGGCCGTTCGCCGTCGCGTCGCGCACCACGATCGCCACGCCCGCGGTGTGCGGGAGCGCGTCCATCGCGTCCATCAGCTTGCGGCCCGTGTGCGGGATCATCACCGCGCCGATGTTGAGGTCGGGCATCGCCGCGCTGAGGAGCATGCCGTCCTTCAAGAACTCGTCGCAGAGGTACGCCTGCGGGATGTAGCGCTCCGGATCGATGCGCTCGTCGAAGATGCCGAGCAGGCCGCCGCTCGGGTGCAGCGTGAGGTTGCGGCCGACCTGACCGCTCGAATTGCAGAGGCCGTGCTTGAGCAGGAAGGCCGGCGTGGGGAACGCGCCCGCCGCCATCACGACCGCGCGGCCCCGCACCGTGATGCGACGGCCGTTCGAGGCGACGCCTTCGACGCCGACGGCGCGGCCCTTCTCGACGACGACGCGATCGCAGCGGAGGCCCGTGAACGCGAGCGCGCCGCGGTTGAGAGCGCCTGGCAAATACGAGATCTCCGTCGATCGCTTCGCGCCGGTGGAGCAGCCGAAATCGCAGAAGCCGCCGCCCTCGCAGCCGACCGCGTTGCGCGGGATCGGGCCGTGGCTCCACCCGAAGGTGTCGCAGCCGCGCTGGAAGATGTCGCCGATCGGGCCGATGTGGCGGCGCTCGGGGACGCCGACTTGCAGCACGCTCTCCACGCGCTCGAACAGCGGGCTCATCGCCTCGCGCGAGAATTCGTCCGTGCCGAGCGACTCGCACCAGCCGTCGAGGACCCACGGCGGCGTGCGCAGGCTCGTCGCGCCGTTCACCGCGGTGGAGCCGCCGAGCATGCGGCCGATGAACGTGGGGAACGGCGCGTTCCCCATCACCATCACGTTGCGGTAGAAGACGCCGTGCGCGCGCGTCGCGCTGCCGTTGAAGGCCTCGCGCGTGTAGTGCTCGCCCTCCTCGACGAAGACGACCGCGTGGCCGCGCTCCGCGAGCTCGCGTCCGACGACCGCGCCGCCCGCGCCGGTGCCGATGACGACGACGTCGCACTCGACGACGTCCTCGCCCTCCCACGTGGCCGCGCGGTGGATCTGCGAGAAATGCCGCGGGCGCTCGACGTTCGTGACGGATTTGAAGCGGCCGCCCTGCGCCTCGTACACGTGCTTCGCGTCGAAGTGGGCGAACTTGAGCAGCGACGACAGACCGTGCAGCGGCGCGCGCAGGATCGGGCTCGTCGTCCAGTCGCGCAGGAGCGCTTGCTGGCGCGCGTGATCGAGCTTGTGGAAGCGGCGCCCCGTCGCGAGCACCGCGGCCCCGTCGAGCAGCCGCGCGGCCACGCCGATCGGCATCATCGCCGCGGGGTGGAACAGCCGCACGAGCGCCTCCGCTCGCAGCAGCGTGCGCTCGTCCGCCTGCGGGATGCGCGCGGATCCGGGGAGGATCGCCTCGGCGAGCGCGAGGGCCGCGCGGTGCGCGCTCGGCGACAGCGAGGAGCGCTCGGGGATCGGGATGTCGAGCTCCGGGGACGGCGCGGGCGCGGCTGCGACAGGCGCAGGCGCGGGCGTGTCCTGAACGACGGGGAGCTTGGTTGCGGCTGGTGAGGAGGGGAGGACGTCGAGATGCACGTTCGGGCTCCGGCCTCCTCGCGTAGCACGACCGCTTCGGGCGCGGCACGTGGATCGCGCCGCTTTCGAGCGCTTCGTCGCGCGGCGTGTGAGCGCGAAGATCCCGCCGCGCGCGCGAAGATGGATTCGCGGCCGAAACGCCGAGGATCCGGATCGTGGAACGGCGCTTCGCGCGCAGAAATTTGCGGGCGCGGGCGCTCTCTCGCGGGCGCGCATTTCTGCTAATGCAGCGGGCGATGTCGACCGAGCTCACCTCCCGCACCCCGAACGGTCACGCCGTCGCGCAGGCGAACGGCGCCGAGATCCGCAACGTGTCGCCGAACGATCTCCGGCCGCTGCAAGCGGTCCGCGCGACGCCGATCGCGTCGCTCAAGGACGTCGTCGCGCGCTCGCGAAACGCGCAGCCGGGCTGGGCGGAGATGCCGCTCGCCGAGCGCGCCGAGGCCATCACGCGCGCGGCGAAGCGCATGCTGCGCGACCGCGACGAGGTCATCGCGCTCGCCCGCGACGAGGTCGGAAAGTGCGACGCGGAGGGCATCTTCAACGAGGCGCTCGGCCCGCTCGACGCCGTGGGCGCGTGGACGAAGCTGCTCAAGGAGCACCTCGGGCCCAACTCCGTCGGCCTCAATCCGATGGCGTTCCCGAAGAAGAAGGCGAGCATCGCGCTCGTGCCGCGCGGCGTGATCGGCGTCATCGCGCCGTGGAACTTCCCGGTCGCGGGCCTGTACCGCTCGGTGCTGCCGGCGCTCCTCTCGGGCAACGGCCTCGTGCTGAAGCCGAGCGAGCGTTCGCCGCGATCCAGCGCGTGGTTCGTGGAGCAGATCGCGCGCGAGCTGCCCGCGGGCCTCGCGACCGTCGTGCAGGGCGACGGCGCGGTCGGCAGCGCGCTCGTGGACGCCGGCATCGACGCGTGCGTGTTCACCGGCTCGGTGAAGGCGGGCAACGCCGTCCGCGTGAAGTGCGCGGAGAAGGGCATCCCGTCGAGCGTCGAAATGGGCGGGAAAGATGCGGCGATCGTGCTCCCCGACGCGGATCTGGATCGCACGGTCGCGGGCCTCACGATGTGGGCGCTCTCGAACGCGGGCCAGGCGTGCGGCGCGATCGAGATCGCGTACGTCGATCGCGCGATCGCGGACGAGCTGATGGAGCGGCTCGCGCGGGCGTGGCGCAAGCTCCGCACGGGCGCGGGCGAGGTGGACGTGGCGCCGCTGCAGAACGCGCAGCAGCTCGGCGTCGTCGAGGCGCACGTGAAGGACGCGCTCGCGAAGGGCGCCTCGCTCGTGTGCGGCGGCGCGCGCGGCCCCGTCGGCCTCACGTACCTGCCGACGCTCCTCGATCGCTGCACGCAGGACATGGAGGTGGTGCGCGACGAGACGTTCGGCCCCGTGCTCGCGATCGTGCGCGTGGACGGCGTGGCCGACGCGATCCACCACGTGAACGCCTCGCGCTACGGCCTCGGGGCCTCGATCTGGACGCGCGACGAGGCGCGGGCGAAGCGCATCGCGGACAAGCTCAACGTGGGCGTCGTCATCGTGAACAACCACGCCTTCACGGGCGCGGTGCCGTTCCTTCCGTGGAGCGGCACGCGCGAGACGGGCTTCGGCGTCGCGAACAGCCAGCACGCGCTCGCGACGTTCACGCGCCCGAAGACGTTCGTCATCGACGGCGTCGAGGCCCCGGATTTCTTCTGGCTCCCGTACGACAAATCGCTCGTGGAGCTCGGGAATCTCCTCGCGGACGCGCAGATCGGGAAGATCCTCCGCGCGTGGAAGATCCCTCTCCTGATGCGCGAGCGCGCGGCCCGCGTGCGCGACTTCTTCCGCTGATCGCGATCAGAAGTGGCCAGTCGCCGTGACTCCGGTGAACCCCGGGGTCACGACCGGCACCAACGTGGCAATCGGCGGCGCCGAGTCGGACGCGGGCGTCTGCGGTTTCGGGGCGCCGGTCAAGATGAGGATGATTCCGCCGGCCAGCGCGACGCCGCCCGCGGCGAAGGCGATCGTGGAGATCATCGCGTCGGATTGGGCCGTGTCGACGAGCTTCTTGCCCTCGGGATAACAGGCAGTCTTCGTCGGGCACAGGGACGGATCGCCCATCGCCTTGTCGTACGCGGACTTCGCCTGAAGGCCGAACACCGAGCCGAGCGCCACGCCCCCGAGTCCGACGGCGCCCACCGCGATCCCCGCGATCCGCTGCGCGCCGAGGCCCGGAGGCGGCGGAGGCGGCGCCTCGTCGTGCTTGATCTCCTCCTCGATGGACTGGAGTCGGACTGGCACCGTGACGCGCGTCCCCTCCCCTTGAACGACCACCGTCGAACGGAAAGGCTTCTTCCCGGGGGCCTCCGCCTCCACCGTGATCGAGCCCGGATCCACGAGGATCGGCCGGTTGTACTGCGACGGCTCCACGGCGTTGCCGTCGCGGCGGATCGTCATGCCGGAGGGCGCCGTGGCCGGCACCTCGATGACGATGCGGGGGACGCGCGGCTCGAGCGCCTCGGCCTTGTCGCGCGCGACCTTCTCTTTGTCCTTGTAGCCGGCCGTCTTCGCGAGATCCGCGATCTCCACGTAGTACGCGAGCGCCGTCGCGGGGCGGCCCGTGTTCTCGTAACAGACGGCGAGCTGGTATTTGGTGCCGGGGGCCGGGTCGAGCGACTGGCTCTCTTCGAGCTTGGGGCACGCCTCCGCGAACTTGTTTTGCCCCATCAGCATCTTCGCGTCACGAAACAGCTTGTCTGCCTTCGCGACGTCTTGCTTGGAGGGGCCGGCCGCGGAGGCGGTGGTCCACGCGAGGGCCGCGAACAGGCACGCTGCGCGGACGAACGAACGGGGCGTTTTCGGGAGAGCCAGAGGGAGCACCTTGGAGCGAGGCATGGAGTCGGTCAGCAGCCGCACGTTCCGCCGAAGCAGCCGGCGGGATATCCGCACCAGAGCTCACAGTTGCCGCAATCGACGGCGCCGCCGCAGCCGTCGGGGAGAGGGCCGCAGCTGTAGAAGGCGTTGCACGGATTCTGGGGGACGCACTGGCACTGATGGTTCCCGTCGCAGGCGTAGCCGGCCTGGCAGCCGCCGCAGTCGACCGGATTGCCGCAGTGGTCGGTGCCTGTTCCGCACTGCCACCCGAGGCCGCCGCACGAGTCGGCCACGCAGTCGCAGCCGTGGTTTCCGTTGCACGCGTACCCCGCCGCGCAGCCGCCGCAGTTGAGGTAGGCGCCGCAGTGATCGGTGCCGTCGCCGCACGCCCAGCCGATGGATCCGCAAGAATCCGGATCGCACACGCAGGAGTGGCCGCCGCACGAATAGCCGGCCGCGCAGCCGCCGCAGTCGATGGGATTGCCGCAGTGGTCCGTGCCGCCGCCGCACTGCCAGGAGAGGTCACCACACGAGTCGGCCACACAGTCGCACGTGTGGCCGTTGCAAGCGTACCCGGCGGGGCATCCGCCGCAGTCGATGGCCTGGCCGTTGTACGTGCCCGCGCCGCACTCCCACCCTGCGGCCTGACACGTGGCCTGATTGACGCACTGGTGGTTCGCGTTGCAGGTCGTCCCGGCGCCGCAGTCCGGGCAATTGACGGCGTTTCCGCAGTGGTCCGTGCCCGCGCCGCACTGCCAACCGAGGGAGTCGCAGGTGTCCGCCACGCAGTCGCACTTGTGGCCGTTGCACGTGTAGCCGGCCCCGCACATGCCACAATCGAGCGCGTTGCCGCAGATATCGGTGCCGGAGCCGCACGCCCAGCCGATGCCCTGGCACGAACCGGCGCCGCACACGCACTGATGCGCGTCGGTGCAGGAGTAGCCGTCGGGGCAGGCGCCGCACTCGATCGGCGTGCCGTTCGAGTCCGTGCCGGAGCCGCACTGCCACCCTGCAGACTGGCACTCTGGGGGGAGCGGAGCGCAGGTGTGCGTCTCGTTGTTGCAGCCGCTGCCGGCGTCGCAGAGGCCGCAGTTCAAGGGCTCGTTGCAGCCGTTGTCGCCGGTTCCGCACTGCCATCCGGCCGTGTCGCACGTCTTCGGGGTGCAGGTCTCGCTGGTGGTGGTGACGCTGGTCGCGCCGCCGGTGCCGCCCGTGCCGCCTCCGCCGGCGCCGATCTCCTGGACGTCCTGAATCCCGAGCAACAGGCCGCAGCCAGTGCTCGCCAGGGAGAGAAGCGCCGCGGACGCCGCGACGAGGGAGGACCGGACACGACGGGCGAGGAAAGGCGCCATGAGCTCACCACTTGCGAGAGCTGAAAGGGTCCGTCTTCGGTGGGGTGGGTCCGCTCTTCTTGCCGGCGGTCGCGGAGGTGGTCGGGGCCGAGGGGGCCGCGGATTTCGCCGCGGGCGGCGTCTCCGCCGTCGCGGGGGGCGGAACGGCGGGCTGTTCACTTGCCGTATTCGTCGCCGATGCGGTCGCGGATGGAGACTCCGTCGGGGCCGTGGGCGCCGTCGCGCTCGCCGAGGGCGCGGCCGTATTCGCAGGCGAAGGAGACGTCGGGACGCTGGACGCGCCGGACATCGCCGGGGCGGCCGCCTCGCTGCCGCCGCCGCGCAGGAACAGCACCGCGACGAGCGCCGCGAGCACCGCCGCCGAGCCGAGCACCACGAAGAGGCCGAGCGGCTTCGTCTTCGGCGCGGCGTGGAGGCCCGTGAACGAAGGCTCCCCGCGCGGATCCATCGGCGGCACCACCACGGGAACCGCCGTCGAGAACGTCGGCGTCGCGGGCGGCGGCGACGGAGGGACGGGCGTCGCCACCGGGTACGCGCCGCTCGGCGCCGAGAGAAGCGGTGCAGGCGGCGCTGGCGGAGCGTACGGGTGCGGCGTCGGGGCCTGCGCCATCGGCATCGGCTGCGGCGCGGCCGCGAACGGCGCTGGCGGAGGCGGCGCGTACGGCGAAAGCGGAGGCGGCGCGTACGGCGAAGGCGGCGCTGCGATCTGCGGGAGCGGCGCCGGCGGCGGAGGCGGCGCGTACCGGCTCGAGGTCGGCGTCGGCGGCATCGGCCGGGGCGGCGGCGTCAGCGCGGGCGCGTACGGATCCATCGGCTGCGAGCCCGACGTCTCCAGCGCGAGCGTCGTGGGGCGCGCGCGCGCCTCTTCGGGCGTCGCCGGCACCGGGCCGTCGAGCCGCACGCCCGCGGACGCCGCGTACTGCTGGAGCATCGCGCGCATGCTCCGCGCGTCGGGCCAGCGATCCTTCGGCTCGAACGCGAGCGCGCGATCCACCAACCCGGCGAGCGGCCCCGGGATCGACGGAAGGACGCGGGCGATCGGCGGGGCGGGCGTCGTCATCGCCGCGAAGAGCACGCGGTTGATCGACTCGGCCTGGTGCACCGTGCGGCCCGTCAGCAAGCGGAACATCGTCGCGCCGACGCTCCACACGTCGCTGCGCGGATCGACGAGGTCGGCGTCACCGCGCGCCTGCTCCGGCGGCATGAAGCTCGGCGTGCCGAGGAGATCGCCCGCGCGCGTCGCGTCCGCGGAGGCGTGCTGCTCGCGGAGCCGCGCGATGCCGAAGTCGAGCACCTTCAGCTTGCCGTCCTTCGTGAGGAAGATGTTCTCGGGCTTGATGTCGCGGTGGATGATGCCCTTGTCGTGCGCCGCCGCGAGCACGTCGAGCAGCCGATCCGCGACGCGCAGCGTCTCCCCGAGGCCGAACGTCTTCGATTTGCGGGATCGCAGCACCGCGTCGACGGTCTGCCCTTCGAGCAGCTCCATCACGAGGAAGGTCGTGCCGTCCTCGCACACGTCGTCGTCGAGCACGCTCACCGCGCCCTCGTGATCGACCTTGTTCGCGACGTATCCCTCGCGGAGGAAGCGGCTCTTCTGCTCCTCGTTGAGCGTGAGCTCGTAGTGCAGGAGCTTCACCGCGCCGCGCTTGCCGTTGCGGTGCGTGGCCGCGAAGACGCTGGCCATCCCGCCGACCGCGAGCAGCTCGTCGAGCCGCCACTTGCCGCGCAGCACCTGCCCCACGCGGGCCGGCGCGCGATCTTTCGGGCTCGTGAGCGGCGTGGACATGACGAGGAGCGCTCCCTTGCGGCCGCGACGAACGTTCTCGCGGCCGATGAAAGAAGCTATCAATTCGCGCAAGACACGGCAACGTGCCCCGGACGCCCCCCTGCCCGTTTCGGCCCCGCCGCGGGCCTCAGTTCATCCGCAGGTTGAGGGAGGGCGCGCGCTCGAACACGCCGCGCTCCTTCGCCTCCGCGAGCACGCGGAGCCCCTGCCGGTAGCCGCGCAGCACGAGGGGCCTCGCCGCGAAGCGGTTCGCGTAGCCGAACTGGCCCACGTCCGGCGCCACGTCGAGGAAGACGATGTTGGGGTGGAGCTTCGCGTAGAGCTCGACGCCGCGGCGCTCTTTCTCGCTGAAGAGGATGTTCATCGACTGGCGGATCACGCCGAACGGGCCGCCGCGCGCGACGCCGCCGCTCTCCACGTTCTCGGGGCGGTACACGTTCGAGATGATGATGACGTCGGCGCCCGCGGCGATCGCGACGTCGGCGGAGAGCGTCTTCGCGACCTCCCCGCTCACGTAGTACCGATCGCCGATGCGGAACGGCCGGAAGACGCCGGGCACGCACTGCGCCGCCGCGACCGCGCGGCTGATCGACACGCCCTCTTCGTAGCCGGGGCCGAACACCACGCGCTGCGCCGAGTCGATGTCGACGGCCGTGATGAACACCTGCTGCGGCAGCTTCGAGAAGTCGTTGATGGGCAGCGTGCGCTCCGCGTACTTCTCCAGCTTTTCGAGCGAGAACGCGCCGGAGAGCAGGTAGCTCGGATCCAGCAGATCGCGGAAGCTCGGCATGCCGAGGAACGTGGTCACGTGCATGCGCGGGCCCGAGTGCCGGCGCCGCCACGGGAGGCGGTACGCGTCGAGCAGCACGTCCAGCGGGATGTCCTGGCCGTACGTCGCCCCGACGAGCGCGCCCGTGCCGGTGCCGACGTAGATCTCCGGATGGATCCCGAGCTCCTCGCAGGCCTTGAGCACGCCGAGGTGAGCGAGGCCGCGCGCCGCGCCCCCCGAGGCAACGAATGCGATCTTGAGCCGTGACATGCTTGCTCTCCTCGTGAAGGCGAGATCGGCGGGGGCCGCTACTGGAGCTGAAAGTCCTCGATCTGACGGTAGATCTTGTACGTGTCGCCGTCGCGCCGCAGCCAGAAGACGATCTGATCGCCGAAGTAGCGATCCGTGCCGTTCGTCCCTGCGAGCATCGTCACGCGGAGGATCACGTCGCTCTCGTCCAGCGACTCCGTGCGAATGGCCGGGTGCGGGGGCGCCTCCATCGCGTCGGTCGCGCGGAAGATCTCGATGTCGCCCTCGCGGAAGAGGACCTCGCCGGAGAGCTTCGTGTAGTCGAGCCGGCGGCTGCGCTGGAGCCACCAGTCCCACACTTTGTCGGGCATCCCGTAGCCGCCCGGCACGCTCGTCAGCGGCTGCGCATTGGAGGTGAACAGGTCCGACAGGCCCTCCATGTTGCGCGCGACGACGCGGCGGAACAGCTCGCGCACCGTCTCCACCGCGACCTCGGTCCCGAGCGGCGAGCGGAGCGTCACCATGCCGTCCTCCGCGGGCGCACGATCGCGCGCGGCGGGCGGAGCGCTCTCGGGATCGATGACGACGCCGTCGGGCCGGCGAGCGCCGCGGCCGCCGTCTTCTCCGGTGGGGAACAGCGCGGGCCCGGACGGGCCGCATCCGAGCGCGGACGACGCGACGAGAAGGCCGAAGATCAGGCCGGTTTTGAGGGAATCAGAAGGTCTCGACCTGAGGGTCATCGGTGCGGGTGAGCGTCACGATCGCACGCTCCGGCACCGAGGTCCATCCAGGCGGCACCTGGTCGTCGTCGAAATCGGAGGCGAGCACCGTGAGGCGGCTCCGCGACTCCTCGGGCGGGCGAGCTTTGGTGAGGCCGCCGTCCGAGAGCAGGCGCTCCATCTCGTGGCGTCCGGCGTACACGCGATACGCCATCCGCGCCCCTCCGTGCAGCGCGACCACGTAGTCCGGGCACGTGACGACGAGGTTCAGGTTGGCGGGCGGCGCGCCTTGCTCCGCGCACAGACGATCGACCAAGGCGACGCTCGCGGACAGGGCGCTGCGCGCGCTCGACGCGTCGATCGCGGGGCGATCGAGGTGACCCATGTCGTGGAGGAACGAGAGGAACAGGTGGAAGATGAGCTCGCTGTCCGTGTCGCCCTTCACGTCGCGCGCGAGGAACGCGGGCAGCGACTCCAGCGTGCGGCCGCGGACCTGCGTGAAGGACTCCACCGTGCCCGTCTGCGCGAAGAGCCACTGGCGGTAGCGGAACGGGTGCGTGTTCTCCGTGCGCGGCGCGCCGACGGTCCCGTTGCGCACGTGCAGGAGGAGGATGTCGGCCCGGATGTCGTGCGTGATCTGCGCCAGATCGATGACGGGGCGATCGTCAATCGGCCGCCGCTTCAGCAGGATCTCTCCGGCTTGGTAGAAGCCGATGCCCCAGCCCGGCGTGACGTCGCGCTTCACGCGAACCTCGAGGTGCCGCCGCTCCTGGTCGATCGCGCGTACCCCCACATCCGGACGGTTGGAGATGAACGTGAGAAGCCGAGCCATGCGAAACTCCTGAGCGGTAGGTTAGCAGCACATCTCGCTTCGTCTTGTTGCAACGCACGCACCCGCGGGCGGCGCGGAGGTTTCGCGAAATCGATCCGCCCGCGCGCGCCGCGTCGCGCCGCGTCGCTTGCGCCGATTCAGGGCGCGAGGCGGTTCATCATGCGCGGGAACGGGATCGTCTCGCGAACGTGCGACAGCCCGCAGATCCAGGCCACGCTACGCTCCACGCCGAGGCCGAAGCCCGCGTGCGGGAACGAGCCGTAGCGCCGCAGATCGAGGTACCACTCGAACGCGCTCATCGGCAGTTTGTGGTGCTCGATCGCCTTGAGCAGCGTGTCGAGATCGTCCTCGCGCTGACCGCCCCCGATGATCTCGCCGTACCCCTCCGGGGCGAGCACGTCGACGCAGCACGCGACGCCGCGCGGATCGGTGAGATCGCGCTTCATGTAGAACGCCTTCACCTCCGACGGGTAGTGGTGGACCATCACCGGCCGGTCGTAGCGGTTCGAGATCACCGTCTCGTCCTCGGCGCCGAAGTCTTCGCCCCACGGGAAATCCGGCGTCGCGGCGAGCTCCGCGTCGTGCTTCGCCTTGCCCTCTTCGCGCTTCTGCGCGCGGTGCTCGTTGAGGATCTTCACGGCCTCGTCGTAGTGGATGCGCGGGAACGGGGCCTTCACGTTCTCCAGCTTGGAGACGTCGCGCTCGATGATCTTCAGCTCCTCGCGGCGCTTGTCGAGCACGCGATCCACGATCGCGCAGAGGAGGCCTTGCGCGAGCTCCATGTCGCCGTCGAGATCCATGAACGCGACCTCGGGCTCGACCATCCAGAACTCGGCGAGGTGGCGGCGCGTCTTCGATTTCTCGGCGCGGAACGTGGGGCCGAAGCAGTACGCCTTCCCGAACGCGGCGGCCGCGGCCTCCATGTAGAGCTGTCCCGACTGCGTGAGGTACGCCTTCTCGCCGTGGTAGTCGGTCTCGAAGAGCGTGCTCGTCCCCTCGCAGGCGTTCGGCGTGAAGACCGGCGCGTCGACGAGCGTGAAGCCGCCGTCGTCGAAGTAGTCGCGGATCGCCGAGATGATCGTGTGGCGCACGCGCATGATCGCGTGCTGCCGGCGCGACCGCAGCCAGAGGTGGCGGTGGTCCATCAGGAAGTCGGTGCCGTGCTCCTTCGGCGAGATCGGGTACTCGCCCGCGGTGGCCGTGAGCAGCTTGAACGAGGCGAGCACCACCTCGTACACGCCGGGCTTCTTCGGGTGCTCCTTGACGTCGCCCGTGACCTCGATCGCGCTCTCCTGCGAGACCTTGTCGGCGGCCTCGAATTCCTCGGGAGAGATGTCCTTCTTGCCGGCCACGCACGACGCGATCCCGAAGCCGTCGCGCAGCTCGATGAAGTGGATCTTGCCGCTCGATCTCCGTGCGTACAGCCAGCCGCGCAGCGTGACGCGCTTGCCGACATAGGAACCGAGGGCGGAGGTGGGGACGATCGGAGGGGCTTCCATGGCGCCTTTGGTAATGGAAACTGCACGGCAGTGCTAGCTCGCGGTAGAGTCGGCGCCGATGCGCTCGCGACTCCTCGCCCTCGCCGCCCTCGTCGCCGTCTTCATGACCGGCTGCCCCGCCGTCTTTCCGGAGATCGGCACGCGCCTGAAGGTCGCGCCGAAGGACGCCATCCTCGACCCGGGACCGCCCGACACGATGCACTGGATCCGCGTCGTGAGCGCCCGCGTGCCGGAGAAGACGCGCGACGGTCGGCAGTGGGATCAGGTGCTCGGGAGCCTTCCGGATCCGTACGCGAAGCTCATCGTGAACGGCGCCGAGCTGTTCCGGACGACCGTGCAGAGCGACACGCTGACGCCCACGTGGCCCGACGGTCCGCACGGCAACTGGGAGATCCCGAAGGGCGCGAAGATGCGCCTGGAGCTGTGGGATTCGAGCCCGATCAACGACGCGCCGATCGGCGTGAAGGACTTCGCGATCCCTTCGCCGGACGAGCTGATCGAAGGCAAGTACCGCACGGAGCTGAACGGCGGCGGCGAGATCACGATCGCGTTCGAGCCCGCGCACCCGATGTACGGCCTCGGCTTCTGGTTCGAGCTGCGCAACGACGCGGCCTTCATCACGCGCTTCGCGCCGGGCAGCCCCGCGGAGCGCGCCGGCATCGAGAAATACGAGGAGATCCTCAGCATCAACGGCAAGAAGGTCTCGAGCATGTCGTCGGGTGAGGTGCGCAGCGCGCTCAACGCCGTGCCCGTCGACGGCATCAACCTGGAGCTCAAGCGCGAGGACGGCAGCACCGTGACGGTGAACCTCAAAGAGGGGCCGATTTATCCGACGTACGAAGAGCACCGCGACCTCGACTGAGCGCGTTCGTCCGCCGTGAAGATCAGCCCTTTCGGACTGCCTGTCGAAGACATCCGCGCCGAGCTGTCGACGCTGCGCACGAGCATGTCGATCGCGGTGGTGCGCGCGAAGAACCCGTTCAACATCGGCGCGATCATCCGCGTCGCGCACTCGTTCCTGGTGAAGGAGATCTTCCTCATCGGGACGGAGCCCTTCTACGAGAAGGCCGCGATGGGGATGCAGAAGTACGAGACGATCGTGGAGTGCCCGGACGAGGCGTCGTTCCTCGAGCGCGTGCGCGGACGGCCGATCATCGGCGTGGAGCGCGACCACGCGACGGGTCCCCTGTGGACCACGGAGCTGCCCGACGACATGGTGTTCCTGTTCGGCAGCGAGGACTTCGGCATCCCGGAGTCGATGCTCGGGGAGTGCCGAGCGATCGCGTCGATCCCGATGTACGGGATCAACCACTCGTTCCCGCTCACCGTCGCGGTGGGCATCACGCTCGCGGAGTGGGCGCGTCGCCGTGATCCGCGCGGCGTCGGCGATCTGAAGCGCGGCGCGTAGCCGCGTCCGTCGCGGGGCCACAAAAAGCGAAACCCGGAGCGCCGCTCGGTGAAGGACCGCGCAGCGCCCCGGGTTCGTTCGTGCGATCAGCCCGCGGGCTCGTCGCCGCCGGAGCCCTGATCGGGCGTGCCTTCGGGCGGCGCGTTGCGTTCGCGGGCGCGCTCGGCGGCGACCACACGACCCGCGATCGTCTGGCCGTTGAGGGCGGCGAGCGCGCGCTCCTCGTCGTCCTTGCGGACGGTCAGGAACGCGTGACGCTCGCGCACGCGGACGCGCTGCACGCTCTCTTTCGCGAGGCCCGCGCGCTCCAGGATGCGCACGAGATCCGAGGCGCGCGCGCCGTCGCGACGCCCCACGCTCACGTGGAGCTCCACCGTCTCGCCGGGCAGCAGCAGCTCGGTCGGCTCCGCCGCGGGGGCCTCTTCCGTCGCGACCGGGCCCTGCGCCTGGTGCGACGCCATGATCGGCCGGCGCTGCGGCCGAGCGTCGCGCGTGTCGCCCCAGATCGGCTCGTCGTCGCCCTCCTCCTCCGGCGGCTGCCAGTTGGCGAAATCCGCGTGGCGAACGAAGGTCCTCGCTCCCTCGCCGGCGACGCGCGCGCGATCCAGCGGGCGCTCGGCGGCGGCGCGCTCTCGGGCGGCGTCGCTGAAATCGGAGCGGGGGCCGTTGCGATCGGCGAAATCACGCGGGGGACGCGCGTCGCGATCCCGGCTGCGGCGACCGCGCTCACCGCGGCGATCATCGCGGCGCCCGTAGCGCCCCTCGATCGGACGAGGCTCGCTCGCGACCGGACGAGGCTCGCTCGCGACGGGCGTGACCGAAGGCTCGACCTCCGAAGACGGCGCCGCGGCGACCGGCGCGACGCCGAGAGGCAGCGTCGGCTCGATCGCGGAGATCGGGATCGGCGACTCCTCCGCATCGCGGACGGGCATCACGATCTCGGCGGCGACCGGCGTGTCACGGCGCGCGGTCACCTGCGCGTCGAGGGGCCGCGTCTGCTCCGCCGGGACCGCGGTGAGCTGCCCCGTCGCCTGCTCTTCGAGCACCAGCACGCGGCCGCCGGAGGGCGGCGTCTCGCTCTCCGTCACGACCACAGGACGAACGGCCGGAGCCGCGGGCGTCGCCGCCGGAGCAGCGGCGCGCGCCTCCGGAGCGGGACGCGCCTCGGGCGCCGGACGCGCGTCGTTGCGCCCTTCGCGCGGCGTCGTCTTCGCGGTGACGGGCGGCGTCGCCTCACGCGCCGGCTCGGCCGGACGAGGCTTCGCGGCGCGGCGATTCGCGCTCGCCTCTTCGCGTGCGGTCGGCCGCGCGCCCAGGTGATCGCGCAGCAGCCCCGCGAGGATCACCTCCGCGTTGTCGTGCGTGAGGAGCCGGCGCGCGAGCGAGAGATCGTCCGGGTGCACGGCCTTCTTGCTGTAGCCCTCCGCGAACATCGCGACCAGATCGGTCTCGGCGCGCGTCTTCAGCTCGCTGTCGGACGGGATCTGCTTCTCGATCGGCCGGATCTTGTACGTGAGCCGGAGCAGGTAGAGCTGCCCGATGTCCTGCGGCGTCACGAGCGCGATCGCCGTGCCGGTGCGGCCCGCGCGACCGGTGCGGCCGGTGCGGTGCACGTACGACTCCGCGTCCTGCGGGAAGTCGAAGTTGATGACGTGCGTGAGGTGCGAGATGTCGATCCCGCGCGCCGCGACGTCGGTAGCGACGAGGAACCGGATGCGCCCCTCGCGCGTCGCGGCCATCACCTTCTCGCGCTCGCCTTGATCGAGATCGCCGTTGAGCCAGTCCGCCTCGAAGCCCTGCCGCTGCAGCGCTCCGGCGACGCGCTCGGTCTCGTCGCGCGTGTTGCAGAAGACGATCGCGCTCTCGGGGTTCTCGACCTCGATCATGCGCAGCAGCGCGGTCGTCTTGTCGGAGCTGACCATGTACACGTAGTGGTGGATGGACAGCGCGCCGACGTGATCGCCGCTCAGCGTGACGAACTCGGGCGATCGCAGCTTGTTGCGCGCGATGCGCTCGATGTCGGGCGGCAGCGTCGCGGAGAACAGCAGCGTCTGCCGCTCGGCGGGGAGGTACTCGAGGATCGCGTTCAGCTCGCGCTCGAAGCCCATCGAGAGCATCTCGTCGGACTCGTCCAGCACGACGAGGCGGATGCCGCGCGGATCGAGCGTGCCGCGCCGCAGGTGATCGAGCACGCGGCCGGGCGTGCCGGAGATGACCTGCGCGCCCCCGGCGATCGCGTCGATCTGCTTCTGCATCGGCGCGCCGCCGTAGATCGCGGTCACCTTGATCCCGCGTCGCTTGCCGAGCCGCTCGATCTCCGCGCCGACCTGGAGCGCGAGCTCGCGCGTGGGCGTCAGCGCGAGCACCTGCACCTTGTCGACCGACCGCTTCACGATGTGGTCGACGATCGGCAGGCCGAACGCCGCGGTCTTGCCGGTGCCCGTGCGCGCCTGGACGACGAGATCCTTCCCGCGCTTCGCCGGCTCGAACACGGCGACCTGGACCGGCGTCGGGTGCACGTAGCCCATCTCGGCGAGCGTGAGGCGCACGTCGTGGGACAGGTGCAGCACGTCGAACGTGGGCGGCGGCGCCTCGGCGCCCTCGGCGGGTTTCTTTTCGGACGCGGCCTTTCCGGCGGGCAAAGGCTCGGGGTTTGGGACGCTCTGGGTCGCAGAAGGCAGCGATGTCATCTTTGCTTTTTCGGGACCGCCGTTGCGGCGGTTCAAGGACTTTTCGGATCGGTGCGAGGGACGGTGACGGCCGGCGATGGCCCGGGGCGGGTCGCCTCTGCCGGGACGATGCCCTGCACCCGCCGGCGCAAGGGCGCAAGCTCCGCCGCTTCGCGCCTCACGGCGTGCTCCTCCGCATAGCGGAGCTGTTCGATGGCGTCGAGGGCGGCCATGGAGGAGGCGGACGGCCGGCAGAGATCCTCGATGTGGTCGCGGTCGTCCCACTCCGGGGTGAGGGCCCTCCGGAAGTCGAGGAGCGCCGCGTCCTCCCCGTCCGTCAGCGAAGCCGCGCGCCGAGCCCGGTCCACCGCCGCCGAGAGCCGCGCGAGCCCGTCCGCGCACGTCACGATGCCGAGCTCCGGCGCCTCCCGGCGCTGGAACGCCTGCATGAACACCTGGACGCTGCCCACCCCGGCCACGTAGGCGGCCGCGATGTAGTACAAAATGAAGGCGATCCGGCGTCCGCGCGCCTGCGCCGGGGTGCGCTCGACGGGCAGCGGGGTCCGGCTCGCGGACGTCGCGCGGGGGGCTGCCTGCTCGGGAGGCGCCTCGTCGGTGGCTGACGGCTCGGGGGAACGGGGCGATTCTGCCATGGTGTGCGCCGCGCTTCCGGGGCGCCCGGCGCAGTGCTATCACCACGAGCCGTGCGCCGCGAGGCCGGCGCCGGCCTTTCGATGAACGGAGCAGCCCACGCCCCTGGAAAACGAGGCGACCGCGCGCAGAGACCGCGCGGCGACGTCCTCGACGCGACCCGGCGGCTCGGCCTTTCGGTGCGGCGGCGCGCGCGGATCGCCGCGATCGGCCTCGGCGCGGCGGTGGCCATCGCAGCGGCTCCGGCGCGCGCCGACACCATCGCGACCAATCGTTACTCGCTCGATTTCTTCCAGGGCGCGTCGCTCGCGCCGATCCGGGTGATCGGCATCGGCGGCGCGTACGCGGGCGTGGCGGACGGCATCTCGGGGTTCGTGTCGAACGCCTCCTCGCCGGCGCTCCGCGACTCGTCTTCCACGAAATGGACCGAGCTCGACGCGGCCGTGTCGCTGTCGTTGCCGCTCGTCTTGGTGGAGCGCGCCGACTTCGACAACAGCGGCAAGATCGATCAGGCGTACACCGATTTCATCTACCTCGCCGCGGGCGGTCTCCTTCAGCTCGGGCCGTTCGGCGCGGGCTTCATCGCGGAGGCGCAGCGGTACACGCTCCGCTCCGGAGGCGTGCGCACGGACGTCAACATCGGCCGCGCGCACGTGCTCGCCGCGTGGTCGTTCCTCGGCGGGCAGCTCATGCTCGGCGGCGGCGCGCGCATCGGCGGCATGTTCCTGCAGACGCCGGACGCGCAGTTCACGATGCTCGGCGTCGCGCCCGAATTCGGCTTCCTCGTGCGGCCGGATTGGAAGAGCTTCCGCTTCGGCGCGACGTTCCGCATGCCCGTCGAGGCCGGCGAGCTCGGGTCGCCGCAGCTCCGCGTCGATGACAACGGCCTTCGCCGCGCGGGCGGCCTCGTGCTGCCGGATCACGTCGTGTGGCCGTGGGAGCTGGAGGTGGGCCTCGCGGTGCAAGTCGGTCCGCGCCCGCTGAACCCGCGGTGGATCAACCCGCACGATCAGGAGGCCGAGCTGTCCGCGCTGCAGGCGATCGAGCGCAAGCGTCGAGAGGCCGCGCGCGCGCTCGAGCTCGCGGGGATCAGCGACGCGTCGGAGCGGAGGCTGCGCGCGAAGGAGCACGAGGAGGCCCGCGCCCGCGAGGCGGAGGACGATCGTCGCACGTTCGAGAAGACGGCCGCGCAGCTACAGAAGGAGCGCGTCGCGAGGTACTGGAACTGGCCGCGCGAGATGCTGCTCGTGACGGCGGAGCTGCTCGTGACGGGCAACGTCCCGCGCGGCGTCGGCCTCGAAGGTTTCCTCGGTCAAGGTTTGCCGCCCGGGAGCGCGCCCGCGGGCTCGTTCATCGGCTCCTCCGGCAGCGACATCAACTTCTCGCCGCGCTTCGGGATCGAGACGGAGCCGATCCCCAACCGCGTGCACACGCGCTTCGGCAGCTACTACGAGCCGCGCCGCCTCAAGCTCGCGGACGAGAGCGCGACGCTCGGCGTGGGCCGTCAGCACTTCACGTTCGGCGCCGATCTCCGCGTGCTCACGACGACGTTCTGGGGCCTCGTCCCGGAGATCACGTACACGCTGCAGGCGTCGGTCGACATCGCGCCGCGCTACGAGAGCTTCAGCGTCGGCATCGGCAACTGGCGCTGATCCGCGCGACGTCAGCGCTCGCCGAGCAGCCGATCCAGCGAGATCGCACACGCCGCGCGCACGCTGAGGTGGTTGTACCCGGTCGGCCCCGCGGCCCGGATCGGCTCCACGCGCACGTCCGCGTCGCTGATCAATTCGCGCGCGAGCCCCCACCCCGTGCCGAACAGGAGCGCGATCGGCTTCGTCGCGGCGGCGAGGCGCTCCTTGGCCTCCGGGAAGCGCGTCACGTCGCCGGAGCCGGCCTTCGCGGCGGTGGTCCACACCTCGACGCCCGCGCGCCCCGCGGCGCCTCCGAGCTCCGCGTACACGTCCTCCAGCGCGGGCACGACGCGCAGCACGCTCATCGCCTCCGCGCGATCCGGGATCCGCCGCTTGCCGGTGCCGGTCACCCAGTGCGCGCGGATGCTCTCCGCGAGCTGCCGCTGCGCCTCGATCGGGTGCACCACGTACATCGCCGCGAGCCCGAACGAGCGCGCGCTGCGGGCCATGTCGTGCAGATCGAGGTTCGTGATCGCCGTCGTGACGGTCTTGCCGTCGCGATCGAGGACCGGGTGATGAACGAGCACGATCGAGAGGCTCAAGTCCCGCCCTCCGCTCCGCCGTCGCCGGCGTCTCGCGCGCGGCGCAGCAGGTCCGGCCGCCGCTCGGCGGTGCGTTTTTCGGCTTCGTTTTTGCGGTAAACGGCGATCTTGCCGTGGTCGCCGCTCGTCAGCACGTCGGGCACGCCGAGCCCGCGGAACACCGCCGGCCGCGTGAACTGCGGATACTCCAGGAGGCCATCCATCTCGGGGCTGTGCGACTCCGAGACGAGGCTCGCGGCGTTGCCGACCGCGCCGGGCAAGAGCCGCGCGATCGCGTCGATGATGGCCATCGCCGCGACCTCTCCGCCCGCGAGGACGAAATCGCCGAGCGACACCTCCTCGTCGACGAAGCGCCCCACCCGATCGTCGAACCCTTCGTAGCGCCCGCAAATCAGCGCGAGCCGCGGTCGGGAAGCGAGCGCGATCACCTTCCGCTGATCGAGCCGCGCGCCCTGCGGCGTGAGGAGGACCCGGTGCGCGGGCGGAGGCTCCGCGCCGCCGTCGCCGAGGAGGGACGCGTCGATCGCCTCCAGCGCCTCCACGATGCAGTCGACGCGCATCACCATGCCGGAGCCGCCCCCGTACGGCGTGTCGTCCACCGCGCGGTGCTTGCCGAGCCCGTGCTCGCGGAGCTGCTTCAACCCGACCGTCAGCGATCCGCACGAGATCGCGCGCCCCGTGATGCTCGTCGCCAGGAACGGCTCGAACATCTCCGGGAAGAGCGTGACGACGTCGATCCTCATGAGCGCGCGCGGCCGCGGAGCGTCAGGTCAGCCCCTCGAGCGAGACGAGCTTCACGAGCTTCTCGGCCGTGTCGATCGACTCCACGAACTGCGGGAGGATCGGAACCTCGATGCGCGATCCGCCGCGATCGATGAGCAGCACGTCGCACGTCGGGTACGAGCCGAGGCCCGTCACGGTGCCGACGAGCTCCCCCGACACCATCTCCGCGCGCGCGCCCTCGACGTCGCACGCGTAGAACTCCCCTTCTTCGAGCGGCGCGAATTCGGCCCGCTCGACGAGGATCTCTTTGCCCCGCATGAGCTCCGCGGCGTTCCGATCCGCGACGCCTTCGAGCTGCACGAGCAGCGCTTTGTCCGCGTGCCGCGCCGCCGCGATGCGCGCGTCGGTCACCTTCCCCTCCGCGTCGCGCAGCCGGATCGGCGGCCTTCGCTCGAGCAAGGTCGGATCGCCGCTGTAGATGCGCAGGCGAAGCTCGCCGCGGACACCGTGCGGGCGCGCGATCTCTGCGACCGCGATCCACGGACGAGCCTCCGCCTCGGCGGTGGTGCCGCGCGGCTCGGGCTTCGTCTGGGGGGCGCGTTTGGTCAAGAGAGGCGCTCTGCGTGGGGGCGTCCGCGGGCGTGATCAGTCGACGATGTCGAGGAACGCACGCTTGCCGGCTTTGTTCGCGGCGGCGTGCAAGAGCGTGCGGATCGACTGCGCCGTGCGGCCGTCCTTCCCGATCACCTTGCCGATGTCCTCGCGAGCGACCTGCAGCTCGATGCGCGGGTTACGGTCGCCTTCCGTCTCGCGGACGACGACGCGCTCGGGGAAATCGACCAGGGAGCGGGCGACGAGGCTGACCAGCTCGGAGAGCGGGGAGGCCATGAGCCTTTACTGGGCCGCGGCAGCCGCGACCGCGAGGCGCTGCTGCTTGAGGAGGAGGGCCACCGTGTGCGTCGGAAGCGCGCCGCGCTTCAGCCACTGGTCGACCTTCGCGATGTCGAGACGAAGCTCGGGGCGGCGCGGGTCGTACGTGCCGACGCGATCGATGAACCGGCCACCGCGCGGGCTGCGCTGATCGGCGACGACGATGCGATAGAAGGGGGTCTTGTTCGTGCCCGCTCGCGCGAGGCGGATGTGAACGGCCATGCCGAAAATCCTCGATGAAAGGGAACCGCTGAAAAGAGGCGCAGCGCTATACCGGACTTCGCGGGCTCCGTCAACGCGCCCAATGCACGAGCCGCGCTGCTCTCTCATCCATGGCGGGAACCCCGGACGCGGTCGCTCCGGTCGGTGCGCTCTTCATCGCTCTCGCGGAGCGCGCGGATTCTTCGCGTGGGGGGAAGGAACGAAGCTGGGACGGGGCAGCGAGAGGCTCGCCGCGGACGCAGTCAGCCCGGGGTGCGGGCCGAACGTGGCGACGTGTCAGATACCGAGATCGAGGATGATCACACCGCGGTTCTTGTCGTCGTCGTCCTGCGTATCTGGGGCCGGGCGGCGAAGCGGCGGAAGCCGTTCGAGGGGCAGCTCCAACCGGGGCTGGTTCTGGTCTCGACGCTCGCGTTCCCGCTGCTCGCGCTGCCGAATCTGCTCGATGATGAAGGGGGGCAGCATGTTCGTTCCTCGGTGGCCTGCGTGACCGGATCTTCCGACTGCGCGCCCCGCCAAGATCGGGGCCATTTGCCTATACAAAGCGACTTTAGCAACGTGCCTATCGCGGTCAAGCTTTGGCGGAGCATCAACTTGAGACGCTCCCGCACGAAGGGGCGATGGCGAAAATCGTCGGAGGCGGCAGAGCTGATATGCTCCGCCGCGTGACGCAGCGCACAGCGCGGACGCTCCTCGTCGTCCTCACGGCGATCCTCGTCCTTTTCAGCACTCCGAAGCCGGCGCGAGCCGCCGCCTTCGACGTCGGCAACACCTCGTGGGAGGGCTGTTCGGAGCTCCTCGACATCGCGCGCGCGGAGCTGGGCAACGCCCGCGTGGTGCCGCTCGCCGTCATCGACTGGGATCAGGTGAAGCCCGAGGACGGCGTGCTCGCGCTCCACCCGTTGCAAGGGATGGATGCCGACGAGACCGCGGCCTTCATGAAGGCCGGGGGTCGCCTTGCCATCGTGGATGACTACGGTCGCGGGGACGAGACCTTGAGGCGCTTCCACATCGATCGCACGGGTCCGCCGTCGCGGCCGGCGCAGTCGCTGCGCAATCGCCCGGCGCTCGCGATCGCGGAGCCCGTCACCGACATCGTGGCCGGCCGCAGCACGGGGCCGCACCCCGTCGTCTCGAACGTGCAGAAGCTCGTCACGAACCACCCGACCGGCCTCATCCACCCGAACCTCTCGCCGGTCCTTCAAATCAAGGCGATCGGTGAGCCCGACGTGGTCATCGCGGTGGCCGGTCAGGTCGGCAAGGGGCGCCTCTTCGCGATGGGCGATCCGTCCGCGCTGATGAACCAGATGCTCCGGTACCCGGGCAACCGCGCGTTCGCGGCGGGCCTCGTGCGGTACCTCGTGGACGACGACGGCGCGATGCTCCGCAAGGGTCGCCTCTTCATCGTCGCGAACCGCTTCGAAGAGCGCGGCGCGTTCGGCGGCGAGACGACGATGCGCAAGGAGCTCGACTCCGCGGTCTCGTCGATCGCGGAGGCGCTCGCGGACGCGCGCAACAACGGCTTTCCCCCGTGGATGCACGTCACGCTCGCGGTGGTGATCCTCGCGATCGCCGCGATGTGGGCGATGCGGGCGGCCGCGCGCACGTACAAGAGCCCGCTGCCCCGCTACGCTCGCCGCGTGCCGCTGATCGCGCAGGGCGGCGCCGCGGGGCGCTTCGCGATGCTGGCCGCGCCTTCGTCGGCGCGCGGGCTCGTCTTGCTGGAGCTGAAGAGCGCGCTGTTCGAGACGGTCACGCACCGCTTCGGGCTGGAGGCGGAGCCCGCGCCGGACGTGCTCGTGCGGCTCATGGCGTCGATCGCGGACGCGGCCCTCGTCGAAGATCTCCGTCGCGCCGTCGATCTGATGAGCCGCATGGAGACGCTCCTCACGACGGGGCAACGGCCGAAGATCCCGCCGCGCGCCCTGGTCGAATCCGCGGACGTCGTGCGCCGCGCGATCGCGGCCTGCCAGCCTGAGCACGCGCGCACGACGACGGAGCCGGCCACCGCGTGACGCTCCGGCGTCGGGGGTGCGCACGTTTGCGCTTTTCAGGACGGGCAGCCCCGGGCATGCTCCCGGCCTCGTGAGAGGGCTCGGCGACGTCCGGGCTTCGCGCTTCCCAAGGAGTTGTTCCGGATGCAGGCCGCCATCGGCGACGAGATCACATCGGCGAAGGAGCGACTGAACGCGCTGCGGACCGAGGTCACCAAGGTCTACATCGGCAACCCGCGCACGATCGACCTCATGCTCACGGCGCTGCTCGCGCAGGGGCACGTGCTCCTCGAAGGCGTGCCCGGCGTCGCGAAGACGACGCTCGTGAAGGCGTTCGCGGCCGGCCTCGGCGCGAGCGTTCGCCGCATCCAGTTCACGCCGGATCTCCTGCCGGCCGACATCACCGGCACGTACGTGCTCACCCCGAAGGACGGTACGTTCACGCTGCGCCCGGGTCCGATCTTCGCGAACATCGTGCTCGCGGACGAGATCAACCGCGCCCCCGCGAAGACGCAGTCCGCGCTGCTCGAGGCGATGCAGGAGCGGCAGGTCACGATCGAGGGCGATCGCTTCGAGCTGCCGGCGCCGTTCATGGTGCTCGCGACGCAGAACCCGATCGATCTCGAAGGCACGTATCCGCTCCCCGAGGCGCAGATCGACCGCTTCCTCGTGCGCGTGCCGCTCACGTACCCGCTCGTGAAGGACGAGGTGCAGATGCTGCGCGCGCACAACGCGGAGCCGCCGAAGGCCGCCGCGATCCTCTCCGTGCAGGACCTCCACATGATGCAGGGCGTGTCGCGGCGCGTGCACGTCGAAGACGATCTCTACGAGTACGCCGTCGGCCTCACGAGCTTCACGCGCACGCACGCCCGCGTCATGCTGGGCGCCTCGCCGCGCGCGACGCTGGGCCTCGTGCAAGCGGCGAAGGCGGCGGCGGTGATCGGCGGCCGCGCGTTCGTCACGCCGGATGATCTGCGGGGCGTCGCGCACGCGGTCCTCGCGCACCGCCTCGTGATGGTGCCGGAAGCGGAAGGCGATCCGAAGGCGCGCGACGCCGTCATCGACGACGCGCTCCATCGCGTGGGGTACCGCCGCCAGGTGCGCGCGGTCTGACCTCGCTGCAATCGGTTCGCGATCACGCGCGGCTTGCGGAGGGCGCGGCGCGACGCTGAATGAATTCGCGGATCGCCGCGTGGCGGGGCTCTTGCCTGATGCGCGGGCCATGAACCCCTCCGCGATGACGGTCTCTCTTTTGATGACCAGCCCTGTCGTCTCCGTGACCCCGGAGACCTCGCTCGACGTCGCGTACCGCATGTTCCTCGACCGGCGCGTCTCGTGCGTCCCGGTGATCGACAAGGACGGTCGCGCGCTCGGCGTCCTCTCCGACACGGATCTCCTCCGTGTGGGGCGGCTCCAACCTGCGTCGCTCGCGGGCGTGCAGGCGCTGGAGCTGCCGAACGAGCCCGTGGGGCAGCACATGCACGCGGGCATCATCACCGTGGTCGAGGACACGCCCGTGGAGAGCGCGGCGCGCACCCTCGTCGACAAACACATCCACCGCGTCTTCGTGCAGCGCGACGGCGCGATCGCGGGCGTCTTCAGCACCGAGGAGGTGCTCGTCGCGATCCGCGAGAAGCGCATCGGGACCCCGATCTTCGAGCTGATGACGACGCCGGTGCACACCGTGCCGATGAGCGCGTCGCTCGCAGAGGCGGCGGCTCGCCTCGATCGCGCGCACATGAGCGGCCTCGCGGTCGTCGACGATCACGATCACCCCGTCGGCGTCTTCACGAAGACGGAGGCCCTGAAGGCCCGCGATCGCTCGACGAGCACGAAGGTCGAAGAGGTGATGAGCTACGCGATGCTCTCGCAGAACGGCCGCACGCCGGTCTTCCGCGCCGCCGCGCACGCGTACGAGACGAGCACGCGCCGCGTCTTCGTGATGGAGGATCGCAAGCTCGCGGGCGTCCTCACGGGCCTCGATTTCGCGCGGATCCTGGCGAGCTCCGCGAAGTAGCGATCCGCGTTTCGTCGTCTCTCTTTCGGGGCCGCGGGGAACGTCGCGTCGGGGAGGAAACCCCTCGTACGCGTCACGGCTCGCCCCGTCCCCTCCCCCGAGCCGCACCTCGAATTCGTCTCGCCCCCTGCCCTGCTCACCTTCGACGTGCGGCGCGCAGCGCGCGGAACGTGTCGATGCGCAGCGACGTCGGATCGCCTTTGATCGCCGAGGTCGCGAGGTTCTCGCCGCGCAGGTAACGCCAGCCGCTCTCGTCGCGCGCGAAGTCGGACAGCTCCACGAACGAGCGCTCGGCGCTGCCTTGAAAGATGCGCGCGAAGAACAGCACGCGCGCGACGCCCTCTTCGTCCGGCGGCGCGACGTCGAGGATCGCGAGGCCCGCGTAGCGAAACTCGCTCGCGGACGCGCGCAGCTGCTTCCGCAGGATCGCCTCGTCGATCGCGCGGTCCTCGTGATCCGGATGGAGCGTGCGGATCAAGTAGTCGGCCTCCTTCTTCGCGAAGGCCGAGAACCGCGAGCGCATCAGCGCCTCCGCGTCCGGCGGCTCACCCTTGCCGCGGTGGAACGGCTCGCAGCACGCCTTGTACGGCTTGCCGGATCCGCACGGGCACGCGTCTTTCGAAGGCATGCGCGCGGTCTATCCGAGGTCGCGCGACGCTTCCAGCGCGGCGACGCCGAGCGCGCTCCGTCACGGGCGCGGGGTCGTCATCGCGGCGAACTGATCGACGCTCAGCGTCTCCCCGCGCGCGTCCAGCGAGATGCCGGCGGCGGCGGCGCGCGACGCGATCTCTTCATCGGACCAGCCGTTGAGCCCGCGCCACGCGTTGCGCAGCGTCTTGCGGCGCATCCCGAAGGCGGCCTTCACCGCGGCGCGGAACGCCTCCGTCTCCTCGGCGCGGCGCGGCCGCTCGGGCGTGAGGCGCACCACCGCGGAGTCCACCTCCGGCCGCGGGAAGAACGAGCCCGCGCGCACCACCATGAGCCGCTCCACCCGGAATGCAGCCTGTGTAAACACCGTGAGCGCGCCGTATTCCTTGCTGCCGGGGGCCGCCGCGAGACGATCCGCGACCTCCTTCTGCACCATGAACACGACCGCTTCGAGGTGCTCCGCGTGCGACGTCGCGATCTCCACGAGCCGACCCGTGATGAGATAAGGCACGTTGCCCGCGAGCGTGTGAGGCCGCGGCCCTTCGCCGAAGAGAGGTGGCCAGTCGATCGCCGTCGCGTCCGCCTCGATCAACGTCAGTCGGCCGGACGCGATCGGCTCCGCGAACTTCTCCTGGAGCACCGGGATCAGGTCCGGATCCCGCTCGATCGCGACCACCTTCGCGCGGTCCAGGAGCGGAGCGGTCAAGGCGCCTGTCCCGGGGCCGATCTCGATCACCGTGCCTCCCTCCGGCGTGGTCGCGGCCTCCGCGATCGCGCGGGCGGTGCGAGGCTCCGTGAGGAAGTTCTGGCCGAAGCGCTTCTTGGGGGCAGGTGCCGTCATACAGCGATTTTATCGGCCGAAGAGGCCGTGTCTCCCCCGGTCGGAGACTCCGTGTCTGCGCCCCCGGAAGTGGCAGTCTCGGGCTCCGCGGCGGCCGGCATCGCGCGCGGCGACTTCCTCGCGTGGACGACCCGGATGCCGAGCTTGCGCAGCGACGTCTCCCGGCGCTGCTGCGCCACGCGGATGCGCGCCGCGATCGCCTCCGACGCGATCGGCGCGACGACCGGGAAATCCGAGGCCTTCGGCGGCGGCGGCGCGATGTCCTCGCCGAGGTCCGGCATCTCCGCGGTCGCGGGCGACTTGTTCGGATCGTCCCACGGGCCCTTCACGCTCTCGATGACCTCGGGGAACGACCACGTCACCGAGGCCCCGTGCCGCCCGAGGCGGCGCACCGCTTCACCGAGGCGCTTCTGCTGCGGCTCCTCCGGCGGCTGACCGATCACGTGGATCAGCGTCGCGTGCGGCTTCGTCCGCTCGATCTGCGAGAGCACCTCGAACAGCGCGGGGCTCCCGGCGCGCAGCGTCTCCGAGCGCGGCGGCGAGTCGATGCCGTACGCCGCGAGGTACCGCCGCAGCGTCTTCTCGCGCGGGGTGCGACCGGCCGGCGCCGCGGCCGCGAACGGGGCGCGCGATCGCACCTGATCCGCCCGCGCCGCGAGCCTGTCGAGATCGCCGCGCCGCACGTCGCCGAGGCCCTTCGGATCCAGCGGGCGAAGGTGCTCGATCACGCGCACCGCCACGTCGGACTCGTCGAGATCGCTGCGATCGAAATCGTGGTTCGCGGTGCCGACGATGAGCGCGTGCGCGATCTTCGATCCCTGCGCCGGCCCGTCCTCCGGCGGCAGCACGACGCGCGCGGTCGTCGCGTAGAGGAAGAGGCCCACGCGATCGCCGCGCGCGAGGTGGCGCTGCGCGACGGCCGCGGCCTCGTCGATCATGTGGTCGAGCGGCGCGCGGCCGACCGGTCCGGCCCACAGCTCCACCGACACGTCGAGCACGACCCACACGACGTCGCGCTCCTCCCGCTCGAAATCGCGGACGAGCAGCATTCCTCGGCGCGCGCTGGCTTTCCATGCGATGCGGCGGAACGGATCGCCGGGCTGGTGCTCGCGCAGCTCCCGCAGATCGTTGCCGTCGCCGCGCGCGCGACCGGGCCGTCCCACCGCGGCGGTGAGGCGCGATCGACCGCCGCGCGGCACCATCGCGTACGTCGCGAGCGGCCGCGGCAAGACCTCGATGCCGTACGGGTTCGCGAACGTGAGCGGCACCTCGAAGAGGCCCGGCGCGCCGTGCACCTCCAGCGCGAGCCCGTGCACGCCGTGCTGCCCCACGCGCGGCGTCCGCACGATCACCTTCACGCGCAGCTTGCCGTTCGCCGCGACCTCACCGGCCGGCGGCGACAGCCTCACGTCGAGCTGCGTCGAGGCGATCGCGCGGAGCTTCACGTAGCGGGCCGCGCGGCTGTCGCGGTTGCGCACCTCCGCCTCCAGCTCGATCGCGCCGCCGCGGACGCCGCGGATCACGCGCTTCGGCCCGGTCCACAGCATCTCGAAGCCGGCGGCGCGGATGCGCGCGACGGACACGAGCGTGACGGCGCGCGCCACCACCACCGCGAGGAGGATGCCGCCGCCCCACCCGACGATCGCGGGGCTCTCCGCGACGAGGCCGATCGCGGTCACCGCCACCGAGGCGATCGCGAGGTGAGCGGCCGTGCGCGTCGGGTAGACCTGCATGCGGGCGGCAGGATACGTGCGGAAGGCCCGATCGCCAACCTCGGCCTTGCAGAGCGCCGCGCCGTTCTGTGGAACGGGGTGGCGCGCAAGGGCTCGCGAGCGAGCCCGCCTCCAGGGGTGAATCGACCGGGCTTCGCCTGGGCGAGAGGGGACGCGAGGCGTCCCCTTACTTGGGAAAAAAGCGAGAGCGCCGTTCCGTGAAACGGAGCGGTGCTCTAGCGCACGCGAAGATCCGCGAACGGGATCGGCTGCTCGAAGATCGTGCCGCCCTTGTGATCGCGCAGGATCAGGCACACCTCCGCGCCCGCGCGATCGAGATCCACGTCGAGCACGCCGTACGTCGTGCGATCGATCACCTCGCGCACCATCGCCGGATCGCCCGCGATGCTCTCCTTCCACGGATCGTTCGCGAGCGGGCTCGTCGTCAGCTCCCAGAATTCCGGGCCGCGCCGGCCGTCCGCGAGCGGGCGCCCCGCCTCGTGCAGCAGGTTCGACATGTGGAGATCGCCGCTCACGATCACGACGCCGCGGATCTCGTGCGACTCGATGAGCGACATCACCCTCTCCAGCTCGTGCGGCCCGTCCTTTCGCCAGCAATCCCAGCCCTTCTTCACCGCCGTGTGCGCGAGCATCTGCGACGACGACGCGATCATCTTGATCGGCGCGTAGCTCCGCGCGAGCTCGTCCGCGAGCCACGCGAGCTGCGCGGCGCCGAGCACGTTGTTGCCCTCCGTCCCGCGGTAGTACCGCTCGTCGAGGAGGAACACGTCCACCGGGCCGCACCGCACGCGCGAGAAAATGCCGGCGATCGTGGGCGTTCCGTACGTGCGATTGGCCCACATCCGCTGGAAGGCCGAGTACGCGAGCGGCTTGCCGGGGAAGTCGCCGTCGCAGTCGTTCGGCCCGAAGTCGTGATCGTCCCACACGGCGACCGTCGGCGTCCGCGCCACCAGCTCCCGGAACGTCGCGTTGTTCCGGTGCCGCAGCTGCGACATCATCATCGTGTGCTCGCTCAGCGTGTCGTCGCCGACGAAATAGCAGTTGTCGCCGAGCATCACGAAGAGATCCGGATCCTCCGCGCCGATCGAATTGAAGATATCGAGGTTGGGATCCGGCCAGTTCCAGAAGCACGATCCGAAGGCGATCTTCGCGCGATGCGCGTCGACCGGAGGCGCCGTGCGGAAGCGGAGCGTGCCTGTGGAGCCGCCCTCTCCCTCGATCTCGTAATCGTAGGACGTCGCCGGAGAGAGCCCGTCCACCACGAAGACGCCGCACATCCAGTCGAACCACGCGGGCGCGATCGTCCGCTTCTTCACGAAGCCGCCGGGCCCCTTCACCGTGATCGTGAGCGGCGACGGCTTGCGGGACTGCACCCAGATGCGGACGTCGCGCTCGCCGACCTCCCCGACCAGCGGCCCTGACAGGAGCGGCCCGTCCGCGCGGCTGTTCCAGGCGCCGGGGCTGCCGCCGACCTCCCGCGGGAGCAGCGTGGTGCGCGTCCCGTCCCAGGGACCTTGCCAGTCCGTCGCGCCCTCAAGACGCCAGTTGCCCTGGAAGCAGTTGCCGAAATCGTCGAACCGGAGCTCCATCGGACCGCGCTTTCCTGGTGGGGATTGCGTCCATGTCCCGCGGAGCACGTGCCCGTCGAGGACGCCTTCGAGGCGGCCGTCTTCGTGCGTGTAACTGCCTTTGACGGACGTGCCGGACTGCGTGAGCGAGAGCGTCCCGAAGCTCGTGTGGTAGGCGCCGTTGAGGGTCAGCATGGAGACAGGATACACGCCCTCCCCGCGTGAAACACCGCGTTTCAGCGCCCCGTTCAATCGGTGTCACGCCGCGGTCGCCCGGTGACTCCGTGATCGCCGCAGGCGCGTTCCGGAGCCCGCTCCGCGCCGCCGACCCCACTTCTGGCCCGATACGTGCTAATCGGTCGGCCGTCACGAAAGGCGGCTCCGACTCCCATGGATCGACTCCAGTATATCCTTCTGGCTCTCGGCATCTTCGTCGCGCTCTACCTGCTGCGGCGAATGGCGGGGGGCCCTCTCGTCAGCGGAGAAGAGGCCAAGACGCTGGTCGCGGACGGCGCCACCCTGGTCGACGTGCGGAGTCCGGGGGAGTTCGCGTCCGGCCATGTGAAGGGCGCCATCAACATCCCTGTTCAGGAATTCTCCGCGCGATCGAAGGAGATCCCGAAGGACAAGCCGGTGGTCCTCTATTGTGCGTCCGGGATGCGGAGCGGCGCGGCCGCGGGCATGTTGCGGAGCGCGGGGCGCACGGACGTGCACAACCTCGGCAGCATCTCGCGCTGGCCGGGCTGAAAACGCGTGCGCTCGGCGGCCGGTGGTTGGTAGATTGCGCGCCTTCCACCCGGAGAGTCGAGCCCCGATGAACCAGCCGCCCTCGGATCCGTCCGCGCCTCAGACCGTGCCCGCCGCCTCGAACGAGGCTGGATCGCAGGGCGGTCAGCGGATCGCGTCTCCCTACGATCCGCCGCCCGGGATGGGCTTCGGTCCTCCGCAAGACGCGCCGATGGGTGCCAATCCGCAAGGTGGACCGCCTCCGGGCGGACCGTACGGCGGGCCTCCCGGCAACTACGGGGGGCCGCCTCCGGGCGGTTTCGGCGGGCCTCCGGGCAACTTCGGTGGACCGCCTCCGGGTGGCTTCGGTGGCCCTCCCGGCGGATTCGGCGGGCCGCCTCCGGGTGGTTTCGGCGGGCCGCCCGGCAACTTCGGTGGACCGCCCGGTGGTTTCGGCGGGCCGCCTCCCGGTGGGCCGTACGGCGGGCCTCCCGGCAACTTCGGCGGACCGTTCGGCGGCCCTCCGGCGGGGTTCGCGCCCGCTCGACCGGCCGGATCGGGGAGCGCGACGGGCGTCATCGTCGGCGTCGTCATCGGCGTGATCGTCCTGTTCGCCGCGATCGGCGGCGGGGTAGCGGCTTATTTGAGCGCGCGCTCCCGTCGAGAGGCGGCGGCAGCCCAGGCCCGCGCCGCGGCGGAGAACACCTGGAGCGACTCGGACGCCAGCGTCCCGGTGAGCTCGCGAGACCCGATGTGGGGCAAGCGCGCGGCCCCGGTCACACTGGTCGTATTCGAAGATTTCGAGTGCCCCTATTGCCAGAAATTCAACGGCACGCTGGCGCAGGCGAAGGAGAAATACGGCCCCGACAAGCTGCGCATCGTCTGGAAGCACAACCCCATTCCGAGCTTGCACACGAACGCGCGCGCCGCGGCGATCGCCGGAGAGGCGGTGTTCCAGCTCGGCGGGTCGACCGCGTTCTGGAAGTTCCACGACGCGGCCTTCGCGGACCAGAAGAACCTCAACGGTGACAGCTACGAGCGCTGGGCGACGGCGGCGGGCGTGGACGTGACGCGTTTCCGCGCGATGCTGCAGGATCCGGCGGTCGCGGCGAAGGTGGACGCCGACGTGGCGGAGGCGAAGGCGGTCGGCGTGACGGGCACGCCGCACAGCTACGTGAACGGCACGGTGTTCCAGGGTGCCAATCCGCTCGACAAGCTGGTCGCGCTGATCGACGCGGAGCTCGCCTCGGCCGAGCGCGCGATCGCCGCGGGGACGCCTGCGGATCGCGTGTATGCGAAGCTCTCGCAGGAGAACAAGGCCCGCAACCCGACCGCCAAAGAGGCCGAGGACGACACCAAGCACTACGACGTTCCGGTGGGCAGCTCGCCGGTGCGTGGCAACGCGAACGCGAAGATCACGCTGGTGATGTTCTCCGACTTCCAGTGTCCTTTCTGCGGCAAGGTGGAGCCGACGATCAAGGAGCTGCAGGAGACGTACGGCGACAAGCTCCGAGTCGTGTGGAAGAACGAGCCGCTGGAGTTCCACAAGCGCGCGAACCCGGCCGCGCAGCTCGCGATGGAGGCCCGCGCGCAGAAGGGAGACGCGGGTTTCTGGGCGGCGCACGACCTCTTGTTCAAGCACTCGAAGGAGCTGGAGGACGCGGATCTCCGCCGTTACGGCGCGGAGCTCGGCCTGAACGCGGCGAAGGTGAAGACGGCGCTCGCGGTGAAGAGCCACCAATCCGAGATTGACCAGGACGTGAAGCTCGCCGCCGAGGTAGGCGCGAAGGGAACCCCCACGTTCTTCGTCAACGGCTACAAGCTCGTCGGCGCCCAGCCGATCGCGAAGTTCAAGGCGCTGATCGACCGCGAGCTCGCGAAGTAACCTCTCCCTTTCATCAAAGTCTTTTTTGGGGGGCGCGGGAGAGGTGGCGTTTTTTTTTGGGCGTCCCCGGCCCGCGTCTATGTGGCCTTATTGGGCGGCGCGCGAGGCTGTTCGCCTCACGCACTCTTGGAGAGCGGTAGTCAGCGTGCGCCGAAGACGCTGCGGATCGCGGCGAAGGAAGGGCGTTCGATGGATTGCGTGCCGGAGGTCGGCGGCTCCGTGAGGCGCTCCGGAATGCCCGAGACCGAGCGGGGAGGATCGCTGTCGGCGCTGGGCGGAGCCGTGGACACCGGCCCTGGAACCGGCGTCGCGCGGGAGGCGACCGCCTCCATCGATGGGAGCGTGGCAGTCCGAACTGGCGCTGACGACACCGCGGTTGGACGCGACATCGACACCGGCGTGGGACGTGACATCGACACTGGCGTGGGCCGCGACATCGCCAATGCAGCGGGCCCCGACACGGACACCGGCGTGGGGCGCGATATTCCTGTTGCAGGACGCGGAGGCGACAGCGGGGCCGGGCGCGTGGACACGATGCCAGGCGCGCGCGGCGCAGGCGCCGATTCACCCCCCTGCCCCGCCGGCACCGACACCCGTGGCAGCGTCTGCCGCGCCGTCATCTCGCCGCGAACGGACGAAGGGCCTTGTTCCACGAATGGCACTCTCACCGAGGAGGGGCCTTGTTGGGCGACGGGCGCTCTCACCGAGGAGGGGCCTTGTTGGGCGACGGGCGCCCTCACGGACGAGGGGCCTTGTTGCGCGACGGGCGCTCTCACCGACGGCGGCGACGGGGATCGCACGGAAGACGGGCCCTGCGCGACGAACGGCGTCCTCACGGAGGGAGGGGCCGAGGAGCTGCGGAGGCCGCCGGGGCGCGAGAAAGGCGCCTCCTCGACCACCGAGTCCGTGATCGAGTATCGGCCCGACGCCGCGCGACGGCCGAGGCCCAGCACGCCCGGCGAAGAGGGCTTGTCGTTGCGCGCCGAGCACGCCGCGATCGCCGCCGAGAACATCGCCTCGATCTCGCGGGCGCTCACGTCCGGGTCCACGAGCAAGAGGACGCTGCGCACCTCGCGCGCGAGCGCCTCCAGATCCTGGCTCATCCGGTCGGAGATGCCGTTCGGCGCCACCACCGCGAGCGGGCGGCGGCGCGGGATCGCGTGCGGCGCGTCGTGCACCGAGCACGTCTTCACCGAGAGGCCACGCGCGTCCGCGGCCTGAAGGCAACGATCCTCCAGGTCCTCGCACGCGCCGATGACGAGGATGGTCGGGATATAAAGCTGCTGCGATGTCGACCGGCCGTCGGAGTTCATGCGGTTCTACGGTCCATCGCACGGATCCGAACCGGCGAACAGCGGCCGTCCTGCGCGCCTCGGACATTCAACTTCCGGCCACGCCGCGGTCCCGCAAATGCACGAAAACACGCTCCGCGAAAGCATTTTCGCGGTCTCGTCGGCCCTCGGAGCCGCCCCCCCGATTCTTCGCTTGACTGGCAGTTACTGGATGGAGAGCGGGATGGTGTCCCAGAAATCGCACTCGGCCTTCGCGAGGCCCGTCTGCTTCGAGACCGTCAAGTCGAGGACGATGTTCTCGTCCGAGGCCTCGGCGTACTTCGGCCACGCGAAGGCGTCCTTTCCGTTCGGATCGCCGGACTCCGCGTGACGGCCCCAATAACCCATCATCGTGGCTTCGAGCGGCAGCTCCTCGTCGGTCAGCGGCTTCGGCAGGAGCTGCGACGAATTGCCGAGGACGTACTTGACCTCCGCGGAGTGGAACGAGCCCATATCCCCGAGGAGCGCGCCGTCCGGCACGTACGTGAAGTGGTAAAGGTACGTCGGGTTGCCGGTCTTCGCGATCGCGCGGGCCGCGCGCCGGGCCGGGCACACGAACACCGCATCTCCGAGGGACGCCGCCGCCGCCGCCTGCGCCGAGCCGTACGTGGCCGGCGGATAGAGAGCCACGATGTCCGCGCCGTGCCCCGGGACCAGCTTCTCCGAGAAGGCGAGGAACGCCGCGTCGTCCGGCACCTTTCCTTCGGTGCCCGCGAGGTACAGGAACAGCGTGCCTTCGTCCTTGTTGGTGCCGAGCACGACAGGCACGCTCTCCATCTTGCCGTCCGCGAGCAGCTTCCCCGGCACGTCCGGCAGATTCCACCCGTCCACGACCGGGAACCACTTGGTGCCGCCGAAGATGAAATCGAGCGACGTCGGCAGCGCGAGCAGCACGTCCTCCGCCGGCTTCGCGCGCGCGCACGCCACCGGATCCGGGTCCGCGTCGCAGCCGAGCGCCTTCAAGAAGTCGGCCCCCTGCGCCTCCGCCTTCGCCTTGTCCGCGCCCGTGTCGCACGGCCCGCTCTCGATGATCGCGCGCTGGAAGAGGCCCTTGGACTTCGGGGATACGAGGTGTGAACAGACGCTGATCCCGCCGGCCGACTCGCCGAAGATCGTCACGTTTCCAGGGTCCCCGCCGAGGGCCGCCGCGTTCGCCTGCACCCACGCGAGCGCCGCGCGCTGGTCTTCGAGCCCGTAGTCGCCGGTCGAGGGGTGAGCCGCGTCCTCCGACTCCAAGGCAGGGAGCGCCAGGAAGCCGAGCGGCCCGAGGCGGTAATTGACGCTCACGACGATGTGGCCAGTCGCCTCCGAGAGGGCCTGTCCGTCGTACGCGGCGTCGGAGCCGCTGCCCACGGTGAATCCGCCGCCGTGAATCCACACCATGACAGGCAGCTTGTCCGACGCGGGCGACGCGGGGGTCCACACGTTGAGCGTGAGGCAGTCCTCGCCCGTCTTCGGATCCACCTTGTTGCTGAATCCGCCCATCTGCGTGCACGGCCGGCCCTTCACCGAGGCGTCCAGCGTGTCGCTCCAGGCCGCGTGGGGCGCGGGCGGCTTCCACCGGAGATCGCCCACCGGAGGCGCCGCGAACGGCACGCCGAGGAACGCCCGCGTCGCGCCGAGCAGCGCGCCCTGAATCGGCCCCTTGTCGGTGTCGATCTTGAGGGACGCGGTCGTCGCCGTCGCGCCGCCCGAGCCGCCGGTGCCCGTCGTGGTGCTGCCCGAGCCGCCGCCGCCCGAGCCGCTCGAATCCCCTCCTCCGCAGCCGGCGGTGAGGAGCGCCCCCAGAATGACCATCGAGAAAGAAAAGGTTCCGCGCATCGCCGGAGCGTACAACATGGCACGCTCGGCGCGGGTGTATTCAAGCAACTGGCTGTCTCCGCGGCGCCCCGCAGGAGGCCTTCGGGGCGCGCGACGCTCGATGTGAGCCGCGTCTACCGCGCGCGACGCTCGATGAGCCGCGTCACCGCCGGATCCGCGCCGGCGACGAGCGCCGTCACGGGATCGCGCAGCGCGGCCGCGCCGGGGGCGTCCCCCTTCTTCTCCACGATCTTCGCGAGCCGGAGGCGCGCCGAGATGTATTCGAGCCCGTCCGTCGCGCCCGGCGAGCGCGCGGCTTCGCGGAACGAGGCCTCCGCGCACGTCGCGTCCCCGCTCTGCTCGCACAGATCGCCGAGCGTGAACATCTGCCGCAGACGCCACGAATAAGGGGCCTTGTCGAGCGCGCGGTGCCACTCCAGCGCCTTCGGCGCGGGGCGAACGGCGGCTTCGAGCGGGGAGGCCACGGAGAGGACGGCGTCGTGCACCGCGCGATCGCCCTGCGCCACGCGCGCCGCGAACGCCCCCGCGCGCGTGAGGAGCGCCTCCGCGGCGGCGGGCTTCTCGGCCCCGGTCTCGATGAGGAGCGCCGCGAGCTCCGCCTCGAGCTGGAGCGACGCGGGGTCGTCGTGCGCGGCCAGCTTCTCTGCGAGGGCGCGGAGCTTGTCGACCTCGATGAACGACGGGGCCGGCTCCGCGAGGCGGCGGCAAATCGAGAGGAGCCAGGCGTAGCGCGCGGCCAGCAGAGGCTCGTTTCCGAGGGCGATCTGGCGCTCGATGTCGCGCGCGAGCTCCGTCTCGGCGTCGGCGCTCTTGCCCTCGAGCAGGAAGGCCTGCACGAGCAAGCGCACCGCCTCGTCCGAGACGGCCGGATCCGGCGACATCACGAGCGGGCGGCCCAGCTTGCGCGCGGCGGCCGTGTCGAGCCGCTCCAGCGCGATCCACGCGCGCGACAGATCGCCGAAGCGCGACGCGGACGGGAGGCCCAGCGCGACGCCGAGATCCACGCTCTTCGTCGCGGCGTCGATGTGGCCCGCGGACAGCTCGTACCGGACGCGCGAAGGCCACGCGCGCGCCTCCGGGAGCCAGGCCTCGAGCGCGTCGAGCAGGCGGCCTCGCTCTTCGATCCACTGCGGATCGCGATCCGTGTCCGACGCGACGACGAGCCACGCGAGGCTCGCCGGTGACGGCTGCGAGAAGAGGCGGCGGGCGACCGGCAGCGCCTCGTCCGGGCGGCCCGCGCGGAACAGCGCCGCGGCGAGCACCGCCTGCACCTCGGGATCGTCCGGCGCGACGGCGTAGGCGCGGCGCAGCTTGCGGAGGCCCTCCGCCGCGTCCCCGGCGACCGCGGGCGCGCGCATCAACAGCCATCCGCGGGCGACGGCCGCGCGCTCCGGCGGCAGCGCATCCGCGAGCGGGAGCGCCTTCGTGCGGCCCTGCGCGCTCGTGGGATCGCCGTCGACGGTGGCCCCCGCGAGGAGCACCCACGGCCACGGCGTGTGCGGATCCGCGTCGGCCCAGCGCGCGAGCTCCACGCGCGGATCCGGCGAGAGCAAGAGGCCCACGCGCCGCACCTCGCGGAGCGCCCGCGAGGCCGCGTCGGGCGAGGAGGCGCCCCACGCGGCGCGCGCCGAAGCGGGGAGCGCGGGGGCCCGCAGCGCCCCGACCAGCGGAGCCATCGCGGCTTGAATCGCGTCGATCGGCTTCGGTCCTTCGCCGTGCGACTCGGCCCCGCGCAGCGCGAGCGTCGCCTTCACGGGGCCGGACGAGGTCTCGATCGTCACGCGGAGCGGCGCGTCCGAGGGCGCGGCGGACCAGTCCACGCCGAGCTCCACCGCGAGGCGAACGCACGCCGCCGAGCCGAGCACCGCCGCGGCGTTCGGCGCGTCGATCGAGCCGCGCACCTCCGCCGGACCGCACGAAACGCGGGCGATCTCGCTCGACGACGCCGCGGTGGGCGTCGCGGCGCCGGAGGTCGCGCCGCGCGAGGAGGGAGGCGCCGTCTCGATCAACCGAGACAGGCCGAGCATCGCGCCGAGCAGCGCCACGCCCGCGGCCGCGGCGGTCGTGACGGGACGACGCCACCACGCCGCGCGCTTCGGCAAGGGCGGCGGCGTGCCCGAGGCGCGCAGCGTCGGCGAAGAGGCCCGCGGATCGTAGGGCGGCGCGTCGAGGAGCCCCGCGTTCAGCAGCGCTTCGTGCCCGTCCCCCGTCGGCTGCGTGGGTCGCGACGGGACCACCGAGGACGCCTGGATCGGGCTGCTCGACGAAGGCTGCGGCGTCACGCGCGCGGGCGTGGGCGACGAGCCGAGGCCGTCCGTCGGAGGCGCGCCGAACGGCTTCCGCGCGGTGAGAGGACCGCCGGATCGCAGCCGCGCCGCGAGGATGTCCTGCGCGCTCTTCGTGCCGCCGGTGCGGCCGGGCGTGGCGTTCGAGGAGCCGCCCGACGAGATCGGCTTCGGCGGCGAAGGCGACGGTGCGGGCGTCGGCAGCGCGCCGAGCGGCGGCATCGACACCGCGTGCAGCGTGCGCCAGTTGCCCGCGATGCTGCGTGGATCCTCCGCGTACTCCTCGAGCGCGTCCGCGGCGTCGTCGATCGTCGGGAAGCGCTTGTCCGGATCCCGCGAGAGCGCGCACGCGAGCACCGGCTCCACGCCGAGCGGCACGCCCTCGAAGAGCGCTGGATCCGGCGGTGGAGGCGGCGCGCTCTGCCCGGTGTCGCTGAAGCGCGCGCCCGGCTCGCTGAGGCGCGCCGTGTCCCTCGACTCCTCGAGGATCTCCTTGAGGCGCTCCCCCATCGACGGGACGTCGTCCGCCACGAGCTGCGCGAGCACCGTCATCGCGTCGCGGCGGCGCCACGGGAGGTAGCCGCACAGAAGCTCGTACGCGGTGAGCGCCCACGAGAACTGATCCGAACGGCTGTCGACGGCCTGCCCCGAGAGCTGCTCCGGCGACGAATAGAGCGGCGTCCCCACGATCGCGCCCGTCTGCGTGATGCCCGGCAGCGAGTCGTCGTCCGCGTCCCCGCCGAGCTCCACGCCCGAGGCGCGATCGATGCGGGCGATGCCGAAGTCGAGCACCTTCACGCGCCCGTCCTCCGTCACCATGATGTTGTGCGGCTTCACGTCGCGGTGGACGAGGCCCGCGCGGTGCGCCGCGCCGAGCGCCCGCGCCGCGTCGACGAGCCACCGGATGCGCCGGTCCGCGGGCACCGTCGCGTCGCCGACGAGCGCGCGGAGCGTCTTGCCCTCGACGTACTCCATCGCGATGTACGGCTGGTTCTCGTGCTCGAAGATGTCGTAGACCGTGACCGCGCACGGGTGGTGGAACGCGGACGCGAACCGCGCCTCCCGCAGGAAGCGCACCGTCGACGTCGCGTCGTCGCGCTCGCCCCGGAGCCGCTTCAACGCGACGCGACGCGCGAGCTGCGTATCCCGCGCGAGGTACACCTCGGCCATGCCGCCGCGGCCGAGCAGGCGCTCGATGATGAATCGGTCGATTCGTTGCCCTGGGTTCATTGGAACGCCGGTCTTGAAGTAGGTGCCTCGCATCTTCGCATCCGACCGCCGCGAATGGCAACGCCGGTCTGGAACGCAGCTTGAACTTCTCCAACGATCGCCCCGCGCGTGGCGCACCCGAGGTCACCTCCACACACCTCGGCTCCCCGGTGTGTCGGCGCGGTTCGCCGGTCCTCCCGCGCTCGCCCGCCGCCGCGCGACACGGCCCTTCGGAGCGGGTGTCACCCCGTTGTCGGGGGGTCGTGTCAATCGATTGACGCGCTCCCGAGACAGCCTGTCTCACTCCGGACCATGGTGTCCCGGACTGCGTGTCTCGTATCCAGATCTTGATTCGTTCTGCGAAACTCCCCTTGATTTCGTGCGTTTTTAGCGAGCTTTGGGCTGAGAACGAACATTGCCTATGGGATGACTAAAGTCGGCCGGTCGTCGGCCGTTCACTCCATCGCTCGCACTGGACGGCCGCTCAAAAAAGGTCCTGGCCGGGTCGAAGCGAGATCATCTCAACAAGGAGTCCCACCATGCTTCGAGCGAAGCGGCTCACCTGTGCGCGTGCAATTTTCATCGGCCTGCTGGCGAGCTCGGCCTCCGCCTGTGGCCCCTCTGAACCCGTCGATCCGACCGATCAAGGGAACGACGGCCTCGAAGATCTCGGCGTCGCCGAATCCGATCTCGGCACCAAGCTCAACTCGTGCTCCGTCGCCGGCTCCAGCGGCTTCGGCGCAGGCCAGGTGCTGACGCTGGCCCTCTCGGGCGGCCCGAGCACCGTCATGCTCAGCGCTCCCGCCGGCAAGATCCAGGTCAACGGATGGCCGTGCGTGAACTCCTCCGGCGCGCAGCTCGTGACCGTGGGCGTGCCCGCCGTCGCCGTGAAGAAGATCGTGATCAACGGCGACGCGGCGGTCGGCGAGAAGGTGATCCTCGACTTCCTGCCCGGCTCCTTCGGCTCGACGATCTTCTCCGGCGCCTCGGGCGCGGGCATCCAGGTCGACCTCGGCGCGGGCGCCGGCGACTCGTTCATGATGCGCGGCACGAACGCCAAGGACACGTGGTCGATGGGCAAGAGCGTCGCGGGCGACACGTACCTCGACGTCACCGGCGACAGCAAGGCGGACGTCCGCGTGCTCGGCGCGGAGAACTACTCGATCACGCTGCTCGCGGGCGACGACGTCTTCTCGGCGAAGGGCGGCACCATCTCGGCGGCCGGCTTCGTCTCGGGCGTCACCACGCTGAACCCGATGACCTCCGCGCTGACCGTGTTCGGCGGCGACGGCGCGGACACCCTCACCGGCGGCAACGGCGCCGACACGCTGAACGGCGGCAACGGCAACGACACGTTCAAGACGGCCACCGCCGCGGACGGCGCGGACGTCTACATCGGCGGCGCGGGCAACGACACGATGGATTACAGCTCCCGCAGCGCGACCGTGACCGTGGACATCGGGCCTCCCTTCGCGATGAAGGTCGGCTCGGTCGATCTCTCCACGCTCACGTACCCGGGCGATCTCGACGCGAAGGACATCGTCTTCTCGTGGGACGGCGGCTCGGATCAGACGGTCACGTTCGCCACGCCGGCGGACGCGGCGGACGTCGTCGCGCAGATCAACGCGGTCACCACCCCCACGGTCGTGGCGGCGCTCGATCAGTCGAACCAGCTCGTGCTGCACGCGATCGTCGTGGGCCCGAGCTCGCAGCTCAAGGTCAACGCCGGCGGCTCGGCGCTCGCGGTGGTCGGCATCAGCTCCGGCACGGTGAGCGGCGCGGACGGCGACGACGGCGCGGGCGGCGAGAACGACGACGTCACGTACACCGTCGAGAACCTCATCGGCGGCACCGGCGCGGACGTCCTGATCGGCAGCGATCAGGTCAACATCATCAGCGGCGGCGACGCGGCGGACACGATCGACGGCTACCCGAACGCGACCTGCCCCGCGGGCGGCGGCGACGTGCTCAACGGCAACGCGGGCGCCGACATCTTCAAGATGGACGACTTCCCGAACTGCGGCGCGATCCTGAACGGCGGCGACGGCAGCGACACCGCGGACTTCAGCCTCCGCACGGCGGATCTGACGATCACGATCGACGCGACGGCGAACGACGGCGACGCGACCGGCAACAGCGGCGCGGGCGAGAAGGCCAACGTGAAGGGCGACGTCGAGGTGGTGCTCGGCGGCGACGGCGACGACGCGATCACCGGCAGCGCCAACGCGGACGAGCTCCACGGCGGCAACGGCAACGACGAGCTCAACGGCGGCGCGGGCGACGACACCTTGTACGGCGGCCCCGACAACGACGAGCTCAACGGCGGCGCGGGCAACGACACCATCATCGAGAGCGGCAACGACGCGGCGTACAGCCCGGCGATCGCGGCCGGCACCGGCGACGACCTCATCAACGGCGGCGCGGACGTCGACAAGGTGAGCTACGCGGCCCGCACCGCGGACCTCACGATCACCCTGTGCGTGAACGCGGCGGCGACCGGCGCGCCCACGGGCACCCCGGGCGGCGAGTGCACCGACGACGACGGCGACCCACTGCTCACCGAGAAGGACAACCTCGTGAACGTGGAATGGGTGGCCTCCGGCGACGGCGACGACACCATCACGGGCGCGGAAGGTGACGAGGTCATCGAAGGCGGCGCGGGCGACGACACGATCCACGGCGGCGACGGCGCGGACAGCCTCTACGGCGACGGCGGCGACGACCTCCTCTACGGCGAGGACGGCGACGACTACGTCGAAGGCGGCGCGGGCGACGACCTGCAGGACGGCGGCCTCGGTGACGGCGACGTCTGCATCTCCGACGCGGCCGACGTCTCGGCTTCGGATCCGGTCCCGGACTGCGAGCTGTGAGGTGAAATGAACAGCACAGAGAGTGCGACTCCCGATCATCCCATAGCGGATCCCCCGCCCCCACGAGGAGCGGGGGATTCGCGCTTTGTACCCTCTCTCCCGGCCGAGACTGCCACTCTTCAGACATCGAGTCGTTGGCGCGCTTTTCGCAAACTCAGCACCACAAGTGAGGAGTTGGGGAAATGCTCGGACATCGACGTGTTGGGGTTTTGACGATCGCCGGTTTGATGACGCTCGTCGGTTGCACCAAGGGTAGCGGCGAGACCGGTGGCTCCTCCGCGGGCGGCACCGGCGGCGCGGGCGGCGCGACGACCACCGTCCCCGAAGGCGGCGGCGGCGCGGGCGGCAGCGCGGTCGATCCGAAGCTGTTCGCGGGCGTCGACGTCTCGAAGGTCGAGCTCGGCACGGCCCCGACGGGCTGCGAGGGCGGATTCGACGCGTCGAAGGGCCTCTTGTCGCTCACCTTCGCGACGGGCATGAAGGGCCTCCTGCTCGGCGTCGTCGCCGGGAAAATCCAGGCGAACGGCGTCAACTGCACGGCGGCGGACGGGAGCTATGCGACCACCGACGTCACGAAGGACATCGAGGTTCACGGCACCGACGCCGACGAGTTCGTGATCGTCGATCTGGCGACCGGCGGCTTCGGAGCGAAGGTGTTCGGCGACGGCGGCATCACCGTCGATCTGGGCGGCGGCAAGGACGCGTTCGCGCTCCGCGGCAGCCTCGACGACGACACGGTGGCGGCCGGCTCGGACGCGGACAAGCACCTCGTCCTCGACGTGTCCAAGCGCGGCGCCCCCGACATCGACGTGGCCAATTCGGAGGCCTTCTGGTTCAGCTTCGGCCCCGGAAAAGATGTATTCCGCGGCACCGGCATCGCGGGGGGCGCGCACGCGGCGATGGCGCTCGCGCTGTTCGGGGACGACGGCGACGACGATCTGATGGGCGGTGACGGCGACGACGCGATGCACGGCGGGGCCGGTGACGATCTCTTCACGACGGAGGACGTCCCCGATGGCGCGGACCTCTTCGACGGCGGCGCCGGCACGGACAAGGTCGACTACGGCGCTCGCAAAGGCAACCTCGTCATCACGATGGCGGGCGGCGCGGACGACGGCGAGGCGGGCGAGAAGGACGACGTCAACGCGACGGTGGAGGTCCTGTTCGCGGGCGCCGGCGACGACACGGTGACGGGCAACGATCTCGACAACGAGATCCACGGAGCGCTCGGGGCCGACCTTCTGCACGGCGGATTGGGCGCGGACACGCTGTTCGGCGACGCCGGCGACGACACGTTGTTCGGCGACGACGGCGACGACAACCTGTCCGGTCAAGAGGGCATCGACACGCTGAGCGGCGGCGACGGCGCGGACACGCTCGACGGCGGCGACGGCGCGGACAAGTACGACGGCGGCGCCGGCGACGGTGATATTTGCCTCATCGATCCCTCGGAAGATCCGGTCGACTGCGAGCTCTATTAAGATCCGATAAGCGGCGTGTCCTTTTGGCCGCCGCGGCTGCTAAGTTGGGGGCAGAGAACAGGAGAGCGCCACCGGCCGGCGGGTCCCTCTGCGGGAGCACGGCGTCGGAGGGCGCTCTCGGAGGCAGTCATGGCGCACATCGTCGAGACGGCGAAGAGCGGACGAGCACGGTGCCGCACCTGCGGCGGAGTCATCCTCAAAGGCGAGCTGCACCTGGCCGAGGAGGCGATGGATCCCGCCGCCGGGGGCGCGACTCCGTACCGGCATCACCTCGAGTGCGCCGCGAAGAAGGCCCCTTCGGCGCTGCGCGCGGCGCTCGGGACATGCCCGTTCCCGGTGCCGAATCGCCCGCTGCTGGAGCGCCTCATCGCGGAGAACGAGCCGCGTCAAAAGCCCACCACGTTCCCGTACGCCGAGCGCGCCCCGTCCCCGAAGACGCACTGCGGAGAGTGCCACACCGTGATCGCGAAGGGCTCACTCCGCGTGGCGCTGCACCGGGAGAACGAGGGCGCGATCCCGATGACCCCCGTGACGCCTCGGTACTATCATGCTGCCTGTGTACACTCGGTGATCGCGGGCGATCCCGGCGTCGCGCTCGGCCAGATCCGGACGAACAGCCCCGGCCTCACGCGCGAGGACATGGACGAGCTGACGCGCGCGCTCGGCCCGTCGCGCGTGCACTCCCCGATCAGCCTCCCCCCGGGACGGCAGGGAGATCCGGCCTCGTTCTGAGGGCGCAGGGGCAGAGTTTGCGTGGTCGCGCGCTCCCGCGCGGGCAGCGGAGAGGGGTTTTCTCCAAGGTGTTTATTTGGGGGCGCGACAGGCCTCTTCGAGACTCCGGTCGCGCCCCGTCCCGCGTCTACGAAACGGCCGGAGGTGCTCCGGAGTGACAGAGCGCAGGGGGGTTGTTTGGGGGCGCGACAGGCCTCTTCGAGACTTCGGTCGCGCCCCGTCCCGCGTCCATGAAACGGCCGGAGGTGCTCCGATGACAGAACGTTCCCCTCCCATCGCGAACGGAGAGAGCGATTTGGGAGGGGCGGACTTCGCGAAGCGAAGGCCGGGGGTGGGCACCTGAGCCCCCGTTTCATGCTTTGGGAAGGACTTCAGTCGAGTAGCCGTGTCACACGCACTCTCGTGCCGCCTCGGGGGGAGACGACGAAGCTGCGCAGGCCCACCGTCGCCTTCTCGCGCACGGGCTCGAGCGCGAGCTTCTGGAGCAGCGTCGCGAGCACGACGCGCATTTCGTAGAGGGCGAAGTGCATTCCGAGGCAGCGGTGCGCGCCGGCGCCGAACGGGATCCACTCCCACATGTCGATCTTCTTGCCGATGAAGCGCTCCGGCGAGAAACGATCCGGATCCGGGTAGAGCTCGGGGCGGCGGTGCAAGAGCGAGAAGCTCGTCGCGACCGTGATGCCGGGCGGCAAATCCCAGCCCGCGAGCGTCACCGGCTTCTTGAGGCGACGGCCCACCGCGCCCGTCACCGGGTACATGCGCAGCGCCTCCTTCACGGCCGCGTCCATCCGCGTCAACGCCGTGACGTGCTCCGATTTCAGCTTCGCGCCGGCCGTCACGCTGCGCGCCTCCTCTGCCAAACGAGCCCCCTCCCCGCGCGTGTGCACGATCTCCTCGGTCGCCCAGCACAACGAGGTCGCCGTCGTCTCGTGGCCCGCGAGCAGCAACGTCACGAGCTGATCGCGCAGCTCCTGATCGCTGAGAGGCGCGCCCTCTTCGTCGCGCGCGTCGAGCAGCATGTCCAGGATGTCGCGCGGGCGGTCCGCGTCCGCCATCGCCCGGCGCGCGCGCACGTGCTCGAACAGGAGCGCGTCGGCCTCGGCGCACAGCTTCCGCACGCGGCCCCACGGCGTCGGGATCGGGAGATCGAGCCGGTTCACCTTCGGCGAGAACCACAGGAGAGCGAGCGGCGACTGCGCCTCGTTGACGAGCACCGTCAGCGCGTCCCGCAGCCTCGCCGCGCGCGCGTCCATCGAGAGGCCGAGCACCGTCTGCAAGATGATCTCGAGCGTGATCCGCTGGAAGATCGGCCCCATGTCGAGCACGTCGCCCGGGCGCACGCCGTCGAGCGCGCGCTCCGTCGCCTCCCGCATCGTGTCGCAGAGCGCGGGCATCCGGTCGCCGTGGAACGGTGGTAAGAGCAGCTTGCGGATGCGGAGATGCGGCGGCCCGTCGAGCAACAAGAGCGAGCGATCGCCGAGGATGTACCCGAGAGGCGCGTTCGCCTCCGCCGCGCTGTACGTGTCGCTGTCGCCCGTGAGCACCTGCTTGATCGGGCCGGGCTGCGTCACGATCACCTCCGTCCCGAACGCGAGCGTCCGGATCGTGAAGATGTCGCCGTACCGCCGGTGGATGCCGTGCAGCACGAGCGTGGGGGCCGCGATCATCGCCGAGGTGGTGAGGAACGCAGGCAGCGGCGGGCCGGGAGGCATCGTCATGCACGAGGGCGTGCGGCCGCGGCGGCGCCGGGTCAAGCGCCGCTTTCGCGGATCACGATCGCCTTCGATTTACGGCATTTCGTGCGTCGTCATGAGGGACGGTCGGCGAACGCATTCGTTGCGCTAGTCATGCGCGCAGGCTCATGGTAGAGGCGCGCGTCTTTCGTGGACCCCGGGCGCGCCGCGCCCTTCAGGAAATAGCGCCACATGAGCCTCGGAAAAATCACTCAGGTCATCGGACCCGTCGTCGACGTCGAGTTCCCCCCCGGCCAGCTGCCCAAGATCTTGAACGCCCTCAAGGTCTCGAACCCTTCGATCTCCTCGGAGCCCGATAACCTCGTCCTGGAGGTCGCCCAGCACCTCGGCGAGTCGAGCGTCCGCACGATCGCGATGGACTCCACCGACGGCCTCGTCCGCGGCATGGAGGCGAAGGACACCGGCCACGCGATCATGATGCCCGTCGGCAAAGAGGTGCTCGGCCGCATCCTCAACGTCGTCGGCAACCCGGTCGACGAGGCCGGCCCGGTCAACGCGACCAAGTCGCTCCCGATCCACCGCGATCCCCCGGCGTTCGTCGATCAGTCGACGAAGGTCGAGATCTTCGAGACGGGCATCAAGGTCATCGACCTCCTCGCGCCGTACCGCAAAGGCGGCAAGATCGGCCTGTTCGGCGGCGCCGGCGTCGGCAAGACCGTCCTCATCCTGGAGCTCATCAACAACGTGGCGAAGGCGCACGGCGGCGTGTCCTGCTTCGCCGGCGTCGGCGAGCGCACCCGCGAAGGCAACGACCTCTTCCTCGAAATGAGCGAGTCCAAGCTCGAGACCGGCGCGCCCGTCATCTCGAAGACCGCGCTCGTCTTCGGCCAGATGAACGAGCCGCCCGGCGCCCGCGCCCGCGTCGCGCTCTCGGCGCTCACCGTCGCCGAGTACTTCCGCGATGAAGAGGGCCAGGACGTGATGCTCTTCGTCGACAACATCTTCCGCGTCACGCAGGCCGGCTCGGAAGTGTCCGCGCTCCTCGGCCGCATCCCGAGCGCCGTCGGTTACCAGCCGACGCTCTCCACCGAGATGGGCGCCCTCCAGGAGCGCATCACCTCGACGAACAAGGGCTCGGTCACCTCGGTGCAGGCCATCTACGTGCCCGCCGACGACCTCACGGATCCGGCCCCCGCGACCGCGTTCGCCCACCTCGACGCGACGACCGTGCTCTCGCGCTCCGTCGCCGAGCTCGGCATCTACCCGGCCGTGGACCCGCTCGACTCCACGTCGACGATGCTCGATCCCAAGATCGTCGGCGAGCGCCACTACAACGTGGCCCGCAAGGTCCAGCAGACGCTCCAGAAGTACAAGGATCTGCAGGACATCATCGCCATCCTCGGCATGGACGAGCTCAGCGAGGACGACAAGCTCGTCGTGTCGCGCGCTCGCAAGATGCAGAAGTTCCTCTCGCAGCCGTTCTTCGTCGCCGCGCAGTTCACCGGCTTCGCCGGCAAGCTCGTGCCGCTGAAGGACACGATTTCGAGCTTCGAGGAGATCCTCGAGGGCAAGCTCGATCACGTGTCGGAGCAGGACTTCTACATGTGCGGCGGCATCGACGAGGTGAAGGCGCGCGCGGCCAAGGGCGCGAACTGATCCGAGCGGAGGCGATCACGGTCGCCTCCGGAGGTCCCCGTCATGATGGACAACATCTTCCTGGAGATCGTCACGCCGAGCGGCGTCGCTCTTCGCGAGCGCGTGGCCGAGCTGACCGCGCCGAGCGTGGCGGGCGAGTTCGGCGTGCTGCCCGGACACCTCCCGGTGCTCGCGGCGCTCCGCACGGGCATCGTCAGCTACAAGCTCGACGGCAAGGAGAGCAAGGTCGCCGTCGCGCACGGGTTCGTCGAGATCGTCCACGACGCCGCGCTGCTCATCACCGAGAAGTTCGCGAAGAAGGAAGACGTCGACGTCGTCCGTGTCCGCGCCCGCCTCAAGGAGGTCGATCAGGAGCTGGATCACTGGACCGGCGAGCTGACCGACCCGAAGCGCGTGGAGCTGATCGAAGAGGAGCAGTGGCTCGCGACCGAGCTGGAGCTCATCGGCGATCCGCCGCCCCCCATGGTCCGCGAGGAGACGCGTTATCTCGCGGCCCACGCGGAGCCCCCGCCCGAGGCAGAGCTCGCGGCCGAATCGCAGCCCGACGACTCGCTCACGCACCACGACAAAGAAGAAGAGTGACCGGCGGAGATCGGCTGTCTACAGTCGATCTCCCCTCTTCGGTCCACTCGACCTCTCCCCTCTTCGTTCACTCGACATCTCCCCTCCGCTCCTCGCCTGCGCGTGCTATTGCCGCAGGGTAGACGAAGGAGCATCCCGTGCCGCCCATCGACGATCTCAGCCTCCATCAGCTCTTCCTCGACGCCCGAACCCACGTGGGTTGGCTCCCGCAGCCGATCGAGGACGCGACGCTGCACCGCCTGTACGACATCCTCAAGATGGCGCCCACGTCGGCCAACTCGCAGCCTGTTCGCATCCTCTTCGTGAAGAGCCCGGAGGCGAAGGAGCGGCTGCGACCGTGCCTGTCGCCCGGCAACGTGGACAAGACGATGGCGGCCCCCGCGACGGCGATCGTGGCAGTCGACCGCGCCTTCCACGAGAAGATGCCGAAGCTCTTCCCGCAGAGCCCCGGGATGGCGAAGAACATGGAAGGCATGCCGGACGCCGCCCGCGACACGTTCCTGATGCAGAACGGCTCTCTCCAAGGTGCCTATCTGATCCTCGCGGCGCGCGCCCTCGGCCTCGACTGCGGCCCGATGGGCGGCTTCGACAAGGCGAAGGTCGACGCGGCCTTCTTCGAGGGCTCCACGTGGCGCTCCATCCTCCTCGTGAACCTGGGCCACGGGGACCCGGCGAAGCTGCACCCCCGCAATCCCCGCCTCGACTTCGAAGAGGCCTGTCGCATCGAGTAGGCCCGTCTCCGAACGTGCCAGTCCCGGCCCGTCCGCGAAGGTGAAAGGCTGCCCCCGCGCGCGCCGAGCAACTTCGCACCTGAACGCGCCCGGTCCTCCCCGCAACAAGGAGGGCCCATGTCAGCGCGAACCCTCGTCACACCCCTCCTCGTAAGCCTCGTCACGCTGAGCGCCGCCTGCGCCGAGACCGCCCCGGAGACGAGCGGGAGCGCGGGAGGCGGCGGCTCCACGACCACGTCTTCGACGACGTCCTTCACCCCGTCTCCGACCACGTCCTCCGGCGGACAGGGCGGCTCCGGCGGGAGCGGTGACGGCGGATGGGGCGGCTCCACCTGGAACGATCCGGATCTGGCGGCGAACGCGGGATACGATCAGTCGGTGTCTCGCAACCAGTTCGTGCTCCTCCAGGGCGCGTATTCCTGGGCAGGCTCCGACTCCGGGTTTGCGTCGAACTGGCTACAAATCTCGGGCGAGCCCGTCACCCTTCAGGACCCGAGCGCCCTCGTCACGGGCTTCACGGCGCCGAGCGTGCTCGGTCCCCTGGTGTTCCGCCTCCGGGTCAAGGACGACTACGGACATGGCAAGTCCGACGAGGTGACGATCCACGTGATCGACGCGCCCCCCGTCGCGGACGCGGGGCCGGATCAGGGCGCTCCAGGCGGCGCGCAGGCGACGCTGCACGGGTACGCGACCGACAGCGACGATCCGGTCGCGATGTTCGAATACACGTGGACGCAGGTCTCCGGCCCGGCGGTCCCGCTCGACGTCACGTTCCCCACGCTGCCCACGTTGACGGTGCCGGCCGACCTGACGGAGCCGCTTGTATACGCCCTCACGGTGAGCGACGGATTCACGACCTCGGCGCCGGATTGGGTCACCGTCCGCCGCGTCGAAGAGGCGGACACCGATGGAGACCTCCTGGGCGACATGACCGAGTCCCAGCTGGGCACGGATCCCACGAGCGCGGACACCGATGGTGACGGCGTCCCGGACGGCTGGGAGGTCCTCGGGCACGAGAGCGTGGACTACCCAGGATTGGGCTGCGATCCCCTCCACAAGGACCTCCTCGTCGCGCTCCGCACCCAGCAGTATACAGACGCGAACGGCGCCTTTCACTCGGCGCATCCGACTCCTCTGGTGACCACGGCCCTCGCGCAGGCGTACGCGGGCCTCGCGATCGACAACCCCGATGGCCTTCCCGGTATCGCGCTCCACCTCGTCGACGACGCGCCGCTGCCGGAGGATTTCGTCTGCGTGTACGCGATCGGTATCCCCTCCTGGGGGGAGGACGCCGCGCCCGACTTCCTGTATCGCGAGGCCTTCCACCACGTGCGGCTGTGTCTCGGAAGCGACCTCACGGGTCAATGGGGCGGCATCGCGGAGATCGGAGGGCGAACGTTCGCGATGGAGTATCCCGAGATGAACGACGACCCATCCGACGATCTCGACGAGGAGGCCGCGTTCCGGCTCTACGAGGTGTTCCTCCACGAGATGGGCCACAACCTGAGCCTGCGCCACGGCGGAGACCAGGACCTCAATTACAAGCCGGTCTATCCGAGCGTGATGAACTACCACTATGCGAACGATCTGGACGGGAGCTCGCCGTCGATCGCGAAGACGACCGTCCTCTTCTCCGACGGATCGTTCCCCTCCGTCAACGAGTGCGCGGTGGTGGAGAAAGGCATCTTCCAGGGGCTCTCGGCGGAGGACGCCGCGACGTTGACCCTCTATCCGGACGGCGGGTGGACGGTCGCCCCGGACGGCAGCGTGGACTGGGACCATGACGGGACGCTCGCGGACACTCCCTATGAGCTGGTGCTCCGGCCGGGCACGGGCCTCGGCGATCCGACGACGTGCCAAGTGCTCCACGACAGCGATGATCTGGCCATGATCAGCGTCGGTATCGCGAAGTCGCTCCCCTCCGATCCGGGCGCGGACGCCCCCGCGGCGCTGCGGTTCAAGCTCGGCGACCGCCCCCCGAGCGCTCCCTGACACGGCCTCTCCGCGCCAAAACGAGACCTCGGTCCCCCGCCGGCAACAGCACCGCTCCCTCGCGACCAGAGGGACCCGCCCACAAACGCCCCACGTCCGACTGGTGCGATGAAATGCGGCCGGGGATGCCGTATTCCGCGGAATCCCGATTGTCGAGAGTGCCTGTTCCCGACGCGCCTCCACGCTTGTGTGGATTGCTCGGGCACTCCTACGATGCGAATCATGACGACGCTGCCGAAGCCGCCGGACGATCTGGATCCCGACTACATTGCCGCGATGGGAGGGGGGTTCATGGGAGCGAAGCTCCTGTGCGTCGCGTCAGAGCTGGACCTCTTCGCGCGGCTCGCCGACGGTCCGCGGACGATGGAGGAGATCGTCGAGGCGACGGGCCTCCCGCGGCGTCCGCTGCGCGTCGTGCTGAACGGGCTCGCCGCGATGGGCGTGCTCACGAAAGAAGGCGAGCGCTACGCGAACGGTCGTGAGGCGCAGGCGTTCCTGGCCGGGCGCACCTCCGTCGACATGCGGCCCGGGCTGCGCCTCTTCAACCGGCTCATCTACCCCATGTGGATGGGCTTCGAGACGACGGTGCGGACGGGCGAGCCCGCTCGTCACGCGGCGCCGAGCGCGGAGTTCGCGAAGGTCTTCTCGGAGGGCGTCGACGCGTGGACCGGCCCAGGGGCGCGCGCGCTGCCAGACGCCTTCGATTTCGCGTCGCATCGGCGCGTGCTCGACGTGGGCGGCGGCACCGGCTCGTACCTCGTGCCGCTCCTGGAGCGCTACCCGGAGCTCCGCGCGACCCTCCTGGAGCTGCCGCCGACGATCGCCATCGCGCAGCGCAAGCTCGAAGGTCACGCCGCGGCGGATCGCGTCGCGCTGGAGGATTGCGACGTGCTCTTCGATCCGATCCCGGAGGGGCACGACATCGTGATGATGGCGGGCTTCATCCACCTGTTCGATCCGGACAAGATCGCGACGATCCTCGCGCGCGTACGGACGGCGGTGGCGCCCGGGACGAAGCTGCTCGTGATCGATCAATGGATGGACGCGACGCACATGAAGCCGCTCTTCGGCGCGATGCTCGCGTGCACGTACCTGCTCATCTCCGGCGGCGGCGACGCGTACAGCCTTGACGAGGCGACCCCGTGGTTCTCGGCCGCCGGCTTCCGCTTCGTCGAGCATCGGCCGCTCGCGAGCGTCATGAGCCTGGCCGTCTTCGAGGCCGTATGAGAGCGACGTCCGGCATCGAGCTCTTCGAGCAAGTGGTGGCGCTCACGGGCCTCGCGTCGTGGGTCGGCCCCGGCCTCGTGCAGCGCGCGCTCACCTCGCAGGCGGGCGTCGCGAAGGAGGCGGCGAACGTCGAGCACTACCGCCGCGCCCTCCCCCAGATCCGCGCCCGCATGGCGGCGTACGTCGCGATCGACGAGGTCGACCGCCGCGTGAAGAGCATCGAGCAGCACCTCGGACCGCACACGTCGATGCGCCCGTGACGCCGGCTCGATTGACCTTGTTTTGAAGGGGATTCGGAGGAGAGGAAGGAGGGAGCGCCCGCTGGATGGGGCGCTCCCGCGCTGCGCGTTCACTGCACGCAGGTGCCCTTGTCGCAGGTGAGGCCCCAGCAGCAGAAGACGCCGCTGAACTCGTCGCAGCTGCCGCCCGGAGCCGAGCAGAGCCAGTCGTTGAAGCAGCTGCCCGAGATGCAGTGCTGGCCCGAGCCGCAGCACGGCGCGTTGACGTCGCACATGTTCGGGTTGCCGTTCGCGTCGACGGAGTCCGGCTCCACGCACGCGGCCATGTCGATGCACATGCCGTCCCAGCAGGTGCCGCTGCAGCAGAACGCGTCGTCGCCGCACGTCTGGCCGACCGGGAAGCACGCCGGCGTCGTCGTGGTGCCCGAGTCCGTGCCCGTGCCCGTCACGGTGGAGGTGGTGCCCGAGTCCGTGCTCGTCGTGGTGCTGCCGCCCGCGCCGCCGGAGCCCGTGTCCGTGTTGGTATCGGTCACGGTCGTGGTCGTCGTGCCGGTGTCCGTGGAGCCGCCCGCGCCGCCGTTGCCGGTGCTCGTGGTCGTGCCCGTATCCGTGGAGCCGCCCGCGCCGCCGTTGCCCGTTCCAGTGCCCGTGCTCGTGGAGCCGCCCGCGCCGCCGGAGCCGCCAGAGCCGCCGCCGTTCGGCACGCCGAAGGCCTGGCAGACCTTGATCTGATCGAAGTCGCCGAGCGCGTTGAGCGTGGAGAGGCCGGTGCCGCCGGAGTTGAACCGATCATCCGTCGCCGCCGTCGAGACGTGCTCGCCGTTCAGGCCGTCGAACTCGCAGAGGAGCGAGCTGCCCACGACCCAGAACGTGAGGTTCGCGGAGTCGCCGGCGAGGAGGTTCGTGTGCTCCGAGCGGTTGGTGCGGCCGAGCTGATCGAACGTCGGGTTCGGCGGGCAGCCGGCGGTGCACTCCGAGTGGATGTTGTCCTCCGGCCCGTCGAGGAACGCGGCGACCTGCACGAACGGCCCCGGCTCGTAGCAGTCCGTCGCCGAGTTCTGCGCGATGGCGCAGCGGTAACCGTGGTAGCCCTCGTCCTGATCGAGATCGATGTTCTGGCGCGCGAGGATGCCCGCGCGGAAGCGATCCGGGTGGCAGTCCGGCGCGTCGCCGCTGCAGCCGCTCAACGAGCCGTGCGCGGAGAGCGTCGCGAACGTCACCGTGTTCGTCCACACCTCGGCCTGGCCGAGCAGCGCTTGCTGACCGCCCTGGGTCGGGGACACGGCGCCGTCGTGGTAGACCCACGGATCCAGGAGCTTCGGGCTGTTCTGGAGGTAGCTCGTGTCGACGGACATGTCGTTCTGGTAGAGGAGCGCGCCGATCAGCGGGTTCGCGTCGTCGCAGTCCGAGTTGCTCGGCACGCCGTCACCGTCACCGTCGGGCGGACCGACCGGCGCGCACACGCCGTCGTTGCAGTACGAGCCGTCGCAGCAGTCCGCGAGGCCGGAGCACGCCTGACCGTTCTGCTTGCAACCCTGGCCGCCGTCGGTCCAGCACACGTAGAGGCTGGGGCGGATGTTCGCGGGGTTCGCTTCGCTGGTGAAGTAGGTGCGGAGGAGCACCGGATCCTCTTCGAGGAGGAGGCCGTTGTTCGCGACGGCGCCGGACGCCCAGCCTTGCACGAGGCCGGTCACGTCGATCGAGCGGTAGCCCACGTCGCCGCCGTCGAACGTCCCGAGCACCTGCGGATCCCAGTTGTTCGTGGTGCCGTTGTGCGTGAAGTTGCGCCACGTGACGCTCGACTCGTCCCACGCGTTCTGGATGCGGTGCGCGCGCACCGTCGCGGGCGAGTCGTTGTACTGCACGTAGGTGGAGAAGACGCCGAGGACGACGTTCGCGCCCGCGGGCACTGGGCTCAGATCGAACTTGTAGGCGCTCCAGTGATCGAGCGGGCTCACGCCGGTCCACGAGTAGCCCATGTTGCCGGTGAGCCAGTCGGCGCCGTCGCCCAAGCCGATGTCCGCGTCCTGCGCGTCACCGACATTTCCGCGTTGGATCAGCGCGCACGTCGCTCCGGCCGGAGGCGGCGGGAGGTTGTCGTTCTTCTCCTTCGCGAGCTCCTCCACACTCGGCGTCTCGTGCTTGGACGACTCCGACATGCAGCCCGACAAAGCGGCGAAGCACAGCAAACCAACCAGATTCCTTGACGAACGGCCCATACGCGCTCTCCTGTGGATTCAAATCCAGGGGATGCTCGGCACCTTCAGCGGATGACCGTCGTATCGTGGCGGTAGGTCCGAAATCTCGCTGTGGAAGGATCGACTAAGGATGTTACGGACCCGCCGGTATAGCCCTCAAGTCGAAAAAGCGGCGTCTGTGAAATCGTACACGAATGCTGACACACCAGGAGCGGCGCACCTGCCTGTGCCCACATCCCGCACATCGGTCTCCATTCGAGCGTCGCGCGCGGTTCGCGGAGCGCGAACACCCTATTTTTCAGGCAAAGAAACGATTCCCTCGCGGCCTCAACCCCATCCGGCCGAGCCTCGGACCCATTACAATCCCAGGCGTCATTGCTCGGTCATGTACGCGTCGCGAAGCACTTGCTCGGCTGCCTTGCCCGCGATCGAGGAGCCGTTGTCGATCATCGCGCCGTAGAAGTAGCCCCACGTGAACGTCCCCTGGAGGAGCGGGTGCTTCGCGCGCGCCGCGAACACCGCTTCGAAGAGGCGCGCCTGCACCGCCTCGTCGACGTGGAACGATGGGCCGGGAAAATCCGGGCGATCCGCGTCGACGATGACCGGATCCCAGAGCACGCCCGCGACCGATGCGGTGGGGATGCGCATCCACAACGGCTTCTCCTCCGGCTCGAACGACGCGAGGTACGTCTCGACTCGCTCCGTCAGCGTCGCGACGCTCGGGGCCTCCGTCTCCGTGGCGGCCCAGCGCAGGCTCGTGTCGATGAAGAGCGCGTCGGCGTCCTCCACGAGGCCCGCGTCCTCCGCGGCGCTCCAGTCGCCGTGCTCGGTCCAGCTCCCGCCGATCGTCGCGTGACCCACGAGAAGGCCGCCGTACGTCGCGCGGACCTCGGCCGTCACCGCCGCCCAGCGTGACCGGTTCGCGGCGATCATCGCGCTCGGGAAGTGCTGCAGGCTCCACGGCGAGAGGGCCTCGACGTGCGTCTCCTCCGCGAGGTCGGCGAACCAGAGGACCCAGAGGCGGTACTTCGCGAACCACGCGTCCCACCACGGATCGTCCACGCCGATCGCGCCCTCGGGCGGACGCGCGCCGAACCCCTGCGGCGCCAGGTACACCTTGAAGCCGGCCGCGTGCAGCTGCTCGATGTGGCGCCTGAGCTCGCCCCGCGAATACTCGGGCGACTCCATGCGCGCGCCGCCGTCCGCGGAGTCGGCCCATCGCGGCGGGCAGAGGTTCACCCACTCCGTGCCGTCGCCTCGGAGACGGCGCATCGTTGCCGTTCCCACCACGAGGAAATCGGGATCCCAGTAATCCACGAGGCTGTTGCCGCGCACGAACGACGCGTGACCGGGATCGGCGTCGAGCGTGGGCTCGAAGAGATCGTGCGGCATCAACGTCCACGCCGCGATCGTGTCGCTTTGATCACGTGCGCCGCGGATCGTGATCGCGCGGTCTCCCGCGGCGTCGTCCGATCCGTAGTACGCGGCGTCCGGCGTGCGCGTGTAGCGGTACCGCCTCTCGCCTTGCGGCATCCACAGCGCGAGCCGAAAACGGCCGTCTTCCGTGCGCACCATCGGCAGCTCCGAAGGCCCCGCGGTGTCCGGACGCAGGTGCACGACGTCCTCGGGCGGGGTGCTCTTCGGGACCGAGACGGTGAACGTGACAGGCTCCATGCCGTCGCCCCCGAAGTGATCGACGCGGTGCGAGAGGCTCATCGTGTGCGCGTCGATCGAGGCCGCGAAGCTCTGCGCTCGGCCCTCCGCGTCGCGCTCCCGGCCCCACGTCGAATCGCCGAGCGTCACGAACAGCTCGACGACGCCCTCCGGGAGATCGACGTCGCCCTCCCACGCCCCGCTCGCTCGATGCGTGAGCCGCGCGCCGCGGAGCGCATGGACGAAGAGGTCGCGGTACCCGAAGCCCAACGTCGGGATGCCGCCGACCAAACGAAGCTCCGACCACGCGGGGATGTCCGACGCCGTCACCGCGACATGCACCGAATGAAACGTGGGCGCCGCGGGCAGATCGATCGTCGTCTCACCGACGCCCTCCGTCACGTTCACCAGGATCTGCGCGGGGCGGAGCCCGTCCTCGGTCGCCACCAATCGCTGCGATCCCTCCGGCAGGCGCAGGCGCACACGGCCCTCGACGTCGGTGCGCGCGAGCGCGACGGCACGATACCCCGCGTCCTCGTCCGACAATCCCGCAGGTCCCGTCACGACCGCGTCCACGACGGGCCGGCCCTGCGCGACGACACGCACCGGGACCTCCACCAGCGGCGGCGGCGCGACGTCGGCTCCGAGCCATCCGTGGATCGTGTCGTGGAGCGTGATCGCGGCCTCGTCGACGAACGCCTCGCGCACGACCGGCGCGCCGCTGTCGTAGCGGGCCTCGTCGACGCGCGCCCCCGTGGGGCTCTTGGCGTAGCGATACCGGATCAAGAACGGATACGGGACGGCGACGGTCTTCTCGTACGTGCCGCCTGCGCGCGGCTCCATCTCGAAGCGCTCGCCCGTGAAGTACTCCTCCGTCACCTGCGAGAACCCGAGGTCGTCGAGCCAGATCGGCCCGGTGTGGCCCGCGGGGGGCGTCACCGAGAAGGTCACCTGCGCGAGCGAAATCGGGCCCTCCGGTCGAATCCAGGTGTCCGCGCCGTCCGTCGCCGACGGGTCGTGACAGGACGTGAGCATCGCGACCCCCCAAAGAACGCCACCCAACCTGCGCATGCCGATTTGAACGGGCCCAGGCGAAGGTTCTGCAGGCGGCTCCTCCTCCGGCGCGCGAAGAATGGACAAAAGCGGTCCATCGACGCGGGTTTTGTCGGTAAAACGGGTTGAACCTCGCCCCCCTGTCCAGCATGCTGCCGCATGATCGCCGCGCTCCTCAGGCGATCCACGCCCCGATCCCCCTGTGATTTCACCTGCCACGATCGCCCAGGTCCGCGAGCGAACGGACATCGTCGCGCTCATCGGAGAGACCGTGCGCCTCCAGCGACGCGGGCGGTCGTTCCTCGGGCTCTGCCCCTTCCACAAAGAGAAGTCGCCCTCGTTCTCCGTCTCGGCGGAGCGCGGCTACTACTACTGCTTCGGCTGCAAGGAGCACGGGAGCGCCGTCGACTTCGTGATGAAGCTCGAAGGCAAGTCCTTCCCGGAAGCCGTGCGGAGCCTCGCGGAGCGCGCCGGCATCGAGATCGTCGAGACCGCCACCGACAACGAGCGGCGCGAGGCCGACGCGGCGCGACGCGCGAAGGACGACCTCTACACGGTGAACGGGATCGCCGCGACGTACTACGAGCACTGCCTCCGCGGAGGACCAGGCGCGCGGCCCCACGCGCTCGCGCACATCGCCGCGGCCGAGCTCGCGCGACGCGGCCTCGCGATGCCACCGCCCGGCGAGATGTCTCCGGTGCTCGACACGCTGCAGGCCTTCCGCATCGGGTACGCGCCGTACGCGTGGGACGGGCTCGCGACGTACCTCCAGAAGCAAGGCATCTCGCCCGCCACCGCCGAGCGCGTGGGGCTCCTCGTTCCGCGCAGCAACGGACCGGGGCACTACGACCGGTTCCGCCACCGGCTGATGTTCCCGGTGCTCGACGTGCAGGGACGCGTGATCGCCTTCAGCGGACGCGCGCTGCCGGAGCCGGAAGAGGAAGAGCTACGGATGCTCTCCATGAAGTCCTTCAATAAGCCGGAGGACAAACCCGCGAAGTACATCAACAGCCCCGAGTCGCCGATCTACACGAAGGGCGAGCACCTCTTCGGCCTCTACCAAGCGCGACAGGCGATCCGCCAGGCCGGGGAGGCGGTGCTCGTGGAGGGGAACTTCGACGTCGTGTCCGTCTCGGCGCGCGGGTTCCAGAACGTGATCGCTCCGCTCGGGACCGCGTTCACGGAGCAACAGGCGAAGCTGCTGAAGCGGTTCGCGCCCTCCGTCACGATCGTGTTCGACGGGGACACCGCCGGGAAGAAGGCGACGTGGGCCGCGCGCATGCCGTGTCGCGCCGCCGGGATCTTCGCGCGCGCGGCGGACCTGCCTCCGAAGATGGACCCGGACGAGTTCACCGCGAAGCACGGCGCCGCGGCGTTCGACGCGGTCCTGAAGAGCGCGCGGCCGCTGAAGCAGTACCTCCTCGACAAGCTGCTCAAGCAAGACGAGCTGCAAGGCGCCGAGGTCAAAGATCAGATGGCCCGGATCCGCGGGGCGATCACGCTCATCGGTGAAGAAGAGGATCCGATCGAGCGCGGGCTCACCAAGGCGTACGCGGATCAGCTCTCGTCGTCGCTGATCGTGAACGGGCGCTCGCCGACCGACCTGCACCAGCTCGAGACCATGATCCAGCGCGCGCTGATGAAGCCGGACCGGCCTCGGCAAGAGTCGGTGCGCCCGGCTCGCAAGCGCACGCCCGAGGAAGAGATGGGGCTCAAGGTGTTCGAGGCGCTCCTCGATTTTCCGGAGCTGCTCGACGATCCGGAGGTGGAGCCGGTGTTCCGCCTCCTCGACGGGCCGGTGGCCCTCGCGATCGCCGCGATGCGCCCGTGTGTTGGCCCTCAAGGGGCTCTCGATGTAGGAGAATTCCTTGCGCGCTGTCCCGCGTTGATCCATCCATTCGCCGCCCGTAGGCTCGCGGGCCCCGTGTTCGAATCGCTCGCCGATGCGAAAGAGGAGCTCCTGCAGAACGGGCAGAAGCTCCAACGCTTGCTTCTCAAGAACGACAACACCGCGAGCCGCGAGGAGCTGCGTCGTCTGGACATGCTTGGAGATTGGGCCTCGGAGGAAGCGAAACTGCGCGAAGTTCAGCAAAGAGCGCTCAAGCGGCACAATCTCGGTTGATCGGCGCCCCAGGGAAGTAGGCCCTCGGGCGCATTGTCTGTTTTTGTCACCAGCGTTTTCGATTTCGTGGTAGCGGCCCGGCGCCGCAGGGTTGGAGCAGAACGAATGGCGAGCAAGCCCAAGCAGTCTTCCGAACGAGGCCGGCACGCAGCGGACGAGGCGCCCGCGAGGGGAGCCCACCGCACGGGGAACGGGGCGCCCTTGAAGAACCGGCCGTCCAGCGCGATGCGCGGGGGAGACGACGACTCCGACTACCCGCCGCCCGCTCGCAAGTCCCGGCCTGAGAGCAACCCCCCGGCCAGCGGCGACGCGAAGGACTCGAAGAAGGGCGCGCTGGAGAAGCTGGTCGAGGCCGGCAAGAACAAGGGCTTCCTCACCTACGACGAGGTGAACGACGCGCTCCCGGCCGACATCGCGCCGGATCAGCTCGACGACGTGGTCGGCGCCCTCGGGGACGAGGACATCGAGATCGTCGACGGCGCGACGCAGGTGAAGATCGCGCCGAAGCGCATCGCGGAGGAGGAGGCCGGCGACAAGAAGCTCGTCGTCGGGCCCGACCGCGAGGAAGAGGACGTCGACTACTACTCGAAGTCCAACGACCCGGTCCGCATGTACCTGCGGAAGATGGGCAGCGTCTCCCTCCTCACCCGCGAGGGCGAGGTGGAGATCGCGAAGCGCATCGAGCAGGGCGAGCAGCGCGTGAACGGCGCCATCCTCGACTCCCCGATCGCCGTGCGCGAGATCATCGACCTCGGCGAGAAGCTGAAGAAGCACAAGATCCGGGTCAAGGACCTCATCAAGGACGCCGAGACCGACGATCAGGAGTTCGACGAGGAGGAGGCGGACCGCCGCATCATCCGGCTCATCGAGAAGGTGAAGCGCCTCGACAAGAAGAAGGCGGACCTGCACGAGGAGCGGAAGGCCGCGAAGGACGTCCGGCGCAAGCAGATCGACGCGGAGATCGGCGAGACCAACGACGATCTCGTCAAGACGCTCGAGGAGATGCGCCTCAACAAGAAGACGATCGACAAGATCGTCCAGAAGCTGAAGAGCCTCATCCTCAAGGTCGAGAAGGCCGAGGCCGGCGCCACGGAGCTGGAGAAGCGCACCGGCGTCGACAAGGACGAGCTCCGCCGCGAGCTCTCCCGCGTGAAGGGCGATCGCGCCGCGGAGGCCCGCCTCGCGCGCAAGCTCCAGGTCGGGCGCGACGATCTCGCGGACCTCGAGTCGACCATCAAGAACGCGCAGCGCGGCGTCCGCAAGGTCGAGGAGGAGCTCAACATCGACGTCGACGCGATCCGCCGCACCTACGAGTCGATCCGCGAAGGCGAGCGGATGGCGGAGCGCGCGAAGGCCGAGCTCGTGGAGGCGAACCTCCGCCTCGTCGTCTCGATCGCGAAGAAGTACACGAACCGCGGCCTGCAGTTCCTCGACCTCATCCAGGAGGGGAACATCGGCCTCATGAAGGCCGTGGACAAGTTCGAGTACAAGCGCGGCTACAAGTTCTCGACGTACGCCACGTGGTGGATCCGGCAGGCGATCACGCGCGCGATCGCCGATCAGGCGCGCACGATCCGCATCCCCGTCCACATGATCGAGACGATCAACAAGCTCATCCGCGTCGCGCTACCTCGTGCAGGAGTACGGCCGCGAGCCGACGCCGGAGGAGATCGCGGAAAGATGGAGCTGCCGCTCGACAAGGTCCGCAAGGTCCTCAAGATCGCGAAGGAGCCCATCAGCCTCGAGACCCCGATCGGCGAGGAGGAAGGCCTGCGCTCGGCGACTTCATCGAGGACAAGAGCGTCATCTCCCCCGCGGAGGCCGTCATCAACATGAACCTCGCGGAGCAGACGCGGAAGGTCCTGAAGACGCTGACGCCGCGCGAGGAGAAGGTGCTCCGCATGCGCTTCGGCATCGGCGAGAAGAGCGATCACACGCTCGAAGAGGTCGGCCAGGACTTCGAGGTCACGCGCGAGCGCATCCGCCAGATCGAGGCGAAGGCCCTCCGCAAGCTCCGCCACCCGAGCCGCTCGAAGCAGCTCAAATCCTTCATCGACAACTGATCCGGAGCCCGCCTCTGCGCGGGCTCACGCGCCGCGGCCCTCTCGCTGCGGCGTCCCCTTCCCCCTTCACGTCACTTCTTCACGCGAAGGATCGCCTGCGTCTGCGTGCTGAGCCAGTAGATCCACTGGTCGTCCAGCGCGAGCGGCAGGTAGGGGAGCATGAACGGATCGGCGGCGAGCTTGAGCGTGGGCTCCGCGCCGCTGTGCGCCGTGCGCCACAGCGTCGGCGGGTCCGGCGAGCCGTACTCCGCGGTCACGAAGTAGACGTGGTCCGCGTCCGACGCGAGCACGCCGTAGCCGCTCTCGTCCGCGAGCTTCTGGCCCGCGCCGCCCTTGAGCGGCAGCTCGTACACGCCGCTCGGCACCGACGTGAAGAGGAGGCTCGTCGCCGTCGGCTCGAAGTACGCGGGCGGACGCTCGACCTTCTGGAACGGCGTCGCGGAGATCGTGTCGTGCGGGCTGTAGAGGATCTGATCGATGTCGTTCCAGTAGACGCGATCCGACGTGACCGCGAAGTCTTGCACGAACTTCGGATCGAGGAGCTGCACGACCTTCTCCACCATGCCGCCGGGGGTCGTCGTGGTGCGGTGGATCCACACGACGTTCGCGACCGTGTCGACGTCGCCCCAGTAGACCTTGCCGCCGCCCGCGGAGAGCCGGAACGCTGGCACCTGGCCCGTCGCGAGCGTGTCCGTCATCCCCGACGCGATGTCCGTCACGAGGATCTTCGTGTCGGAGCTCCAGTAAATCTTCCCGCTCTCGTGGAAGAGCATGTACGCAAACTCGGTCCCCGAATCGAGCTGCTTCGGGGTGCCTCCCTCCACCGGCACGTGCCACACGCCGGGGTTCGCTTGCGGTGAGTAGTAGACCTCGCCGCCGACGATGATGAACTCGTACACGGCGTCGGGGATGGGCACGGTCTGCGGCACGCAGAGGCCGTCCTTGCACTCGCCGCCGCCGCAGTCGCGCGTGCATGCGCCGCAGTGCGCGCCGTCGGTCGCGACGTTCGTCTCGCACACGGTCGCGAGGTCGCCGTCGCACTCGGCGAAGCCGGACTCGCACGCGCACGCGAGGTTCTCGCACTTGCCGTTGTCGCAGACGTTGCCGCACGCGCCGCAGTTCTTCGGATCGTCGAGGCTCGTCTCGCAGCCGTTGTCCGGGTTGTCGTCGCAGTCTCCGAAGCCGGTCGCGCACGCACAGCCGGAGGGTCCGCACACGATCGTCGGATCGGCGTGCCGATCGCCCGCGCCGACGATCGCGTCGCACCCGCCCAGCGACGCGAGCCCGACGAGCGACCACCACACCACACCGCGAAGGCCCGAAGGAGAAGCGAAGCGGCTCAAAACGCACCTCCGAAGGACACCGAAGCGCCCGTGAGGCTGGGCTGCACGGAGAGCCACGTCGCGGCGGACCGCTGCGCGGCGGACGACGAGCTCGTGGGGGGCGACGCCGCTGGAGCCGCGGAGTCCTTCGGCGGTGACGGCGCGAGCACGAAGATGAGCGCGCCCGCCGCGAGGAGACCGCCGCCGACCGCGAAGCCGATCGTGGAGACGACGCCGGCGGTCTTCGCGCTGCGATCGAGGTCGACGCCCTTCTGATCGCAGGCCTTTCCGCCCTCGAAGCAGTGCGAGGACGCGGCGCCGCTCTGCGCGACGGCGACGACGCCCACGACGGCGCCCGCGAGCACCGAGAGGCCGCCGAAGCCGCCGAGCGCGAGGCCCAGCGTGCGCTGCGTGTTGTTGGTCTGCGGCTCCACCTTCGGCGGGGGCGGCGCGAAGCGCAGGTTCACGAGGTGCTCCTGGCGCGCCTTCACGAGGATCGACTGCACCACGGTCGTCGCGCCCGGCTTCTCCGCGGTGAGCGTGTGCTCGCCCGGCTCGACGCGGCGGCTCTCTCCCTTCGCGAACGGCTCGATCTGCTTGCCGTCGAGGCGCAGCGTCGCGTTCGGATCGTCCACCGTCACGACGATGTGGCCGACCACCGCGTCGATCTCGGCGAGCACGCGGTCCACGTCCTTCTCGCGCGCGGCGTCGCGCTCCGGATCCTTGCGGTAGCGCTCGTACACCTCCGCGGCCTCCACGTTGCGGCCGAGCTGACGGAGCGTGGTGCCGATGTTGAGCAGGATCTTCGGGCTCGGGAATTTGTCGTACGCGGCGCGGAACTTCTCCAGCGCGCCGAGGTAGTCGCCTTCGCCGACGAGCTGATTTCCCTGCGCGAGGAGCTTCTTCGCGGCGGCCTTGTCGGCGGGCTTCGGCGCGGATTTGGCGGCGGCGCCCGTGGACGGCGCGGTGGCCGGCGAGCTCGCGGACGCCGGAGCGGCGGCGATCGCGAGGCCGATCATCGTCCCCCACGCGAAGATCGCGCGACGCGCGGTGCGTCTCGTCACAGGTCGGTCTCCATGGGCCCGGAGACGCGCTTCGTCCCCGGCGTCTTGGTGCGCGCCGTTCCGGTCGGCGCGGGGCCGCTCTTGGTGGGAGCGCTCGTCGAAGGCGTCGCCGATGCGCTCAGCGCGGCCGTCGAAGACGCGGTCGCGCTCGCAGACGCGGAGGCGCTCGCCGAAGGCGTGACGTCCGCGCTCGTCGAAGGCGCGATCGCGGTCGTCGCAGCGGCGCTCGTAGTTGCGGCGGTGACGGCGGATCCGTTGGCCGCGTGCTCCCCTTGCGGCGGACCGGCCGGCCACAGCGCGACGGTGATGAGCCCGGTGACCGCGATGCCGAACGCGATCACGGCCCACCGCAGGTTGCTCGGCGCGCGTCGGCCCACGGACGTCCACGAGGCCTGCGTCGTCGGCGAGCCGAGGCCCGGAGGCACGGACGGCGCGTCGCTGCTCCCCGCCGCCGGCGGAGGCGGCATCGCGCCGGCGCTCGCTGGGTGATTCCCGGACGCGGACATCGGCGCACGATCCGAGGGCATGATCGCGGGGCCCGGAAGGCCGTACGCGGGCGTCAGGAGCGCCGATCCGATCCCGCCAACGGGCGTCGACACCGACGCGCCGAATGGCCCCGCAGGCGTCGGCCCGGATGCGCCGAACGCCCCCGCGGGCGTCGGCGCGGACGGCGACAGCCCCGTGATCTGCGGCACCGCAGCAGCCGCGAACGCGCCGGAGACGCGCGCCGCCGCGTAGAGCCCCGACGTGTGCGCGGCGAACGGAGCGAACGGCGCGAGCGCCGCGCGCATCTCCGCGGCGTTCTGAAAGCGCCGATCCGGATCCTTCTCGATCGCGCGCTGGATCACCTGCGCGAGCTCCTCCGGCAGATCGGGCCGCCACGATCGCACCGGGATCGGATTCTCTTGCAGGATCTTCACGAGGTACGCGCCGAGCGTGTCCGCGTCGAACGCGAGCTTGCCCGTGACGAGGAAGTACAGCACGAGCCCGAGCGACCAGATGTCCGCGCGCGCGTCGACGTACTTCGCGCTCTTGAGCTGCTCCGGCGCCATGAACGTGGGCGATCCGAGCACCGCCTCCGTCGTCGTGAGCCCGTGCCCATCGTTGAGCGGCGCGTCGAGGCCGTTCGTCTTCGAGATGCCGAAGTCGAGCACCTTCACGGTCGTGTTGCCGCTCGGCAGGTTCACGAGGAAGAGGTTCGACGGCTTGAGATCGCGGTGGACGATGCCGAGCGCGTGCGCCTCCACGAGCGCCTCGCACACCTCCATCACGTAGCCGACGGCCTCTTGCCACGGCAGCGGCCCTTGCTTGCGGACGCGCCGATCGAGATCGCTGCCGTGCAGCATCTCCATCACGAGGTAAGGCGTCCCGCCGTCGAGCCGCCCCACGTCGTGCACGCGCACCACGTGATCGCTGCGCAGCGCCGACACCGCGCGGCCTTCGCGGAGGAAGCGCGCGACCATCGCCGCGTCGCCGGCGAGCTCCGGCAAGAGCACCTTGATCGCGACGGGCTGCCCGAGCTCGGCGTGTCGCGCGGCGAGCACGACGCCCATGCCGCCGCGCTTCAAGACACGATCGACGACGTATTTGCCTGCGATCCGCTCGCCGGCTGCGGGCAGTCGCCCGCCGCTGTTCTCGTCGTTTTCGTGCATGGGCGCGGCCCCGGGATCTTAACGACAATAGAAGTGCCTGCGGTAGTCAACTTGCGTGCGACGAAAGCACGCCGACGCCCCTTTGGAATTCGCGCCGGGATGTGCGAAAAGACCAAGGCCCCTCCCGAGCTATGCGCCGACCCCCTCGCCAGATGCTTCGAAGCGCCCTCGTAGCGGTCGTCGCCTGCGCCGCGCTCGCGGGCTGTGGCCGCAAGGTGAACGACGCGGACTGCCGCAAGATCGCCGATCACCTCGGCGAAGTGTGGACGACGGAGGCCCACGCCGACGAGACGGACGGCCCCGGCAAGGAGAAGGCGGCCGACGTCATCCGGCAGGAGGGCGACCGCTTCACGCGCGACTGGGTCGAGGGCTGCAAGAAGGACCTCGTCGGCAAGCGCGTCGAGGAGAAGGACCTCGCGTGCCTCCTCGCGACGAAGTCGATGGCGGACGTCCAGAAGTGCGCGGAAGGCCAGTAACCAAGGCCTCCGCGCGATGCGAAAGCCCCCGCGCCCGACGACGCTGATCCTGGGCCTGGTGCTCATCGTCGCGGCGATCTGGCGCCTGCAAACGTGCGCATCCGCGGGCCCCGCCGACCTCCCCGCGTGGCTCACGTCTCCGCCCGCGACGGCGACGTCCAGCGCGACGCCGTAAAGCAGCGCGAGAGCTGCCACCGCCGCGAACGCCGGCATTTGTCGGATTTACAAGGGGGCTCCGCCCCCTCGTATCACTCCCCCGCCGACGAAGCGGGCCGTCGGGAACGGGCTTCGATGAGGAAGGTGCGACGAGCGCCGAGCTGCCTGCTCCGGCCCGCTGCGCGCCGAGAATCGCGCGCTGCGCGCTCTGCGAAACGAGACGTCTCCCCTCCCGTGGCGCGCGGAGCGCGACGCTTGGGAGGGGCGCACGCGCGGGACGCGCGGGCGGGGGTGGGCACCTTCGGGAGATTCGGCAGCACCGCGATCGGCTTGGATCGCGGCGGGATCAGAAGAAGTTGCCGATCGTGAATTCGAAGACGCTGCCCTGCTCGTACGGGAGCGGCTTGAACGGGAAGCCCCACTCGAAGCGCAGCGGGCCGAGCGGCGAGAACCAGCGGATGCCGAAGCCCCAGGACGTGCGCACCGCGAAGAGGCGGTCCGCCGAGAAGCACGGGTTCGTCTCCGCGAACGGGGAGGCCGGGGCGGCGCGGCAGTAGAGGCTCTCCAGGTTCCACGCGTTGCCGAGGTCCGTGAAGATGACGCCGCGGATCTGCACCGGATCGAGGATGGGGAACTCGATCTCGATGTTCTGCACGTACATCATGTTGCCGCCGATCACCGCGCCGTTCGTGATCGGGCTGGAGTTCGGATCGAGCGAGTCCGTGAGCGGCAGACGCGGGCCGATGCTGCGGAGCGGGAAGCCGCGGAGGTCGTAGATGCCGCCGAGGAAGAAGCGCGCGAAGATCGGCACGCCCGCGGGATCCGGGCTCGTCACGAGGCCGGCCTCCGCGTTCACCTTGAAGACGATCGAGTCCGTGATCGGGTGGTAGTACCGGCCGATGAGGCGCGTGCGGATGTAGTGGTTCTCGCTGCCGAGCACGTCCGGCGCGATCTCGACCGACGCCTGCACGTACGCGCCCGAGCTCGGGAACAGCTGGTTGTTGCGCGAGTCCCACGTGATCGCGGGGCGCACGCTCGACGTGATGCCGTCGTTGAAGAGGTTCGCGAGCGGGAGGCGGCGGAACACGCTCACCGCCTGCGCCGTGCCGAGCAGCGTGGACGTCGTCGACGTGGAGATCTGGTTCGACTCCAACGTGTACGAGAGCGACGCGCGCAGACGCGGCTGGATCAGCGGGTAGCCGAGCGTGATCGATCCGCCCGCGCTCGTCTGCGAGAACTGGTTGTAGACGCGCAGCTGGTCGTAGACGTTGAACGACGCCGAGAAGACGCTGTCGAGGAAGTACGGCTCGTACAGGCGGAGATCGATGAGCTGACGGAGGCCGGAGATCTGCGCCTGCAGCGCGAGCGACTGACCGTTGCCGAAGAGGTTCGCCTGCTGGACCTGCGCCGTCGCGATGAAGCTCTCGATGCTGGAGAAGCCGGCGCCGATCTGGAACGTGCCGGTGGGCTTCTCGCCGATCTCGAAGTTGACGTTGATGTGCTCGGGATCGTCGCCCTGCTCCGTCGACATGTCGACGCGCTCGAAGTAGCCGAGCGCGGTGATGCGGCGCTTCGACATCTCGAGCTTGCTCTCGGAGAAGAGCTCGCGCTCCTTCACTTCCATCTCGCGCCGGATGACCTTGTCGCGCGTCTTCGTGTTGCCGCGGATCTCGATGCGGCCGAAGTAGACGAGCTGGTTGCGCTTGATGGGGACGACGACGTCGACCTCCTGCGTGTCGGGGTCGAGGTTCGTCTCGGGCGGCGCCTCCACGTTCGCGTAGCCCGCGTCGCGGTACAGCGTCTGGACGGCCTGGAGATCCTTCGCGAGCTCCGCGCGGTTGAAGAAGTCGCCGTTCTTCGCGCGGATCATTTCGCGCAGCGTGCGGCGCCCGCCGATCGGCTCGATCTCCTTGCCGTCCGCGTCGCGCTCGAACACGCGCAGGCTGCGGATCTTGTAGCGCGGGCCCTCGTTGATCGAGATCGTGATCTCGATGCCGTTGCGGTCCGGCGTGAGCATCACGCGCGGCGTCGCCACCTGCACCGAGAGGAAGCCGCGGTCGTAGTAGAGCGCGTTGATGACGAGGATGTCGCGCTCGAAGGCGTCGTTGCGGAACGCGCCGCCCGCGCCGAACTCGAGCAGGTTCGGCTGGCCCGTCAGCATCACCTCGCGCAGCTCGTCGTCGGACACGGAGTGGTTGCCGATGAACGTGATGCGCCGGACGGTGACCGCCTCGTGCTCGCGGACCGTGAACTTGATCGCCACCTCGTTGTTCTTGAGGGGCGTGACCTCGTAGCTGACCTCCGCGAGGAAGAAGCCCTTCTCGGCGTACTTGTCGCGGATCTTCTGGATGCCGCGGCGGATCGCCGGGTGGCTCAGGATCGAGCCGACCTTCACCTCGACGCTGAGCGCCTCCGTGAGATCGTTGTTCTCGATCCCGCTGTTCCCGACGAAGGTGATCTCCTTCACGCTGGGGCGCTCGCGCACGACGATGCGGAGGCGCACGCCCTGATCGACGCGGGTGAGATCGACCTCGACGTCGTCGAAGAAGCCGGAGTCGTAGAGCTCGTGGACGTCCTTCGCGAGGCCCTCGGGCGTGAACTTCTTCCCGACGCGCGCGGTGCCGAGGTACGCGACCATCTCGTCCTCGGTGACGCGCTTGTTGCCGACGATGTCCACCTTGACGATCGTCTGACCGCGCACGAGCTCGCCCTCCGTGGGCGGCACGGTCGGCAGCGCCTCCGGGGCCGCGTCCACCGGCGCTGCGACCGGCGCGGGCGCGGGGGCAGGCTGCGGCGTCGCGTCCGGGGCGGCGCTCGCGGGCGGCGCGGCGGGCTGAGCGGGCGCGGCCTTCTTCGCGGGCTTCGGCGCGGGCTGAGCGGGCGCGGCCTTCTTCGCGGGCTTCGATGCGGCGGCCGGCTTCGGCTGCGCGAACGTCATCGCGCTCGTGAAGAGCGTCGCGAACAGCGTGAGGACGACGATCGCTCGCCGAAAGAGGCCCGCGTGGCCGCGCGCTCGGCGGACGTCGCGCACGCTCGTGGGGCGCGGGGTCCTCGCGCTGCGGCGGGGCGAAGGGCGACGTTCCGATTGAGGGGCGGGCTGCAAAGCGTGCGCCTCGTACCTCACCCCACGGTCGTTGTCACGCGCCGGGCAAAGCCGCGGACCGCAAGGCCCGGACGCGCCGCGCTGATCGAGCCATCCGCGCGACGCCGCGGCGCTGCGCGACGACGACGAAGCACGCTCGCCACGCGCCGGCGCGATGGACATTGGTCGTCCTCGAACGCGCGCGGCGCGCCTTGACCAAGCAGCAGCGCCTGACTATTGCCATGCGCCCCGGCGCTAGCTGAACGCCGGTTTACCAAGGGGACGCGGGCATTTCCCGCGCTCTCCGCTGCCGTTTCTGTGAGGTATCCCGTGGCGCGATCGAACCAGCTTTCTCTTCCGATCAAGGGCAAGGGCAGCGATCCGCCTCCGCCGGAGATCCCGGACACGCCGCTCAGCGAGGAGGCGCGGCGCCGGTACCTCAACTACGCCCTGTCGGTGATCACGTCGCGCGCGCTGCCCGACGTGCGCGACGGATTGAAGCCGGTGCAGCGCCGCATCCTGTACGCGATGCACAACGATCTGCGCCTCGGCCCCGACGCGAAGTTCCGCAAGAGCGCGGCCGTCGTCGGCGACGTGATGGGCAAGTATCACCCGCACGGCGACGTCGCGATCTACGACGCGATGGTCCGCATGGCGCAGGACTGGGTGATGCGCGCGGCCCTCGTCGAAGGCCACGGCAACTTCGGCTCGCTCGACGGCGACGCCCCCGCAGCGATGCGTTACACCGAAGCGCGCCTGCGCCCGCTCGCGCTGGAGCTCTTGAGCGAGATCGGCCACCGCACGGTCGCGTGGCGCCCCAACTACGACGGCACCCGCTCGGAGCCGGTGGTGCTCCCGTCGCGCTTCCCGAACCTGCTCGTGAACGGCTCGCAGGGCATCGCGGTCGGCATGGCCACGAGCATCCCGCCGCACAACTTGGGGGAGGTGATCGACGCGTGCACCGCGCTGATCGGCGACCGCTCGCTGAGCGTGTTCCGCCTGCTCACGCACATCAAGGGGCCCGATTTTCCGACGGGCGGACAGCTCTTCGTCTCGAAGAAGGAGCTCGAGGAGGTCTACGCCGCGGGCCAGGGATCGCTCCGCCTGCGCGGCGAGTGGAAGACCGAGGAGGACACGCGCAAGGGCGCGGGCGGCACGATCGTGATCACCAGCATCCCGTACGCGGTCGAGCGCAAGGTGATCGTCGAGAAGATCGCGGAGGTGATCATCTCGAAGAAGCTCCCATCGCTGCTCGACGTGCGCGACGAGTCGACGAGGGACGTGCGGATCGTCCTCGAGACGAAGCGCGGGACCGATCCCCAGCTCGTGATGGCGTACCTCTTCAAGCACACGCCGATGCAGGTGAACGTGCAGGTGAACCTCACGTGCCTCGTGCCGACGGACAGCATGGAGGTCGCGGCCCCGCGGCGCCTCGGCCTGTCCGAGGTGCTGATCCACTTCATCGACTTCCGCTTCGACACCGTCACGAAGCGCATCGAGTTCGACCTCGAGGAGCTGGGCAAGAAGATCCACATCCTGGAGGGGTTCGAGAAGATCTTCGACGCGCTCGACGAGGTGCTGAAGATCATCCGCAAGAGCGACGGACGGAGGGACGCGCAGGAGAAGCTGATCGCGCGGTTCGCGCTGAGCGAAGAGCAGGCCGACGCGATCCTGGAGCTGCGCCTCTACCGCCTCGCGAAGCTCGAGATCCTGATGGTGCAGAAGGACCTCGCGCACCTCCGCGCCGAGGCGAAGAAGCTCGAAGCGCTGCTCAAGAGCGCCGACAAACGCTGGGCCCTCGTGAAGGACGAGCTCACGGAGCTCCGCGCGAAGTTCGGCGCGAAGCGGCTCACGAAGGTCACCGGCTCGACGGACGAGCCGGAGTTCAGCGAGGAGGCCTTCATCATCGACGAGGACGCGAACGTGATCCTCTCGGCGCAGGGCTGGGTGAAGCGCGTGCGCGAGCTCAAGGATCTCGGCGCGACTCGCCTCCGCGAAGGCGACAGCGTCGCCGCGGCCGTCGCGGGCTCCACGCGCGCCTCCGTCGCGTTCTTCTCGAACCTCGGCGCCTGCTACGTGTGCCGCATCCACGACGTGCCCGCCTCGGCCGGCTACGGCGATCCGGTGCAGAAGCTGTTCAAGCTGGCGGACGGGGAGCGCATGGTGGCGATGTACTCCTTCGATCCGCGCGCGCTCGACGTGCCCGCGCCGAACGAGGGAGCGGACGAGCCGGAGCCTCCGTACGCGCTCGCCGTCACGCGATCCGGCTTGGGCCTGCGCTTCTCGCTGCGCGCGCACCGAGAGCCGTCGACGCGCGCCGGTCGCAAGTTCGCCAAGCTGAACGAGGGCGACGAGGTGATCGCAGTGCTGCCGGCCTCCGCGGGCGACACGGTGCTGTGCGCCTCGACCGAAGGCCACGCGCTCGGCGTCGCGGTCGATCTGATCCCGGTGCTCTCCGGCGCTGGCAAAGGCTCGATCCTCATGAAGATCGACGAGGGCGATCGGCTCCTCGGCGCCGTCGTCGCGAGCGAGTCGGGCGGCGTGCTCGTCGTCGAGACCGAGAAGGGCAAGACCCACGAGCTGTCGCGCGACAAGATCCTCGGAGCGCGCGCGGATCGCGGCGGCCAGATCGTGAAGCGCGATCGCTTCGCGCGCATCGTGCCGCCCGCCGTCGTCGCGCCGAACCTGGAGGGCTCGAAGGGAGCCGCGACGAAGGGCACGGCAGGCGACGACTCTTCACGCCGCCCCGATCCGAGCGACGACGCCAAGAACCGGGAGATGAACTGAGATGAGCGCACTGCCCCCCACTCGAACGCCGACCGCGCCTCCCCCGCGGAAGCCCGCCGCCGCGACGCCGACCTCGTACACCGCGAAGGACATCGAGGTCCTGGAGGGTCTGGAGCCGGTCCGGATGCGCCCGGCGATGTACATCGGCGGCACCGACTCGCGCGGCTACCACCACCTCCTCTGGGAGATCGTCGACAACGCGATCGACGAGGTGATCAACGGCCACGCGAAGCGCATCGAGGTCTCGCTCGACAAGGATCACAAAGGCGCCACCGTCATCGACGACGGGCGCGGCATCCCGGTCGACATGCACCCGAAGTACAAGCGGCCCGCGCTGGAGATCATCTTCGGGACGCTGCACGCGGGCGGCAAATTCGGCGGCGACAACTACAAGGTCGCGGGCGGCCTCCACGGCGTCGGCTCCAGCGTCGTGAACGCCCTCTCGGAGCTCATGGAGGTGCGCGTCCTCCGCGACGGCTTCGAGCACACGCAGGACTACTCGCGCGGCGCCCCGATCACGAAGCTGAAGAAGGGAGGCGCCACGCGCAAGCACGGCACCGAGATCCACTTCCGCCCGGATCCGCAGATCTTCGGCGCGGACCGCAGGTTCGACGCCGACACGGTCCGCGAGCGCCTCGAAGCGAAGGCGTACCTGCACGCCGGCCTGGTCCTCCTGTTCAAGGATCAGGCGACGGGCGAGTCGATGGAGCTGTGCCACCCCGGAGGCATCGCGGACTACTTGCCGAAGCTCATCAACGAGCGCGGCAAGGCGACGAACCACCCGACGCCGTTCTACTTCTCGAAAGAGAACGACATGCGCCTCGAGGCGGTGCTGCAGTGGACCGAGGCGACGGACGCGGTGCTGCGCTCGTACGCGAACGGCATCCCGACGGCGAACGGCGGCACGCACGAGAACGGCTTCGGCAGCGCGATCGTGAAGGCCGTGCGCTCCTTCATGGAGGCGAAGAACATCCAGCCGAAGGGCGTCACGCTCACCGCGGAGGACATCCGCGAAGGCGTCGTCGGCATCCTGAGCGTCTACATCCAGAACCCGCAGTTCCAGGGTCAGACGAAGGATCGCCTCAACAACCCGGAGGCGGCGCAGGCCGTCGAGCAGGCCGTCCGCCCAGCGCTGGAGCAGTGGCTCCTCGACAACGGCTCTGCGGGCGAGGCGATCGTCGCGCGCGCGATCCTGGCCGCCCGCGCGCGCGAGGCTCGCCGCGAAGCCACCGCGCAGGTGCTGCGAAAGAGCCCGGTGAGCCACCGCCTCAACCTCCCCGGCAAGCTCGCCGACTGCGCGTCGACGGATCCCAGCGAGAGCGAGCTGTTCATCGTCGAGGGCGACAGCGCAGGCGGCTCCGCGAAGCAAGGGCGCGATCGGCGCACGCAAGCGATCCTCCCGCTGCGCGGCAAGGTGCTCAACACCGAGCAAGCGTCGACGTCGAAGGTGCTCTCGAACAAGGAGCTCCAGGACATCGTGAGCGCGCTCGGGTGCGGCTTCGGCAAGGACTTCGACGCGACGAAGCTGCGGTACGGCCGCATCTTCCTCCTGATGGACGCGGACAGCGACGGCCACCACATCGCGACGCTGCTGCTCACGTTCTTCTATCGGCACCTGCACGGGCTGCTGACGGGCGGTCACGTCTACCTCGCGCAGCCGCCTCTCTATCGAATCGACGTGGGCAAGGAGACGCACTGGGCCCTCGACGACAACGAGCGCGATCAAGTGCTCGCTCGAATGGCGAAGAGCGCCAAAGCCGACATCTCCCGCTTCAAGGGCCTCGGTGAGATGCCCGCGGAAGACCTGAAGGCCACCACGCTGGATCCGCGCCGCCGACGCGCATTGCGCGTCGTCATCGATGAGGAGATCGAGACCGATCGCGTGCTCAACGAGCTCATGGGCAAAGACGCCCAGGCGAGGTTCCGCTTCATCATGGAGCGGGCCCCCAACGCCGAGATCGACGTCTGATCCGAGGACTGAAAGCCTCGCCCGGTTTCCTCTCCGTTCAACCGCCTCCTCCCGCCAGTCAATCGTGAACGATAGGTGCGCGCGCCGCGCGCATTGCGCGGAAACCCACCTCCAATGCGCGCGAACCGGGGTTCCCGGGGGGATATCCGCGGGGGGTTTACCAGTCCAATGAGCGGCGGATCCCCCATGCTGGGGCGTCATGTGTCCAGCCCGCGCGTGAACCATCGGACACAGTGCCCGGAGAGAGGCCGCCTGCAGCGACGAATTTCTGCGGCGCGCAACGCTCTTCCCGTGGATGTCAAGAAGCCTTCGCGGTGCTTTTTATGCTCGGCGCGCCGGTTGCACTGAAAGGTTTCGGTCCGAGCGTCGTCTCTCTGTTCGGCTTCGGCCCCAAACCTTCTTTGGAGAGGTCCTGTGAGCACTGCCCTTTCGACCGTTCCCCGCGCGCCCTCCCCGTCGTTCACGCGTCCCCTTACGCCGGTGATCGCGCCTCCCGCCCGCGCTTCCGGGGTACTTCCTGTCGGCGGGATGGTTTCCCAGGCATTCAAGCCCCTTCCCATGACCAAGCCGCTGCAGCCGATCGTGGCTCCGGTCGCGCCGCCCCTGCCCCGCAGCACCGCGGAGCGCATGGTGATCGCCCGCGAGCGCATCCGCACCGCAGCGGAGGCAGGCCAGCGCATCCGGTCGTATGAGGTGGCGCTCGACGTCGACCTCTCGGAGTTCCACTTCGCTCGCCAGTTCCGCGCGGCCTTCGGTCGTTCGCCGCACGTCTTCTACGACGAGGTCCGCGCCGAGAAGGCCCGGACGCTCCTCTCCGAAGGCATGAGCGAAGGCGAGGTCGCTCGTCGTATCGGCTTCCGGCGCCCCGCCGAGCTGCGCGCCCTCCTCGCGAAGCGCCGCAACGGCGAGCAGGCCGAGCAGGTCGAGCAGACCGAGCCCACCGAGCAGGGCTGATTCGCTCCTGCGGCCTCGGACGCTCGCGTGAGCGGGTGTTCCTTCGAGACGTCGCGTCCGCTACCGTCGTCCTATGTGGCGGCCGATTTCGGTGCTCTTCCGTGGCCGCTTGTGGAGCGGCTACGGGCTCGCCGCCGTGCTCCTCGGGTGCGGCGGGGATGCCCCGTCGCCCGCCAAGAATCCCGCCGCCGCGACCTCGTCTTCCCCCGCACCCTCGCGAAATGACGTCCGCTCCAGGCTCCAAGGCACCTGGGAGCTCGTCACCTTCATTTCGCGCGGCCCCATCCCCGAAGAAGCCATCCCGGTCCTCGCGACGCTCCACGGCGCCGTCCGACTGCGCTTCGAGCAGGGCCGGCTGATCACGTTCATCCCGGGCAATCCAGATCAGGAAGAGTGCGCGTTCGAGATCGCCTCGGAGAACGAAGGCTCGTTCGCGCTCGTCACGTCCGCCGGGATGTTCCGGAGGGCGGCGGCGCGCTTCGTCTCCGACGAGGAGTGGGAGGCCACCGAGGACGGCCCGACGTGGCCGGGCACGACCCGCTTCCGGCGCGTTCGCGAGTGACGGGAGGCCGTCGGGTGCGCAGGAAACGTGCGGCAGCATCGCCGCTGCGGCAGAGCGACCGCACCTCGCAGTGACCATGCAGCTCCCCTCGGAGCGACGGGCTGCGCAGACGGATTCGCTACAGGCGGCGGTGCGTGAGGGCGGGCAGGTTGGCGCGAACGCGCGTCAGGTAGTCCAGATCCAAGGCGGCGACGATCACGCCCTCGCTCTCCGACGCCTGCGCGATGACGTCTCCCCACGGATCGATGATGCACGACTTGCCGAACGTGTGGCGTCCGCGCGGGTGCTTGCCCCACTGCGCCGCGGCCACGACGAACGCCTGCGATTCGATCGCGCGCGCGCGGAGCAGCACCATCCAGTGATCCTTGCCGGTCGTCAGCGTGAAGGCCGCGGGGACCACGATCACCTCCACGCCCGCGGCCGAGAGCGCGCGGTAAAGCTCCGGGAAGCGGAGGTCGTAACAGACCGAGAGGCCCACGCCGACCGCGTCGATCGACATCGTGACGGGCCCCTTCCCCGCCATCGTGGCCGCGGACTCGCGGTACGTCGTCCCGTCGCCGATCTCGACGTCGAAGAGGTGCACCTTGCGGTAGCGCGCGAGGAGGCGTCCGTCGGGACCGAAGGCCGCGCACGTGTTGTAGGGGCGCGCGGGATCGCTCGAGCGCTCCGGCATGCCGCCGCCGATCACCGTGACCTGGCGCGCCCGCGCGGCTCGTCGCAGCGTCGACGCGATCGGGCCGTCGCCCTCGAGATCCTCCGCCACGTCGCGCTTCTCCGGCTCCGCGCCGAAGAAGGCGAAGTTCTCGGGCAGCACGACGACGCTCGCTCCACGATCGGCGGCCTCGCCGATGCGGCGCTCGACGACGTGGAGGTTCTCTTGGAGATCGCCCTGCGACGACATCTGCACGGCGGCCCAGACAGGCGCTCTTCGCATGCGCGGAGCATAGTGGAGGTCGCCCGCGCAGCGCCAATTTGCGCGGCGCGCGCTCCGTCGTCGTGGTGTGGGATCACGCGGCGCGCTCGCGCTTCGGTGCCGGCGACGCGCGCGACGAACGATCTACTGGCACGCGATGGAGGGAGCGCCTCCGCAGGGGCTCGCGCACGCCTGGCACGTGCACGCGAGGTAGGCCGCCGCGAGGTCGTGCGCCGTGTCACCGCCGAACGGGAGCAAGCACGCGCTCACGCAGTCGGCTCGCTTGCTCGGGGACAGGTTCTGGCAAGTGTGCGGGCACGTCGAGATGATGTTCACGCAGTCCGGCACGGCCTGGCACTTCGTGAGGACGTCGTAACAGGCGCCGGTCGAGATGCTCGTGGCGTTGGCGCAGCTCCCGCAGCCGGTGTCGGACACCAGCTCGTAGGTGCACTCGCAGAAGTTGGGGATCGGCGCGGCGCCTCCTCCTCCGCTCGCGGTCGTCATGCCTCCGCCGGTCGCGGTCGTGTTGCCTCCGCCCGCTCCGCCGACGGCGAGGCCTCCAGCGCCCTGCGGCGGCCCGAAGCTGCCGGAGTCCTCCGGTTGACAGGCGGCGACGCCGAGGAGCGCGCCTCCGAGCGCTGCGCCCCATCGCGTCCACGAAAATGAAGCCATGGAGAGAAGGTACAACGCGCGCGCTCCGGCTCCAAAACCGCGGTGCGACGCGCGCCTTCGATCCTCGACGCCGATGCCTTTTGGCGCACGGAGGGAGACGGGGTAAGCCGGCGTCACGATGGCGTTCGCTCCGCTCACGCTGCTCCCGAAACCGGTGCTCGATCTCGGCAAGGAGATCCTCCGGCACCTCCTTCGCCGCCCCGTGATCGGCGTCGCGGTGGCCGGCCGCACGGACGACGGACGATGGCTCCTCATTCGTCGCGGCGACACGGGCACGTGGGCGTTCGCGGGCGGCACCGTCGAGTGGGGCGAGACGATCCGCTCCACGATCGCGCGCGAGCTGGAGGAAGAGGCCGGCGTGATGCGCGCGGACGTCGGGCGCGTGATCGGCGTCTACTCGCGGCCGGATCGGGACGTGCGCTTCCACGCGGTGACGATCCTCGTCGAGGGGCGGATCTCGGAGCCGTCGAAGCCGCCCTCGAACCCGCTGGAGATCCGTGAGGTGCGGCTCTTCCGTGAAGAGGAGCTGCCCGCGGAGCTCGCGATGGGGATGACCGACATGATGCGCGACGCGCGCGCCGGAAAGATCGCTGAGGTCGAATGAACGCTGAGAGAGAGGCTGCGATGACCAGGCTCGCAGGAGGTATCGAGGTCGATCCGGCCGTGGCGGCCCGCGTCGACGAGCTCGCGCGCAGGGTCGAGAAGCACCGCGCCGCGTACTACGCGGGGACGCCGGAGATCTCGGACGCGGCGTTCGACGCGCTGGAGGACGAGCTGCGCGCGCTCGCGCCGGCGCACCCGGTGCTCGCGAAGGTCGGCTCGGCGGCGCTCGTCACCGAGTGGGACAAGGCGCGGCACGAGATCCCGATGGGCTCGCTCAACAAGGCGACGAACGAAGAGGAGCTGCGCGCGTGGCTCGCTCGGTGCGACGAGCTGCTCGCGAAGGAAGGGATGGCGAGCGTCTCGGGCGATCTCTTCGTCGCGGAGAAGCTCGACGGCATCTCGATCGAGGTGACGTACCGCGACGGGAGGATGGCGGAGGCGATCACGCGCGGCGACGGCTTCGTGGGGGAGCGCATCTCTCCCAACGTGGCGCGCATGAAGGGCGTGCCGGCGCGCATCACCGAGAAGAAGCCGATGAGCGTGCGCGGCGAGATCATCCTGCGCCTCTCCGACATGAAGCGTCACTTCCCCGCCGAGCACACGAGCCCACGCAACACGGCCGCGGGCACGGCGAAGCGCTTCGACGGCTCGGGCGCGGAGCACCTCACGGTGCTGTTCTACGACGTCGCCGATCACGTGGACGTGCCGACGCAGCGGGAGAAATTCGCGTGGCTTCGGTCGCTCGGGTTCGCGACGCCGCGCACCGCGCACGGATCGGTGGACGACGTGATGGAGCTCTATCGGCGGTACGAGAAGGAGCTGCGCGGCTCGCTCGACTACGAGATCGACGGGCTCGTGGTGTACGCGGACTCGCTCGCGGCGCAGACGGTGCTCGGCGACGTGAACCGGCGGCCGCGCGGGGCGATCGCGTTCAAGTTCTCGTCGCCCGCGAAGGTGTCGAAGGTGGTGCAGATCCGCTGGGACACGGGGCCGAGCGGGCGCGTCACGCCGGTCGCGATCGTGGAGCCGGTGGAGCTCGCGGGCGCCACCGTGCAGCGCGCCAGCCTCCACAACGCGGGCCTCGTGCGCGCGCTCGGGATCGGCGTCGGCGACGAGGTGCTCGTGTCGCGGCGGAACGACGTGATCCCGTACGTCGAGGAGGTCGTCGAGAGCGCCGGTCACCCCGTGCAGACGCCCGTGGCGTGCTCGACGTGCGGCGCGCCGCTCTCGCTGGAGGGCGAGTACCTCATGTGCCGCAACGCGGAGTGCACCGCGATCGTCGAGGGCCGCATCCACTCGTGGATCGACGCGATCGGCGCGCTGGAGTGGGGCGACAAGTTGATCGAGCAGCTCGTCGAGGCGAAGAAGGTCAAGGAGCCGCGCGACCTCTACGTGATCACGTGGCAGGACATCGCCGCGCTGGAGCGCCGCGGCGAGAAGAGCGCGAAGAAGTGCATCGAGCAGATCCGATCGCGATCGCCGCTGTCGTTGCCGGTGTTCCTCGCGGGCCTCGGCATCGAGAACTTCGCGATCCAGACGGCGCGCCTGCTCGTGTCCGCGGGGTTCGACACGCTCGACAAGCTGCTCGCGGCGAAGGTGGAGGAGCTCGCGGCGATCCCCGGCCTCGGCGCGATCAAGGCGGGCGCGATCGTGCGGGGCCTCGCGTCGCGGAAGGACGAGATCCAGCGGCTGCTCGAAGCGGGCGTCGTGCCGGTCCCCCCCGAGGCGGCGGGTCCGCTCGCGGGCCTCTCGTTCTGCTTCACCGGCTCGGCGTCGCGTCCGCGCGGCGAGCTCACGCACGAGGTGGAGTCGCGCGGCGGCCGCGTGCTCGGCTCCGTGACGAAGGAGCTCAACTACCTCGTGATCGCCGACGTGAATTCGACGTCGAGCAAGGCCGAGAAGGCTCGCAAGCTCGGCACGAAGCTCATCAACGAAGACCTGCTCTTCGAGATGATCGCGGAGAAGGAAGCGGCCGCGAAGAAGGCCTGAGGCTTCGTCGAGCGCGGCTCCGAAGAACGTGACGCTCCCCTCCCTTCGCGAACATCGTGAGCGATTTGGGAGGGGCGGGCGCGCGCAGCGCGACCGGGGGTGGGCATCGTGGGCACCTCCGCAAACGTCCGCATTTTGTCGGATTTACAAGGGGGCTCCGCCCCCTCGTATCACTCCCCCGCTGACGAAACGGATTCGGCGCGGAGGGATTACCAGGTCGCGTCCTGATCTTCGGCGACGCCCAGCACGCCCGATATCCTGAGCGTGCGGTCGCCGATCTTGATCGTGCCGGAGTAGGCGCCGACCGGCTGGAGGAAGCGCGTCTTCACGAGGCCGAGGTCCTGGTGCTCCGCGTGGATGTCGCCCGGATCGAACGTGAGATCGAGCGCGCCGCACGTCGTCGTGATCCGCCACGGGCGCAGCGCTCGCCCAGGATCGAAATCGAAGCGGGCCTCGCCGACCGGGAAGAGCTGGTCGTCGATCCACACCGCGCACTCGGACTCTCCGACGAAGCCCTCGACGAGGTTCCACGCGATCGCCTCGCCGGTCTCCGCGCGGCCCATCGCGAAGGACCAGCGCCACACCGTGTGACGCGGGAGGTAGCCGTGCGAACGATCGAAGCCGCCGAACGCGCCGTCCAGCGAGAAGCGCTTGCCCGCGAGCGTCACCTCGCCGCTCGTCGGCAAGAGCGCGCGCTTCTCCGTCGCCTGCACGAGGCCGCCGCCGAGCGCGGACACGGCGCTGATCGGCGTCGGCTTCGGCGCGCCTTCGATCCGCGCCGCGATCGAGAAGTCGGTCATCTTGACCTCCAGATCGAAGGCGCCAAAATCGCCGGATCGCTCGAAGCGGCACGTGTCGCCGAGCCACCGGAGCGCGATGCCGTCCTCGCCTTTGTAACGAGCCGCGAACGGCGGCGCGAGCATCGATCGATCCGTCAAGAAGTGGCCCGACGGACCGCCGCTCGGCGCGCGCTCGAAGAGGAACGCGAACGTCGACGCGACGTAGCCGAAGCGGAGCACCGCGACGCCCACGAACACCTCGGGCGACGCGATCGCGACGTAGTACCAGGCCTTCTCGTGCGCGATCCGGAACGGCAGCGACTTGCCGAGCGCGCCGTAGTCGAGAGGCGGCAGCGGGCCCGCGAACGAGCCTTGGAGCGGCTGACGCGTCGCAGGATCGATCACGTCGCGCATCGGCGGCGCGAGCACGTGCGTGGTGGGCTTCGAGGCGGGCGTGCGGGGCGCGGGATCGGACATCGCGCGAGAGCATATCCTGGTGTGAAAGGCGGCGCGAAATGCCATGCTCGCGCGCATGCTCGACGCGATCGTCTCCCCTCCCCCGCCCACCAACGAGCCCGTCCTCGCGTATGCGCCTGGCTCCCCCGAGCGCGCGAAGCTGAAGGACACGCTGCGCGCGATGAGCGCCGAGACGATCGAGATCCCGCTCGTCATCGACGGCAAGGACGTGCACACCGGCGTGCTCGAGGACGTGCGCTCGCCGCACCGGCACGATCTCCTGCTCGCGCGCGCCCACGTCGGCACCGTCGATCACGTGCACCAGGCGATCGACGCCGCGAAGAAGGCGCACGGCGCGTGGGCCTCGCTCTCGTGGACGGATCGCGCGAGCGTGTTCCTGAAGGCCGCGGAGCTGCTCGCGGGGCCGCACCGCGCGCTCCTCAACGCGTCGACGATGCTGGGGCAGAGCAAGACCGCGCACCAGGCGGAGATCGACGCGGCGTGCGAGCTCATCGACTTCTTCCGGTTCAACGTGCACTTCGCGCAGCGCATCGCGTCCGAGCAGCCGCTCTCGTCCGCGGGCGTGTGGAACATGCTGGAGCCGCGGCCGCTCGAAGGGTTCGTGTTCGCGGCGACGCCGTTCAACTTCACGTCGATCGCGGCGAACCTGCCGACCGCGCCGGCGCTGATGGGCAACACCGTGGTGTGGAAGCCGTCGGCGCTCGCCTCGTACTCGGCGCACTACATCGTGCAGCTCCTCCGCGCGGCGGGGCTCCCGGACGGCGTCATCAACGTGGTGCAAGGGCCGCCGGAGCCGCTCGTGCACGCGTGCCTCGATCACCCGGATCTCGCGGGCGTCCACTTCACCGGGTCCACGCCCGTGTTCCAGACGATGTGGCGCAAGGTCGGCGAGAACATGGCGCGCTACCGCACGTACCCGCGGCTCGTCGGCGAGACCGGCGGGAAGGATTTCGTGTTCGCGCACAAGAGCGCGGACGTGGAGGCGCTCGCTGTGGCGCTCGTCCGCGGCGCGTTCGAGTACCAGGGGCAGAAGTGCTCGGCGGCGTCGCGCGCGTACGTGCCGCGATCGATGTGGCCCGCGCTGAAGGCTCGGCTCGTCGAGCTCATCGCGACGATCAAGGTGGGCGACGTGTCCGATTTCACGAACTTCATGGGCGCGGTGATCGGGCCCGGCGCGTTCGCGCGGCTCGACGAGCACATCCAGCTCGCGAAGAGCGACGCCGCGTGCACGGTGCTCGCGGGCGGCTGGGCCGACAAGACGAACGGATGGTTCGTGGCGCCGACGCTCGTGGAGACGACGGATCCGAAGCACGTGCTCATGCAGCGCGAGCTGTTCGGCCCCTTCCTCGCGGTGTGGGTGTACCCGGACGGCGAGGAGGACGCGGCGCTCGCGCTCTGCGACAGCACGTCGCCGTACGCGCTCACGGGCGCGGTGTTCGCCGAGGATCGCGGCTTCCTCACGAAGGCGAGCCGCGCGCTGCGCTTCACCGCGGGCAACTTCTACATCAACGATAAACCGACCGGCGCGGTGGTCGGGCAGCAGCCGTTCGGCGGCGGTCGCGCGTCCGGCACGAACGACAAGGCCGGCAGCGCGCTCAACCTGTATCGGTGGATCTCGCCGCGCACCGTGAAGGAGAGCTTCACGCCGCCGCGCTCGCTCGGGTACCCGTTCATGAGCGCTCCCTGAGGCGCCCGCTCACCACAGAGGCACGTGGAGGTACCGCGTCGCGCTCACGGATTTTCCGACCGGGAGCGGCGTGTGCGACAGCTCGTGCATCAGCCTGCGCACGGCTCCGAGGCCCGAGGCGGTGCCTCGACGCGCGAGCAGCTCGCTGAGCTCGAGCGGGCGCTCGTCGTTGAAGCCGTCGCGCTGCGCCGTCTCGAAGCTCTTGAACGGCGGGCCCTCGTCCTCGGCCGTGATGCGGAGGCCGACGCCCAGCTCCGGATCCTCGACGCGCTCCGCTCGCAGGACGCCGCGCTTGCCGTACTTGACGATGTTCGTGGCCAGCTCGCTCGCGACGATCATCAGCTCGGCGCAGGCCGTCCGCGAGAAGCCGATGCTCTCCGCCCAACGCCTCACCAGCTGCTGCGCCAAGAGGACATCCGCGCGGTGCTGAACGGAGACCTCCTGCATGAGCGCTCCACGATCGCAAAACCAGAGTCCTAGCAAACGCTCCGACTTTCGAAGCGCTCCCCTCCCTTCGCAAACCTCGTTTGCGAATTGGGAGGGGCGGGCGCGCGCGAGCGCGACCGGGGGTGGGCACCAAACGCGTGCGAACCCCGTGCTCCCAACGGCGACGTCTCAGCGCGGCGTTGGGAGGTTCATCGTGGGTGGGCGCGAGCGCTTCGGGCGGACGAAATGGTAGAGCGCGTCGCGCAGGCTGCGGTGCGTGCGGACGCCCGCCATGTCGATGCCCATGTGCACGATCGTCTGCGCGATCTGCGGGTTGATGCCCGTGAGCACGCACTCCGCGCCGAGCAGGCCGACCGCCTTCGCCATGCGCACGAAGTGATCCGCCGTGCGCGTGTCCATCACCTCGATGCCGGTGATGTCGATGATCACCGAGCGCGCGCCCGCCGACACCACCGCGCGGAGGAGCGCGTCCGTCATCTCGGCGCTGCGCATGCTGTCGATCACGCCGACGATCGGGAGGCACAGGATGCCGTCCCACACCTCCATGATCGGCGTCGACAGCTCCCGGATCGCCTCGCGCTGGCGCTCGATCGTGGCGAGCTTGTCCTCCAGCTCTTTGCGGTATTTCTCGCCGCGCTCCTGCTCGTCGCCGAGGGACGCGATCATCTCGTTGATGCCGGTGCACAGCGCGCCGAGCGGGTGCGACTCCGGGAAGTTGGACTCGAGCCGCACGGAGTAATCACCGCCGCCGACCTCGGCCAGCGCGACGAGGATGTCAGCGATCTTGCTGTAGACCTCCTCCACGTTCTCGGCCGCGACGCTGTCGTTCGTCTCCATGCTCCCTCGATCCGAACCGATGTTTTACTTCTCTCGCGGCGACAAATCTATACGCTCGGCAGCGACGGGCCGGGGCCGAGATCGATCGAGTGCACGTCGATGATCAGGAGCGAGGCGTCGTCGTGGGCGCGGCGGTAGCGCTCGACGAGCGATCGACACGCCTCCTCGGCGGAGAGCTTCGCCGTGCGCTCCATGTCCATGCGCGGGGAGATCCCGTCGGAGAACATGAGGAGGCGCGCTCCGCTCGAAACGGAGCCCTCGAAGATGCGGGCGCGCAACGTCGAGACGCCCAGAATACCGGGAGTGAGCACCACCGGGACGCGGTTCTTCAGCACCCGCAGCTCCACGTTGCCGATGCCGCAGCCCTCGATGCGGCCCTTGCGGACGAGGCAGCACATGCCCGCTGCGCCCCGCGTACCCCGCAGCGCTCCGTGGAGGCCTTCCATCAGGTAGCGGACGTCCCGATCGAGCGGCGCGGTCGCGAGGTAGGCGCGCGCGCGGTCGGCCACGATCGACGCCACCGGACCGTGACCGAGCGAGTCGATCACGGCGAAGAGGAACGTGCCGTCCTTCTCGCGAACCACGACCGCGTCCCCGGAGAGCTGCTCGCCCTCTTTCGGGAGGCTGATGTGGAAGTGCGACAGCTTCAAATGCGGACCTCGACCTCGACCTTGGTGCCCAGCGAGCTCGTGGAGATATTGAACTTGTCCGAGAGCCTCTGCACGCCCAGGATGCCGCGGCCCATGCCGGTCTTGCTGCGATAACGACCGGCGAGCACGTCGTCGAGGAACGGAATGCCGCCGCCGCGATCCGTCGCGACGATCGTCATGTGCGCGGGGCGCTCGCGGACGATCGTCACCTCGATGGTGCCGCCCGGCGTGTACGCCACGATGTTTCGCGCGAGCTCGCTCACGATGGTGGCGACCTTGTGCACGATGAAGCTGCGCGCGCCCGCGGACTCGCAGATGGCCTTCGCGGTGCGGCGCGCGTCGCTGATGTCCGGCTCCCGCTGCACGTTGAAGGTGCGCGACCTGCGCGACGGGCGGTCGGCGCCGATCGCGGAGATCTCGTCCACCAGGCGCTGCAGGCGCATCGTGTCGACGTAGAGGCGCGCGCGGCGCTCGATCGTCGGCACCATCGGCGGGACGTGGAACGCGGACAGCTCGGCCGGGTGCAGATCCATCTCGCGGACCGTGCGGCTGAGCAGCCCCTCGGCGTTCGTCGGGGACAGGTACCCGCGAAGGATGTGCAAGAGCTGCTGGTAGGTGGGACTCATGCGCTCGGAGAAACCGCCGCCGACGGGACGCTCAGGAGCGATTTGCCCCGGAGCGCCGCACCCCCGGCGACACACCTCGGTGAGCCAACTTCTAACATCGAAACGGGCGGAGCGGCAAAGGCATCAGCGCCAGAAGCGCTTGGAGCTCGGCTCGTCGTTGTCCGCGTCGATCGACTGCACCACGCTCCAGGCCTCTTCCTCGATGCGGCGCAGCCACTCGAAGAGGTTCTCGAACAAAAGGCGCTGCTCCAGCGGGCCGAGGCGCACGCTCTCCTCGCTGCGATCGCCGATCTCCCGCTCTTCGAAGCGATCCTTGAGGGCGAGCCAGGCGCGGAGCGCGGGGCGGATGGCCGACAGGCTCTTTCGATCGGCGACGCGATCCAGGAGCGTCTTCGTCGTGAGGCCGCGCGAAAGGAGCGTGAGATCGATGCGCGATCGCATCACCACGGTGGGGCACAGGCCGTGGCGCGTCGCGACGAGGCGGCCGAGGCTCTGCGCCTTCGCGACCCACAAACGCAGCACCGGCACGTCGAGGCGCTGCGGCACCTGAAGGCCGACGTGGATCTCCGGCCACGTCTTCTTCGACGGATCGACGCGGAGGAGCGCGTCCAGCTCGCCCTCGGTCTCCGACGCGCGCACGAGGAGGCTCGGGATGCGGATCCACGCGTCGCGCGGCTCCCGCGCGGGCACGTCCGCGGCCATCACGTGGAACGATCGGCCGATGCTGCTCGGCGCGGGCGCGGCGTGACGGCCCGGGTCCCACTCGAAGATCTCGTTGCAGACGATCAGCATCGTCGAGACCGGATCGACGTCGGAGCGGATCTGCCCCGTCGCCGCGCCGTGGAACAGCACCGCGCGCACCGCCATGCGGAGGATGTCGCTCTGCGACTCGCGGAAGCCGTCGATGTCCTCCGAGCGCTCGAGCACGCCGAGGCCGACGCGGTGGAGGTACCAGGCGCCGAGCAGGCCGTGGTTCGGCTCCGTCGTGCCCACGAGCTCGTCCTTGAAGCGGCCCAGCTCCTCCTTCGTGTAGTACGCGAAACCAAGGTCTTCGAAGCACTTCTGCGCGACCTCGGAGGCGGCCTCGTTGACGCTGTCGCCGACCTTCTGCAGGCCCGCGGCGATCTCCGGATCGTCCCAGTCGAGGCTGTCGTGCGGGATGGAGTCGCGCGGGAACAAGAGGTGGCCGACGTCGTGGAACAGCGACGCGAGGCTGTACGCCTGCGCGATCCGCGACGCGCGCTCGGCGTTCCTGCGCGGGCCGCCCGACGTGAGCGCCTCGGCGATCGTCTGGCCGTGCAGCTCCGCCGCGAGCGCGCTGACGTTCTGCGCGTCGGGCACGTCGATCTTCACCGAGAGGACGAAGTGGCCCGCGATGTAGACCTCCAGCACGTGCTGCAGGTGCTCGGCGGCGATGAAGCGGTTCAGGCTCTCCTGCTCGCCGATCTCTTCGAGCAGGCGCACGATGTTGTAGTCGCGCGGCAGGCCCACGACGACGTGCGCGTGGTGCTCGACGAGGCGACGCAGCGCCGCGGCGTACGTGGAGGGCTGGAAGAAATAGTCTTTCCGGTTCCCGAAGCACGCGAACCGCAGCCCCTCGCGCAGCACGAACGCGAGGTCCGCGTGCAGCGAGCAGCTCTCGCGATCCGAGAGCACGGGCGTCGTCCCGATCGAGCGCAGCACCTCCCGCGTGAACCACAAGGACAGCCAGTTGCGCGCGGACGGGCTCCCGCGGCGGCGCGACTCGGGCGCTCCGTCGGGGCCGGGGATGCCCGGGTACACCTCGAGGTGCCGCGGCAGGAGGCGCATCGTCATCTCGACGGCGGGGCCCCACACGGCGATGGCCTTGTCGTAGTCCTCGCGCCCCGCGGGCCGCGGACGGCACAGCGCGCGACACGCCTCGTGCACCCGCGTCCACACGGGCAAGAGCGACAGCGCCTCCTCGCCGCGCCCGCCCTCGGAAGGCGGCAGCACGTCCGGCACGTCGAGCAACCCGCGGAAGCACCGCGACACCTCCACGAGCTTGCGACGCCGCTCGGCGCGCTCGCGATCGTAGGCGACGGAGCCGGTGGACGCGTCGAGCGCGCGGCTCGTGAGGACTTGCTCGAAGCGATCCAGCGCGTGCGCGAGGAGACTCGACTCGTGCGGACGACCGTCGCCGGGCAGCCCCGGACGCGCGACGCCGGGCCCGAGGAAGAGGCCGGGCGACGAAGGCCGATCGTTCTGCAAGCGACCGACCTGGCGCACGGCCCAGCCGGTCCCCATCAGCTCCTGCAGCGTCGCGATCGCGAGATCCTCCGTGAGGTCGAGGCAGTCGATCTCGTCCTCGTCCGCGATCTCGTCGAGCAGATCCGAGATCTCCGCCATGCGGTGCGGGAAGTCCTTCGCGCGCTCGTTGCCGAGCTGCTTCACGCGCGCCTCGTACTTGGAGCGGCGCACGGTGGCCTCGGCCGCGGCCCGCGTCTGGAGCAGCGCGCGCACCGTCACGAAATGGCTCTTCAGGCCCGGCAAATACGAACGGAACCAGCGCCACGAAGCGGAGGCCGCGTCGGCGGGCGGGCGCAGCAGCCACAGCGACGTCGTGCGCGGCGCCTCCGACGAGATGCGCACGGCCTCGGCGCCGTCCTCCTTGCGGATCCAGGTGATCGTGACCGCGGCCTCGACGCGCTGGTCCAGGATCTGGCCCGGCTTCAGCGACACGAGCGCGCGCGCGGCGTCGCTCGCGACGGAGGCGGCCGGCTCCCCGAGGCCCGCGAGGAACGCGCCGAACAGGTGACGCTTCGACTCCCACACGGTCCACAGCGAGCCGTCCATCAGCACGCGACCGAGCGACTCCGCGAAGCGGCACAGCAGGAACGATCCGTCCGCCACCTCCGTCGGGCGCGCCGACGCCGGATCGGCGACGAGCTCGAGGAACCGAGAGAGGCTGTCCTGTACCCGCGCCTCCAGCACTTTGGAGGCGTCGGGCGGCGGTAAGTTGGTCATTACGACGCGACTTTGTGGCTGTTCCGAACTCTCTGTAGAAAACCGAGGAGCTCGGCTTCTTTGACGGGCTTCCCCAGGAACAAGGCCTTTCGATCTTGTTCGCTCGCGCCCTGCGTCGCGCGGAGCACGTCGGCATCGTGGTAGGCCGAGAGGATCGCCACCGGGAGCTGCCGGTTCGAGTCGTGCGGTGAGAGCCGATGGAGCGCCGGCCAAGGCGTGTCTTCCCGACGCTGCGACGCGGGCGGATCCGTGCCGCGCAGCCAGCGCAGCAACCGACACCCGGCCCAGATGACGAACTGCTCCTCGACCCCGTTCCCCGCGATCATCTGATCGAGAATCATGGCATCGAATCGCTCGTTGGACAGGGCGCGCGCAGCTTCCGCGACGTCCCTCGCCCACGTGACCTTCCAACCGTCGCGCTCGAGCAGATAGCGCTCGTAGACGAACCTCTCGGGGTCGTCGTCATCCACCCACAAAACGTGGGGTTTCATTCGATCGGACGTCACCTTTGCCTCCATTGGTGGGGCAGCTCCACGACGAAGCGTACGCGATGGGGCGAGAGCTCACCCGGCTTTTCCTTGGCGAGCGTGAGGGTGTGGCTCGAGTGTCGGATGGTCCCTCCGTGCGCCTCCACGAGGGCGCGCGCCATCGGGAGGCCGAGGCCCGTGCCGTCGATGGCGCGGATGGGATCCTTCCAGTCGAGCCGCTCCCCCACGCGGTAAACGGAGCGCGCCAGCCTCTCGGGGATCGCGTGCCCCACGTCCTCCACCCAGAGGCGCACGACGGGCCCGTCGATCTCGACGCCGACCTCGATGTCGCGGTTGTAGAAGGCGTACTTGCGCGCGTTGTCGAGCAGGTTCGTCAGCACGAGATCGAGCGCCGCCGCGTCGAAGGCGAAGTCGACGGAGCCCGCGGGGCGCCACACCAGGTTGATCGTGATACCGCGCGCCTGCAGCATCTCGACGAAGCGCTTCATGCACTTCTCGACGATCGGCCGGAGCGGCTGGTGCTTCGGGACGATCTCGACCTCTTCGGCCATGTAGATGCGCTGGTTCTCGCGCCAGAGTCGCGTGCTCTCGGCCTCTTCCTCGACGCGCACGGCGAGCGTCCGCACGCGCTCCTTCTCCCGCTCGTTCACGGAGTCGGAGGCGACGCGCGCGAGCATGCGGGCCGCGGACGTGAGGCCCTGCATCGGCCCGATGACCGCGTGACGGAAGCGCGCCACCTGGTGCGCCCACACCTGCCGCCGGTGCTCGTAGTCGAGGAAGATCGAGATCTCGCGGGCCCCCTCGCGCGCGGCCTGCAGATCGTCCGTCGAGAACGGCTCGTCCCCCGTGAGGATCAGCCACGCGAGCAGGCTGAAATTCCCGGGCGCATCGATGGGCGTGATCATCTGATGCTTGTCCTTGAGCTTGCCCTCCAGGCTCCACGGCGGCTCGATCTCCAGCGCCTCGATGCGCTCCTTCTTCCGCCCGGCGTCGAAGAGGGCGAGCAGGCGCTCCGCGTTGTCGGCGTCGAAGCGATCCGGCAAGAGGTGCGAGCAGAACGCGAAGAGGCGCGGCTGCGGCGATCGCACGCTCGCCACGATCGCGACGTGGACGGACGGGTGGATGAAGCGGCGCGCCCAGCGCTCCAGGCCCATCGCCATCGCCCGCGTGAGCTCGTGCCGCTCCTTGCCGCCGAGCTCCAGCGCGAGCGAGTTCAGCCCGGCCAGCATCAGCGCGCGGTTCATGCGGCGGATCTCGGCCGTCGCGCGCTCCGCCACGGCCTCCAGCACGACGGTCGCGGTCGGGTCGAGGAAGGTGCCGCCCTGCCGCGTGAGCAGCTTCAACAGGCCCAGCGTGCGCCCGCCCTCGACGAGCGGGTAACACAGCCACGAGCGCACGCCGGGCCACCCGTACGCGTGCGAGATCTTCCCGAGCGTCTTGCGATCGATGCGCCGGTAGAACGGATCGCGGCTGTCCTCGGCGTCGCGGATCGCGTGCATGCGCCCGCTCTGCAGCACATCCATCGTGTGCGCGCCGGCCGCCGTCTGCAGGAGCTCCGGCCGCTCCGGCGCGGTGCTCGCGATCACCATCTTGCCATGATCGAAGCGGTACACGAGCGCCGCGTCCGCGCCGGTCCGCTGCACGAGCAGCTCCGCCGCGCGCGCCAGCACGTGCTCGGGGCTCTCCGGCGCGGCGGTGCTCGGGTCCGACAATTCGCGCGCGATCTTCTGCGCGAACGCCTGCGGGTAGCTGCCCCACGCGATCGGCGCGACCTGCTCCAGGAACGTCTGCGCGGCCTCTCGACCGAGCCCGTCGTCCGCGGTGGAGCGCCGCTCGCGATCCGGAAAATCCTGATCGAACACCGCGACCACGCCCGCCGGCGCCCCGTGATCGCCGCCCTCCGGCCCCATCGGCAGCACGGTCCGCAGCGTGAACCGCACGCCCTCGCGGCCCGGCACGTGGAGCTGCTTCAGCGCATCGCACAGCGACGCGAGCAAGCTCCCGTCCGCGGGCACGTCGACCACGTACTTCGCGGCGAGCGCGTCGAGCGGCCCTTCATCGTCGACGCCGGACCACAGCGCGACCCCGTAGTACGCGTAGCCCCCGTCGCGCGCCGCATCCTGCAGCAGCAGCACCGCCCGCGCGGCCTGCGCGAGCCGCCCGGCGCCGGAGCACACCGCGCGGTACACCGAGTGCGAGCTCTCCCCGGCGGCGGCCACGCGCCCGAGCTCCGACACCTCCGACACGGCGCGCTGCATGACCTCCCAGTGCAGCAGCCATCGACACGCCGAGGCCACGTGCCGCGCCAGCATCTCCACGAGCGGCCGATCCAGATCCGCGTCGTACAGATCCGTCGTGTTGCGCCACAACGACAGCACGCCGAGCACGCGCCCCCGCACGCGCAGCGGCACCAGCAACATCGGGTGCGAGCCCTTCGGCGTCGGCGGATCCGCGTCGTCGCCCCCTTCGCGCGGCACGATCGAGATCACGCCGTGCCGCCCCGTGAGCCCCTTCGCCTTCGGCCCGACCTCCCCCGTCGGCGGATCGCTTCCCTTGTGCGGGATCGGCGACGCCAAAGCCGACTGCGCCGGGAACAGCAGCCAGTCGTTCTGCACGAACACCCAGTCCACGTAGCCGGCCTTGCGCGACAGCCCGTGCCGGAGCCGCGGGCTATCCGGCCGATCCGTTCGATACAGAAGCTCCACGCGCGGCCCCGAGGGCGTGCGCCGCAGCACGTGCACCTTCGCCCCGTCGGATCGCGTCGCCTGGCAGAGGATGTCCGTCATCCATTGCAGCGCCTCTTGATGCGTCGCCGCCTCGGCCAGCGCGCTCGACAATTCGGTCGCGGCCTCGGTCGCGAGCGCCTGCCTTCGCAGCGCGAGCCCCAGCGCCAGATCATCGACGAGCCCTTCGATCGCCCCGTCCGACTCCAGCGCCGCCACGTCGTTCTCGAAGAGCGCGATCAGGTACCCGAACGAGCCCGCGCCGCGCTTGCGGATGGGTCGCGCGAGCACCCACGCGGAGTCGTCGTTGACGACCGTGAACGGCCCCTCTTCGCCCGACGTCAGCGCGCGCTCCACGACCGCGTGTCGTTGATCGTCGTCGAGCAGATCCGCGATCGTGATCCAGGTCGCCTCCGCGTGGCTCGATCGGCTGTGCGGCGACAGGCACACCTGCACGTCCAGCAGCCCCGGCGCCTCCTTGTAGGCCTCGATCGTCGCGCGGACGAACTGCGTGAGCCGCACGTCGGGCAGCGGCGTCGTCTCTCCGCGACGCACCGGCGCGACGCCGAGCGGAGGCGTCACGCCTGAAGAGGCGCGCGTTAAGTCGACGAGTGCGCGTATGGTCGCTGCGTGCTCGCCGGCGCGGAGACGATCAGCCGGATTCATGCATCACGCGGGGCATTCACGGTATCAGGCGGACTCGAAACGGGGCAAGCTGCCTCGCATGGGAGACTTCGTTTCGCAAGCGACGATCGACGCCGGCCTCACGCTCGTCCCCGACGCGCTCGGGCATGATCAGACGGCGCTCGCGATCCTGCAGAAGACGGTGTTCCTGGAGCCCGGCTCGGTCATCGCGGTGCAGGGGTCGTGGGGCCGCGGCAAGACGGACGTGCTGATGCGTATCGCCGCCCTCATCCGCGACCCGGCGAAGGCGGCGATCCCCGAGGGCCTCATCGCCGACGCGCTGTGGATCAACCCATGGCAGTACGGCACGCCGGATCTGCTGACGCCGCTCGTGCTCGCGATCCTGGAGCGCATCCCCGAGGAGCCGAAGAAGAACAACGCGCGCATCCGCAAGATCGCCGAGGCGCTGCTCCGCGCGGGCATCAACTTCGGCATGAAGGCGGCGGCGCACTCCGTCCCGATCCTCGGCATCGCGGCGGACGGCGTCGACAAGGTGATCGCGGGCCTCTTCGACGCGGCCGGCGTGAAGGGCCCGCCGGTGGAGAAGCCCGACGCGGATCCGGTGGCGGCGATGGGCGATCGCTTCCGCGAGCTCGCGCAGACGCTCCTCGACCTCAAGCAGAAGCAGCCGGGCGCGCGCCTCATCGTGTGCGTGGACGATCTCGATCGCTGCTTGCCGGATCGCCAGGTCGCGCTCCTGGAGGCGATCCGTTTCCTCATCTCCGCCGGCGCGCCGGTGACGTTCCTGATCGCGCTGGATCCGACGCTCGCGCGGCAGGCGATCGTGACGCACTACAGGACGGACGCCTTCGATCCGGACCGCTACCTCGACAAGATGTTCGAGCTGCGCGTGAACCTCCCGTCCCTGGGCGATCGCGTCGGCGATCTCGTGCGTCACCACATGGAGCGCGAGGTGAAGGCGCTCGGCGCGACGATGAAGGTCGGCGCCGCGATGGAGTCCTTGTTCGGCGGCCAGGCGCGCAAGCGCTTCGAGGAGGCGGGCCGCAAGGTCTTCAGCGTCGCGGAGCTCAGCAACCCCCGCATCGTGCGCCGCATCTTCGACCGCCTGTACCTGCTCGCGGTGGCGCGCTCCACGGCGAAGGATCGCCCGCTCAGCTACACGAACGAGTGGGAGTTCCGCACGGTCCTCATGTGGATCGGCGTCATCGAGAAGTTCCCGCAGGTGCGCGCGGCGCTGCAGGCGCAGGATAACTTCCCGGCGATGTTCAGCGCCTTCCGTCGGGCGTACCTCTTCGAGAAGACGGGCGCGTCGATGTCGAGCACGAGCACGCCGCCCGTCGGGATGCCGCGTTTGTCGAGCGTGCAGCCGCCGTCCACGACGCGGGGCGCCCTCTCCTCCCGTTCGGATGTCGGCGAGGAGATGGACTTCGAGGAGCACGAGCGCGCGCAGCACGAGCGCCTCCTGGCGCTGTACGGCCTCCCAGCGATGAGCGCGTCCCCGGGCCTGGCGCTCCTCTTCGAGCAGTGCGTCGACAAGAGCGACGCCGTCGCCTTCGAAATCGACGAGGCCCTCCGCAAAGCCGGACTCTGACCCGAACGAAAAAGGCCGCCTCCCGTCGGGGAAGCGGCCCTTTCAGCGTGCCAGTCTGACTGGCAGTCTCGATATCAGGCGTGGGCGCCTTCGGCGGCTCCGTGGGACTCGCTCTTGCCGCGGAGGCCCATGTTGCGCATGCCGAAGAAGCGCTGGTTCATGATCATCATCGGCTGGATGAGCAGATCCACGATGCCGAGGAAGCACAGCGTGCCGACGCCGACGGGGCCGCCCATCAGGTAGCCGGACAGGAGCAGGCAGCTCTCCAGCACGGTCTTCCAGACCCAGAACGGCGCCTTCCAGCGCTGCACCATCGTGATGGCGACGAGGTCCATCGCGCGGATGCCGATGCCGCTCATGATGATGTACGAAGAGGCATAGGCGCACACGAAGACGCCCAGGATCATCAGCGGATAGCCGCCGGCCGAATGCGCGAAGGGCACGTTCGCCGCGACCTTGTAATGACGGCCGAAGTCAATCAGCGTACCGCAGAAGAAGAAGGTGACGAACGGGGAGACGATGGGCAGCTTCCGGTTCCAGATCGCCCAGATCGCCAGCATGATCGCGGCAAAACCGCCCTGCGCGGCGCCGATGGTCACGGCCGGGACCTGCTTCTGTAGGCCCAGAGAGAACACGTCGAGGGGGTCCGTTCCGAGCTTCGCCTCGATGAAGCAGCAGGCGCCGAACGAGAAGAGAACGCAGCCGATCAGATAGACGAGGTACTGGTTGCGAGAGAAATTGGGCTTCAGCCAGTCCACTAGCCAGTTGGGGGCGTCATCCTTCTTGGACGTTCCGGTGCTCATGGTCTCCCTTTGGTGAGGATTCGGAAATTCGGACCCGGGTTAAGAACTCTCAAGGTAGCCCACCCCTACGGCCCGTTTCAAGACCTTTAAAGGCCGGCGGTCACGATTTGTCCTAACGATTTATCCCCTTCTTTTTCCGGGGGTCCTTTCACGGCCATGTCAGGCGGGTGCGTCAGGCGGGCATGTGACATGGCTGTGTCACGGACTCCCATGTTCGGGGGACCCATCGATTTGTGTGGCGCCGGGCTCCCTGCTTGCCGTTATGCTGGAGGATCGGATGGCCACACGTTCCACCACGAGCGCCGAGCAGCGGTCACGGCTCCTCCTCTTGATCGGAGTTCCGCTCGGTGTCCTGTGTGGGCTGCTCGGGCTGAGCGGCACGGAATACCGCGTCCCCATCCTCAAGCGATTCTTTCATTACCCCACGCAGCGCACCGTCCCCTTCAATCTCACGATCAGCGTCATGACGCTCGCCGCCGGCCTCGTCGGGCGGGAGCCGAGCACCAGCGCGGCGCTCATGTGGCCTCTCTTGCCGGAGCTGTCGGCGTTGCTCGGCGGATCGCTCGTGGGGCTCTATGCGGCGGCGACGTATGCGGATCGCAAGCCGACGGAGCGGTTCGAGCGGCTGAGCTTGCTCGGCATCGCGGCGGTGGGCGTCGCGCTCGTCGTCGGGGTGCTCCATCCGTTCGGCGTGCAGCTCCCTTTGTCGTTGGCGGTGCGCGTGCCGGTGGGCGTCGCGCTCGGCGTGCTCATCGGCGCGGTGAGCAGCATCCGCGGCATCTCGGGCGGCCAGCTCCTCATCCCGGCGCTCGTGCTCGCGTTCGGGGCCGATTTCAAGGTGGCGGGCTCGGCGAGCGCTTGCGTCTCGTTCCCGATCGTGCTCGTGGGTCTCGTGCGGCACGCGCGCACCAACACGTTCGTTCGAGAGCGGGAGTACCAGGAGCTCGTGGTGCCGCTCGGCGTGGGCTCGGCGCTCGGCGCGGTGACGGGCGGCTACCTCGTGTCGCGGATCCCGACGGTCGCGCTCGGCTTGCTCCTGGGTGCGCTGATGATCGTCTCGTCGATCCGCTCGCTGCGCGATCGCGCCGGCCAGAGCGACGAAGCCTGACCGGCGGACAGCAGCTCAGCAGCTCACTTCTGCGGAGCGCGAACGACCAGCACGGACGTGTGCGAGAGGCGGACGATGCGCTCGGCGACGCTGCCGATCAGCGCGCGGCGGAGGCCCGTGCGGCCGTGCGTGGCCGTGACCACGAGGCGCGCGCCCACGTCTTCGGCGTGCTGGACGAGGATCGCCGCGGCGTCGCCGATCGTGACCTTGCCGACGGTCTTCACGGAGAGCCCCTTCGTCGCCAGATCGATCTCGCGCTGGAGGGATTCGTTCGCCTCGGTGAAGGCCTGCGATCCGCTCATCGCCTCCGCGAGCGCGGCGGGGCTGAGCCCGACGCCCGAGTGCCCGAACCACCCGGCGTTCAGCACGTAGAACACGTGCAGCTCGCTGCCCGAGGACGCCGCGAGCCGCGCCGCCTCCGCGAGCCCCGGACGCGCCGCCTCCGATAGATCCGTGCCGGTCACGACGGGCCCGGACTGCGGGCCGGAGCGCGCCACGAGCACCGGGCAGTGCGCATACCGGACGACGTGCTCCGCGACGCTGCCGAGCAGCATGCGCTTGATGCCGGTGCGCCCGTGGCTGCCGATCACGATCAGGTTGGCGCCGATGCGCTCCGCGCACTCCACGATGACGGCGTGCGGCGGCTCCCCTTCTTCGAGATGCGTCGCGACGAGCAGCCCGCCCTCCGCCAGCTCCGCGGCCTTCCCGGCGAGCGTCTCGCGCACGAGCTTCTCTTGCTCCGCGGCCTTCGGGGCTTTGTCGCGGAGCCAGTCCAGCATCGACTGATCGGCCACGCCGGCGAGCTTCGGCACGACGTGCACGAGCGCGAGGGTCGCGCCGTCCGCCTTGGCGATGTCGCGCGCGTGGCGGACGGCTTCGTACGAGACCTCAGAGAAATCGGTGGAGACGAGGACGATGCTCACGTGGACACCTCGGAAGCAGGGAGGGAACGGCTCGAACGGCGGCGGAAGATATACCGCGAAGCCCCACCTCGGGACCGCGGCCCCGGCAAGTTGCCAGAAAGTACCGATCTCTCGTCACGCGACGTTTTCGCAGGCCCCGTTGTATTCGATCGCGCGATGAAACGACGGCAGTCGTGCACCAGGAGAGGTCGGAACCCCTCGCGGCGAGCCCTCCCCTCGCCGGGAGGCCTCGCGACTCCCGGCAGACCTCCACCCCTCGCCGGGAGGCCTCGCGACCTCTCCCGGCAGACCCCTACCCCTCGCCGGGAGGCCTCGCGACCCCTCCCGGCAGACCCCTACCCCTCGCCGGGAGGCCTCGCGACCTCTCCCGGGGTAATTTCAGTATGAGAGGAATCCGGAGAAGACGAGGCGAGTGACTGCTACTTGTTCTTCTTTGACTTTTCGGGTGCGGGGGCGTCGGTGGGGGGCGCGCCGTCGGCCGGCGATGACGCGCTCTCGGCTGGAAAAGCCGTGCTCTCCGCAGGGGTCGACGTCGTCTTGCGGCCTGAGCTGTTGCCCGCATAGAGGGTCGGGAACTTCGACTCCGGATCTTCGCTGCGGTAGAGGAAGTGTCCCGCCGCATAGATCTCGTCGTAACAGGGTCGGAGCAAGGTCCACGCGCGGGCGGCGAGATCGCTCCATTTCTGGTCCGCCAGGGACTGGCTCTTTCCGAGCTCCCGCGTGATGCGGGCGGCCAGGTGGCGCGCGTCCACCTCGTCCGTGGCGCGGTAAAGGAGCTTGTCGCCCGACACCTCGTTCGGATGATCGCGGTACAGGTTCGCGAGCCGCACCAGGTGAGAGGCGTAGTCACGGTAGCTGTTGCCGAGGTTGATGCTCTGCACCTCCGCCGACAGCGCCGGATCGAACTGGAAGACGTACTTCGCGCGGCCGATCATGCGCGAGCGCACCGCCGTCACCTCCGCCACCAGCGGCGCCGGCAACAAGGCCTCCGTCGACTGCGCGCGCGCCGTCTGGAGCTCCACGTGCGCGTGACCCACCGCGAGCGCCAGCGGCCGGAGGCGCGCGAGGTGATCGGGATTGAAGAGCTGCGGGTGCAGGAGGGCGAAGCGCGCTCTCGGCTCCTCCTGCGCGAGCAGCTCCGCCACGGCCAGCGCGCGAATCGAGGCCTCTTGAAGATCGGTGTTGACAGCGATGACGGCGCTCTTCGGGAGGGCCTTCATCTCCGATAAGAACGAGTCGAACGCCTTCTGCGGGGCGTCCGGATCCTCCGCGCCGGAATGCGCGGCGGCTTGGTTCGATAGTTTACCCTTGGACGAAGCAGGTTTGGGGGTCGTTTTTTTCGCAGCCATGGCTCAGGCTCGCATACAGGCCGCTTTCATTGAAGCGGAAAAATGCGCTGCGGACGGCAAAGGGGATGCGCGCATGAGCCCACGCAAACGCCCGGTATACGACACGTGACACCGGCTCCATACCCCGGTGGATAACCGAGCCTGTTTGGCCCGAGTCGCCGACAAGGACTCCCATGTGTCCCACAACCCCAGGAATTGTCTGGGTTAAAGGGAGCACGAATCGAGCGTCATCCCGTTGACATCCCCCTGGGGCGACCAAGGTTAATTAAGATACCGATTCCGGCGAATCACATCCTCGCGCGTTGAGGAAGGCGTCCTCTTTTGCAGAGAGAGGCGCGAAACGCGTGAAGGGTCCTTCGGATGCGCGACCGCGCCGAAGCGTCCAACGTGGGAGAAGAGAACACCCTCTCTCTCCTTCAAAGGACCGGAGCGTAAAGCTCCCCGTGAATGCGTCGTTGTTACTGGCACTAACTAACTAAAGGAGAAGCACCACATGATGAGTGCTAATGGTTTCGTTCGCCTTGTCGCGCTCTCGTCTCTCTGCGCTCTCGTCGGCTGCACTGCCGTCGATGTCGCGAGCGAATCGGAGGCCCCCGGGGAAGAAGCAGCGGGCGCTGCCGTCCAGCCCTGCCACGCCCTGCCGGATCCGGTTCAGATCTTCGAGTGGACCCCGGCCGAGCGCGTGGTCGGGATGAGCCACTCGGAGGACATCTACGCGACGGAGTCCTTCCATCGCTCCATCTTCCCGGCCTCCTTCCTCCCGAAGCTCCCGGCGCCCGTGGTGAAGTACCAGTACGGCGGGCAGCTTCGCACCATCGACGACTACATGACGCGGGAGAACGCGACCGGCCTCCTCGTCATGAAGGACGGAAAGATCGTCATCGAGAAATACCGCGGCATCAACGACTCGACGTTGTGGCAGTCGAACTCGATCGCCAAGTCGGTCGTCTCGACGCTCGTCGGCATCGCCCTCAAAGAGGGCAAGATCAGCAGCCTGGACGACGGGATCGAGCTCTACGTGCCCGAGGTGATCGGCTCCGCGTACGAGGGAGTGACGATCCGCAACATGCTGCGGATGGCGTCCGGCGTGGCGTGGGTCGAGGACGAGTACGAGGACCCGGCGACGGACGCGAACTATGTTCTCTCGACCTGTATCGGGGAGCGCATCCCGGACTGCACGCTGGACCGTCTCCTCAGCCTCCCGCGCGTCGCGGACCAGGGCACGGTGTGGAATTACAACACCGGAGAGGCGCACTTGCTGGGCCTCGTCGTGCAGCGCGCGACCGGCAAATCGCTCGCGAAGTACCTGGAGCAGAAGGTGTGGAAGCCCATGCGCGCGGAGCACGACGGCGCGTGGATCCGGGAGTCGGACAACGGGCCTTCGTTCGGCGGGATCGGCTTCAACGCGACGCTGCGCGACTACGGGCGCTTCGGGCAGTTCATCCTGAACAACGGCGCTCTGCCGAACGGCTCCAATCCGCTGCCGGCCAACTGGGTGCAAGACGCGACGACGTGGTTCGCGCCGTCGGCGATCCCCGGCTTCGCGGACAACGGGCAGTACGGCTACATGTGGTGGTTCTACCCCGCGTACGACGACGGCATCAACAACCCTTCGCCGCTCCAGACGAAGACGGGAAACGCGCCGCTCCAGCGCACCACGGGGAGCGCGCCCGTCCCCATCACCGGCCACACGTCGGACTGGTCGTTCGCGGGATACGGCATCTACGGGCAGATGATCGCGATCAACCCGATCGAGAAGATCGTCATGGTGCAGTTCGCGGCGTGGGACCACGCCAATCCGGTGGACCTGAGCGAGTTCCCGGACAACCCCTACAACGAGGAAGGCGTCTTCCTGAACGCCGTGATCGACGCCCTGCACAAGTGATCGCACCCCGCCTCTCGACCGCTCGGCATCCCGCGGTCGGCGCTCTCCGAAACACCCCCTGTGGACCGAACCGTCGGCCGCCGACTTGGCACCCGCGACGTTACGCGGTAGGCCATGGCCAAGATGGCGACCGAGCGAACCTTCTCCCGCGAAGCGCTGGCGGCGGACTACCGCCGGATCCGCGGCGCGACACTGGCCCTCTGCGAGACGCTGACCACCGAGGACTACGTCGTGCAGTCGATGCCCGACGCGAGCCCGACGAAATGGCACCTCGCGCACACGACCTGGTTCTTCGAGACGTTCGTGCTCACCGTCGCGCAGCCGTCGTACGCGGTGTTCCATCCCGAGTTCGCGGTCCTGTATAACTCCTACTATCAGGCGGTGGGGCCTCAGTTCCCGCGGGCGCGGCGCGGCATGCTCTCGCGGCCCACCGTGCGGGAGGTGCGGGAGTACCGGGCGCACGTCGACGGGGCCGTGGAGAGGCTGTTTCGGGAGGCGTCGGAGGCGGCGTTTCACGAGGTGGCGGCGCGCGTCGAGCTGGGGCTCCACCACGAGGAGCAGCACCAGGAGCTCATCGTGACCGACCTCAAGCACATGCTCGCGCAGAACCCGCTCGATCCGGTGTTCCGGCCGCGCCCGCGAGAGGCCACGAGGTCTGCGACGCCGGCGGCCGCCGGCCAGCGAAGCCAGGGAGTGCGGCCGGGGCAGGAAGAGGCGTTCGGCCCGCGGATCGAGGCCGGCGTGATCGAGACTGGCACGCACGGAGAGGGCTTCTTCTTCGACAACGAGGGGCCGCGACATCGCTCCTGGGTGGAGGCTTATCGGCTCGGGCGGCGGCTCGTGACGGCCGGGGAGTACCTCGAGTTCATCGAGGACGGCGGGTATTCGCGGCCGGATCTCTGGCTCTCCGACGGCTTCGCGGCGGTGCGGGCGGAGGGGTGGCAGGCCCCTCTTTATTGGCGGCGGGACGACGGCGGATGGTCCATGTTCACGCTCTCGGGACGCCGCCCGGTGGACCCGGAGGAGCCTGTCTGTCACGTGTCGTACTACGAGGCCGACGCGTTCGCGCGGTGGGCCGGCGCGCGCCTCCCGCGAGAGGAGGAGTGGGAGCACGTCGCCGAGCGCGCCCCCACGACTGGCAACTTCGTCGAACAGGGCCTCTTCCATCCGGCGCCCGCAAACGGACATCCGGCGCCCGCAGGTGGACAGCGGCCGGCTGCGAGCCCCCCCGCAAGAGACAGCCACCCTCATGAGCAGCTCTTCGGGGATGTGTGGGAGTGGACAGCGAGCGCGTATCTCGGGTATCCGGGGTTCGAGCCTTTGCCGGGCGCCATCGGAGAATACAACGGCAAGTTCATGAGCGGGCAGATGGTGCTGCGCGGCGGGTCCGTCGCGACGCCTGCGCGTCACATCCGGGCGACGTACCGCAACTTCTTCCCGCCGTCCGCGCGGTGGCAATTCTCGGGGATCCGCCTCGCGCGGTGAGCGGCTCCGTCTTGCATACACGCTGAGACATCCATCTTCGCAATCCCTGCAACCGGCCCGCGGGACGGGGCGTACGACTGCCGCGCTGCGAACGTGAGGGGGCGGGACGGCTTTGTCTCGCACGCGCGCGACGCAGGAGGAAATATGCGAAGAATGAGATGGCTTCAAGGTGCGCTGGGGCTCGCGATCGGGCTCGGGAGCACGTCGGCTCTTGCGGCCGATCATCTGGATAGCAAGGCGGCGACGGCCGATCCGGCCGCGGACATCACCGATGTCTACGCCTGGAGTGAAGGCACGAATCTGCTCCTGGTCCTCGACGTGGCGCCCCTCGCCACGGCCGACTCGAAGTTCTCGGCGGCGGTGCAGTACGCGCTCCACACGGAGAGCAGCGCCAAGTTCGGTGAGGCCGGCGACAAGATGGATGTGATCGCCACCTTCGACGATCTCGGGAAAATCAGCCTCTGGATCGGCGACAAGGACTATGTGACGGGCGACGCCTCCGCGGCGGCGGGCCTCAAGAGCGACAGCGGCAAGGTGCGTGTCTTCGCGGGGCTCCGCGCGGATCCGTTCTTCTTCAACCTGGAGGGCTTCAAGGACGCGGTGGCGACGGTCGACGCGGCCGAGGGCGCGCTCCAGTTCGACGGCTCGGGCTGCCCGACGATCGACGCGGCCACCTCCGCGGCCCTCGTGGGGATGCTGCAGGGCACGATGAAGGGCAGCATGCCGGCGAAGAACTTCTTCGCGACGGCGAACGTGCTCTCGATCGTGATCGAGGTCGACAAGAGCCTCGTCACGACGGGCGGACCCATCGTGTCGGTGTGGGGCTCGACCCACAAGAAGGGGGCCTGAGATGAACGCTCGCTCTTTTCTGATGGTCAGTCTGACGACTCTGGCCCTCGCGGCGTTCGCGGGCTGCGGTGACGGCGGCAGCGGCTCCGGCGGCACCGGCGGCGCCACCGCGACCGGCGGCACCACCGCGACCGGCGGCTCCACGGGCGGCTCCGGCGGCACCACGACGACCACGATGATGCCGAAGCCGCCCACGCTCGGCGCGCAGATCGACCGCATGGGCCGGCCGGCGATCAACACCGCGCTGGACCACACGTTCGACACCGACGCGACGGCGAAGGACACGGCGAAGGACGCGTGGAACGCGAACAGCGACGCTTCGACCTGGGCGACGTACGTGCCCGAGGTCGAGAAGAACCTCGCGATCCTGGACTCGCTCGACACCGTGTGCGGCAACCAGCTCCTCGCGGACAAGAACAAGAACGACGCGTCCCGGTATGCGGGGCTCGCGGGCGTCCTCGCGGATGATCGCCTGTTCGTCAACACCGCAGGATCGGCCTGCACGCAGTACCTGGCGGTCGAGGGGAACGCGATCGGCCTCGCCAACAACGACTGCGGCGGAAGGCGCCTGTCGTACGACGTCATCGAGACGAGCTATTCGGCGCTCGCGGCCGGGATGCTGACCGGCATCGACGACAAGATCGCCATCAGCGACGCGGCGAAGGGGGAGACGTTCCCCTACCTCGCGGCGCCGCAGTGATCGTGGAGAGACTGCCAGTCTCGTGATGGGAGCCCCGTCCCCGCCTATTTCGTAGGCCGAGCGGGGACGGGGCGTCCTTCTTTCGATCGATGCATTTCTGAAGAGCGATGAAGCGAAGGGTTCATTTCCTGGTGATCGGAGCGTTCCTCGCCGGCGGCATGACCGGATGTGGCAAGTCCGCGAGCGCGCCGTCCCCTTCCCCTTCGAGCGGCCCCACGGCGGCCGCGACGGATCTCCCGCCGCCGCTCAGCGCCTATGCGACGACCTCCGGGGCCACGGCGATCGGCAATCTGAACGGACAGATCAAGACGCTGGAGGCGTACCTCGCGGCGTCCGAGGGCGCGCCGCGGACTGGCACCGTCGTGGAGAGGCGGCGCACGCTCGTGGATCTGCTGGCGGTGCGCGGAGAATTCTCCGGAAAGATCCAGGATCTGGAGCGCTCTGCCGATCTCGCGGAGGCCCTGCCGGAGATCGCGCCGGAGGCGTCTTCGTACCTGACGCGGGCGGGGGCGCGGGCGTCGCTCCACCGGTTCGACGCGGCGTCCGCGGATCTCGACGAGGCCGAGCGCCTCGGTGCGCCGAAGGCGCGCGTACGTGCCAGTCGCGTCAGCATCCTGGAGGCGCGCGGCCAGCTCGAAGAGGCGCTCTCCCTGCAACGAGAGGCCACGTCCACGCGGCGCGACATCGGCCCGGCGATCGTGCTCGGATCGCTGCTCGGCGAGGTGGGCCGGCGCGACGAGGCGCTCGCGGCGTTCCGCAAGGCGCTCACGGAATACGGGGATACGTCCCCTTTCCCGGTCGCGTGGTTGTTCTTTCAACAAGGCACCTTGTGGGAGCGCGAAGGCCGCCGCGACCTGGCCATCGCGTACTACCGCGCAGCGCTGGAGCGCGTGCCCACGTATGCGCACGCGGCGGCGCACCTCGCGCGCCTCGTCCCGGCGGAACAGGCCCCTTCGATCTTGGAGCCGCTCCTCGCCACGTCGGACGATCCGGAGATCCTGGGCGTCTTGGCGGACCGGCTGCGTGAGCGCGGCGAGAAGGAGAAGGCCGAGACGTACGTGACGCGCGCGGCGGCCCGGTACGACGAATTGATGACGAGACAGCCCTTCGCGTTCGCGGACCACGCCGCCCAGTTCTGGCTCGACACCGGCGGAGACCCGAAGAAGGCGCTCGATCTGGCGAAGATCAACTTGCAGGCTCGCAAGACCCCGAAGGCCTACGAATTGGCGGTGACGGCGGCGCTCAGCGCGGGCGATCGCGCCGGGGCGTGCGCGATCGGCACCGAGGGAGCGAGCGTCGCCCGCGCGGACGGCATGCTCCGTGACATCGTGAAAGACGCCTGCGCGGCGAAGTGAATATCGAATCACCTCGAAAACTCCACACAACGTCGAGGACGGAGTCCACTCAGCTACGGACTCCGCGGAGCCAGGCTCCGCTACGCCTCCGCTGAGCGGACTCCGTCCTCCCAGTGGCGGCCGCCCCCTTCACAATCGCCTCACGATCGGTGCATGGTACGCGGCGTTGTCGCCGTTCATGACCCCTGAAACCAGGCGCGCGCTCGGCGCGGCCCTTCTCTCCGTCGCGGTCGGTGTGCTCGTGGGGCGCGCGCTGCTCCACTCGATGAACGCGCCGAACGACCGCGTCCTCGCCGCGCTGACGTCGCACGCGGATCCGCCCGGCGTCCCCCCTGCGGCGGTGCCGGCCGGGGCGCCCGATCGCCTCGTGATCGCCTTGATCGACGGCCTCGGCGAAGAGCCTTTTCGAGAGGCCCTCCGAGACACGCCCCTTGAAAAGCACGCGTGGGAGGCCACCGTCGACTGCGGGACACCCTCGCTCTCCCGCGCCATCTACCATGTGCTGCTCACGGGTGTTCCCCAGTCGGTGAGCGGCATTCGCAACAACACGCACCAGGGCCCCGCGCGCGCCGACGACATCGCGACGCGCGTGCGCCAGGCCGGCGGCACAGTGGGTTGGGCGCTCCAGACCGTGCCGTGGTTTCACGACCTCGCGGGCGCCCCCCAGGATCCGTACGAGAAGCTCGGCGAGGAGCCGCTCCTCAACCCGGTCACGGACCGCTTCGATCCGCCGGCCCCACCGCTCGATACTCGCTTTGCGAAGATGGCTGTCGTCCTCGCGCAGAAGCCGAACCTGGCCGTCCTCCACTTCATCGAGGTGGACCACGCCGGCCACCACCGCGGCGCGCGGAGCCCCGAGTACAAGGCGGCCGCGCACGAGGCCATGGAGGCCATCGTCGCCCTCCGCGAGGCCCACGAAAAGACGCCGGAAGGCGCGCGCACCGTGTGGATGCTCGGCGCCGATCATGGCCACTTGCCGAGAGGCGGTCACGGCGGCCCCGAAATGGAAGTCCGCCGCACCCTTTGGATCGGAGTCTGGCCCTCCCCCACCTCGCCTCCAAAACCGGTCGTCGTCCCGGACCTGGTCCCCGCGACCCGTCTCGCCGGCACCTTCGCGGCCATCCTCGGCGTCGCACCGCCCCGAGAATCGCTGGGCGAGCCGCTCCCCCTCCCGGATCGCGACGTTTCCCCGACACCCGCTCTCGCCGAGCGAAGAGAAGCCGTCACCGCCGCCGAGGCGGAAGCAAACGCCACCGCAAATCAATCCGTATTCCACCGCACCCTCGCCGTCTTCCTGGCCCTCCTCGCGCTCGCGTACGCCCATGTCCGCGGCCCAGCGCGCCGCGAAAAAACCCTTTACCTCCTCGGCGCCGTGTGGCCCGTCCTCGTCGCGTCGGTGGGATTCCGCGTGCTCGGCCCCGGGCTGACGCTCTCCGCGATCCGCACGCACTTCGCCTTCGCGAGCGGCGCGCTCTTCGCGACCGCCCTGGGTGCGGCCCTCACGTATCCAGTCGTGAAGCGTTGTCGCACCCCGTCCACGTGGCTGGCCATCACCGCGGCCGTCCCCCCCGCCGCGGCCTATGCCATTGCGGCCGGCTCGATGGGAGCCAGTCGTCTCCCCGACTCCTTGCTTCTCCTGTTCCCGGCGACAGGCGTGCTCCCAGCGGGCGTGCTCCTGGGCCTCACGCTCGCTGCGGCCGCAAACCGACTCCGCAAATGATCGGGGGGTGGCGGGGGGGCACCCCTCGCGAGCGGAGCGGCTGGAGGGGGTTCCGCCGGTTGTGGCGCGGGGGCGCTTGCGCCGGCGCGCCCTGAGGGGGATCGGGGCGAAGCACCGAGCCCCCGAGTCGCGGAGAGCCTCCAGACGCGAGCACGCGAGGGGTGCCCCCCGGCCGCGCCGTTCCAGTGGCGCCGCGCCGCCCCTGAGTCGCCCCCTTCAAAGATACCGCAGCCGACTCGCGATCTCCTTCAAAGGCGCCACTTCTTCAATGGCCCCCGCCTCGATCGCCGCCCGAGGCATCCCAAAAATAACGCTCGTCTCTTCATCCTGCGCCAGAGTCCGCCCTTCCGCGCGCCGGATCGCGAGCGCCCCCGCGGTCCCGTCGCGCCCCATCCCCGTGAGCACGACTCCGATCGTCCGCCGCCCGTACACCCGCGCAGCGCTCAGCATCGTCACATCCGCGGCCGGCCGACACCCGTTCACGTGCGGCCCATCCCGCAGCACCACCGCCCCGCGATCATCGAATTCCAGGTGCCTGTCCCCCGGAGCGATCAACACCAACCCTGGTCGTGGCCGATCGCCGTCCTGCGCTTCCCGCACCGACAAATGCGACTCCCCATCCAGCCGCTCCGCCAGAGCCGCCGTGAAGTGCGCCGGCATGTGCTGCACCACCACGACCGCGAACCGAGTATCCGCCGGCAGCGCCGGGATCACATGACTCAACGCCACCGGCCCGCCCGTCGAAACCGCGATCACCACCAGCTTCGGCAACGACCCCCCGAGCGAAGGCCGCGCGCCCCCCGGAGGTGCCGCCCCCGGGCTGCTCGGTCGCGGATCCCGCGAAGAAAGCGGCGCACGCTGACCCAACGCCACACCCCGTATACTGGACGGAGCCCCCGACGAAGACCCCGCCGACCCCGGAGAGCCGGACACCGGACCGCCGGACGGCCGCGCCATCGCGCGAGGCTTCGATTGCGCCGCGAACGTCAACTTCCGGACCAGCTCCTCCTGCACCTTCGAGAGATCCGCGCTCACCTCCCCCGCCGGCTTCGTCACGAAATCCACCGCGCCGGCCGCGAGCGCGTCCAGCGTCTCCTTCGCGCCCCGCGTCGTGTGCGCCGAGAACATCACGATCGGCGTCGGCCGCTGCGCCATGATCTGCGCGATCGCGTCCGCCCCCGTCCACCCCCCCGGCATGTTGAAGTCCATCGACACCACGTCCGGCTTCAAGGCGAGCACCTTCGCGAGCGCCTCGTGCCCGTCGCGCGCCTGCCCCGCCACCTCGAACTGCCCGGTCGCGTTCAGCACCTTCGCGATGGCGCCGCGCATGAACATCGAATCATCGACGATCAGGACTCGTATCATGACTCCACCTCTTCCCCGCCCGTGCCGGACCCCTCGCGCGGGACGATCGACTCGACCACCCAGCCGACCACGGGATCCTTCACGCCCTTCAATTCCAGCCCTCCGACGGGCCGCGCCGTGATCTTGTCCCCCAGCGCGTCGCGCGTCGACTGACTCACCAGCACCCCGCCGACAGGACACTTCGACTCGTAGCGATTGGCGCGGTTCACCGTGTCGCCGATCACCGTGTAATCGCGCCGCACCACCCGCGCGCCGAGATCCCCGCGCACCAGCGGCCCCGTGTTGATGCCGATGCGCATCGCCAGCTTCTTGTCGCGCCCCTCGTTGAACGCCGCCATCGCCGCCTGCATCGCGAGCGCCGCCCGCACCGCGCGCTCCGGCGGCGACTCCCGCCCTCGCGCCTCCTCGAAGACGGCCATGATCGCGTCGCCGATGAACTTGTCGATGTCGCCCCCCTCGCGCTTCAAGATAGGGCACATCTCGTCGAAATACGCGTTCAGCAGCTCGATGAGCGCCCGCGGCGAGAGCGTGGCCGACAGCGGCGTGAAGCCGGCCAGATCCGAAAAGAGCACCGTCGCGTTCCGCTCGTCGGCCCGCAGCGAATCCAGCGTACCCGTCTCCGCGCGCGCCTCCGCGGCCTTCCGCGCGCCCTCCGAGACATACACGCTCGACGCCTCCTTGTACGCGAGCAGGCGCCTCTCCGCGAGCGTGCGCTCCACGATGGCCACACACTTGTCCTGCGCGAACGGCTTCACCAGGTACGCCGAAGCGCCCGCCGCGCGGAGCTGCGCCATGTCCCGCTTCGAGTCGCGGGCGGTCAGCATGATGACGGGGATGTTCCGCAGCTCCGGATCTCGCCGCAGCGCGTGCACCAGCTCGAACCCGGTCATCACCGGCATCTCGTAGTCGCTCACCACGAGAGCGGGACGCGCCGCGCGCGCCTTCTCCAGACCGACCTGACCGTCCTGCGCCGTGATCACCTCGAACCCCTGACGAGACAGGCAGTCGGCGACATAGTGCCTCTGCGCCGGAGAGTCGTCGACGACGAGCACCCTCTCGCGCGAGGCCGGCAACGTCCCCGCGATGAGCCCGCGCACGCGCGTGGACAGCTCCTCGGGCAGCACCGGCTTCACCATGTAGTCGTCCGCGCCCGCGTCGAAGCCCCGCTCCAGATCCGCCGCCTCCCCGAGCGTGGACGCGATCAGCACCGGCAGATGGGCCGTCCGCGGGTCGCTCTTGATGGAATGACACAGCGTGTATCCGTCCATCCGCGGCATCTCCACGTCCGTGATCACCAGGTCGACGTGCCGCGTCCGCACGACCTCCAGGCCCTCCGCGCCGTCGTGCGCCGCGAGCACCTCGTACCCCGCGTCCTCCAGGATCGGGATCGTGTGCCGGTGAATCAGCGGCGAGTCGTCGACCAGCAAGACGACCTTGGAGTCATTGACGGTGGCGCCCAGCACGTCGAGCACCTCCGCGTCCGAGAAAGGCACCATCAGGAACGCGTCCGCCGAGCAGGCGCGCGCCACGTCGCGGTCCTTCGGCGAGACGCCGAGCAGCACCACCGAGATCGAGCCGTGCTGTTCGCGCAGGTGCCGAATCAGCTCCAGAAGATCCATGTCCGGCAATCGCCGCGGCAGAATGACCACGTCCGGCGCCGAGTCCGTGACCGTGGACAAGAGCTCTGCCCCGGACCCGACCTCGGAGAGCGTGTGGCCCAGAGGCACGAGCGGCCGCCGCAGAAAGTCCGCGAGGAGCGGCTCGTCCGTGAGCACCGTGACGTTCACGCGCCCTCCTTGTCGCCGAGCAGCTTCTGAATCGACTTCAAGAGCAGCTGCCTGTCGTGCGGCTTCGTGATGTAGTCGTCCACCCCGGCGTCGAAGCCGCGCACGCGATCGATGCGCTCCCCGCGGCTCGTCACCATCACGATCGGCACGTCCTTGTATTCCGGCATCGCGCGGAGGGCGCGCGTCAGCTCGTATCCGTCCATGTACGGCATCATCACGTCGGTGGACACGAGATCGAACGTGCGCGCCTTGCAGAGGGCCAATGCGGCGCGCCCGTCCTCGGCCGTGGTCACACCGTATCCTGCGTCGACGAGCAGCCGCTTCAGCGCCTCGCGCACCGTGTCGGAGTCGTCGACGAGGAGCACCTCGCCGCGCGCGCGGGCGTGCGTTCGCCGCGGCTCCGTGCGGGGGGCCGCGGGCCTCCGGAGCGCGCGCTGCACCACCGCCGGCACGTCGAGGATGAGCGCGCACCGGTCGCCGAGCAACGTCGCGCCCGCCACGCACGGCACCGATTGCAGGAGCTCGCCCAGGCTCTTGATCACGATCTCTTTCTTGCCGACGAGGTGATCGCAGGCGAGCCCGTACAGCTCGCCTCCCTGCTCGGTGAGCACGACGCTCAAGGCCTCGTCCGTCTCCGCGCCGTGCAGACCCAGCACGTGCGCGAGCCGCACGAGAGGCACGTTGCGGCCCGCGACGAGGATGACCTCGCGGTCCGCGATGAGGCTCACCTCGTGCGGCGCGACGATGAGCGTGCGAGACACGGAGTCGAGCGGGATCGCCAGCGTTTCCCCGGAGACGCGCGCGAGGAGCACCTGAATGATGGCCAGCGTGAGAGGCAGCTTGAGGACGAACGTAGTGCCGAGCCCGACGGTGGACTCGATGTCGATGGTGCCTTTGAGGCGACTGACGATCGTCTGCCGCACGACGTCGAGCCCGACGCCGCGACCGCTGATGTCGCTCACGGTGGACGCGGTCGAGAAGCCGGCCCGGAAGATCAGCTCCAGCGCCGCGCGATCATCCATCGAGGAGAGCTCGCCTTCGGTGACGATCTCCTTCTCCAGCGCCTTCTTCTTGAGCCGCGCGGGGTCGATGCCGCGGCCGTCGTCGCCGATGCGAATGACCACCTGATTGCCGCGGTGCGAGGCCGAGAGGAAGATCGTGCCCTCCGGCAATTTGCCCGCCGCCGTGCGCTCCTCCGGCGTCTCCATGCCGTGATCGACCGCGTTCCGGACGAGGTGGAGGAGCGGCTCGTCGAGCGCCTCGACCAGCAGTTTGTCGAGCTCCGTGTCCTCGCCGAGCATCTCCAGGTGGACGCGCTTGCCCAGCGATTGCCCCAGATCGCGCACGGTGCGCTGGTGTTTGCGGAACACGCCGCCGATCGGGATCATGCGCAGTCGCATCACCTGATCGCGCAGCTCGCTGGAGATCGAGTCGAGGTTGGTGGTCGACGCGTCCAGCTCCGACGCGATGGAGCCGAGCACGCGCTCGACGCGGCCCAGCTCCTCGCGGAGGTGGGCAGTCCCGATGGCCGCCGTGCGCGAGGGCCCGCGGCGCGCGATGGAGCGGTCCGAGCCCAATTCGCCCGTCACCGACGCGAGCGCCGTGTGCGCGGATCGCAGGCCGTCGCGGCCCAGCACGAGCTCTCCGACGAGGTTCAGCAGGCGATCCAGCTTGTCGAAGTCGACGCGGATCGTGCCGCGGTTCGGCGCGGCTTCGGCGGCGGGCTTGTTCGCGAGCGCGGCTGTTCCGTCGGCGGGCGGGTGGCTCGGCCCGTCGGACGGGGCCGGCGATCGGAGGGACACGCTCCCGACAGGCATGCTCCCGACTGGCACGCTCGTGATGGCCGCGCCCGCGGGCGCCTTCGCGGTGGCGGCGGACGGGTCGCGCAGCGCGCGCAGGATCGGCGCCGGATCCACGTCGATCGGCCTCCGGGAGCGGGCCTGTTCCAGCATCGCGCGGAGGCCGTCCAGCGCGGCGAGAAGGGCGCTCACCACCCCGGCGTCCGCGGCGCGCGCGCCGTCGCGGAGCTGGCCGACGAGGTCCTCCGCGGCGTGCGCGAGGTGGTTCACCGGCACGAGGCCGACCATCGCCGAGCTGCCCTTCACCGTGTGCAGATCGCGGAAGAGATCGCGCAGCACCTCGATGTCGCCGGGCGCGCGCTCCAGGTGAATCAGCTTCTCGGAGATGCCCTCGATGCGCTCGGCGGCCTCATCGAAGAACAGCTCCACCATGTCCTCGTCGACCGCGGGCGTCCACGTGAACGTGACGATCCCGGCCGACGGAGCCGCAGGAGCGTGGCTGTCCGTCGGTCCGAGTCGCGGCGCGGCGGGCGGGAGCGGCGGCGCGGTCGCGGCGACGCGCGTCCGGTCGGCGCTCGCCGCGGCCCCGGCGATCGGCGTCTTCGCGGCGGGCTCAGGGGCCGCGCCCTTACCGACCGACTCCACGGCGAGGGTGAGCGAGCGTGCCAGTTCGGAGAGCGGCAGTCCCTCGACGCGCGCGCCGGAGCGGTCCGCGTTCCGAAGCTGAAAGAGCGCCTGCGAGAGGGCCTGTTGCGGCTCCGCGAGCATCTCCATCGCCGCGGAGAGTGACAGTTTGCCCGCGCGCGCGGCGTCGAGCGCCCCCTCGATCGCGAGCGCGAGCCGCCCCACCTCGTCGGCGCCGACGAGCAAGCTGGACAGCCCCACACGAAACGCGAGCCGCCCGAGGTCCGCGGCCAAGGAAGCGCCCCCCGCGAGGAGCGCCGGAATCCCCTGCTCGATGGTCGCGACGTCGGCGCTCGCGCTCGCGACGTACCGATTCCAGGCCTCGACGCCGGACGACGGACCGCCGGTCACGACTCACCTCCAGGCCGGCGATTGCCCGGAGGCGGCAGGCTTCGAAGCTCCAGATCCGCGAGCCCGTTCCGGCGCAACCATCGAGTCGTCCCCGGCCGCGTCGCCCGGAGAGTGACCGTGACCCCGCGAGGCTCCGCCGCCGCGAACGCGCGCCGCAGCGCGGTGGCCGCGGCGTCTTCGAGGATCTCCGCGCCGTCCAGATCGATCACGATCGCCGCCACGCCCGGCGTCGCGAGCGCCGCCCGCAGCTCCGCAGAGAGGCCGCGCGCCTCCGGATCCGTGACGGCGAGGACCATCTCCCGAGGCGCCGGCGCCCGCTCGACGGTTCGCGAGACTGGCACTTTCGCGCTCGCGATCCCCTCCGCGGAGGCAGGCATGCTCGGCCGCGGCGTCACGTCTCTGCGGGCTTTGGAGACGGCCTCGCGGAGCGGGGAGCGGACGCTCTTCGAAGAAATCGCCTCCTCTCCACGGCCGGCCACCGCGACCAGAGGCTTTTGCCAGAGCACCTGATCGCCGTAGTGCACAGCCTGTAGTCCAGCCACGTGCCGCAGCGTCTCCGAGTACCCGAGGAACAGGTACCCGCCCGGGACCAGCGCCGCCACGAGCCGATCCAGCACGCGGCGCTTCGCCTCGGGGCCGAAGTAGATGAGCACGTTGCGGCACCACACGAGGTCGAAGCCCCTCGGCGCGTCCGGATCGGCCAGGTTTTGCAGGCGGAACCGCACGAGACTGGCCACCTCCGGGCGGACGCGCACGCTGTCTCCCTCCGGCGTGAAGCCGTCCCGATACGCGGGCGGCACGTCGCTCATCTCGCTCGCCGGGTAACAGGCCCTCTCGGCCGTCGCGATCGCCTCCGCGCTCACGTCCGTCGCGAGGATCGAAGGCGAAAACGTGGGCCGCGGCAGCGCGCGCCCCAGGATCAACGCGAGCGTGTACGGCTCCTCCCCCGTGGCGCAGCCGGCGCTCCACACGCGCGGAGATCGGCAGTCGCGCTCGCGCAGAGAGGGCACCACCACGTCGAGCAGCGCGTCCACCTGCGGGCGGTGGCGGAAGAAGCTCGTCTCCCCGACGCGCACCGCCTCCACCAGCGCCAGAAGCTCCCCTGCCCCGCCGGGCGAATTGACCAGCTCCAGATACGCAGTCGCCGAGAGGCGGAGCGCGCCCATCCGAGCGAGCGCCCGCGCCTCGACGACCCACGCCGGCAAATCGAGGCCCGCGTGCTCGTGGAGCCGCTCCTCGATGCCGGACAGGACCTCACGCGCGAGCGCCATGACTGCCTATCTCAGCTCTGCGGCCGCGGAGGACGGCGCGTCGCCGGACGCGGCAGGAGCGCCTTCGGAGCAGGCTTGTTCGCGGCCGGCGGGGGGGCCGCGGGCTCCGGCGCAGGCGGCAGAGCGCGCGCGTGCGAAGGGGGCTCCGGCGCGGGCAACAGGTGCGTGGATCCCGTCAAATTGAAGCCTCCGATGGACTCTTCGAGCTGGAACGCCAGCTCGTGCAGGCGCTCCCCTTGCACCACCGACTCCTCGGATCCGGCGAGGACCTCGTTCGCGATGCGGCGCACCGCGTCCATGTTCCGCGCGATGTCGTCGGACACGACCGCCTGCTCCTGCACCGCGCTCGCCGTGTCGCGGACCAGCGCGATCAGATGGCCCAGATCCGCGAGCGTCGCGCTCACGAGCTGGGTGCCGCTGTCGACCTCCGTGGTGCCCTTTTCCATCGAGACGACGGCCGCGGCGGTCTGCTCCTTGATGGTCTGAATCAGCCCCTCGATGTCCTTCGCAGACTGACCTGCTCGGCGCGCGAGGGACGACACTTCATCGGCGACGACGGCGAACCCGCGCCCGTGCTCGCCGGCCTGCGCGGCCTGGATCGCGGCGTTCAGCGCGAGGAGCGACGTCTGCTCGCTGATCTGCCGAATGACCTCCACGATGTTGCCGACGCGCTTCGAGGAGTCGTCGAGCTCGCGCATCTTGTCGGCGGCCTCGTCCACGGCGCTGCGGATCTGCTCCAGCCGCTGCACCGCGGCGGTGACTGCCACGTTCGATTTCTGGGCGTCCTCGTTCGCCTGCGCCGCGTTCTCCGCGACCTGCTGGATCGACGCGCTGAGCTCGGTGATCGCGGCGGTGCTGCTCTCGATCTTGACGCTCTGGTCCTGGATGCCGCTGAGCATCTGCTTCGAAGCGGCGCTGATCTCCGCGCTGGACGCGCCCACCTGGAACGCCGCCGTCTGCACGCCCGAAGCGAGCCCGTGCAGCCGCTTGAACACCGTGTTGATGTTCTCCGCGAGCGCCGCCGTCTCGTCGCGCGATCGCACCTCGATGCGCTGCGTGAGGTCGGTGTCGCCTTCGAGCAGGCGGCGCGACTGACGCACGAACTGCTTGATCGGCCGGGTGATCCAGAACGCCATCGCCAGCGCGATCGCGATCGACAAGATCACGCCGATGAGGATCTCCAGCCACGGGACCGGGTTGCCCATGTCGATCGAGCCGCGCGACCGCGTGAGGATGGTCTTGCCGACGATCGTCTTTTCGAGGCCGCGGTACCCTTCGGTGTCCTCCGCGTAGAAGTCCTGATCGGACCCGGCGTAGCGGAACACCGTGCGCTCCTCGTCATTGACCTTGATCTTGTAGGTCTTCTCCGGCTGCATCGCCGCCGCGAGCGCGACGAACTGCTCCTCCGGGAACGAGGACGCGAAGATCTCCGAGCCGCGGATCAACGTGGCCTGGATGCGCTTGTCCACGACGTCGTCGCTCTGCTCGGCGTACTCGTCGTAATAACGGTCCATGCGCGTGCCCGCGAGCAGACCGCCCAAAATCTCGCCGCCGTCCGCCGCGCGCACCGGCACCGCGGACATCTGGTAAGGCACGCTGTCCAGCATCACGAGGCGGTGCGGGAACACGTTGCCCGCGCGCACGCGATCGACGGCGGCCAGATCCGGCAGATCGTCCGCGTGCACGGGCGATCCGGCCGACGCCCAGACGAGCTTGTTCTTCAGCGTGAAGATGACGAGGAAGTCGGGCTGGACGTTGTTCTTCGAAGAGAGCTTTCCGAACACGCCCTCACCGAGGGACGACGCGGACGGCGGTCCTGCCTTGTCGGAGTCGGCCTGTCCCGACAGGACGCCGCGCATCCGCGGATCTTCCGCGAGGATCTCCAGCGCTCCGGTGAGGCCGCGGCCCGCGCGATCCTGATAGCCGATGAAGCGCCGCAGGTGCTTTTGCAGGAAATTCCCCTGCGAGGGCCGCACGGCCGCGCGGTTCGCCACGACGGCGCCGCCCACGATGAGCAGCGTCGCGAGCGTGAGGCACCCGATCAAGAACTTCACGAACATCGGGATTCGCAGGGTCTTCATGATCGAGGTCGTCCTCTCGTCGCCTCACATCGAGACGGGGGCAAGGAGCTCCCGCATGCGCTCCGAGCGCAGCAGAGCCTCTGGATCCAGGATTCGCACGGTGCCGGTGGGCGTGGCCGCGACGCCGGAGAGCAGCGCCGCCTGCTCGGGCGCGAGCGTCGGCGGCACGGGCGCGAGGAGCGCCGGATCGAGCACGCGCAGATCCGACAGCGCGTCCGCGAGCAGCCCGATCACCTTGTTTTGCAGCCGCATCACGACGAGGCGGCTCTCGTCCCCGACGCGCGTCTCGGGCAGGCCGAGGAACGGCGCGAGATCGATCGCCGCCACGATCTCCCCGCGCAGGCTGAAGATGCCGATGAGCCACGGCGGCGTCAGGAACACGCGCGTGATGGGCCGGACGCGGATCGTCTCGCGCACCTTCGCGATGGGCAGGCCGATCTCCTGATCGTGGACGCGGAAGCACACGAGCCGCACGGGCTCGTCACCACCGCTCTCCTCGATCCGTTCCGTCACGCGCGCAGGCTAGTTTTTCTCGGATTCCGTGTCGACAGGCGCGTTCGCGTCCGCGTCCGAAGCCGCGCTCTCCGCGTCGGCGGCGGGAGGTGCCTTGTCGTCCGACTCGGCCTCTTCCTTCTTCACGGCCTTCTTTTTCCCTGGTTTCGCGCTCTTCTCGGGCGCCGCGTCGTCCTTCTTCGCGGGCGCGCCGGCGAGCGCCGCTTCGAGCTTTCGGAGGCCCAGCGTCGAGCCGATCCACATCGGCGCGGCGAACGCGATGAACCAGTAGTTGTCCTGCCGCATCCACGGCAGCACCTTCCACGCGAGGCCGAACAAGGAGGCCGCGGCCGCCGCCGTCACGACGAGCCGCGCGCGCCGGATCGACCTCGGCTTGAGCCGCGCGACGCCGATCGAGAACCCGAGCAGCGGCACGCACCACGGCGCGAGCTGAAGGATGTTCTCGTTGTGGTACCCGACCTCGTGATCCGTCGCGAACCACACGATCACGAACAGCGCGCCCAGGATGGACAGGAACCCTTCCACGAACAGCAGCGCTCCGAGCGCGATCCGCGGCCCCAGCGCCTTCTTCGCGGACGCCCGCGCCGAGAGGAACACCGCACCACCGAGCGCCGCGCCCACGAGGAACATCACGAGTCCCCACGACGGCGGCTCCGTCCGCAGAGGCGCGCGCCCCGTCGCGACGGCCAGATCCTTCTCGCTCTTCACGAGCGGGATCTCCTTGCCGTCCGGCCCCGGCACCGTCACGCGCCGCAGCCCTTGCTGCACGTACGCGGGCAGGAACATCTCCTCCCATTGATCGAGCGGCTTGTCGATGAGGCTCCCCATCACGACGCTGAGCGCGAGCGAGAGCACCTTGTCGTCCGCGGTGAGCCGCAACGTGTGCTGTCGCCACGTCATGGACGCGGGCGCCTTCGAGGCCTCGTGCAGCTTGCCGCCGACCGCCTTGTCGATCATGTCGCGCACGCGCGTGGCGCAGTTGTCGCGGTAATAGTCGTACTTGTAATACTTGTTCTCGTCCTTCGCGTTCTCCTCGACGAGATCACGAAGCATCTTCTTTTGCGCGGCCGTGAGGTTCAGCTCCTGCGCGACGACGGAGCGGTTCTCTTGCTGGTACGCCTTCACCGTCCAGTCGATCGGCGCCTTCGAGAGCCAGTACAGGAACCGCCCGGTGACGAACTTCGGGATCAGCGCCGGATCCCCGAAGGCGAACGTGCCCCAGTTGTACACGGGGTCGCGCCGCATCCGATCGCGCGGCGACGCCGACGAATCGTGGATCCAGATCGCGTCGTGCCCGAACTTGTAGAACGGGTGATCGCCGGGGCCGAAGGTGATCACGTAGACGGTCAGCTCGTCGCCTGGCTCGGCGCGCGCGGGACGCGGCGACACCAGCGCGAGGAGCGCGAACGCGAGGGCGATCACCCCGCCGGACAGCCGCCTGAAACGGACACGGACCATGCGCGCGCATTAGCACGAACGGGCGCCGGATTGTCGCGACGGCTCTCGGCAGATCTGGGTGCGACGTCGCGTTCGCCTTTTTTCAAAGGCTCGGAGCGCGCTGTCTCCACCCGTCGTTCAGTCCAACCGGCGGAGGCTCGACCACGGAAACGGCGCGGGCCAGAACGGAGTGTCGACGCCCTCCGCGCTCGGATCCAGCGTGAACCAAGGCGATCCGTTCGCGCCGCGCAGCACGTGGAACGACTGCGCCGGCATGTACCCTTGCCCGAGGAGCACCGCGATCTGCCCGCTCGCGCTGGTGGCCGCGTCGAGCACGAGCACGGTGTGCCCGGGCCCGCCCGGCAGCACGAAGAAGTCGCCGGGCCGCAGCTCCGCGAGCGCCACGCGCTTGCCGTCGCGCGCGAGCGATCCGGTGTTGGCCCACATGAACACCGCGTCGAGGAACCGCCGGAACGAGCCGTGATCGTCGCGATCCCCGCGCTTCGCTTCGAGCTTCCACGTGAGGCGTTTGCCATCCTCCACGACAGGCCGTGACCCCGCGAGCCAGCGCCCGAACGGCATCTCCGCGCCCGAGGCCGCGCGGTAGGACTCGTCGCGATCCCCGCGCGACCACCGCCACTCCGCGTGCAGCCGGATCACCGAATCGGCGCATTGCTGCAGATCCGCGGCCCCTTCGTCGAGCGCCGCGACCGCCGCGATCCGCGAATCGTCCGCGCGCAAGAGCTCGCGCCCGCGATAATCGCGCACCGGGCTCTTCGGCCGGAGAGGCAGCCCGCGGAGCCACGCGCCGAACGATCCGGCCTGGAGCGGCGCGCGCGTCCACCCCGAGGGCGCGGGAAAACGACTCTGCACCTTGCCGTCGATCGTCTGCTCCGCGATCGTGCGATCGTGCAGCCACGGGTACGCCGCGACATCCACCCACGACTCGTCGACAGGCCCCTTCCCGTCCTTCGTGGGCGGTCCGGGACGTGGGGAGTCCATCGCGGGCGTCACGGAGATCCCGCCGTTTCCGGCGGATCCTGACGGGAGCGCGGCAGTCGCGGAGAGGGCCTGTCGAGACGGACCCGGCGTGTTCTCGGGAGCGCTGGCGCAACCGCCGGACACGAGGGAGAGGACACCGAGGAACAAGCACGCTCGCTTCATCGTCGAGAGGCTCATCGGGGAGGCGGCGCGTTTCGTGACAGGCGCTCTCCGCCCGATCGCATTTTTCGCGGATCCTTCGGAAAACGAAGGCGTTCCGTCACGCCTACGCCGCGCGGTCACCGGCCCCACGGCGTCTTCCGGGGCGCCTTCAGGTGCTTGCTCGTGGCCGCGCGGAGGGCGGCGCCCGCGGTGCCCGGCTCCGCGACGAGCGACGCGCGCGTGACGCCCGCCGCGCCGAAACGGTCCTCCAGACTGGCCACCACCTCTTGCAATCGACGGCGCTTGTCCATCTTCTCGTCCGGGAACAGCGAGAGCGTCTGTCCGCTGCCGCCCGCGGTGAGATCCGCGACCGCCACGCCGAGCAGCCGGATCCGCCGCCCGCCGAGCAGGAAGCGATCGAGCTGACCGCGCGCGGCCTCGTAGATCGAGTCGACGTCGGACACGGCCTCTGCCAGCGTGGTTCGCCGCGTCTTCAACGTGAAATCGGGGAACTTCACCTTCACGCACACCACGCGTCCGGCGTACCCCGCGTCGAACAAGCGGCGCGCGACGCGATTCGACAGCTCCAGGAGGCGGCGCGACAGGCGATCGGGATCGCCGATATCGTAATCGAACGTCTCCTCGGCGCCGACCGACTCCGCGGCTCGCCCCGGCACCACCTCGCGGTGATCCTCGCCCTGCGCGAGATCGTGCACGTGCGCCGCGAGCCCCTCGCCGACCACCGAGATCAGGTGCTGTCGCGACGCCGCCGCGAGATCGCCGATCCGCTCGAAACCGTGCTCGTGGAGCCGCGCGGCCGCCTTCGGGCCGACTCCCCACATCCGCTCGATCGGCAGCGGCGCGAGGAAGCCGCGCACGTCGTCCGGCACCACGGTGAGGCCGTCCGGTTTGTTCAGATCGCTCGCGATCTTGGCTGCGAACTTGATCGGCGCGACGCCCGCGGAGGCCGTCAGATCGAGCTCGCCGCGAATGGCGTCCTTGATCCGGCGCGCGATCGTCTCCCCGCCTCCGAAGAGCGAGCGGCTCGCGGTCACGTCGAGGAACGCCTCGTCGACGGAGAGGCCTTCGACGAGCGGCGTGAACCGCTGGAAGATGGCGAACACCTGCGCGCTCACGTCGCCGTAACGGCCGTGTCGCGCGGGCACCACAATAGCGTCGGGACACCGCCGGAGCGCCTCGGCCATCGGCATCGCGGAGCGCGCGCCGAACTTGCGGGCCTCGTACGACGCCGCGCACACGACCCCGCGGCGCATCGGCCCGCCGACGAGCACGGGTTTCCCGCGGAGCGATGGGTCGTCGCGCTGCTCGACGGACGCAAAGAAGGCGTCCATGTCGATGTGGAGGATCGTGCGGTCCGTCACCGCGCCATCCTACCCGGAACGCGGCGCGCGCGGAGGCGAACGAAGATCGCGAAGGCGAACAGCGCGCTCTGAATGATCTCCCGCGAGGGGGCAACGAACGCCCCGAGCCCCGTCCTTTCGCGCATCGACGCGCCGCCCCGGCGCGCCCCGAACTGGCACGCTCCACGCGCACGAATCGGCAAGAGTTGCCGCCTATTCGCGCGGAGCCCCCTCGTACGAACTGGCACGCTCGACTCACGACCTCGAACCAAGGATGATGAAATGGCACGCTCCCCTTCTCGTGAGACCTCTCCGCTCTTCGGCTGGACCGCGCTCGCGATCGCCCTCGCCGCGCCGGGGTGCGTGATCATCCCCGGAGGCAGCAGCGGCGGCGACGGCGGCACGACGACGACGACGACAGGAACGGCAGGCGCGTCGACCGGCGGCACCACCGCGACCGGCGGCACGACCACCGGCGGAACGATGGCTACGGGCGGCACCACCACAGGCGGAACCGGCGGCACCACCGCGACCGGAGGCACCGCGACCGGAGGCACCGCGACCGGAGGCACCGGAACAGGCGGTATTCAAACCGGCGGCTCGGAGACGGGCGGCTCCGGAACAGGCGGCCTAGGAACCGGCGGAATGGCCACCGGAGGCTCCGGAACAGGCGGCCTAGGAACCGGCGGAATGGCCACCGGAGGCTCCGGAACAGGCGGCCTCGGAACCGGCGGAATGGCCACCGGAGGCTCCGGAACAGGCGGGATGGGCGGCGCTCCCCCGGTCTGCGTCCCCGGAGAGGCACAGTCTTGTTACGACGGCCCCCCCGGCACACAAGGAGTCGCCGCGTGCAAGGGCGGCCTGAAGACGTGCGACGCGAACGGCCAGTGGAGCGCGTGCGTCGGCGAGGTGCTGCCGCAGGTCGAAGACTGCACGACCCCCGCGGACGAGGACTGCAACGCACAGCCGTGCATCGAGTGGACGAAGACGATCCAGGGCGCCTCCAGCCTCTCCTTCGAGTGGTCGAACGTGGCAGTCGATTACCAGGGCAACGTGCTCGTCACGACCTCGTTCTCCGGCACCGTCGACTTCGGAGACGGCCCCACGACGCAGGCGAGCCCGCTCGCCAAGGACGCGGCGCTCGTGAAATACGACCGCTTCGGCAACCTCCTCTGGAAGATCCACCTCGACAGTCAAGGCTGGGACTCCATCTACGGAATCGACACGGACCCGCAGGGCAACATCGGTATCGCCGGCATGGTCGCCGGCCCCACGATGCTCGGCCCGTACACGCTGAGCGGCTCCTACGTGGCGAAGCTCGACCCGAACGGCACGCCGCTGTGGGTCATGCAGGGCCCCGGCGCCTACGGAAAGACGGTCCGGATGAGCGCGCAGGGCGACGTCTTCGTCGCCGGCGACGGCGGCTCGGCGGCGGTCTACGGGAACGTCAACGTGCCAGTCCCGAACAACTCCTTCTTCGTGATGAAATTCGCCTCGGCGAACGGCAATGTCGTGTGGGGCAAGGCCGCCAACGGCCTCGGCTTCAGCGACACGTTCAAAGGAATGACCGTCGACGCGGCGGGCGCGGTGACCGTCGTCGGCCTGTTCAGCGGCTCGTGGCTCGGCTTCAGCGCGGACGGCTCGATCCCGAACGACATCGCCAATCCCGGGGGCGCCGCGAGCCCCCCGTTCGTCGGGAGGTGGGACGCGAACGGCAATTTCCTCGGCGGCAAGGCGATCGCGACGCCCACGAGCGGCGCGTGCATCGTGAACGGCGTCGGCGTCGACGCCGCAGGATACGCCCGGATCGGAGGCTATCTGTGGGGCAGCTCCGTCTTCCCGAGCGGCACGGTCACCGGGTCCGGCAACAGCACCGTTCCTTTCTTCGTGCACGATCAGACGGTCGGCGCCGGACAGACCAACAAGGCCTTCAGTCAGCTCACAGGGGGAGCGAGCGTGTGGGAGTACGCGACGGATAACCAGAACGAAGCCATCAGCTGGGGTTATTACACGGGCACCCCCGACCTCGGATCCGGCCCGTTCTCCGGCGCGAAGACGCGCTACATCGCCAAGATGGGCGCGAACGACACGGCCAAATGGCACAGCGTCTCCACCACCGACGGCGAGATCAAGCACATGGCCCTCGGCAAGGTCACCGGGGAGTCCGCGTTCGTCGGCGTCTATACGTTCCCCTTCGATTACCTGCCGAACGCGCCCGGCATGGGCCTCTTCCTCTTGAAATTCGGCAAGTGACGTCCTCGCGCGCGGCGATCTTTGCCGCGGTGCGACGAGATGGATCGGGGCCGCGGCCGTTGTGGTAGGCTCGGCCCTCGCCGATGAAACATCGCTTGATCTTCGCGGGCGCGGTCCTCGCGCTCACCGCCCTCCAGAGCCCCGGATACGCGGAGCCCACGGCCGAGGACAAGGCCGCGGCCGAGGCCCTCTTTCAAGAGGCGCTGAAGCTCACCAAGCTCAACAACTACCCCGAGGCCTGCCCCAAGCTGGAGGCTTCGAACAAGCTGGATCCCGCGGTCGGCACGCTCTTCAACCTGGGCGACTGCTACGAGCACACCGGCCGCACGGCGAGCGCGTGGTCCACGTTCGGGGAGGCGCGCCGCTTCGCGGAGCAGCGCAAGGACCGCCGCGCGAAGGACGCCGCCGAGCGCGAAGACGCCCTCACCCCCAAGCTGGCCAAGCTCGTCCTCGTCGCCGACGACAAGCCCGAAGGCCTCACGATCCGCCGCGACAAGAAGACCTTCGACGCCGCGACGCTCGGCAGCGCGGTGCCGGTCGATCCCGGAAAGCACACGATCGAGGTGGAGGCGCCCGGCCGAGAGCCGTGGTCGACGACGGTGGATGTCCCGGACAAGCCCGGTGAGGTGACGGTGAAGATCCCGCCCCTCGCGGCCCTCCGCGCGACCCCGACGGCGTCCGCGAGCGCGTCCTCCGGCCCCGGCGAGGGACCGTCGGAGGGTGGCCTCGGGACCCGAAAAATCGTGGGGATCGCGGTCGCCGGCGTCGGCGTGCTCGGCCTCGCCGCGGGCGGCGTCTTCGGCGGATTGACGCTCGCGAAGGTGGGAGAGTCCAATCAGGACAACCATTGCGTGAGCGGCAGTCCGACCCGGTGCGACGCGATCGGCCTCGCGCTCCGGAAGGACGCGGACACCCTCGCGAACGTCTCCAACATCACGCTCGGCGTGGGCGGAGCGGCCTTGATCGCGGGCGCCGTGATCTTCCTCACGGCCCCCTCGTCCGCGCCGCCGCCGCCCGCGAAATCCGGCCGATCCGTGCGCGTCACTCCATCGGTCGGCGCGCTGAACGGCCTCTTCGTGACCGGCACGTACTGACATCTTCGCGCGGACCATCGGAGACGGAAGGGACCTTATGCTTCGCATCACCTCACTTCGAAACAGGCACTCTGCACTGGCCCTCTTCGCGCTCGTCGCGCTCGCCGGAGGGTGCCAGTTGATCGCGGGCATCGGCGGGGAAGAGCCGCTCGGCAAGGGCGGCGGCGGCACGGGCGGCTCCACGACGACGGGCGGCGGCGGCAACACGCTCCCCACCGGCACGTGCTCGCCGGACGCGACGCAGCCCTGTTATACGGGCGCGGACGGCACGGAAGGGACCGGCCTGTGCAAGGGCGGCGTCCAGACGTGCGGCGCCGACGGGATGTGGGGCGCCACCTGCGACGGGGAGGTCGTCCCGGCGCTCGAGGACTGCGCCTCTTCCGATGACGAGAACTGCGACGGCCACGACTGCGCGGTGTGGGCGAAGATGTTCGACACCAACGTGTCGAGCGGCGCCATCGGCATCGACGGACAGGGCAACATCTACGCGGGCGTCGGCTTCAGCGTCGGCGTCGATTTCGGGGATGGCAAGCCGGTCGTGCCGGTCGGCTCGAACGACATGGCCATTCTGGCCTACGACAAGACGGGCAAGCTCCTCTGGGTGAAGGCCTTCCCGCAGAGCGGATCGCAGGCGCTCGGCTTCATGTCCGTCGACAGCGAGGGTCACATCGCGATCGGCGGCAGCACCGACACCGACATGAACCTGGGCCTCGGCAACATCCCTGCAGGCCAGTTCGTGGCCAAGCTGGACAACAAGGGACAGCTCTTGTGGGGCGTCGGGATCGGCGGCCAGTCCTACATCTCGGCCGTCGCCCTCGACTCGAAGGGCAACGTCTTCGTCGGCGGCGCCGGCACCTCGGTGGACGTCGGCAAGGGCCTCCTCGACGGCGGCGACACGGGCAATTTCTGGATCGCCAAGCTCGGCTTCGCGAACGGCCTCGCGGAGTGGGCCAAGATCACGAAGGGCGGCAAGAACGAGGCGCTCTACGGCATGGCGGTGGACCCGTCGGACAGCATCGTGCTCACCGGCTCGTGGGACGGCCAGTATCTCGGGTTGAGCGGCGACGCCGGCATCCCGAACGACGTCTACAACTGCTGCGGCGGCGCGGCCCCGTTCCTGGTCCGGCTCGATCCGAACGGCAACCTCTCCAACTACAAGATGCTCGCGGGCTACTCCCCGCCCATCACCGTCTACATGAACGCGATCGCGAACGATCCGCTCGGAACGTCGATGCTCGCGGGCAGCTTCTCGGGCAAGGTGGATTTTCAGAGTGGCAATTACGACGCCGGCATGGACACTGGCATGTTCGTCCTGCGGGACCAGACGAGCGGTTTCCAGCAGACGGGCACGTTCTTCGTGCAGTCGGGCGTGTACGCGTCGCCCTCGTACGTCGGCCTCGACAGCAAGCAGAACGTGGTGATGCAGGGATTCTACAGCGGCCCGTTGGATTTCGGCGGCGGCCCGCTGCCGGTCACGGACTCGCGGTTCGTCGTCAAGCTCGACAAGACGGGCAAATACCTGTGGTCGCGCACGTACGACTTCGGCGACGGCGGCTTCAACGGGATGGCGGTCGGCACGCTGGAGGACGAGACGGCGCTGATCGGCAACTTCTACGGCGGCATCGATCTGGGCCTCGGCCCCGTCCCCGGCAGCGGCACGTTCATCCTCCGCCTCGGGAAATGAAGCGGATCGCGCGCTCGATCACTTGGGATCGATGCGGTAAATCTGCCCGTACAGACTGACCACGTACACCTCACCGAAGTTGTCCTGACCGAAGGACGAGATCGCGTCCGGCGGCATCAGGTCCGCGGTGATGTCCGTGGGCGTCACGGACGCCGAGCTCCCGTCCCACGCGAACATCCACATCTTCTTCGTCACGTAGTCCGCGTAGAAGTACGTGCCGCGGAGGCCCGGCATCTTGGATCCTCGGTAAACGTAGCCTCCCGTGATCGACTTGCCGGTGGAGATGTGGTCGTACTCCGTGACGGGCAGCGTGAGCCCGCTCTGATCGCAGCCGTTCATCGGCGAGAAGCAGTGGAGTCCCTCCATCGTATTCCAGCCGTAGTTCTTGCCACCCTGCCCGGCCTTCTCGATGTCGACCTCCTCGTACATGTCCTGTCCGACCTCCCCGATGTACATGTCGCCGGTGCACAGATCGAAGGAGAACCGCCACGGGTTGCGCACGCCGAGGTCCCAGATCTCCGGCTTTCCGCCCGTCATGTTGCCGGCGGGGATGCCGTACGGATCCCCGGAGTCCACGTCGACGCGGAGCATCTTCGCGAGCCACGTCTGCATGTCCTGCCCGTTCCCCATCGGGTCCCCGCCGGAGCCGCCGTCGCCGAAGCCGATGTAGAGGAAGCCGTCCTTCGGGCTGAATTCGAGCGCGCCGCCGTTGTGGTTCGTGAACGGCTGCGCCTGATAAAAGAGCTCCTTCACCTGGTTCGGATCGGCCTTGTTCGGGTCCGAGGAGCGCTTGTATTCAACGATGTGCGTATCGCCCTTGGGGTTGTTGTCGGAGAACGGCCCTTCGCTGTAGTTGACGAAGAAGCGCCCGTTCTTCGCGTAGTCCGGGTGGAACGCGAGGCCCAGGAGCCCTTGTTCTTGGTGGTACCCGTTCGGCGCGTCCGGGTTCGCGACGATGTCCTGGATATCGAGGAACGGCTCGGCGGACGTCTGCCCGTCCTGCACGATCCAGATCTTGCCCGTCTGCTCGACGACGAACAGCCGATCGTTGTCGCCCGGCGCCGCCTTCACCTGGATCGGCCGCGAGAACCCGGAGGCCACCTGGGTCAACTGGAGCGCCGGAGCGGCGCCGTCCGGAGGCGAGCAGTCGTAGTCGTGCGTGACGGTGGCCCCGCCGGAGCCGCCGGTGCCGCCCGACGCGCCGGCGCCGCCCGCGCCCGCGGTGCTCGTGGAGCCTCCCGTGGACGTGGACGAAGAGCCGCCTTGACTGTGGGTATCGGAGCCGCCGCACCCCACGAGGAGCGGCGAGAAGAGGAGCGCCGCGAGGGGCGCGGTGATTACGACAAGGCCAGAGGAAAAAGGATATCTCATCCCCCCACGATACCGAAGAACGCCCGCGGGGGAAGGCCCGAGGGAGGCAATTTGCCCCGCGGGTCCGCGCTGTTCACTTCTTGGGCTTCTTCTTCGCCCACGGATCGATGAGGCCGTCCGATTTCTGCGGCGCCGGAGCGGGGCTGTTCGGTGAAGGGGCCTGTGTGGGCGGGGTCGCTCCGAAGGGATCCGCCGGGCCCGCGGGGCCCTTGCCGTTCTTGCCGTTCTTGCCGTTCGCCCACGGATCCAAGAGGCCCGAAGAGCCGGTGTCCGCCTTCTTGTCCGCCTTCGGGGCCGGGAGCTTCAAGGCCTTTCGCAGACTCGGCTCCTGGACTGCCCGCTTCGCCACGCACAGGTGAATGGCCTCCAGCGCGGCGGCGAGGTTGCGCGGGCCGCCGTCCAGCTTCTGGATGCGCTCCTGGAACAGCGAGGACAGCGCGTCCGCGTGCGCTCGGTCGCAGAAAACAGCGCCCATCCAGGGGAGCGCGCCGCGGCGGGACGGGGGACGCTTCGCCGCGATCTCGTCCACGTGCGCGCCGAACCACTGCCACGCGGCGTCGCGCGTCTCCGGCGCGCCGAGCTGCTGATCGAGGATGGCCGTCAGTTGCGGCTGCGGGACCCGCGGATCGAACGTGAACGCGAGCGCGCGGGCCGCCAGATCCGGAGCGCGCGCCGAGCCGATCGCCGCGATGAGCCGGTTCCTCACGATGTCCGACGTCGTCCGATCCAGCGTGCGCACGAGGTGATCGAAGAACGGCGCGTCCGCCTCCTCCGCGGCCGCAGCGAGGCAGATGCCCGCGAGATCGCTGTCCACCGCGTCCGTGTGCAATTGCCCGTCTCCCCCGTAGCCCACGAACGCGCGCCCCTTCGCGATGGCCTCTTTGCGCACCGTGGGATCGTGTGCGGTGAACACCATGAACCCGAGCACGTCCCCGCGCAGCGTCCGCCGGTCGTCGTCCTCCGTCTGCCCCTTCTTCGCCTCCCACCCGAGCGCCTTCCACGCGGGCGCCAGCGCCTTCTGAGCGGCCTTCTCCACGGCGGCGCGATCGGCCCCGGAGAACCACGAGCGCGCCACGCGATAAGGCTCCATCGCCGCCTGCACCACCTCGCGCTCCGAGTCCTTCACGAGCGGCAACAGGAGCGGCAGCACGTCCGCCACCTCCGTCCCGCGCGTCCACGACGTGCGCAGCGCGTGCACGAGCGCGAGCCGCTCCGCGCGCGTGAGGTCCTTGTATCCGGCCGTCGCGAGCTTCTTCATGTCCGCGGGCGGCATCGAGAATACATAGTATCCGGCGGCGTCCGCGTTCGGCATCACCCACGCGGGGCACGTCGTCGTCGGCAGCGGCAGCGAGCCCTCGGTCGTCGTGAGGAGCGTGCACGCCTCCTTGGTGCCTTTTCCGTCAGGCACCTTGGCGCACACCGGGATCTGCCACGTTCGATTCGGATCGCCCGCGGATCCAAGGGGAAGGTGACGACTCTGCTTCAGCGACAGGAAGCTACCGCCGCCGCCGCACACGAGCTTCGCCTCCACGAGCGGGACGCCCGGCTGGTTCACGAACGTGCGGAACGGAGCGCCGACGTCGCGCCCCGCGGCCACCGAGAGCGCCGCGAACAGATCGTCCGCCGTCGCGTTGCCGCCGCGGTGCGCGCTCAGGTACGACGAGATGCCCGTGCGGAAGGCGTCCTTTCCGACCCACCGCTCGAACATGCCAATCACGCCGGCGCCTTTTTCGTAGGTGATCCCGTCGAAGGCGTTCGAGATGTCGTTGTGGCTGCGGATGTCCTGCCGGATCTGGCGCGAGCTCACGAGGCTGTCCAGCGCCATCGCGTCCTCGGTCGCGCGGATCTGGCCGACCGCCGCGCTGCTCTCGGGCCGCAGCTCGTTCACCGCGCGCGTCTCCATCCACGTCGCGAAGGCCTCGTTGAGCCACACGTCGTCCCACCACGGCATCGTCACGAGATCGCCGAACCACTGGTGCGCGAGCTCGTGCGCCGTCACGGCCCAGAACGCGCGCTTCTGAGCGATCGGCGCCTTCGCCTCGTCGACGAGCAACAGCCACTCTCCGAACGTGATGGCGCCCGCGTTCTCCATGGCGCCGCGCTTGTCCGGCACCGCGATCAGATCGAGCTTGTCGAACGGGTACTCGATGCCGAAGTACTTTTCGAGGCCCGCCACGATCTCGCCGGCGTGCGCGAGCGCGTACGACAGCTCCTTTCCGCGGCCCGCCGTGGCGACGCCGCGCAGCGCGAGGGGGCGCTTTCGCACTTCGTTCGCCGGGATTTCCGGCGCGGTCACGACGTCGAGCGGGCCGACCGCGAACGCGAGCAGGTAGCTCGGCAAGGGCGCTGTCGTCTTGAACGTCACGCGCGTCGTGTCGCCGGGCGCCTCCACCTGCGCGAGCTCGCTCGTGTTCGAGATCGCCTGCATTCCCCGAGGAACGAAGAGCGTCACGTCCCACGGGATCTTGAACGCCGGCTCGTCGAAGCACGGCAGCGCGCGCCTCGCCGCGGTCGCCTCGAACTGCGTGAAGGCGTACTTCTTCCCGCCGCGCTCGCTGACGAACAGGCCCTCATCCGAGTGCTGGAACGGAGCATCGTAGTCGATGCGGATGCGCCCGCGCCCGGGTCCGATGGGCTGCGCGAGCCGCAGCGCCGCGACGCCCGAAGGGTCCACTTCCCCGTACGTGGCCTGGACCGGCGCCGATCCGTCGATTCGCACGGTGGCCGAGCGAGGGTGGATGTCCTGTCCATGGAGCCAGATCACGTCACGCGGCTGGGTGAAGTCGACCTCGTATTCCACGGTGCCCGCGAACCGGTCGGTGCGCGGATCGATCTGGATCACGACGTTGCCCCGCAGCGGCCGCACGTCGCTCGGCAGCTTCCCGAGGGGCGCGGCCTCCGGCGGGAGCGCGGGCCGCGGAGGAGGCGCGCTCGTCACCGGCGGCGGCGGAACGAAAGGCCGAGGCGGCGGGATGGGAGCGCGCGGCTCGGACGGAATGCACCCGAGGAGCGTGACGACGGATCCGATGGCGAAGGTTCGAAGAGAGCGGCGCACGCGGCGAGGCTACCACCGAATTCGAATTGTGCGGATGTGCTCAGGTGCCCACCCCCGGCCTTCGCTTCGCGAAGTCCGCCCCTCCCAAAGCGCCTGCTGCGCCTGAGCATTCATCGCATCTTCGGCTTCGCTCGAAGTGCTTTGAGAATTTTGGTGGCGATCGTGAGGTAGTGGAGGCCGCGTCCGATGGTGATGGTGCCGGGGGGGCCGCCGGAGGACTTTCCGGTGTAGCCGCCCAGGTCGGCGACCCATCGGACGGCCTCAGCGAGAGTGGGGTGGTCGGACAGCACTTCGGTTCTCTTCTTCTGGTCCTCTTTCGCTATTCGGAGGGCTTCGAGCTCTAACGGAGAAAACTCGTCGGAGGCAGGACGGTCGGGTTGCTCTCGAGAGAGGCGTTTGAGGCGTTCGGCGCGAAGAGCCACAGCGGCCAGGAACGTAGCCCACTTGGTGGCCGCTGCGCGGCTGCGAAGCTGCATCGTCTCGACCCCGCACACCCCGCTCTTCCACGCGCGATGAAATTCTTCGATGCGCCAGCGCTGAGCGTAGCCGTCGATGATGAGGTCCACATCGCTGGGCGTGGCGATGGGATGGTTGGTCAGAAGGGTCCACACCACCGGCTTTTCCCGGCGGAGCCGTGTGTATCTCGCGGACCAACACGACGTTGAGGGGCAGTCGATAATGCGACTTGGTCCACGCGTTGAGCAGGTCGAGCGGCACCGAGGTGGCATGAACCTCCAGCTCGGCTACGCGCTTCGTTCGACGAGGACCCGCAGGCACGTGCAGCTGTCGGCTGCTGTGGCGCACCGCTGTGTCCCGGGCATCGTGCAAGTAGCGCTTGATGCCCCGGGCCGTGCGCAGTCGTCGGTTGCTGCGCGAGCGCACCGTGAACCAGCACTCCGACTCGGCGAGCTTTCGCAGCACCGGCCACGCGTCGCCTTCGCGGTCCAGCTGAAACCACGCCCGCGTCTCGGAAGGCACAAACGCCTGCGCGCTCTGCTCGATCGCGTTGACCCAGTGCTGCGTCTCCTTCTCGGCGACTTTGCGTGCGGCGCTGCAGCGATGTCGGTGCTTCGGCTTGTGCTTCGGACGTGCCCACCACTGCAAGGTGCAAACCCCAGCGGAGAGCCGTTGGGACTGACCGCGATGGCGCCGAGCACCTTGAGCCCGCGGCCTCCTTGGGCATAACTACCGACAGCGCCAAAGTCCTTCTTTTTGCCCCGATCTGTCAGCGACAGGCTCGTCCCATCGACCGGCACAAACACGAACGGATGCGAAGAACAGCGCTCCACGCACGCCTGCTGCATCGACTCCACCAGCGCTTCGACGCGCACATGGCGGCTCTCTAAAAAATCGTACGCGGCCTGCCTCTCCGCGCTGTTTTGAAAGACGTCGCTCACCCGTCCGCTCGGCGACTGCGCCGCGCGCTCGGCTATCCTCACCGCCCGCACACGTCGTCGCTCATCGCCGAAACGACCCCGTCCAAACTCCTCGTGCGCCCACCGACTCTCCGCCTGTTGCTCGACCTTCGCCATCGAGCACCACAAGCGTCACGAGCACGAAGAATTCCGGGATTCGTACGAGATGGAACCAATGCTCAGCTGCTGCGCAGCCGCAGGGAGGGGGACCGTTCTGTCCAATCGGCAATGCTCTATAGCGGGTTCGATTCGTACCCAGCACACACGGCGCGAGCGGGGAGTGATACGAGGGGGCGGAGCCCCCTTGTAAAACGTCGAGGCCTGCACCCACTCAGCTGCGGACTCCGCGGAGCCAAGCTCCGCTCCGCCTCCGCTGAGCGGGCTACGGCCTCCCAGTGGCGCCCCTTGTAAAATCACAAAAAGCGTCTGTCACCCGTGCTGATCGCGGCGGCCCCCGCCCTTGCGCGTGACCCGCAGCAATGCAGTCTTCGTCGAGGGGCCGAGGGTCGCGCCGTCGCGCTCTCCGCGGGCCAGGCGGAGCGCTCCGGCGTACGCGATCATCGCCGCGTTGTCGGTGCAGCTCGCGAACGGCGGCACGAAGAGGCGGATCTCGCGGCGCGCGCACACCTCGGCCATCCGCGCGCGCAGGCCCCGGTTCGCCGCGACGCCGCCCGCGAGCACGATGCTCGAAAGGCCTTCTTTCTCCGCGGCGCGCACCGTCTTGCTCACGAGCACGTCGACGACCGTGGCCTGGAACGCCGCGCACAGATCCGCGAGCGCCTGCCCTTCCGGCATCGCGGGCAACGACGCCACGTGCCGCGCCATCGCGCTCTTGATGCCGGAGAAGCTGAACTCGAACGAGCGCCGATCCGACATGCCGCGCGGCAGCTCGACGCCGGCGCGCTTCGGATCTCCCTGCGATGCAAGGCGATCCACGATCGGGCCGCCGGGATAGCCGAGGCCGAGGAGCTTCGCGACCTTGTCGAACGCCTCCCCCGCGGCGTCGTCGCGCGTCGCGCCGATCTCGTGCACGTCGCGCAGATCCGGGCTGTCCACGCGGTAAATCGCCGTGTGCCCGCCCGACACGAGCAGCGCCGCGAACGGGTACGCCGGCACCTCGCACTCGCTCCCCTTGCGCTGCAGAAACACCGCGAGCAGGTGCCCCACGAGGTGATCGACGCCGACCATCGGTTTGTCCGCGGCCCACGCGAGCCCCTTCGCCATCGAAAGGCCCACGAGCAGCGCGCCCGAGAGCCCCGGCTGCGCGGTGACCGCGATCCCGTCCACGTCCGCGAGCGAAATGCCCGCCTGCGCGAGCGCCTCGTTCACCACCGGCGCCACGGCGCGCGCGTGGTCCCGCGACGCGATCTCCGGGACGACGCCGCCGTACGGCGCGTGCGCGGCGATCTGGCTCCGCACCACGTCGGAGAGCACGAGGCCCTGATCGGTGACGACCGCCGCCGCCGTCTCGTCGCACGAGCTTTCGATGCCGAGGACTCGCATGGATGGCGCGACGCTTACCACGAATTCACGCGAAACCTCGGAGGAACGTGACGATCTCCTCCGCGACTCGGTGGACGCGCGCCTCCCCCAGCTCCGGGAACACCGGGATCGACAGGACCTCTCGACAGGCGCGCTCCGCGACGGGCATGGTCCCCTCGGCGTACCCGAGGTGGCCGAAACAAGGCTGCAGGTGGAGCGGCTCCGGATAATGGATCTCCGTCGCGATCCCCTTCTTCGTGAGGTGCGCGCGCAGCTCGTCCCGGTGATTCGTCCGGATCACGTATTGATTCCACACGTGGCCCGGCCCGCCCGCGCGCGGCGGCGACAGCACCTCTCGGGGCAGCCCCGCCTCGGTGAACAGCTTTGTATACAGCTCCGCGTTGCGCCGGCGCGCCTCGATCCAGCGATCGAGGTGCGCGAGCTTCACGCGGAGGACCGCGGCCTGGATCGCGTCGAGCCTGAAATTGCCGCCGATCTGGACGTGGTGGTACTTCGGCTTCGCGCCGTGGTTGCGGAGGCGGCGGACGCGCTCGGCGAGCTCCCCGTCCGCGGTGGTCACGAGCCCGCCGTCCCCGAAGGCGCCGATGTTCTTCGACGGGAAGAAGGAGAAGCACGCGATCGTGCCGAGGCCGCCCACGGGGCCGAGCGGCGTCTTCGCGCCGAACGCCTGCGCCGCGTCCTCCACGACCGGGATGCGGTGCAGGCCCGCGAGCTCCTGCACGGCCGCGGGCGCGCACGGCTGTCCGAACAGGTGCACGGGCAGGATCGCCTTCGTTCGAGGGCCGATCGCGCCCGACAGCGTCTCCGGCGCGAGGTTCATCGTCAGAGGATCGATGTCGGCGAACACGGGAGTCGCCCCGAGGCGCGCGATCGCCTCCGCCGTCGCGATGAACGAGAACGGCGACGTCACGATCTCGTCCCCCGGCCCCACGCCGAGCGCCATCAGCGCCGCGAGGAGCGCGTCCGACCCGCTCGACACGCCGATCGCGAATGGCACCTTGAGGTACGCCGCCGCCTCCCGCTCGAAGGCCGCCACCGTCTCCCCGAGGATGAACTGCCCACCTTCGATCACCGCGTCGATCGCGGCCCGGATCGCCGGCAGGATCGGCGCGTTCTGCGCCCGCACGTCCACGAGGGGGATCGGCGAGGGCGCGGGCCGCGGGGGTGACTCCTCGGCGGAGCGCTCGGTGCGGGCCACCGAGCGGGCGGCGGAGCCGGGGCCGGGCGTCGCGAGACGGCACGACTCGCCCTCTACCGTATACACGTCCCCGCACGATCGGCACGTGGGACTGCCACCCTCCGAAAGGCGCCATCCGCAGCGGCACACCCACCCGACGCGGCGGCCCGGATTGCCCATCACGAGCGCGAACGGCTTCACCGGCCGCGTGATCACGGCGCCCGCCGCGACGAAGGCGTACTCCCCCACGTCGTGCCCGCACACGAGCGTCGCGTTGGCGCCGATGGAGGCGCCCCGGCCGACGCGCGTGCGGCGGTATTCGCTCTTCCGATCGATGAAGGCCCGCGGCGCCAGCACGTTCGTGAACACCACGCTGGGGCCCAGGAACACCTCGTCCTCGATCTCCACCCCTTCGTAGATCGACACGTTGTTCTGGACCTTCACGCCCGCGCCGACGCGCACCCCGCGCCCCACGAACACGTTCTGCCCGAGCGACGACCCCGCCCCGACCCGCGCGTCCTCCGACACGTGGACGAAATGCCAGAGCTTGGCGCCCGGGCCGATCTCGGCGCCCGCATCGACGAACGCAGTGGGGTGGACGAACGGAGGGCTCAAGGCGCGCGGACCTTATCACATCCCTCCGGCGAGGGTCCGACTCCCGCCGCGCCCCGTGTCGCGTCTTGCGACGGCGGGACTGCGCCTTCGCATCCTGAAACAGAATACGGCGTATCCTCTCAAGAGGAGACACCATGCTCCACAAACCCGAACGAAAGAGAGACACAACCTAAAAGACGAATAGTTTACGCAAGAGCACATTTTGAATGCAGATCGACCTGGTTTCCCTTGATCCATCGGCACGGTCGGTGCTTTGCGGCCTCCTCGGGGTGACTATGGGGCTCGCGCCGATTTCTTCCGAGGGGTGCTCATGACGTTGTTCGAGGACGAGGGGGGTGGGGTAAGAGAGGCGGAGGGGCCGGGCGGAGGGCGATTCCTGGTGCCGGCGCTCATCGGCGTTCCGGTGTTGCTCGCCTGGCTGTGGGTGCGCGGCGAGGCGACTGGCATGCTCGACACGCACATTGGATTGGCCCTCTTCGCCGGGGCGAACGTCGTCTGCCTCGCGGGCCTCGCGATGTGGGCGACCGCCTGTCTGGAGAAGCAGAGGCAGCGAGAGAAGCGGGCCACCGACGCGCTCCGGGCGCAGGAAGAGGCGCGCCTCCGCGACGAGGACACGCTCACCATGCTGGAGCGAACCGCGGAGATCGAGCGGCTCAGTCGGCTCACGGCCGAGGACGCCCTCCGCGAGAAGGAAGATCAGCTCCTGCAGGCGCAGAAGCTGGAGGCGATCGGCTCGCTCGCGGGCGGCGTGGCCCACGACTTCAACAACCTGCTCACCGTCGTCTTGAGCTACGCCGATATCCTCGCCGCGGACCTCACCCCGGACGATCCGATGTGGGAGGGACTCGAAGAGATCCGCAAGGCCGGAGAGCGCGGCGCGGACTTGACGAGGCAGCTCCTGGCCTTCAGTCGCAAGCAGGTGCTCACTCCGACGGTGCTCGATCTCGATCAGATCATCGAGAAGATGCTGAAGATGCTGCGCCGGCTCATCGGCTCGGCCGTCGAGCTGTCGCACCTGCAGGCCCACGATCTGGCGGAGGTGCACCTGGATCGCAGCCAGACCGAGCAGGTGCTCCTGAACCTCGTCGTGAACGCGCGCGACGCCCTGCCTCGCGGCGGGAAGATCCTCCTGCAGACCGCCAACGTCGATATCGACGCGGCGCTCGCGGAGCAGCTCGGCCTCCATCCCGGGCCGCACGTCGTCTTGACGGTGAAGGACAACGGGACTGGCATGGACGCCGCCACGAAAGAGCGCATCTTCGAGCCGTTCTTCACCACGAAGGAGAAGGGCAAAGGCACGGGTCTGGGCCTCTCCGTGGTGTTCGGCATCGTCAAGCAGAGCGGCGGCCACATCGCCGTGACGACCGAGCTCGGCTGTGGCACCACGTTCTCCGTCTATTTCCCGCGCGCGCCGCGCCTCCCGAGCAGCGAGCCCCACCGCGAGAGGCCGCGCTCGCAGCACGGCGGAAACGAGACGATCCTCCTCGTCGAGGACGAAGAGCACGTGCGGCACCTCGCGACGACGATCCTCCGCCGCAACGGCTACCTGGTGCTCGACGCGGCGACGGGCGGAGACGCGCTGCTGCTCTCGGAGCAATACGAGGGCAAGATCGATCTCCTGATCACCGACATCGTGATGCCGCGCCTCGCCGGAGATCGCCTGAGCGAGCGCCTCGTCAAGCAGCGCCCCGGCATGTGCGTCCTCTTCATGTCCGGCTGCACGGACGAGGCCCTCCCGACGCGCATCGCGGACACGGCCCCTGCCTTCCTCGCGAAGCCGCTCACGCCCGACGCGCTCCTCTGGAAGGTGCGCGACGTCCTGGCCGGCGTGCGCCGCGTCCCCGAGCACCTGGCGAAGGTCCGCCGCGAGTCCGGCGTGTGGGCCGAGCGCCGCCGCTCCCGCTCGTACGAGCGCCGCCCGACGGACACCTGATCACGAAACGCCTTCGTTCCTGGGAGATTTCCTGCGAGATCAGCGGTGCGGCTCGACGTGGCGTGCACCGTGCACAGGTTGTATCCCACGCCCGCGCCGGAGCGCCCACTCGCCGGTGAAGGCCACCCCGTAGAAGAAGATCTGCGCCGAGTAGTTCACCCAGAGCAGCAGCATCACGAGCGGCCCGCCGTCGCCGAACGTGTCGTCGACGGCCTTGTGCCCGAGGTACAGGCTCACGAGCGTGGCGCCCACGCTGAAGAGGCCGGCCGTGAGGAGCGCCCCGCGGAAGAGGTCGCGCCACGCGATCCGCGCATCCGGCATCAGCCGGAAGATGCCCGCGAACAGGGCCGTCACCACGAGGAACGACACGAGCGCCTCCACCGACCACCAGAGTCGAGGCGCGTCGACGAAGGGGGAAATGCGGCTGTTCGCGACCGCGAGCGCCGTCTTCGCCATCACGAGGACGAAGAGGATCGCCTCCACGAGCGTGACCATGAGCACCGAGGTCAAGAAGCGCCGCGCCTGCTTGAGCAGCGTGTCCTTCACGCCGCTCGCCGGCAATGGCTCGATGTCCCAGAGGTGGTTGATCGAGCGCCGGAGCTGCGAAAAGAGCCGCGTCGACATGTAGATCACGACGCCCGCGTGGAAGAGGCGCGTCCAGATGGACTCCCCGCCTCCTTGCCGGCCGAGGAGCTCCGCCACGGTCGCGGCGCCGCTCGGGCCGATCCAGCGCGCGAGCTCCCCGATCAGCGTGCGCTGCGCCGGCTCCCCCCGGGCGCCCCAGCCGGCCACCGAGACGGCGATGAAGAGGACCGGCACGATCGACAGAAGCGAGAAGAACGCGACCGACCCCGCGAGGAGCGCGCCGCTGCGACGTGAATATCGGCTGAATGCACGGACGGCGATCCGCCGGAACCCCGGCGGAGATGGGCTCTCCTCGGGGGGAGGCCGCGAGGAGACCTGCTCGGAGACAGGCAGTTCCAGGCGGCTATTTCCCGAGGACGTCGTTCCGGGTGCTCTCGGCGATCTCGGCCATCTGGCCGATCAGCTCGTCAGGCACGTTCAAGTCTTTGAGGGTGGCGGCGAGGTGCTCCATCACCGCGTCGAAGTGGCTGTCGTTGAGGCCGTGGGCGACGAGCTTCGCGTGGGCGCCGCGCATCTGGCGGCCGGTGTAGTGGTTGGGCCCGCCGAACACCATGGTGAGGAAGGCCTTCTGTTTCCTGGCCTGGCGCTCCATGTCGACCGCCTCGAAGAAGGCGGCGATCCGCGGATCCGCGAGGACCTTCTTGTAGAAGATGCTGACCGCCGCGTCCATGGCCGGCTCGCCGCCGATCTGCTCGTAAATCGTGGTCATCGAGGTGCCTCCGATCCGCGCCCGGCGCGCGGGTAGGATCGACGCATATCACCCGGACGCGAACGCACGCAACGGTGGCCAGTCACCGACAGACACGAAATCTCCCGGTGGAAAGATCACCCGCGACCGCGGCAGCGCACCGACACCCCCGTCGGACCGCGCCCGAACGGGGCCGCGGTGTGGTACGGTGGCCGGATCCCATGCTCGCTCGGACTGGCACGTTCCTGTCGACTCTGCCCTTGCTCGGCGCGGCCGTCCTCGGGTGCGGCTCCCGCTCCTCCGGCTCGGCGGGCACCACGACGACCACCGCCGCGACGCTGGAGACGGCCGCCCGAGACTCCACGTCATCGAGCACGAAGACGGAGGGCGCGGAGGGGCCGTGTCGCGACCTCGCGCCGCTCACGAATTTCAGCCTCTCGCCCGATGGAACGCGCATGCTCACCTCCTGCTGGGGGAACGACTGCAAGGACGATCCGCCCGCGACGAGCGTGGATGTCTGGGACATCGAGAAAGGCGCCCTCCTGCGCGTCCTCGTCGCGCAGAGCCCGGACGTCCGCGCGGTGTGGGCCTCCGCCGATCTCCTGTTCGCGCAGTCCGGCAAGGGGACCGGCATCAAGCAAATCGACATCTGGGACGCGCACACCTTCGAGTCGCTGCACACGGGCTCGTACTATGCGGCCGGCCCGCAGATCGATCCGAGCGGCCGCCGCGTGCTCATCCACGGCATCGACGGCGACATGACCCTGTTCGACGCCGCGTCGAAGAAGGCCGTGCGGCGCCCGGAGGACGAGGCGCACCTCGGCGGCGACTCCGACGGATACGCCCGCTTCTCGACCGACGGAAAGCGCGTGTTCGAGGAGGACGCGATGGCCGGGATTCAGGTCCTCGACGGCGTCACGCTGAAGCGGCGCGCGCGCTTCGTGACGACCGGCGCGACCAGCGACGAGCGCGCGCGAACGGCCCTGTCGCCGTCGATGAAGCGCTTCGCGGTGGCGGCGCCGAACGGGAGCCTCTTCTTCCTCGACGACAAGCTCTCTCCCGGCCCCAAGCTCGCGCCGAAAGGCACCTTCGTGGATCCGGAAGACGTCCAGTTCCTCGACGAGGATCGCCTCCTCGTGGGGACCCGCGACGGCAAGCTCACGGTGTTCGACGTCCGCGCGAAGAAGGCCGCCCGCGTCTACGATCCGCCGCCCGAGAAGGAGCGGCGGTGCCGGGCGGCGCTGGAGCTCAGTCCGACAGGCACCTACGCCGCCTTCACGCACGGCGACTGCGCCATCGAGATCCTCGACGGAGAGACGCTCACGCCGCTCTGGACGCTGCGCGCGGAGCTGGTCCCGCCGCTCAAGGAGGTCATGGCGCCGAGCCTCGTCTGGGCCCGAAAGGACCAGATCTTCGCCGCGATCCAGGGTGAGAGACTGGTCGTATTCCACGACGCCGCGACCGGCGCCGAGCGGGCGCGCGTGCGGCTGCCGGACGGGGTGAGCCAGATGTCGTCGGACGGCCTGTCGTACTATCCGCTCCAGGTGGGGTGGACGCTGGACGAGCGGCACCTCGTCGTCGCGCAGGGCAACGTCTATTTCGTCCGCCCGGAGGACGGCGCGACGGCGGCGCTCTCGGTGATGACGGCGGAGGGCGCGCGCGTCTCGGTGGTGACGACGGACACGGAGATCGAAGGCCCGATCGCGATGGATGCCTGTCTGCCGCGCCCGGTCCGCCCAGGAGCGCCGGCGGGCCCGCGGGCGGTCGGGCGGGGCTTGCTCGGCGCGTTCCTCGGCGCACGATCGCCCTCCCCTGCGCGGTGAACTGGAGTAAGGTGCGCGCCACGATGAGCGAAGCCGCAGCGACACCGCGTTTGGAAGACCTGATCGAAGAGATCGCGAGCCTGCTCGAGGCGACCGTCCGCGCCGAAGAGGGCATCTTCCACTTGACCGTCCCCATCTCCGTCGAGGAGGAGGACGAGAGTGAGGAGGCCGAAGACGACCCGGATCTCCGCGTCACGGTCGCGCTCTCGACGAGCGAGGACGGCTCGGCGCTCTACGTGACGCGCCGCCTCTGCGCGAACGACGGCTCGGTGGATCTCGAGGAGCTCCTGCGCGCCGTGAACGAGACGGTGCACGTGCAGCTCTCGATCGACGAGGACGACGACATCGTCCTCGGCGGCGCCTGCCCCGCGGGCTCCCCGGTCGACTGGATCGCCGACATGGTGGGCGAGATCGCGGAGCTCGCGCCGGAGCTGGCGGAGGACACGGACGACATCCGTGATGAGGAATTCGAGGGCGAAGACGAGGAGTCTTGACAGGCAATCAGGGAGAGGCCATTCGCAAGGTCTGATACGCGTATTCAATCTGGATCGCGAACAGCACCGCGAGGGCCGCGAAGCCGCGGACACCCACGCTCGACACGAACGCGCGCACGCCTTCCTTGGTGAGGCTCGCGAGCGCGACGCCCGCGAACGGCCACACGAGGCCCATCACCGGGAAGTGGTACGTGCCCGACGCGAACGCGATCAGATACGGCACCTGATAGGCCACCACGAGCGCGAGGAGCCAGCGCGCGAGCGGGCGCCGGAAGCCCTGGCGCGCGCGCGTGAGCGCGACCGTCGCGAGCGCCGCGACCGCGAGGAAACAGCCCGCCTCCAGCGCGAGCAGCGCCGGCGCGATCCGCCGCGCGCCGCCGTCGCCGAACTGCTGGACCACGCGCGTCGCCAGGTAATCGAACCCCCAGAACGCCCGCGCTCGGCTCAGCGTGCGGTAGAGCGTCCGGCCCGGGTTGTCCAGCATGTATTCCACCGCGGCGTCGCGCATGAGCCGCCGCTGATCCGGCTTGCCCTCGAAGCGAAGTAGGTAGTCGCGGACGTCGTCCGGCAGCTCCTCCGGCAGGCGCTGCGCGAGGTGGCTCGTCTTGTAGTCGGGCGTGAACTGGCAGTTTCCGAGGAAGAGGTTGCGCTCGTTGTTGGTGGAGATGGCCCACCCCTCCCCCGCCGCGCGGTTGTGCAGCATCGCCGGCAAGACGCAGAGTCCCGTCACGACCGCGGTGACGCCCGCGGCGAGCGCGATCCGCCGCGCGAGCGCCGTCTTCATCCAGAAGGCCAGTCCGTCCGCCGCGCCGTGAGACACGCCATCGGAGGAGGCCAGTCCGTCCGCCGCGCCGTGAGAGGCGTGCTCGGGAAGCTGGGCGCGCCGCATCGCCGTGAGCGCGAAGTACAAAGCCACCGGCGCCACGCTGAGCGTCGAAGGCCGGGCGAGCGCGCCGATCCCGAGGGCGAGCCCCGCGCACACCGCCGCGCCGACCCGGCCCTTCCGGAACGCCGAGAACCCTTGATCCGCGAAGACCACGAGGCACAGCCCCGCGAGGTGCTGCGAGTAGCTCTGTCCGCACAGGAGGACGGCGGGTGTATACAAGGCGCCGACGATGCCCGTCCAGAACATCGCGCGGCGGCCGGCGAGCTGCCCGCCGAGGCGCGCGGCGAACAGCACGGTGAGGCTCGAAACGAGGACCATGGCGATGCGAGGCCCGAGCGTGCCCACCCCGAAGAGGCGCTGCGAAAGGAGGAGCAACGCCGTGTTCCCCGGCGGCAGGTAGAACGCCTCCGGGTGCCCGTTCGTGAGCCAGCCCGCCGCCTCCTCCGCCATGCGCCCGGCGTCCGACACGAGGCCCGTCCGCGCGGACAGCCCGAACGCCGAGAGCGCGCGCACGGCCACGCCCAGGACGACGATCCCGAGGAGGATGGCTCCGGATCGCCGGGCCCTGTTGATCATCGAAGCGCCGCTCATGAAGACCCCTCGCCGCCATTTCGAGCAGCGAGCCCCCGAAAAGCATGGGGGAGGCAGCGGGCGGGCGCCCGTCACCCAAGAGTGGCACTCTTTCAGGGTGGATCACGGCCTGTCAATAGCGACCGTCGAAAAGCAACGTTGCGACGGCGACAGCCACTGGGAGGACGGGATTTCAGGCCGGGCAGCGGCCGGTCTTGGCGTGGGCTTCGAAATCTTCGGGGAAGAGGCGGAGCGCGGAGAGCGCGGGGGACGCGGCCATCTCGATGAGCGAGCAGTTTCCCTTGCCCTTCGTGAAGGCGGCGATCTTCTCCACCTGCGCGGCGTACTCCCCTGCTTCGCCCGCGGCGGCCTTCGCGAAGACCGCGGCGATCGTGGCCGTCTCCATGCGGCACGGCGGGCACTGGCCACATTGCGAGGCCTTGAAGAAGTCGGCGATCTTTGCCGCCCGCTCGACGATGCAAGCGCCCTCTTCCACGACGGAGAACCCGCCGCACCCGAGGTTCGATCCGGCCGCGCGCATGGCCTCGTGCGTCATCGGGGTATCGAGCGCCGAGCCCTTCAGGAAGGCGCTGGACAGGGCCGGCAGAATGGCCTTCACCGGGCGGCCTCCGCGCGTGCCGCCGCCGTATTTCTCGACGAGATCGCGCAGCGTGGTGCCGAGCGGCACCTCCACGATACCGGGCCTCGCGAAGCTCTCGTCGAGCGTGCACAGCATGGCTCCGGGCGAGAACCAGGAGGCGCCGTTCTTCACGATGCCGGGCACCCACGCGAGCGTCTCCACGTTCTGCACGGTGGTGGGCTGTCCGTAGAGGCCCGCTTGCCCCGGATACGGCGGCTTCTTCCGCGGCCACGGCTTGCGGCCCTCGATCACCTCCAGCGCGGCCGTCTCTTCCCCCGCGACATACGTGGTCGGCGCGAGCGCGATCCGGAGATCGACGCCCGGGAACAGGCCCGCTGTCGTGGCCTCTTCGATGGCCCTCCTCGCGGACTCGATGGCGTCGACCATGTCCTCGATGAGGTAGAGGACGATCGACGTCGCGCCCGTCGCGAAGGCGCAGATCGCGGCCCCTTCGAGCACGCGGTGGGGCATCTTCGCGACGAGGAAGCGGTCCTTTCGACTGCCCGGCTCGTGCTCGCCGCCGTTCACGACCACGTGCTTCTTTTCGGCCGCGGCCGCGAGGCCGAGCTCCCACTTTCGCGCGACGGGGAAGCCGGCGCCCCCCCGCCCGCGAAGGCCGGAGTCGAGGAGGAGGCGAATCACCTCCTCCTGCGAGCCCGCGCGCGCCTTGGCGAGCGCCTCGTACCCGCCCGAAGAGCGGTAGTCGGCGAGCCACTCCGTGTCACCGTCCTCGGGGCGATTGAGCAGAAGTGCCATGATCGGGGCTCAGAAGCCGGTGTCGAGCAGATCCCACACGATCTGCTCGACGTCCTTCGCGACCTTGCCGGTGAGGCGCTCCAGCGGCTTTCCGTCGCCGGTGAGGTGCTCCACGATCTCCGGCAGGTCCGCCTGCTTCACCTGGCTGTAGAACACGCGATCCGGGAAGAGGACCACGTTGATGCCGTGCTCGCACCCGCCGAAGCACGGGTATTTGCGGAGGCGGTTCTTGCCCTCCGGGTCCTTGTCGTGCAAGGCCTCGGCGAGCTCCGCGTGCAGCTCGATCGAGCCGCGCTCGCTGCAATCCCCGCCCTCGCAAACGTAGACGAGCCTCTTCTTGTCCATGGGATAACGCGTCCGATCGTGGTCAGTGGAACTTGACGTATTCGAAATCGGTGGGCTTGTCGTGGATGCCGGCCGCGGGCGGAGCGACCCAGTTGGCGTACTTGCCCTGCTCGCGGACAGGCACCATGCACGACTGCACGTACGCGCGCTCCTCCTCCGTGGAGAACCACGAGTCGCGGCGCGACTCCCACTCGTCCTTGGAGAGCGGGTTGCCGTCCGGATCGTAGTATTTGCCGCCGTGAATGCCGATCTGCCGGTTGAAGCGGAGGCTCGGCAATTTGATCTTCTGGTCGATGTGGTGCTTCGCCAGCGTGCGGTTCCAGCGGTCGACGATGCGCACGCAGTCCGCGTGGTACGCGTCGAGCAGGAGCGCGTTCATCGCGCGGCGCAGCGGGATCTCCAGCGTGGTGAGCTTGTCGCCCTCGGCCACCTGCGTCGTGTAGATCTGCTCGAGCGCGCGCGGATCCTTGTAGAGGCCGTCGCCCTCGCGATAACGGCCCTTGAGGCCGCACGCGAAGGCCTCCGCCGCGTTCGAGGAGTCCTCTCCGCCGAAGAGGTCGTAGCTCGACGTGGACCAGTCGTTCACGAACTTCTGGATGACCTCGAGCGGAATGGCGCCCACGCTCTTGGGATCGATCCCCTGCTCCATCAGCTCCGCGGTGCGCTGCACGACGCGGCCGACGCCGTTCTCACCGACGGAGAGGTGGTGCGCCTCCTCCGTGAGCATGAACTGCGTGGAGCGCGCGAGCGGGTCGAAGCCGCTCTCCGCGAGGGCCGCGAGCTGGTATTTGCCGTCCCGATCCGTGAAGGCGGTGAAGCAGAAGAACGTGAGCCAGTCCTTCACCGGCTTGTTGAAGGCTTGCAGAATACGGGGATTGTCGGCGTTGCCGGAGCGGCGACGGAGAAGGTCTTCCGCCTCGTCCCGACCGTCGGCGCCGAAGTACTTGTGGAGGAGATAGACCATCGCCCACAAGTGCCGTCCCTCTTCCACGTTGACCTGGAACAGGTTGCGGAGATCGATGAGCGAAGGGGCCGTGTGACCGAGGAGGCGCTGCTGCTCGACGCTGGCAGGCTCGGTGTCGGCCTGGGTCACGACGAGGCGGCGGAGGCGGTTGCGCAGCTCGCCCGGCACCACGTTCCACGCGGGCTGGCCGGTGGGGTCGCCGAAGTGGATCTTGCGGTCCGCCTCGGGCTCGGCCAGGAAGATGCCCCAGCGGTAGTCCGGCATCTTCACGTAATCGAAGTTGGCCCAGCCGCCTTTGCCGACGCCCACGGCCGTCCGGAGGTAGATGTCGTCCTCGCGGAAGTCGGAGGGGCCGCTCTCCCGCCACCAGGCCTGATACTTCGGCTGCCAGTGCTCCAGAGCGCGCTGCAGCTTCGGATCCGTCGCGAGATCGACGTTGTTCGGAATCTTCGCCGTGAGGTCAATCGCCATAGAAGTACGGCTCCAGGGAGAGGGTGAAAGTCACTATCAGAGAGAAGACATGCGTGGGGGGCGCTCCCCCGGCGCCCTCGCGGTGAATGCCAGTCGCCTGCGCGGAACGCGGCGCGAGCACCCCAGTCGAAACTCGATATGTAGGGCCCCCCGACCCTTGGAAACCCCCCCACTTCGTGAAAACGATACGTTCGAGTCAGGGATGCCCTGATCTCAGGTGCGGCGCCAGTCGAACTTCGGACGCTCGGGCTGGCCGTAGAGCTTGAGGGCGCCGCTCTCGCCGGTGGCGTTCGGGCGCGTGAAGATCCAGTTTTGCCAGGCGGTCAGTCGGCCGTAGATCTTGCTGTCCACGCTCTCGGGGCCGCAGTGGCGGAGAGAGGCTTCCATGCCGGTGAGCGAGTCCGGAGAGAGCGAGACGCGCTCTTCGATCGCGAGGCGGACGTCGTCCTCCCAGTCGATCTCGTCCGGCGCGACCGTCACGAGGCCCGCTTCCACCGCGGCGTCCGTGTCGAACTTGCCGCGGCCCTTCGCGAGCTTACTAGCGTGCTCCAGGTTGCCGTAGTGCCGCGCCTGGAGCCGCGTGAGGCCCGACGTCATCGGGAGCAATCCGTCGCTCAGCGCGCTGATCGCGAAGTGCACCGGACGGCTCGCGTCGTTCAGCATGTAGACGCGGTCGGCGGAGAGGGCCATTTCGAAGAAGACGCCGCCGAAGGCGCTGCCCGGCTCCACGATCGCGAACATGCTCTTGGCCATGTTGTCGAGGCGGCGCATCACCCGGGCGGTGAAGAGCAAGGTCTCGTTCACGAGCCAGTCGGACTTGTTGTCCGCGAGGAAATCGCTCCACGCGACCACCTTGTCGATGTCGCCGACGCTCTTCACGAGGAGCAGGCCAATCTCTTCGTGGTCGAAGCGGAGGTGGCAGAGGGCGTCGTCCAGCTCTCGCATCGTGCGGAGGAACCAGCTCTCACTCCCCGCCTCGTGCAGGGCAGTCACCGAGGACGGCGGGCCCTCCTCCGGGCCCTTCACCGTGAGCGTTCCGAGGCGGGACGCCGGGTCCAGCTCGACCGTGACGTTCTTGTATTCAAGCTTGTTGTCGGAGAATTTGCCGCCGATCGGGCCGAGCTTCACGCCCTTCGCAGACTCCTTGTTGGAGGGGGCCTTCGCGAGGGCCTTGGCCACGCGGTCGTTGATGCCGGCCTCCCACTTCGAGCGGGTGAAGTGAGCGTCGATCAGCTTCCAATCGAGGGCCTTCTTCGCCTTGCAGCCCTCCGCCGTCGTCGAGAAGACGTCCGCGAGGTCCCGCCGGACTCGGCGCTTGTCGACGAGGCGCGTCAGTCCGCCGGTGCCGGGGAGCACGCCGAGCAGCGGCACCTCGGGCAGGGAGACAGCGGAGTTGCCGTCGTCCACCAGGACGATCTCGTTGCAGGCCAGCGCCAGCTCGTACCCGCCGCCGGAGGCCGTGCCGTTGCAGGCGGAGATCCAGTACTGGCCGCTGCCCGCCGCCGCGTCCTCGATCGAACAGCGCGTCTCGTTCGTGTACTTGCAGAAGTTCACCTTGAAGGGGTGCGTCGACGACGAGAGCATCATGATGTTGGCGCCGGCGCAGAACACGTTGCCGAGCGCGGACGAGACGACGACGACCTTCACCTCCGGGTGCTCGAAGCGGAGGCGCTGCACCGCGTCCGCGAGCTCGATATCCACGCCCAGGTCGTACGAGTTGAGCTTGAGGCGGTAGCCCGGGCGCTGCGGCTTGTCCTCCACGACGGCCATCACGAGCCGCGCGACGGCGCCGTCGATCGAGAGCTTCCAGTGAGTGTAGCGTTCCGGGGATGTCTCGAAGTCCGTCATGGGCCCGGCAACCTGCTGCACCGGCAAACGAAAGTCAAGTAGTAAAGTGCAGGTTATGCGTTTACACACGGCATGAGGATGCAGTATAGTGCCGCGTCGTGACGGGAACGCCGAAAAAGAAAGCCTCTGAGAAGCCTGCACGCGCCGCGCAAACCCGGCGCCACGACGCGGCGGCGGATCTGCTGCTGCGCGTGGGGACGCGCGTGCGGGCGCTGCGGAAGGAGCGCGCGTGGAGCCGGAAGGAGCTCGCGGCGCGCGCGGGCCTGTCGGAGCGGTTCCTGGCCCTCGTGGAGGACGGGACGGGCAACCCGTCGCTGCGCAGCCTCGTCGACATCGCGGAGGCCCTCAATACGACGCCGACTGCCCTGCTCGAACCGGGGAGTCGCATCGTCGCGTTGCTCGGGCTGCGCGGGGCCGGCAAATCGACGGTGGGGTGCGCGCTCGCGCAGAAGCTCCACGCCGACTTCATCGAGCTGGACGGGCGCATCGAGGAGGCCGCGGGGCTGTCGCTCGCGGAGATCTGGGAGCTGCACGGAGAGGGCTATTATCGCGGGCTGGAGCGGGAGCTGCTCGCGAACATCCTCGCGGACGGGCGGCCCGCGGTGATCGCGACCGGCGGCGGCATCGTGGCGGAGCCGGCGACGTGGGAGATGCTGCGGCGGAGCGCGCTCACGATCTGGCTCCGGGCGACGCCGCAGGAGCACTGGGACCGCGTCATCGCGCAGGGCGATCACCGGCCGATGGCGAACGATCCGCTCGCGATGGCGCGCCTGGAGAGCCTGCTCCACGAGCGAGAGGCCCAGTACCGGGAGGCCCGCTTCACCGTGGACACGTCCGGCGCCGACGTGAAGACCGTCGTCGCCCGCGTGGAGGCGATCGTGCGAGGGGCCTAGTCGAGACTGGCAGTCTCAGGCCGCGCGCGAGAGGCACTTTCGGACGGCGGCCGCGATGTCCGCGGGGCGAGAGGGCTTCTTCAAGAACACGATGCCGAGCGCGCCGAGATCGCCCTGCGTCACGAGATCCGCGCTGTAGCCGCTCGTCACGACGACGGGGAGATCGGGCCTCCCGGCGCGGAGCTTCCGCGCGAGATCGAGGCCGGACATGCCGCCCGGCATCACCATGTCGGTGAAGAGGAGATCGAACTGGCCCGAACAATGATCCCACGTCACGAGCGCTTCGGCGCCGCTCGACGCGGTGGTGACGCGGTATCCGGCGTGGGTCAGCAGGTTTTCGAGGGTCCTTCGCACGCTCGCGTCGTCCTCCACGAGGAGGATGGCCTCGCTCCCGCGCTCGATCGGGCGCGCCACGCTCGCGGGGGCCGCGCTCTCCGACGGGCCCTCTTCCCGCGCGGGCAAGTACACGCGGAACGTGCTGCCCTCTCCGACGCGGCTCTCCACGTCGATGAAGCCGCCGTGCTGCGCGACGATTCCATAGGTCGTCGCGAGGCCGAGGCCGGTGCCGCGGCCGACTCCCTTGGTCGTGAAGAACGGCTCGAAGATGCGCGCCATCGTCGTCTCGTCCATGCCAGTCCCGGTGTCGGTGACCTCCAGGCAGACGAAGGTGCCCGTCCGCCTCCGCGGGTCCGCGCGCACGTCGTCCTCTGAATACACCACGGTCCGCGTGCCGAAGCGCAGCTCGCCGCCGCCCTCCATCGCGTCGCGGGCGTTGACGGAGAGGTTCATGATCACCTGCTCCATCATGCCCGGATCCGCCTGCACGAGCGGCAGTCGGGCGGTGAGATCCGTCTTCACCGTGATGTCCTCTCCGAGGATGCGGAGGAGCATCCGGAGGAGGTTCTTCAAGGTCTCGTTCAGGTCGAGCGGCGCCTTCTGGATCACCGACTTTCGACTGAAGAGCAGGAGCTGCCGAGTCAGCGCCGCGGCGCGGTTCGCGAACGTCTCGATCTCGCGCAGGCCCTCGGCCACCTCCGGCGCGAGCGGGCCCTCGTCGAAGAGCACGCCGATCTGCATGATCATCGCGGCGAGGATGTTGTTGAAGTCGTGCGCGACGCCGCCCGCGAGGTGGCCAATCCCGTCGAGCTTCTGGGCCTCTCGCAGGTGGCGCTCCATCTCCAGGCGAAGGGAGATGTCGTGGGAGACGATCACGAAGTTCGTGATCCGGCCGGACGCGTCGCGCACCGGGGAAATCACCGCCTCTTCGTCGAATTGGGAGCCGTCCTTGCGCGCGTTCACGAAATGGCCGTGCCACACGTTGCCCTCGCGCACGCTCCGGCGCATCTCCTCGCGCACCTCGGGTTGGTTGATGTCGGGCCAGATCTCGCGCGCCGCTCTCCCCACGATCTCGTGCCGCGCGTAGCCCGTGAACCGCTCGAACGCCGGGTTCACGTACTGGACAGCCCCCTCGGTGTCGATGACGGCGACCATCTCGGTCGACTGCTCCACCACGGTCGCGAGCTGGGACATCTCGCGCTCGGCGTTCCGCCGTTCGGTGATGTCCTGATTGACGCCGCGGGTGCGGACCGTGCGGCCCTGTTCGTCCTTGATCGCGATGATCTTCACCGAGACGTACCCGACGCCGCCGTCCGCGTAGAGGATGCGGTGCTCGACGTGGCTCTCGTGCGAAGGCTCCTCGCTTCGAATCGCGGCCTCCACCTCCTTCCCGACGAGCGGCGCGTCCTCGGGGTGGCAGAAGCGGCGCGCGTACTCGCTTGATGACAACGTGTATCCTCCAACGGCGTCGGCGGTCGTGTGGAGGAGGCTGTAGAAGTTGTCGTTGAAGGTGAATTCGTCTCGCTCGACGTCGTACTCCCAGTTCGCGGCGTTCGCGAGGCGGAGCGCGTCCGAGAGCTGCGCCTCGCTGCGGCGGAGCTGGCTCTCCGCCGCGGCCTGCGAATCCATGGCCCGGCGCGTGAGCCGCAGGGTGTGCTGGCGCCACACGGCGACCGTGCCGAGGAGCACGCACAGGGCCGCGAGGGCCGTGAGGCCGGTGATCGCGATCCCTTCGTCGCGGACCGACTGCCTCACCTCGTTCTGGTCCATCTTCGCGAGGACGATCCAGGGAGTGTCCGGGACGGCGGTGGCCACCGAGAGCACCGGCTCTCCGCGGTAGTCCATCCCCATCAAGGCGCCGCGCTGTCCGAGGACGACCGCGCGCACCGCCGGCACATCGAGCCGGGTGAGCGGCACCCTCAGCTCGAGCACCGCGTTGGGGCGGAACCGCAATGGACTGAGGGCGATCACATCGTCGCCGTCGCGCCGGACCAGCACCGCCTCCGCGGTGTCGGACGGGACCGGCCAGCGCTGGAGGAGCGGGAAAAGGAAGCGATCCGGGTCGATCGTGAGCAACACCGCGCCGACGACGGCGCTCGTCGTCGCCCCTTCGGCCTCGACCGAGCCCCCGAGCGCGATCCGGAGCGGACCGTCGGGAGCGGTGCGGTGGAGATCGGTGAACGTGACCTTCGGCGACTTCAGCGTCTCCGCCGCATGCGTATTCACGCACGGACGCCCTTCGAGCCCGCCCGCCGGCAACACGAGGACGGGCCGTGCGTCGGCGTCGAAGAGCGCGATCTCCGCATAGCCGTAGAGATGACGGAGCAACTCGAAGTAATGCGTCGCCTGGCCGCGAGCCTCGATGTCCACAGGATCGGCCAGGAGGCGCCGCAGGATCGGGTGCGTGCGCGCGATCTCCACGTCGCCCCGTCGCTCACCGAGCCAGCCGTCGATCTGCTCCACCTTGAGCCGGCTGACGCTGCCGAGCTCCTCCTCGGCGACGTGTTGGGCCTCCGCGCTCTCGTGGCGATACACGCCCATGCCGACCACGGTGATGAGGCCGATGAAGCCGAGCGCCGGCGCCCAGAAACGAAGCGGAAACGTCCGCGCTCCGCGCGCGGGCGAGGATCGAGGGCCCCGCGGGGGGGGCCGCCGGCCGGCCGTTGACTGGACATGCGATGCTCGATCGGGAGAGTTCAAAGATGCGGGCCAGGAGTCAAGCGCTCCCACGTGACTGAACGGACCGGTTCGAGAAGAGTTCATAACACCTGGTATTCTATCTCGGGTCCGGCGCACCGGCGGCCCTCCGCGGGGGCGGATCGGTACAACATTTGTCGAGGACGCGGGGCCCTGTCCGCGGGCGGCGCGGGCGGCTGCGGCGAATCGCCCCACGTGGCTGTTACGATTCGTTAGGGTCAAAGAAACGGTTGGACTCCCGGCGCATTTTCCCCCAGAAAGGCGGCCTGCGACATGTGGATTGTTCGGCTGGCGCTGAGACGACCGTACACGTTCATCGTGATGTCGATGCTCATCGTTTTTTTGGGCATCTTCACGATCGGGCGGATGCCGACTGACATCTTCCCGGACATCGACATCCCGGTCATCTCGGTCATCTTCAACTACGGCGGCCTCCCGCCGGAGGAGATGGAGAAGCGCATCGTCGGCAATTTCGAGCGCTTCGTCACGACCACCGTCAACGACATCGAGCACGTCGAGAGTCAGAGTCTGACCGGCATCTCCGTCATCAAGATCTACTTCCAGCCGGGCGCCCGCATCGAGTCCGCGGTCGCGCAGGTGACGGCCGCGTCGCAGGTGTCGATCCGGCAGATGCCCCCGGGGACGACTCCGCCCCTCGTGCTGCGGTACTCCGCGTCCAACGTGCCTATCCTGCAGGCCGCGCTGGAGAGCGACTCGCTCAGCGAACAGCAGCTCTTCGACTACGGGGTCAACTTCATCCGATCGGATCTGGCCACCATCCAGGGGACGCAGATCCCGTGGCCGTACGGCGGGCGGCAGCGCCAGATCATGGTCGACATCGACCCGGCGAAGCTCTTCGCGTGGGGCCTGTCTCCGCGCGACGTGAATAGTGCCATCTCCGCGCAGAACGTCATCCTGCCGAGCGGCTCCGCCAAGATGGGAGAGCTGGAGTATCCGATCGTCATGAACAGCAGCCCCGAGGCGATGGAGGAGCTCGGGAGCCTGCCTGTCAAGACGGTGAACGGCCGGACGATCTACGTGCGGGACGTGGCCAACATCCGCGACGGCAGCTCTCCGCAGCAGAGCATCGTGCACGTGGCCGGGCACAGGAGCGTGCTCATGACCATCCTGAAGAACGGCAACGCGAGCACGCTCGACGTGGTGTCGCGCATCCGCAAGATGCTGCCGTCCACGATGGAGAAGCTGCCGAAGGATCTCCGGGTCTCGCTGCTCTTCGATCAGTCGCTGTTCGTGCGCGCGGCGGTCGACGGCGTCGTGAAGGAGGCGCTCGGCGCGGCGGGCCTCACGGCGCTGATGATCCTTCTCTTCCTGGGGTCCTGGCGATCGACGCTCATCGTGGTGATCTCGATCCCTCTGTCGATCCTGGTCAGTATTCTGGCGCTCGCGGCGCTGGGGCAGACGCTCAACGTGATGACGCTCGGCGGGATGTCGCTGGCCGTCGGGATCCTCGTCGACGACGCCACGGTGGAGATCGAGAACATCCACCGCAACATGGCTCAGAAGAAGCCGATCGTGCGCGCGATCCTCGACGGCGCGGGGGAGATCGCGGTGCCGGCGTTCGTGTCGACGCTCTGCATCTGCATCGTGTTCGTGCCGGTCGGCTTCATCACCGGGGCCGCGAAGAGCCTGTTCGTGCCGCTCGCGATGGCCGTCGTCTTCGCGATGATGACATCGTATCTCCTGTCGCGGACGCTGGTGCCGACGCTCGTGCGGATGCTGCTGGCAAAAGAGGCCGAGGAGCATGCCAATCCGCACTCGGGTCCTCCGGTAGGGTTCTTTCCGAAGCTGTTCGCCCGGTTCAACGCGGCGTTCGACCGGCTGCGGGATTTCTACGGGCGGTGGCTCGCGCTCGCGCTCCAGAAGCGGTGGTGGTTCTGCGCGGGGTTCCTCGGATACGTGGTGATCTCGCTCGGGCTCTATCCGATGATCGGGCGCGACTTCTTCCCGGCGGTGGACGCGGGGCTCATCAAATTGCACGTGCGCGGCGTGCCGGGGACTCGGCTGGAGGAGAGCGAGACGGCGTTCGCGAAGATCGAGGACACGATCCGCGAGGTGATCCCGCCGTCCGAGATCCGGACGATGCTGGACAACATCGGTATCCCGGCCTCGGGCATCAACCTGTCGCTCAGCGAGGGCGCGCTCATCTCCTCGGCGGACGGGCAGATCCTGATCGCGCTGGAGGAGCACCACGCGCCGACGGAAGAGTACGTCCGCGAGCTGCGGGACAAGCTGCACAAAGTGTATCCCGATCTCACGTTCTTCTTCCTCGCGCCGGACATCTCGACGCAGGTGCTCAATTTCGGGCTCCCGGCGCCGATCGACGTGCAGGTGGTGGGGCCGCCCGGCAAGGACGACGAGACGCTCGGCGTGGCGCGGACGATCGCGGACAGGATGGAGAAGATCCCCGGCGCGGCGGACGTGCACCTCGCGCAGGTGGTGGCGCGGCCGCAGGTGCGCGTGGACATCAACCGCACGATGGCGGGGCTCTCGGGCCTCACCGAGCGCGACGTGGCGAGCGATCTGCTGGTGTCGCTGGCTTCGAGCGGGCAAGTGTCGCCGAGCTACTGGCTGGACAAGCGGGGGGTGCAATACCTGGTCGCGGTGCAGACTCCGCAGTACGAGATTGCCAATCTGGACGATCTCGGCGCGACGCCCCTCTCGGTGCCGGGGCAGGATCCGCAGCTCCTCGGGAACGTGGCGAGCATGGTGCGCACGACGGGGCCGGCGAACGTGACGCACTACAACGCCTCCCGGACGTACGACGTGCAGGCCAACATCGAGTCGACCGATCTCGGCAGCGTGGCGGACGCGGTGAACAAGATCATCGACGAGATGCGGCCGAACCTGCCCCGCGGCACGCGCGTGACGGTGAAGGGTCAGGTGGAGTCGATGGAGTCCTCGTTCGTGGGGCTCGCGTCGGGGCTCGTGTTCGCGGTGCTGCTCGTGTACCTGCTGATGGTCGTGAACTTCCAGTCGTGGCTGGATCCGCTCGTGATCTTGATGGCGCTGCCCGGCGCGATCGCGGGCATCGTGTGGATGCTGTTCGTGACGCACACCACGCTGAGCGTGCCGGCCGAGATGGGAGCGATCATGTGCGTGGGCGTGGCGACGGCGAACAGCATCCTGGTCGTGACGTTCGCGAACGATCAGCGCAAGCTCGGGAAGGACGCGACGACCGCGGCGCTGGCGGCGGGGATGACGCGGCTCCGCCCGGTGATCATGACGGCCCTCGCGATGATGATCGGCATGCTCCCGATGTCGCTGGGCCTCGGTGAAGGCGGCGAGCAGAACGCGCCGCTCGGACGCGCGGTCATCGGCGGGCTCCTCGTCGCGACCGTGACAACCTTGTTCTTCGTGCCGGTGATGTACTCCATCCTTCGCAAGAAGCCGCCCGTGCACGACGCGCTGACGGAGGATCTGTGAGCACGTCGCACACTCCCCTGCCCTCGGACAGCGGGGCTCCTCACGCCGGCGGTCCCTCGACTGGCAATTTGCAGACTGGCAATCTGCAGACTGGCAATCTGCAGACGGGGCCTCATGGTGAGTCGGGGCCGCACGGGGATCTCGGCTTCGATTTGCCGCCGCCCGCGGCGGTGTCGCGAGCGCGCGTGGTGGCGCTCGGCGGGATCATCCTCGTGCTGCTCGTGATCGTGTTTCTGGGGGCTTATTTGCCTCGTCGGAAGGCGCGGGCGGCGCTGGAGGAGAGCGCGCGGTCCGGCGACACGGGCCCTGTGCGCGTGGAGGTGGTGACGCCGAAGGTGCTGGGATCGGACCGGCCTCTGACGTTGCCCGGCAGCGTGAGCCCGCTGGAAGAGACGACGATTTACCCGCGCGCGAACGGGTACGTGCGAAAATGGCTCGTCGACATCGGCGACAAGGTGACCGAGGGTCAGCTCCTCGCGGAGATCGACATTCCGGAGAACGTGCAGGAGCGGGCGCAGGCGCGGGCGCAGCTCGCTCAGGCGCGGGCGCAGCTGGAGCAGGCGCGGGCCAACCGTGATTTCTCGGCGAGCACGCTGAAGCGGTACGAGACGCTCACGACCGCGGGCGTGGCGTCGCAGCAGGACCTGGAGCAGAAGCGCGGACAGGCCAAGGTGGACGAGGCCAACATCGGAGTCGCGGAGGCGGCCGTGCGCGCGCAGACTGCCAATCTGGACAGGCTGCAAGAGGTGGCGCAGTTCGCGAAGATCACGGCGCCGTTCGCGGGGACGATCACGGCGCGGTGGGCGCAGCGGGGCATGCTCGTGTCGGCCGGCACGGCGAACCCGCTGTTCAAGCTGGCGGCGACGGATCCGGTGCGCGTGATGGTGGCGGTGCCGCAGAACGTGGCGCCGGGCGTGGCAGTGGGGCTCGGCGCGAAGGTGACAGTGCGGGAGTATCCGACGAAGCCTTTCGACGGGACGGTCGCGCGGACGGCGGGGGCGCTGGATCCGGTGACGCGAACGATGATGACCGAGGTGCGGGTGCCGAACCCCGATGGGAAGCTGCTCACTGGCATGTACGCGGACGTCGGGCTGTCCTTGTCGGTGGCGCGGAAGGTGGTGGAGATCCCTTCGACGGCGCTGTTCAATGACTCGAAGGGGCTGCGCGTCGCGGTGGTGGACGGGCAGAATCGGCTTCATTTCGTGGGGATCACGATTGATCGGGACACGGGGCCGACGTTGCAGATCGCGACCGGGCTGGACGGGAGTGAGCGGGTCGTGAAGCTGGCCAATGTGGAGCTGACGGAAGGGGCGCCGGTGGAGGCGTTCGTGGCGCCGCCGCCTTCCGCGAGCGCCTCTGCGGGGCCGGCGCCTTCGGCGAGCGCTTCCGCAAAGTGAGGAGTTGAAGAAGAGAGAGAGGGCGTGGGGGTGCAGCTGGAGCGACGCGAGCCTGCGGCGGACCGCGCACGTGCTCGCGTCCTGCTCCGCTGCGGAACTCGCTCCACCGGCGCTCAACTTCGTTCGCGCCTACGTTCGCTCAGACAGGTCCTCGCTACGCAGGCCGCTCCGCTCGCGCGCGGTCCACCTCCGGCTCGCTCGCTACAGTGTACGCAGGGGTCACGGAGAGAGAAGAAGGGCCATTGCTTTGGTCGCGGCGGGATCGATGGAGGCGCGGACTTCGGGGGTCATCTCCAACGTGCGGCCGTCGGGGGGGCGGATCGTGATTCCGAGGATGCGGAGTCGGCCCGTGGCGCCGAGGGAACGGGCGATTCCCAGGGCCGCGGCGACCGTGAGCATGTGGGAAGAGACCGGCACCATCGCTTCGGGGGCGCGCAGGTCGTCTTCCGTCAGGAGTACGATGTCGCCGGGAGCGCCTCTTCCCACGACGGCGTCGATCAACAGGATGTCTGGATGCGATTCGAGATGGGGAATTAGCGAGGCCGTGTCGGTGGCGCGGATCGCGGGGATTCCCTTCGAAAGAAGGTGATCCGCGACGGCGAGGCCGACTTGGTCGTCTCCGCCCAGCGGGCGGCCGAGGCCGATCACGAGCGGGGGGACAGGCGTGCTCACGCGGTGGAGCTTATTCGCGTTCGATGCGGAGATCGATGAAATGGGTCGCGCAGGAGATGCACGGGTCGTAGTTGCGGACGGCCTGCTCGGCGCGCTTCCGGGCGTCGTTCTTGGGGAGGTCCGCGAGCATCTTGCCCATGCGATAAAGGTCCTCCTCGATCACGCGCTGGTTCTGCGACGTGGGGGGGACGATCTTGGCGTCTTCGATCGAGCCGTCGTCGTGCAGCTTGTAGCGGTGGTACAGGATGCCGCGGGGGGCCTCGGTGGCTGCGAAGCCCGTTCCCACGCGCCACACCGGCGGGACGAAGGAGCGCGCCGGCTGGACGTACGACTCGATGACTCGAATGGCCTCGTCCAGGGCGAACACCGTCTCCACCGCGCGCGCGAGCAGGCTCTTGAAGGGGTTCTTGCAGCTCGGGTCGATGCCGGCGCGCTTCGCGGCCTCCAGCGCGATCGGAGGGAGCCTGTCGAAGTTGAGGGCGATGCGGGCCAGCGGGCCGCAGAACATCGTCTTTCCTCGCTGCGTCGTGTGGAGCGCGTGCGAGCGCTGCTCGTGCGACTCGGCGAAATAGGCGTCGTATTCCGAGACCGGGATGTCGAGGCCCTCATTCGTGACGACGCGACCCTCGTTGAAGGGGTATTCGGTGGGGTGGCGCAGGGCGACGTAGAGGTAGTCGTTGCGAACATCCGGGTACGAGAAACCACCTACCCAGTCGGCGAGCTCCATCGCGGCGCTGCGCGACCACATCAGCTCGGGTAACAAGGCCTCCAGCTCTTCTTTGCGCGGGGCCCGGTAGAAGCCGCCGATCCGCACGTTGATGGGGTGAATTTCGCGGCCGCCGAGCGTGCTGACGATGGCGTTGCCGGCCTTCTTGATGCGGAGCGCCGCCTTCACGCGCTCGGGGTGCAGCTTCGCCAGCTCGGCGACGTCCGGCACGTCCAGGAAATCCGGGGCGTGCAGCATCACCATGTGGAGGACGTGGCTCTCGATCCACTCGCCGCAATAAAGGAGCCTGCGGAGGGCGCGGATCTCGGGGTCGATCACGAGGCCGAGCGCGTCCTCGATCGCGTGGCACGAGGACATCTGGTAGGCGACGGGGCAAATGCCGCAGATGCGAGCGGTGATGTCCGGCGCTTCGGTGCAGGCGCGGCCGCGCAACATGGCCTCGAAGAGGCGCGGCGGCTCGAAGATCTTGAACTCCACGCCGACGACGTCCTCGCCTTTGAGGCGGACGACGAGCGACGCTTCTCCCTCGACGCGCGCCATGTACGCGACTTCGATCGTGCGGGCGCTCATTGGGGCTTCTCCTCGGGGGCGCGGGGGCTCTCGACGCCGTGCGCGTGGCCCTCGGCGCGGAAGGCCGGCGCGTTCGCGTTGAACGTCATGAAGAGGCGGCCCACCTCGTTCGCGTGGACGCCCTGCGCCAGGAATCGGCGCGCGAGAGGGGCCGTCTGCGGCGCGTCGCTCGGGCCGAAGCAACCGTAACAGCCGCGCGCATAGCCCGGACACAAGGCACCACACCCCGCGTGCGTCACCGGGCCGAGGCACGGAGTCCCGTGCGCGACGAGGACGCAGACATGGCCCTTGATCTTGCACTCCACGCAGACCGCGGAGGACGAGAGCAGCGGCGTGCGGCCCTGGACGAGGGCGATCAGGACCTCCAAAAGCTGCTGTTTGTTGATGGGGCAGCCGCGCAGCTCGAAGTCGACCGGGACGTGGTCCGCGATGGGGGTCGACGTCTCCAGCGCCTTGATGTAATCGGGGCGCGCGTAGACGACGCGGAGCATGTCCGGGTAATTGCGGAAGTTGCGGAGTGCCTGTATTCCACCGCTCGTGGCGCAGGCGCCGATGGTCACGAGCTTCTTCGACTGCTCGCGGATGGTGTGCAGTCGCTCGGCGTCATGGGCCGTGGTGACGGAGCCCTCGACGATGGAGACGTCGTACGGGCCCTTCTTCATGACGCTCGTCGCCTCGGGGAAATAGGCGATTTCCACGGCGTCGGCCACGGCGAGCAGTTCGTCCTCGCAGTCGAGGAGCGAGAGCTGGCAGCCGTCGCACGAGGCGAGCTTCCACACGGCGATCTTGAGGCGGCGACCCACGTCACACCTCCCGCACGGTCATGAGCCGCGCGATCCGGTCGTACCGCATCACCGGGCCGTCCTTGCACACGAAGGTGGGGCCGAACTGGCAATGTCCGCAGAGGCCGATTCCGCACTTCATGCTGCGCTCCATGGAGAGCCAGATGCTCTCGGGATTGACGCCCTTCGCGAGCAGCGCGCGCGCCGAGAAGCGCATCATGATCTCGGGGCCGCACACGAGCGCCGCGGTCCTCTCCGGGTCCAGCGGGACGTGGTCGAGCAGGGCCGGGACGACGCCGACGTGGCTGCGAAAATCGGTGCCGGCGCGGTCCACCGTGACCTCCACCTCGCAGTCGAAGCGGCCGCGCCACCTGGACAGCTCCTCTCGAAACAGGATGTCTGCCGGCGTGCGCGCGCCGTAGAGCAGGGTGACGTGGCCGTACGCCGAGCGATTGGCCAGGATGTGGAGGATCGCGGGGCGCAGCGGCGCCAGGCCGAGGCCACCCGCGATGATCACCACGTCCCGTCCGCGGATGTCCTCGACCGGCCACGCGGTGCCGAAGGGGCCGCGAACGCCGAGGACCGCGCCGCGCTTGAGATCGCAGAACACCCGCGTCACCACGCCGACCGCGCGCACCGTGTGGACGAGCACGCCCGGAGTCGCGGGATCTCCGCTGATCGAGATGGGCACCTCCCCGGCGCCGAACACGTACGTCATGTTGAACTGGCCGGGGAGGAACCGGAACCCGCCGCCGTCGTCCGCGTCGAGCTCGAAGGTCCACGTGTCGCCGAGCTCCCGATAGGCCCTCTTCACGCGCATCATGCGCGGGACCATCGAGCCCGTGACAGGCACGTGCGGGAGCGGCAGGGAGCGTTCACTCATAGACGTTCAAGGACTGCAGGCGGAGGCGCGCGAGGCGCAGATAGACTCTCTCCAGGAGGCGCTTCGCGAGGGCGTGACCGAGCCTGTCGTCGGCCGCCATCTTCTTGCGGAGACACGCCCCGTCGAGGGCGAAGGCGAGCACCGGATCCCGCGCCCGCGCGTCGAGGCCGGCGCCCGCGTGCGCGGAAGAGATGCTCTCGTCCTCCCCGCCGCGGAACATCCACGAGACGCCGAGCACGTCCCCGGGGCCGAGCGTCTCCACCACGAGCGACGGCTTTCCGGGGCGATACGCCTCCAGCGCGACGGTGCCTTGTCGGAGCAGGTAGAAGCTGCGCTCTTCGTCGCCCTCACGGAGGAGCAATTCGCCGGGCGCGAAGCGGACGTTCTGCGTGCATCCGACGAGCAGCGCGACGTGCTCTTCGGGCAGCTCTTTCATGAACGGGTGCTCGCGCAGGACGCGTTCCAGGTTCTCCATGGATGTCAGTGCCCCTTTCGAGAGGCGTTGCCCATCATGGCCGCCTCGACCGAGATGTCGATTCCGACTGGACAGAAGGTGATGCACCGGCCGCAGCCGACGCAGCCGGAGGTGCCGAATTGTTCGTACCAGGAAGAGAGCTTGTGCGTCAGCCACTGGCGGTAACGCGCCGCGAGCGAGGGCCGCACCGATCCGCCGTGAACGTAGGCGAACGACTCCGAGAAGCAGGAGTCGTAGCGGCGCGTACGGGTCGCGTGCTCGCCCGTGAGATCGGTGTGATCTTCGGTGGTGGTGCAGAAGCACGTGGGGCACACCATCGTGCAGTTGGTGCAGCCGAGGCAGCGGTGCGCGATCTGCTCCCAGCGGCTGTCTTCGAGGTGCGCGGACAGGCGATCTTGGAGGCCCTCGACGTCGAGGTGCTTCTTCATGGACTCCCGCGTTCGCTCGGAGATGCGGTCGGCCTCGTCGCGGTCCTCCGCGGGCGCCGACGACAGGCCGATGCGCGACGCGAGCGCGGCGCCCGCCGCGGATCCGATCTCCACGAGGAAGCGGTGAGGGCCGGTCAGGATCTCGGTGAGGGCCAGATCGAACCCCGAAGTCGCGCGCGGGCCCGAGCCCATGGAGGCGCAGAAGCACGTGCCGCCGGCCTTGCCGCACTGGACGGCGACGACGACCACGTCCCGCCGGCGAGCCACGTAGTCCGCGTCGGTGAGCTGGCCTTTCTGAAGCACGTTGTCCTGGATGCCGAGCGCCGCGATGTCGCACGCGCGCGCCCCGAAGAGCGCGAGCTTCGGCGCGGGAGGCGGCCCCGCGAGCACCTCGACGTCGTCCGCGCTGCGGCGGAGTCGCACCAGGGTCACCTCGGGGAGCAGGAGCGATCGCTTGTAGGCGTGCTGTCCGGCCGTGTAACCGAAGAGCTCCCCTTCCCGCTCGCCCGTGGAGCGCGTCAGTCGATAATGCCCCGGCGATTGCTCGTCGGTGTATCCGGCCGGCAGATCGGCGAGCGACCGGATCGGCCCGAGGCAGATCGCGCCGTCCCGCGCGACCGGCCCCACGACCTCACGGCCGTCCTCGCGCAGCGCCGCGATCAAACGGCCCACGCCTTCGAGGGGAAGGACCCCTTTCCAGCCGGGCTCCCAGCGAGCAGTCGACACCATGCCGAGCAGGTCTGTTGCATGCGGCGCGCCGATCGTGAGATGCCCACATGTAACCAGAATTGCTCGTTATTTTAACGACATGCGGCCAGGATGCGCGCAGAACCTTCGTCGCACGCGCATGGAACGAGGCGTGAATGGCGAGTCGGCATGGACAGGACACGCGTTCTCGTCGTGGGCGGTTATGGCACGGTCGGCACGGTCCTTTCGGAGGTGCTCGCGCACGATCCGCGGGTGGATCTCGTGGTCGCGGGCCGCGACGCGCGCAAAGCCGGCGATCTCGCGCGCAGCTTGCACGCGGAGGCTCGGACCGTGGACGTGCTCGACGAGGCGACGATCCCGGAGGCGCTCGCGGGGGTGCGCGTGGTGGTCAATTGCTGGGCCGGCCCGTTCACGGGGGCGCCGCTCCATCTGCCGCGGATGGCCGCGGAGAGAGGCATCGACTACCTCGATGTCTCCGGCAGCTACGAGTGGTCCGAGCGCCTCCTCACGCTGCGCGACGCGGCGGAGAGAGGCGGCGCGACGTTGATCACCGCGCTCGGCGCCAACCCCGGGATCCCGGGGATCGCGGTGATGGACGCGAAGCACGAGGTACAGAGTCTGGAGAGCGCTCGTATCTTGTTCGTGATGGGCTCCAAGATCGACGGCATCTCGCTCGCGGGCCTCAAGGAGCTGCGGCACATGTTCGAGGTGAAGCCGCAGTGTTATCGAGAGGGCCAGTGGCGGGCGCCCGAGGAGGAGGGGATGCGGGAGCACGTGGGCGCGCCGTTCGACAAAGAGGTGTACATGGGGGTGTTCGTGACGCGGGATCTGCTCACGCTGCCGGAGCTGACGGGGCTCCGCGAGCTCAGCGCGTGGTCCGGGTCGCAGAGCACGTTGCAGGGGCTGGCGATGGTCGGCGGCATCTGGATCGGGATGACCCAGCACGACGGCAGCGCGCGCTTTCTTCTGCGGATGCTGAAGCGAATGGGCGAGAGGAAGGGCAATATCTCCGACGCGCTGATCAAGGTCGAAGTCGTGGGAGAGGCCGAGGGCGCGCGGGTCAAGCGGACGGTGGAGATGTATTGCGACGAGAACTACGCGACGGCCATCGCGCCCGCGCTGGTGTGCCAGCAGGTGATCGAGGGGCAGATCCAGCGAAAGGGGGTGTTCTTCGGCACCGAGGTGGTGCCGGCGAGGGATTTCATGCGGCGGCTCGGGGGCTACGCGCTGCACCTCACGAAGACCGTCGTCCCCGCGTGATGGGGAGTCGGGGGGACGCGGCGGAGAGCGCTATTTGCCGAGCGTCACGGTGGCGGCGCACTCGCCCTCGAACGGGGCCTGCGTGCCTTTCAGGACCTTCGCGACACAGGCCTCCATCTTGGCGTTGTTGTCGGCCTTCGCGGTCACCGTGGTGATGGTGCCTTTGGAGGCGACCCAGGTGACCTGCACCTTGCCTTTTCCGCAGGCGTCGAGCGCGGCCTTCTTCTTCGAGAGGCCGCCGACCACCAGCATCGAGCCGAGGATGCCGAGGCCTTCCGCGCGACAGGCGAGGTCTTCGACCGTCAAACCGTCCACGGACATCGAGCCGACATGCAGGTTGGCGCCGGCCGGACCGGAGGCCGCGGTCGCGGTGGGGGCCGCCGTCGCGACGCTCGTGGGGGCCGCGGTCGGCTCCGCGGTGGGGGCCGCCGTCACGACGGGGGCGGCGGTCGTGACGGGCACGTCCGCGGTGGCCGGCGCCGTGGCGGTCGTGGCCGCGGCGCTGCCCGTCGCGTCCCCGGTCCACGTCGGCGCGTGCGCCCCGTCGTCCGGTGAATTGGAGCCCGCGCACGCCACGAGCGAAGCCGCCCCGAGGAGCAACCACGAGAGTCCGTGTCGTGCCGAGGTGCCGAGTCGAGGAGAGGGCTTGTTCATGGAAGGTGCCTTTTCGTCGAGCGGGTGCGCCCGGTCGCCGGGCTCCGCAGGGGGCCACCTTCATACGGCCGATCCGCGCCGGCGTGGCGTCCTTTGTTCGAACGGCGGCGTGCCCTCCCGGATCGCGGCGGCGAGCGCGGCGATCGGCCCCTCGCGCGCGGCCTCGCTGCGCTGGAGCAGGTAGTACACGCGCGACGGCAGCTCCGGCATCGGGCGCGCGACCATCCCCTGCGGCGCGCGGCAGAAGGCGTTCACGATCGCGAGGCCGAGGCCGATCTCCGCGAACCGCGCGAGCAGCTCCCACCCCGAGGCCTCCACGCCCACGTCCCACCGGACGCCCGCCGCGCGCAGCGCCTGGGCCACCATCCAGCGGTGCGGTCGGCCCGCGGGCGGCACCACGAGGCGCTCCCCGGCGAGGTCGCGGAGGCGAACGGTGCGCTGCGCCGCGAGCGGGTGCGCCTCCGGCACGAGCACGACCTGGCCCACCTCCGCGATCGGCTCCACGCGGAGATCCGGCGGCGGCGCGTCGAGGGACGCCACGCCGAGGTGCGACTCCCCGGTGCGCACCGCCTCCACCGTCCCGTCCTGATCGCGCACGAGGAGCCGGAGCCCCGCGGAGCCCGCGTCCTTCGCGAACCGCCGCACGCCCTCGCCGAGCAGGTACAGGTACGCGCCCTCCCCGGCGCACAGCACGATGGGGCCGCGGACCTCGCGGTGCGACAGCTCGGCCACGAAGGCCCGCGTGCGCTCGCGCGCGTCCCGCCCGAAGCCGAGCACCCGCTGCCCGTCCGGCGTCAGCGTGAGCTTGTTGCCCCGCTTCACGTAGAGCTCCACCCCGAGCGCGGCCGCGAGCTTCTGCACCTGCGTGTGGAGCGCCGGCTGCGACATCCGCCGGGCGCGCGCCGCCCGCGTGAAGTTCATGTGCTCGGCGAACGTGACGAAGGCGTCCAGGTGCTCGGCGTCGATCGGCGAGGGCATCCCGATAGGGTGCCGCCGGTTATTCGAAAACGCGATAGCCAATCGCGAAACAGCGCTTCCGCAAGGCCCGCGCGTCGCTATGGTGGAGCCCACGAAACGACGGAACGAGGACCCTGGAGCGAAGAGAGAGGGTGAAGCGATGGATCGAGATTTGGTGAAGGACTCGAAGCGAGTGTCGTGGCTGCTGCGGCACGGCGCCACGGAGCAGCGCGTCCCGATCGACCCCGCGGGCTGGATGGCGGTGGCGGACGTGCTGCGGGTGCTCCACATCAGCGAGGCGCGCCTGGACGAGGTGGTGGGGCAGAACGACAAGAAGCGGTTCGAGAAGGTCGGCGGCCGCATCCGCGCGTGCCAGGGCCATTCGAGCGGCGCGGTGAGCCTCGACGCGCTGGAGGCTTCCTGGACCGAGCACGTGGGGGACGCGCCGGTGTTTCACGGGACCGGCATCGACGCGGCGCTCGCCATCGCGGAGGAGGGCATCAAGCCACAGGCGCGGTCGCACGTGCACCTCGCGCCGTCGGAGCGATCGAAGGTCGGCAAGCGGTGGTCGTGCGACGTGCTCCTGGAGATCGATCCGACTCGGCTCCGGGCGCGCGGTCACAAGCTCTGGCAGAGCGGCAACGGCGTCGTGCTGACGCGCTTCGTGCCCGCGGAGTGCGTGGTGGGCGTCCGGCCGCTCGTGGCCCGCGCGCATTCGGAGGTGCCTCGCCTGCGCGCGGCCTTCGGTCTCTCGCAGGCCGGGTGAGCCGCGTCGCGGGGGGGCGTCAGAATCCCGGGTCGATCACGCTCGGGACGGGGTTCGATCCCGTGGGGGGCGCGGGGGCGCGCACGCCGACGACGACCGGAGCCGGCGCGGGCCGGGGCGCGACGGGCGGCGACATCGACCCGAGCATCACCGGCGCGGGCGCGACGGCGGGGGACGGCGCCTCGATCTGCACCGGGCGTTTGAAGCACAGGACGCCGGCATACATGCTGACCAGCTCCCACCCCTCGTTGCCGCGGGAGGACGCGAGCCAGCTCGCCTGCGACACGTTCTGGGCCTGCTCACAGAACTGTTCCCAGCGCGTGGTGACCGCCGGCTCGCCCATGCGGAGCGCGTTCGCCGGCGGCGGAGGAGGGCTCGCGGCGCACCCGGAGAGGGCGAGCGTCGCGGCGACGAAGAGGAGGTTCGATTGCCGCATGCGAAGATCGTCTCACGGCGACGAGAGCGCGCCAAACGCTAAAAACACGCTCCCGGCGCGCGGTGCAGCGTGAAGAGGCCGAACAGCGGACGGCGTCCTTCGGGGGCGTCGGCGGCGTCGGAGGCGCCCGCGCGGAGCAAGCGGACCTCCACGGCGCCGTCGTTGCGGAGCGACAGCGCCGCGAGGAGGCCTTCGGCGTCCGGATCCGCGGGCGTCACGGCGTAAATCGCGGTCCGCACGCGGCCTTCGCCGAGCGCCGGGCGCGACAGGAGATCGTGCGCGAGCGGCGGGATCGGCCGCAGCGGCGCGGCGTCGAGCAGGCGCACCTCGGCATCGGCTGCCGGCGCCTCGCGCGTCGTGAGGACGCCCGGCGACTCGGCCCCGTCGATCTTCGAGGCGTCCAGCGTGAGGCGCATCTGCGCGCTCGCGTCGAAGCCGCGACGGAACGCCGCCTCGGCCGTGACGGCGCCGCAGTACGACTCGTCCGCGGCGGTGGAGAAGCGGCTCAGATCCTCGCAGCCGGACGCGCCGATCGCGAGCGCCGCCGCCGCGACGGAGGCCGCGCGCGACGCGCTCGCGCACCGCACGAAAGAGCTTGTTTCGAAGGGTTTCGAGGCGACGCGGTGGGCTCGGCGTCGCGCGGGGGAGGCCGGGGTCACGGGGCCTTGAGCAACGTCGACGCCGCCTCACGCACGCGCGGCTCGGCGTCCTTCTCCGCGAGCTCCTTCCACAGCGTCGTCGCCGCCGTCTTGTCGACGGGGCCGAGCGCGCGCGCCGCGGCCTCGCGCACGAGGGCGAACGTGTCCTTCTGCGCCGCCGCGGTGAGCGTCTCCACCACCGTCTTCGAGCCGCCGCCCGCGCCGAGACGACCGAGCGCCTCCGCCGCGCGCACGCGGAGGGACCACGACTCGGCCTCGCGCGCCACCTTCGCGACGGCGGCGATCGTCGGATCGTGCTTCACCGTCCCGAGCGCCGACAGCGCCGCGCGCTGCACGCTCTCGTCCGGATCGCTGAGCGCGTCGATCACGGCCGCCTGCGCGGTCGCCTCGGGCCGGCGCGCGAGCAGCTCGATGGCGCGCGTCCGCACCTCCACGTCGGGGTGCCGCTCCAGCGCGACGAAGCCCGGCACCACGGCCGCGGCGATCGACTCGATCACCGTCTCCACGTCCTTGCGGGTCTTCGCGTCGAGCTCCGAGGTGTCGTCCACGAACGGCGCGAGCGACACGCCGTCCTTGTTCGCGAGCAGCGCGTCCGCCACGACCCGCGCCCGCTCCGGCGACGTGGACGCGGCCGCGACGGCGGCCTTCCGGATCGCGGGCCCCATCGTCACGAGCGCCTGCGCCCGCGCCGCCGCGTCGAACGGATCCGGCGCGAGGCCCGTGAGCACGTCCGACACGACGAGCGGCCCGTCCGGCACCGGCAGCGGATCGCCCGCGCGCTTGTACGTCTTCTGCGCGAGCGCCGTCGCCGCCAGGGCCGCGCTCGCGCGCAGCGTGTCGTTGCGCGAGAGGATGCCGGCCGCGATCGCCTCCGCCGGCCCGCTCGTCTTCGCCGCGTCGTCCTTGGAGCCGAGCCGCGCCATCGCGAGGAGCGCCGCCTGCCGCAGCACGTTCTCGTTCGAGTCCGCGACCGACTGGAGCAGCGGCAGATCGTTGCCGCCCGAGCCGCCCAGCTCCGCGAGCGCGTGCACCGCGGCGGCGCGCGCGACCGGCCCCGCCTCCGGCGCCTTCGCCAGCGACGAGAGCTGCGCCCCGTACTTCTTGTCGTGCGTCAGCCCGAGCCCGATCGCCGCGAGCGCGCGCACGTCCGGCGACTGCGACGCCATCAGCTTCACGAGGAGCGGCTCGGCCTTCTTGTCGTTCATGCGGGCCACGCCCCACGCCGCGGCCACCGCGAGCGCGTCCGTCGCGAGCACCGCGGTCGTCCCCTCCTTCGGCACCAGGAGCCCTTCGAGCCGTGGGAGCATCGCCGGATCGCGCAGCGCCCCGACCGCGATCATGGCGCGCACGCGGAGCCCCTTGTCCGCGTTGCCCGTCGCGAAGTTGAAGAGGGCCGGCCCGGCGCTCTTGTTCTCCACGTACGCGAGCACCTCGATCGCGATCTTCTGCTGCGATTCCCGGTCATCCGCGAGCGCGTCGAGCAGCGGCTTGATAGCGCGCGCCCCGATCTTCGCGAGCTCCGCGCGGGACGTCTGCGCCGTCGCGAGCGCCTCCTTCGAGGCCGCCGGCGTCTTCGCGTCCTGCGCGCGCCGCACGGAGGCCCGGACCTTCTGCACGATCGGGAACGTCATCGCCCCGTAGAGCTCCACGAGGAGCCTTCGGTAGAGCGGCTTCTGCGGGTTGCCGACGGCGACGGGGAGCAGCTCGTGCTCCAGCACGTCGAGCGAGCCGCGCCCCAGGTTCACCTGCATGCTCATGCGCGCCGCGCGGGCCACGAGCTCTTCGTCCGTCGAAGCGCGCACGACGCGGCGGAGCAGCCGGTCCGCCTCCTCCACCTGGCCCGTCGTGAGCAGCAGCTCCGACAGCTCGAAATACACCGGGAAGAGCCGGTCATTTTGCTGGATCGCCAGGCGGTACTCGCCGATCGCGTGCGCGATGTCCTGGCGCTTCTTGTACATGTCGCCGAGCTTCTGGTGCCCGTTCGCGTCGTTCGGCTCTAGCTCGACGGCCTTCGCGGCGTACTTGATCGCGTCGTCGTCGCGGTAGAGCTCCGCCGCGTACTGCGCCATCCGCTGGTAGAATTCGCGCGCCCGCTTCGGGTTCACGTCGACGAGCTTCTCCAGGATCTCGATCGCGCCGAGCAGGTTCTGCTGCTGCACGAGCACGCGCTCCAGCGCCAGCATCGACTCCTCGTCGCCGGGCGCGAGCGTGATCACGCGCCGCAGCGTCGCCTCGGCGTCGGGCATGCGGTGGAGCTTGCGTTGCACCTCGGCGAGGAGGCGCCCCGACTCGATGTCCGGCGGCGTCTTGTTGAAGGCCGCGGTGAGCGGCGCGACCCGGTTCGCGAGCTCGTGGTTCAGGGCCCACAGGCTCACGATGTGCGTGCGGCAGTCGCGCGCGAGCACCTTGTCGTCCGGGGACGCGGCGAGCAAATCCTCCCAGATTTGCCGCGCTTCGGAGTAAGCGGCCTGCGGGTTCGGGGACGACGAGGCGGTCCGCTCCAGCGCGACGGCGTACGACTTCTTGTAGCGGACGTTCGTCGGATCGAGCTGGATCGCCTCTTTCAGCGACGCGAGCGCCTCCGGGATCATGTCGTGATCCAGGTACACGTCGCCGAGCGTGGCCGCGGCCTTCCCCTTGTTGGTGATGACGGTCTTGAGGCGCGCCCACGTCTCCAGCGCCTTCTTCTTGTCGTTCGCCTGGTAGTACCGATCGCCGAGATCGATGATGTGCGAAGGATCGGTGCCTGCCGCGCCCGCGAGCTTCTGCAGCACCTTGAGCGCCTTGTCCTTCTCCTCGACGCGCTCGTAGAAATCCGCGACGGCCGCGAGGATCTCCGCGTCGCTCGAAGCGCGGGACTCCAGCTCGGTGAGCAGCTTCAGCGCCTTCGGTCGGTCGCCGCGCTGGATGAGCGTCTCGCACAGCTCGAACACGAAATCCGGGTTGTTCGGCGCGGCCTTGATGAGCTGCTCGTACTCTTTGATCGCGGCTTCCAGCTCGCCGGCGGTCTGGAGCAGGTGCACGAGCTTCACGCGCGTGTCGATGTTCTTGCTGTCCATCGTGAGGGCCTTGCGGTACGTCGCGATGGCCTTCTCGACGTCGCCGGTCTCCTCGTAGAGCGCGCCCATCGTCACGATGCGCTGGAAGTCCTGCCCCTTCTCGGCCTCCAGGATCTGGATGAGCTCCGAGAGCTTGCTGTCCGCTCGGAACGCGTCCGTCATGATGAGGAGGATCTCGTTGCGCACGCCGGCCGCGCTGCCCGCGATGCCGAGGGCCTTCTTGAGGACCTCGAGCGCCTCCTTCGTCTTCTTCTGCTTCGCGAGGGACGCGCCGAGATCGCGCAGCGCCGGAGCGAGCGCGCGGTTATCGCCGGAGGCCGCCTTCACGAGCTCGCGGAATTCGCCCTCGGCCTTCTCGTAGTAGCCGCGCGACATCAGCTCGCGCCCGAGCTCGGCCTTCACGAACAGCGACCCGTTCGACGTCTTGACGAGCGCGTCGTGGTACTTCTTCGCGGCCGTGAAATCCTTCAAATCGAGGCAGAGCCCGAGGAGGAGGCGGGTCGTCTGCTCCACGTCCGCGGCGATCTTCTGCAGGGGCAGGGCCTTCTCGTACTCGGTGCGGGCGCCGGCCTTGTCGGAGCGGTCGCTCTTGAGCTGAGCGAGGGCGAGGATGGCGCCCGGCTCCTTCGGTTTCTCGGCGATGGCGGCCTCGTAGGCCTTGATGGCGTCGTCGTAGCGCCCGTCGTTCTTGTAGATGCCGGCGAGCACGACGCGCACGGCCCACTGATCGCCCGGCTCCTTGGCCTTCTTCTCGAACTCTTCGATGAGCTTCTTCAGGTTGCCGTCGCGCTCGCGGTAGTACTGCGCGAGCTTCTGCACGGGAAACGGCTGTCCGGGTTGTTCGAGGGCGATCTTCGTATACCGAGCGATCATCACCTCGGTGCTCGGCCCCTTTTTCTCGTCGTCGCCGCCGGCCTTGGTCTTCGGCTTCTTGGCCCCGCCGGTGCCGCCGCCGGCCGCGGGCTTCCCCGGCTTCTTCTTCCCGCGCCCCGACGGATCGAAATCCGCGTGGGCGGTGGGCGGCTGGATCATCGAGATCGCAGGAACGGCGAGGAGGAGGAGCCCGGCAAAAAGACGCGCGCGCACGGGCGGAGCGTACCGCCATCAGCGATCGGGAGCCACGATTGATCCAGCCGCCGAAAAAGGTGCCCAGGCCGCCACTGGGAGGCCGAAGTCCGATTCGCGCAGGCGGAGCTCCGCCTGGCGGAGCGCAGTCCGGAGCGAAACGGACGCAGGCCTCGACGTTGCCCGGCCGCCACTGGGAGGCCAAAGTCCGATTCGCGCAGGCGGAGATTCCGAGTTGCCCACCCCCGGTCCGTGCTCCCTTCGGTCCGCGCGGCCCGCCCCGCCCAAATCGCTCTCTTCGTTCGCGAAGGGCGGGGACCGTTCGCTGGACCCGCGCACGTGCGTGGGTGGACCCGCGCACATGCGTGGGTCTGGGGCGGGGTTCCGATGCGCGGTTTGTTGGGGCTGCGCGGGCCTGCGGGGGACCCCGCACGTCTCCAAAAAACCTTTGGAAGAAGGAGATCTCGGAGACGGGAGGAACGCTGAAGCTCGCCCACGTCGGGGACCGTTCGCTGGACCCGCGCACGTGCGTGGGTGGACCCGCGCACGTGCGTGGGTCTGAGGCGAGGTTCAGGTGCAAGGGATGGCTCCCCCTCCCTGCGGCCGCGAAGCAGCTCGGCATTTCGTCACCTCTTCCTCGTCGAAGCCCGTTTCGTCGGCGGGGGAGTGATACGAGGGGGCGGAGCCCCCTTGTAAATAACGTCGAGGCCTGCGCCCCTTGTAAACCCGACGAGAATGCGACGACTGCCGAGGTGGGCATCCCGCCGCGATCTCGAAAAAGGCTCCCCCAAAAGGCCCTTTCACCGAACGACCGCGAACGCCGCCACCGCTCCGAAGCCGAGCACCACGATGCCCACGAGCGCGACCAGCGTGATCGCTCGGCTCGCCGGGGCCGCCGTCATCCGGGCTGCGGCCGCTCGATCCTCCGCGTCCTCGCTCGCCTCCGCGAGGTGCGCTGCCAGCTTCGTCTGCGATTCTCGGCTCACGAGCACGAGCAGGATCGCCTCGAAGACCGCGGCTACGAACGCGACGCCGACCGATACCATCCGCGCGACGGCCGCCCGCTTCTTCTCGATGCGCTCCGCGAACGGCACCCCGTCGATCCACATCGCGACGCGCGGCGGCTCCTTCACCGCGAACGTGCGGGTGAGCGGGAACGTCACCGTCCCCGAGCCGAGCTCCTCCGGATCGCCCGCGAGCGTCATCGCCACCGCGCCGAGCCGCGTCATGTCCGCCATCGGCGTCGTCCCCACGAAGAAGCCGCTCGCGTCCTTCTGCACCGGCACGATCGCGCCGAACACGCGGCCCCGCTCCCCGAGCGCGCTCACGTAGATGCGATCGCGCGGCACCGGCGACAGGACCTCGGCCGCGTCGCCCCGCATCCGGAGCCACAGCGCGCCCGGCTGCACCGGGAGGCCGCCCTGCCACGTCCCCTTCGGCTCCCCGTTCTCGCGCGCGCTCGCGGCGTCCACGTGCAGCTCCACGGAATGCCACGTCGGCGTGAGCACGATCGACGCCTCGCCGTTCGCGTCGAGGCGCACGCCCTTCTTCGCGTCCTCGTCGAGATCGGCTCCTTGCACGGTGATCGTGAGCACCTCGTCCTTGGCCGGCGCCCCGCTCACGGACCCCTTCACGCGCACGACACCCGCGAACGGCGCCGCGAGAACACCGCGCGCGATCGACACCGCGAGCTTCACGTCCCCTTCGGCCTTCCCCTCGACGACGCGCTCCTCGAACCGGAGCGGCGCCGCCGGGCCGAGCGCGATCAGCCCGTCCGCGAGCGCCCGCTTCCCCGAAGCCGCGCGCACCTCCACCTGACCGCCGAGCGGCCCCGCGATCTCGACGCGCGCCTCCGCGACGCCGTCCTCCCCGGAGCGCCCCGTCCACGTCCCGAGCGTCCGACCGCTCTGCGCGATCGTCACCTCGAGCGGATCCACCGCGATCGCCTGATCGGAGCCGTACTGCCGCTCCATCGTCTCCAGCCGCAGCGCGAGGACGTTGGCGCCCTCCGCCGGCACGCCCCACACGCGCGCGCCGACCGCGGGGCGCTCCCGTCCGGGCCCGAGCACGAGCGCCGCCGTCGCCACCACCGCAGCGCTCGGCATCACGTACAGCACAGACCGACCGGCCACGGCCCGAGGATAGTCCTTTTGCGCGCCCGCGCGGCACGCGTCACGCGAGGGCCGTGGCGTCTCGCCCCGCGGCGCGATCGCTTTGCTTTGTGCCGCCGCCTCGAATAACGAAGCGCGACCCCATGGCCGTCGAGAAGAGCAGCACCAAGCCGAAGCGCAAGACCGCGAAGCCCGCCGACGACAAAGGCGCCGTCCCCGCCCCGGAGAAGAGCGCCGCCCCCGAGGGCAAGCCGACCAAACGCGGCGAAGGCAAATCCGCGAAGGCCGCCTCCGAGAAGCAGCTCCGCCAGATGAGCGATCCGCGGTTCGAGCGCCGCTACGAGCCGGCCACGTCCGCGTTCGCGATCGGCACGGTGCTCGTCTTCTCGCTCGGGGCCGTCGCGCTCGGCGCGGGCGTCTACGCGCAGTGGCTCCGCAGCGGCGACGCGGGGCCGCACCCGTACTCGCTGTACTTCCTGGTGACGGGCGCGGTGCTCCTGCTGGCCGTGGCGCTCTTCGGGCAGACGACCGCGCGCGCGATCCGCGTGGGCGACGGCGGCGTGGCCATCGAGCGCGACGAAGGCGTGGACCGCGTCCTGTGGTGCGACGTCTCGCGCCTCCTCGTCTCCTCCGACGCGGTGACGGTGCAGGGCGGCGGCACGACGATCAGCGTCCCGCGCAACGTCCACGCACAGGCGGCCGCGCGCATCCTCCGCGAAGCGAGCGAGCGCATCCCCGACAAGCTCGACGACAAGGACGCGAAGATCGAGGCCCCCGCCGGCCCCGAGCCCGAGAAGATTCCGCTGGATCCGCCGCAGATCGCCGGCCGCGCGTGCAAGGGCAGCGGCAAGGTCCTCTCCTTCGAGAAGGACGCGCGTTTCTGCGGCCGCTGCGGCGAGGTCTACCACAAGACCGCCGTCCCCGACCGCTGCCTGACCTGCGACGCCCGCCTGAAATAAAGCCGCCGGACGCTCTCCGGCCCCTCCCCCGCACGACCTCGCAGGCGCCGGACGCTCTCCGGCCCCCGCCCCGCCTCAGCCGAGGCCGTAGCGCGCGGGGTTCGCCTTCACGATCTCCACGTAGAAATCGGCCCCCTGGTGCGACGGGATCTCGCCCGCGTCGATCGCCTCTTCCAGCGCGCGCTTGATGTCGCCGATCTTCCGCGACGGCGGCAGCCCGAACGCCTCCATGATCACGTTGCCCACGCCGCCGGGCAGCGGCGGGACGACCGCGTCCTGCTCCACGATCAGGCGCACGCGCTCGTGCAGATCGCTGATCTGCTTCAGGCCCTTCTTCTTCTTCTCCGGCCGCTTCGTCGTGATGTCCGCGCGCGACAGATCGAGCAGATCGAGGAGGCACGGCCCCATCTCCTTCGCGAACCGCCGCACCGCGCTGTCCGTCCACGACGCCTCGTACTGGCTCGCGCGGAGGTGGTGCAGGATCAGGAAGCGCACCGACGTCTTGAGCGACTCCTCCTTCACGAAGAGGCCGAGGCGCCGGTCCATCTTGTCGAACATGCGCGCGCCCACCTCCGCGTGGCCGAAGAAGTGGACCTCCCCCTCCGGCGAGATCGAGCGCGTGCGGACCTTGCCGATGTCGTGGAGCAGCGCCGCCCACCGCACCTCGATGCGCGGCACGGCCTGACGCACCACCTGCTTCGTGTGCTTCCACACGTCCTTGTGGCGCCACTCCCCGTCGCCGAACCCGACGAGCGCCTCCACCTCGGGGAAGAGCGCGCGGATCGCCCCGCACGCGAGCAGCGCGTCGAGCCCCGTCTCCGGGTCGTACGCCATCATCACGCGGTCGAGGCGCTGGCGGACGTCCGCGAGGTACGAGGCGCTGGCCGATTTGTAGTCGGCGATCGTCGCCTCGATCGGCGCGACCAGGCGCGTGTCCGGGACCACGATGCGCCCCGAGGAGGCCTCGGGGGCGGCGTCGGTCGGACGGGGTCGCTCGGCCATCTCGGCGGCCCAGTCGAGGGCTTCGAGCGCGCGGAGAGGGTCGGCGGTGACGGTGTTCGGGGCAGGCGGCTGCACGATACGGCTTCGAAAGAAGGGACGCTGCGAGCCGAGTCGGCTCCGGCGGGAGCCCGGCGTATCGTCCGCCCGCGCGCCTTCGTCAAGCGGAAGCGTCAGGCGCGGAGGAGGCGGTGCAGGTGCGCGCGCTCCCACGCCATCGCGCGGTCGAAGTCGCGGAAGAACCGCTCGCGCGCCTGGAACAGCGGCGGGTGCAGCATGCGGCGGCCGCCCACGACCGTGGCCGGCATCACGTGGTGCAGCATCTCGTGGTAGATGACGAACGACACGAAGTACCGTGGAACCCAGGCCCGATCGAGCACCGGGTGGATGCGGATGAGCCGCTCCGTCGCCGAGTACGTGCCGAGCTTGATGGCGCGCCGCGGCTTCGCCTTCTTGGCCCCGTGCTTCGCCTCGGGCGCCTTCCGCCGGACGCGGCGTCCCCACGTGATGAGCGCGTCCACCTGCCCTGCGAAGTAACGGTCGTTCAGCTTGTGGAACAGCGACAGCAAGTCGTGGTGCTCCCCCTGCGTGCGGACCGGCGACGACAGGGCCCGGGTGGCGCGGATGCGGTGGCCGTTCTCGTCGATGTACTTGCCGACGAGCTGGGACGCGTCGCGCTCGCTCTTCACGACGTACCGGACGAGGGCGTCCTGCACCTCGGGCGACGCGTCGAGGAACATGTGGTGGATGCGCGCCTGGAGGATGCCCTGCCGCCGCGAGCAGGAGATCATGCGGCGGCAGTTGTCCGTCACGCTGAGGAGCACGGGGCGCTGGTACGCCGCGGCGAGCCTGCGTTCGAGCGCCTGCCGAGCGCCCTCGTGGACGAAGATCTGGGGGTGCCCGGCAGGAAAGGTGATGTCGAGGGCGAGCTGCCGAGGGTCCGGGATGCGGACGGCCGCAGGCGACACGCGCGGAGCAGGCGCCGCCCCCGGTCCCCTGGCAGGCCTCCTCAAAAGGGGCGTGAGCGGGAAGACTTGGGGTCCGGCCATGGGGTCTTTGGGGGTATGCCGGGGGGGCACCTATGTCAAGGAGAGGCCCCTAACCGGCTGAAATGGTTAAAGAACGATGGAAACCCGAGGTCGGAGACGGCCGGCCTCGCCCCCTCCGCGGCGTCCGCCCTTCCGGACGGCTTCACGTGCGCCGCTCGGGGTCGAAGCGCTTCGCACGGACGGGATCGGCGTGGTCCGCGACCCCAGGATGAGCACGCGTTATCCACAGGTCCTCCACCGGCGGTGGAGATCGGCGGTGTGGTCCGCGTCCGTGAAGAGCCGCGTCAGCCCGCCGGGGGAGGCGTCGAGTCGGACAGCGAGCTCGGGTCGATCGCGACGTGGAGCGCGTACGGCGGGAGACGACGTTCGGCCTCGATGCGAAAGCCCACGACCGTCGCGGTGCGGAAGCCGGGCGGGAGGCGGAGCGACGGACGCGGCGCGTTCCCGCTCGAAGGCGGCGGGCGGTGCCCCGCGTACGGCTGGAACGTGGGCCGGGCCAGCGAACGCGCGACCATCTCGATGTTGGGCTGATGCCCGACCAGGAAGGTGACGCGCCCGGTCGCCGCCACGCGCACCGAGAGGTCGTACGCCGAAGCATCGGGCGCGAGGTCCTCGTCCACCTCGATGTCGAGCGCCGGACACAGCACGCTTTGAACGATCTCCGCGGTCTCCTGCGCGCGGACCAGCGGGCTCGCGATCAGCGCCTCGATCGGCGCCGGGAGCGCGTCGCGGAGGGCGATCGCAACCCGGCGCACGGTCGCGCGACCGGCCGACGTGAGGGCCCGCTCGAAGTCACGCCCGGTAGGAGACATGTCTTCGGCTGCCCCGTGACGCATCAGATAGAGAAACACGCAGCGCCTGCATAACAGAACGCGTCACGGATCCATTTGCTTTCGCCCGGGGGGTCGATTCGAGGCCCCGAGCTTCGCTTTTCGCGCGACGATCGAGGGGTTTCAGTTCGCCTTCGGTGGAGCGGCGCGCTTCGCCTCGGGGGCGGGGGCGCCGTCCTTCGCGGGCTTGCCGGAGGGCGGACCCGAGGGCGCTTCGACCGGCTTGCCGGTGCGGGAAATGCCGTGCTTCGAGAGGACGGCCGCCTCGATCTTTTCCATCACGTTCGGGTGCTGCTCCAGGTAGGTGCGCGCGTTCTCCCGGCCCTGGCCGATGCGCTCACCCTGGTACGAGAACCACGCGCCGCTCTTCTCGACGATGTTGGCCTCCGTCGCGAGGTCGATCACGTCGCCCGTGTGGCTGATGCCCTGGCCGTAGAGGATGTCGAACTCCACCTCACGGAAGGGCGGCGCCATCTTGTTCTTCACCACCTTCACGCGGGTGCGGTTGCCGACCACGACCGGGTCCTTCCCGCCCTCCGCCGCCTCTTTGATCTTGCCGATGGAGCGGATGTCGAGGCGCACCGACGAGTAGAACTTGAGCGCGTTGCCGCCGGCCGTCGTCTCGGGGTTGCCGAACATGACGCCGATCTTCTGGCGGATCTGGTTGATGAACACGAGCAGGCACTGCGACCGCGACACGGTGCCGGTCAGCTTGCGGAGCGCCTGGCTCATGAGGCGCGCCTGGAGGCCCACGTGGCTGTCGCCCATGTCGCCTTCGATCTCGGCCTTCGGGACGAGCGCGGCGACGGAGTCGATGACGATGATGTCGACGGCGTTGGAGCGCACGAGCATGTCCGCGATCTCGAGCGCCTGCTCACCGTAGTCGGGCTGCGAGAGGAGCAGCTCGTCCGTCTTCACGCCGAGCTTGCGGGCGTAGTGAACGTCGAGCGCGTGCTCGGCGTCGATGAAGGCCGCCGTGCCGCCGGAGCGCTGAACCGCCGCGATCGCGTGGAGCGTGAGCGTCGTCTTGCCGCTGGCCTCCGGCCCGTAGATCTCCACGATGCGGCCGCGCGGGTAGCCGCCGATGCCGAGCGCGATGTCGAGCGAGAGCGACCCCGTGGACACCGCCGCGACGCCTTCGTGAAGGGACTGCCCTTCCTTGAGGCGCATGATCGAGCCTTTGCCGAACTCTTTCTCGACGCCGGCGATCGCGAGCTCCAGGGCGGTGGTCTTCTGCTTTGCGGTCTTCTCGGCTTTGTCGTCGCTCATGGCGGGAACCTCGTAAGGAACAGTCGGATCGTGGTGAGCTGTGCTTGGGACGCGAGCTATACTGTCCAAGGGTTCAGCCCGCAAGCCCCCACCCGCGAATTCGCTCGAACGAGATGTCGTGGGGGGCTGTTTGCCGCTCGCATCAAAAGGACCTGGCGCGTTTCCGGCCGGTCGTGGTAATCGTCCGACCCCTTTTTTGCGGGGACGACGCATCCCGCCCAACCGCTGTCATTTCAGGACTCACCATGGCTACCAAGTTCGCCGACTTCCTGTCCGAGAAGAAGATCGATCCCCGCCGCGTGATCGCCGCGTCGCGCGTCCTCGAGAAGTTCCACGTCGAGGACCGCAAGATCAAGCTGGCGAAGGCCGTCGCCCGCAAGTCCGAGGACGCGGCCAAGAAGTCCAAGGAAGGGGACGCCGCGAAGAAGCCGCGCAGCGGTCGCCCGGTCACGCAGCGCGCGATCGACGCCGCCACGGTCGGCAAGTTCGTCAGCGGCCCGACGAAGACGCGCATCCTCCGCGCCGTGAACCGCCTCCTCGAGCAGAAGAAGCAGGAGAAGGTGGAGCTCGTCGCTCTCTTCGATCCGACGCCCGGCAAGCCGAAGAAGGCGAAGGCGTCCGAAGAGTAAAGACTCCTTCGGCTCCAACGCTCCGCGCCTCCAGGTGAAGGGAACACGCTCCCTTCACCTGCGACGAGGCCATCGAACCGGGCCGCACCAGCTCGCGTTCCCGTTTCCTCTCCCCACCGATTTCGCGCGGCCCCCGGGCCGCTGTGCGAAGCGCTCCAGCTACATTTCGAGCACGTGCTGGAGCGCGGATCGCTTCACGACCGGCGCACGCGCGCGAGGTCCAGGACGTCCGCGGCCACAAGGACCAGAGCCACGCCAAAGGCAATGATCAGCATGGGCCTACCCAACGCCAACGGAGCGCATCGGGACAAATTATCAGCGTGAATTTTTTGGCATGAATGACGCGTTCCGGGCGCGCATCGATCCCGGATGTGATGAGACCGACCGCCACGGCGAGCTCCGTCTGGCCCGCGCCGCTCCCCGCGGAGAGCCAGGTCGTTCGTCCGCGAGCGCCGCAACCTCCGCCGAGCGGCGTGCGCCCCCTCCTCCGCCTGGTCCACCGTCGCGACGAGGACGACGCGGAGGAGTTGTCGCCTACGGGCGCCCAGCCGACTAACGTGCGAGCCGTGAACGATACCAGTTCGGGCAACTTCGGGGGCGGGGCCTCCGGCGACGCTCCACGAGGTGCTGTCCTCTCGCTCGCCACGGCCGACGCCGACGTGCTCGTCGCCCGCGCACAGAAGGGCGATCGCTGGGCCTTCACCGAGCTGTTCCGCCGTCACCGCTCCGACGTCGCGCGCCTCGTTTATCGGATGATGGGGCCCTCCGCGGACATGGAGGACATCGTTCAAGAGGTCTTCTTGCAGGTGCACCGCAGCATCGGAGAGTTTCGGGGTCAGGCGAAGTTCTCCACGTGGCTCCACCGCGTGACGGTGAACGTGGTCTTGATGGCCCGGCGCGCGGCGCGATCGCGGCCGGTGCTCACGGGGGAGACGCCGACGGAATACGAGCCGGACGCGGGCCTCGCTCCGGACGAGGACGCGATGCGGAAGCGCCGCATCGAGGCGTTCCGGCGCCTGCTCGATCGGCTGCCGGAGAAGAAGCGCACCGTGTTCGAGCTGCACGAGCTCGAAGGGAAGACGCCGGCCGAGATCTCGGAGATCGTGGACGCCCCCGTGCTCACGGTCCGGACGCGGCTGTTCTACGCGCGGCGCGAGCTCGCCGCGATGATCCGCGAAGAGCCCGCGCTGGCGCAGCTCGCGGACGAGCTCGGAGAAGACGTTTCGGAGAGCCCCGCGAACGCGGGGACCGCTCCCGCACGAGGCGGGGCTGAGGAGGCAACGTGAGCGAATCGAACGGACCGATCAGGGCAGTCGACAGGATGGTCGACGCGATCCGCGCAGACGAGCCCCCGGAGCTGGACTGGGACCGCATCGAGCGCTCGCTGCTCACGCGCATCCGCAACGGCGAGGGCGCTCGCCCCGTCGCGCGCGCGTCGTCGGGCGTGTGGCAGGCGCTGGCCTTCGCGGCGGCCGCGGCGATCGTCCCGCTCGCGATGTCGGCGGGCCCATCCAGGGGCGCGGAGCACGCGGCGATCGAGCCGACGCGCGACGTCGACGTGGCGGCGGTCGCGGCCGCGCCCGGAGAGGCCGGCGCGCACGGCGAGCATGATCTGGCGGCGCTCCGCACGGGCGACGCGGTCGAATCGAAGGACGCGGCCGTCACGTTCGCGGACGCGGGGCGCGTGCGGTGGACGCTCGCGCCGGAGGGGCGCCTCGTGGTGCGCTCGCCGGTCGGCGGTGAAGACGCGATCGCTCGGCCCGGCGCGGCGGTGAAGACGGCGTCGCTCGGCCCCGGCACGGGGCACGTCGTGCGGCTTCTGCGCGGCTCGCTCCGCGTCGAGGTGCAGCCGGATCTGGTGAAAGACGGGCTCGTGGACGTGCTCGCGGTCGAGGTGGGGCAGACGCGGATCGCGGTGCACGGCACGGCGTTCACCGTGTCGCTGCGCGATGGCGACGTGGTGGTGGAGGTGGAGCACGGCGTCGTGACCGTGGGGCCCGCGGGCCAGCGCGGCGCGACGACGGGCTACCAGCTGCCCGCGGGCTCGCGCGCGGCGTTCTCGCTCGACGGCGCGAAGAAGGCGCGGTGGCTCGCTCCGACCGCGGCGAAGACGAACGAGCCGATCGCGGTGAACGCGCCGCACACGGCGCCGGCGTTGACGGTGGCGCCGCACGTGGAGCCGCCGCCCGCGGACGTCCCGTCGATGACGGATCCGCCGCCCGCGCACAGCGCGAAGCCGAACGCGGTGGCCGCGAACGCTCCCGCGACCGAGGAGCCGAAGGACGCGCCGCCCGCGGTGGAGCCGCCCGCGACCGAGCCGGCGAAGCCCATGATGTCGGTCGCGTCCGTGCAATCGGGCCTCCGCCGGTGCTTCACGCAGGCGCACCCGGCGTCGAGCGTGGACGGGCCGAAGCTCACCGCGTCGTCGACGTTCACGCTCAAGATCCGCGCGGACGGCTCGCTCGAAGGCGCGCAGTTCAACCCGCCGCTGCCGTCGATCCAGGGCTGCGCGGGCTTCGTGTGGAGCGGCCGCTTCGCCACCGCCGCCGCCCCGTACACGCTCGCGATCCCCGTCCAGCTCAGCCAGTAGGCCGAACCCGCGCGGCGCACCGTCGCGGCCCCAGACCATCGAATACGCTCCCCTCCCTGCGGCTGCGGAGCAGGCGCTTTGGGAGTTCCCACGAGGCTGGGCGACCACCACCAAGGTACGCGACCGGGGGTGGCATCTCCGCATTCATCGCCTTCGCATTATATCTGTCGGTTTGACGGCGCCTTTGTCAAAGGTGGCCGCCCCTCGTATAGCAGGGGCGGGCCGCGCGCAGGCCGATAGGCCGAGCACGGACCGGGGGTGGGCACCGTCGCGCGCTTCTTGGCGCCGATTAGCCGTGTTGCAGGAGCTCCACGAGGGCGTGGGTCTCGCGCGCGCCCATCGTGCCGAACTGGACGCCCATGCCGACGCCCTTCTGCGTCCAGCGGACGATCGAGCGCACGTCGGCTCCCTGCAAGAGGCCCGGCAAGACGAGGTGCACCACCACCTCCTCGCCGTACGGCGAAGGGCTCGTCGTCTCGATGAACATGCCGCCGAGGCTGATGTCGCGGCACGCGGCCTCGGCGCGGGCGCCGTCCGGCGAGGTGAAGGAGACGGTCAGCTTGATCGGCTTGCGCGGGTGCTGGCGATTCTCGGACACGATGCTCCTCGGTCGCTTTGTCCGCCGGCCAAGTCTTGCGACAATCCCTCGTGGCCGTGCGGACGCGGGTAAAGGAATCGTCACGAGCAGCGCCCTCTCCTGTCAAGGGTTGGCGTCGTCACTTCGACGGGTGGCAAGCCGGCGCCTTGGCCGTCGTGCTCGCCGGAACGGCTTCGCTTCTCGGGGTTCCACGCGTGGTGCCCGTGAACGAGATCCCGCCGCCCGACGTGCGGCCCGACGTGCTCGCCGCGAGCCTCCGAGAAGACGCCGCGCGCGCTCGGGCGATCGAGGAGCGCGCGAAGCACGGGGCGCTTGACTACGACGTGCGCGCCCTCGGAGAAGCCGTGCGCGCGTTCGGGCGAGCCGAGGCCGCGGACGACGAGCAGGCGCTCGGGCCCGCGCGGAGCCGCGCCGTGACGGCCGCGCACGCCGCGATCGCGCACGATCCCGAGCAGGTGCTCGCGCTGCGGGCGTTCCAGACGCGCGCGTTCGTCGCGGAGCTGCGGGCGTTCGCTCGCTCCGGCGCGCCGTCTCCGGAGCTCGCGGAGCTGGCGGGGCCGATCGCGCGATCGCTCGTGGCGTACCGCTGGTACGACGCGGAGACGCGCGAGCTGCTCCCGGACGACACGGTGCTGCGCGCGCTCTATCGCAAGCGGTGGGACGAGATCACGGGGCTCGAAGGGCCCGCGTTCGCGCCTTCGCTCGACGAGACGCGCGCGCTGCTCGGCTTTCTGATCGCGCACCCGGCGGTGCAGCGGGCGCCGCTCGCGACGGGCGCCGATCCCGAGGTCGTGCGGGCGCGGGCGCTCCTCGACGAGGTGACCGAGAACGAGCGACGGCTCGCGAAGATCCGGGAGCTCGCGCGCGTGGATCCGGCGTACCCGGGGGCGATCGCGGAGGGCGTGGTGCTGTACCGGCTCGGTCGCTACGAGGCCGCGGCGGTCGCGTTCGAGCGGCACCTCGCGGCGTCGCCGGACGGGCCGTGGACGCTGCGCGCGCGCAACTATTTGAAGGCCGCGCTCGAAGCTCGTTAGCGCGCGGGGTTTGCGCTCCGGGCGGCTGGGAACCGGCCCGCAGATCGACGATGATCCGGCGCATGCGAACGGACAGGCGGAGGCTCGCGGCGCTCCTCGCGATCGGCGCTCTCGCGGCGATCGGGTGCTCGGCGGATCCCGGGAAGATGGTCGGCGCCGCGCCCACGGGCAGCGTCATGGAGGTGGCCACGGCCGCGCCGACGAGCTCCGCGTCCGCTCCCGTCGGCGCGCAGGAGTACGTGCTCGCGGACGTCACGCGGAGATCGACCGGCACCTTCGTGAGCCTCTCGAAGGGGACGACCGGCGTGCTCGTCGACGGCGCGCGCGCGATCGTCTCGGAGTCGGGGACGACGTTCGCGAGCGAGGTGACGGTGCGCGCGCTCACGCGCGTCGACGTGGTGCCGCCGCGGCTCGGGGGCGGGTTCCTGTTCCGCTCCAACGACGCGATCTTCACGAGCCCCACGTTCGACGGGGCGCTGCGGCCGCTGCTCACGGCGCCGGACACGATCTCGTCGATCTCGTTCGGGACGAACGCGATGCTGGTGCGCGCGTCGGGCGGAGAGCGGTGGCTGATCGACGTCGCGACCGGCGCGCGAAAGGCGCCGACGCCGCTCGGGCTCATCGACGTGGTCGCGACGGAGGACGGGCGCGCGATCGCGGTGACGGAGGCGGGCGGCGCTTCGGTGACGACGAACGGCGGCAAGACGTGGCGCGACGCGCGCGGCGATCTGCGCGGCGCTCCGACGCTGCCCTTCGAGCGCGACGGCGAGCTGTGGATCTCGGACCGCGTCGCGTCCGGCGATCGGCCGCTGCGGCTCGAGCGCTCCGGCGCGCTCGTGGAGATGGGATCCAGCCCGCCCGCGCCGGCTCCGCCGAAGCTGGACACGCGCTTTGCGAACGGCGAAACGCCGCTCAAATTCGCGCTGCGGAACGGCGTGCGCGCGGGGCCGTGGAGCGCGGTGATCGGCGCGGGCGGCGACGTGATGCGCGTCGATCTCGCGACGGGCGCGATCACGTCCACGGTCGCGGGCGTGCTGCCGCCGCGGATGACGTGCAAGGCCGTCGAGGTGCCGGACGACATCGCGCTCGTGTGCTCGGAGCGCGGTCACGCGAGCGTCGTCGTGACGAAGATCCGCAGCGGCAAGGAGCCGCGCGTGGAGCGATCCTTCCCGAAGGACGGGCCGTTCTACGCCTCCGACGACGGCGCGATCGCGTTCGGCGGGCCGTGCGGTCCGCCCGAGAACGACGACAAACCGGCCCAACCGGCGACCACTTCGACCTCGTCCGGCAAGGCTGCGCCGAGCGCTCCGGCGCCGCTGCCGACGGTGTGCGCGCGCAACGACGAGGGCGTGTGGGAGCAGTTCGTGCTGGATCCGGAGGCCGGCAAGGTGCGCGGCGCCGGCCACAACGCGAAGGATCCGGACGCGGACGACGACGACGCCGCGAGCGGCAGCGGCGGCAAATCGAGCGGCGGCAAGAGCGCGAGCAAGCCGGCCGCGTCGAGCGTCCCGGGCCCCACGACGCCGAAGTACCGGCTCACCGACGTGCGCTGGGTGCCGCGCCTCGGGAGGCCGCCGATCGCGCTGATCGCAGGCACGGAGCTCGCGTTCTACGATCCGGCGTGGGGCGAGATCCGCACGTGGAAGACGTCGGCCGCGGAGAACGATCTGGTCGCGGCGCTGCGGCGGCACGTGGATCCGGCGCACGACGCGCCGCTCGTCGATCAGCGGTGGTCCGCGGGATCTTCCGGCGCGGTGGAGGCGATGCTCGACGACGGGCGCTCGGTGGAGATCTCGCCGTCGGGCACGATCACCGCGTGGCCGTTCACGTACGAGAAGGCCGGCGTCGCGGGGCGCGTCGCGTTCGCGAAGGGGCCGAACGGGCGCGCGTTCCAGACGCTCGATCGCGGGCGCACGTGGTCGGAGATCGCGGCGCCTCCGGGCGCGGGCACGCCCGTGTTCGACGTGCGCGGGTGCTCGGCGCTCGGGTGCGATCTCGGTCAGTGGCTCCGCGTCGGGTGGAACCCATCGACGCCGAGCTCGCCGATGGAGACGAAGAAGGTGCAGAACGGCCCGACGCTCACGTCGGCCCCGCTGCTCAAGATCGCGTGCCTCGCGACGGCGCAGGTGCAGGGGCGCGCGTTCCACTCGAAGCTGGACGATCAGCTCGACGTCGGCCTCGGCGCGACGCCGCTCCCGACGCCGGTCATGGACGGCTTCGCGCAGTTCGAGACGCACATGTTCGGGCGCACGCCGCTGAACGTCGCGCTGAGCGGCCTGAACATCGGGATGGACACCGCGCCGCGCGCCTTCCAGAGCGGATACGCCCCGACGCTGCTCCCGCCGGAGCGCGAGGACGAGGTGAACGGCAAGCTCGGCACGCTCGGCCCCTCGCGCGCGGCGTCGGCCTTCAAGCCGGAGATCGCCTTCGTGGAGCCGCTCGTCCCCTCGGCGCCGATCCGGCGCGTCACGTACGGCTTCGACCCGATCACCCGCGCGGTGAAGGGCAGCGGCGTCAGCGTCGAGGATCTGCTGATGAACGGCAACCTGGAGCTCAGCGCGACGCTGCCGATCACGCCCGCGGCCACGAAAGGAAAGGCCGCGGCGCCGGGCGATCTGCTCGTGATGTTCACGCCGACGCACCTCGGCACGCTGCTCCTCGTGGCGCGCGGCGGCGCGTCCCCGCGGGCGGAGATGCTGTTCACGCGGCGGTACGCCTTCGCGCAGAGCGCGGCGCGCCTCCCGAACGGCGACCTCGTCGTGCTGGCGATCGACGACATGAACCAGGAGTCGGTGCTCCGCTTCGGAGGCGGCGGCGTGTCGGAGCTCGCCACGCTGCCGGATCCGCCCTCGTACGCGATGGGGCCGCCGAACCCGGACGTCGTCGCGATCAACGCGAAGGGCGACGTCGCGGTGCTGCGGACGCCGTCGGGGATCGAACCGGCGACCGCGGACGATCCGGCGCTCCTGATCCTGCCGGGCCCGCGGCTCGTGGCGCTCGCGCCGTGGTCCGCGGCGCTGCCCGCGAGCGATCCGGCGTGCGCCGCGAGCCCCGACGACATGTACCGCGTGACGCTGCAAACGCAGTACGCGTGGGCCCAGATCGCGGGGCGCCCGCTGTTCGACGCGGCGATGACCGGCATGACCGCGCGCGTCCGCTGGAGCCCCACGCAGCTCTGCGTCGAGGCCATCGACGTCCCCGAGCACAACGGTCAGAGCCCGACGTACCACACCACCGAGACCATCGTGACCGCGACGTTCGCGCCCAACGACGCCGGTCGCAACACCATCGAGCTCGGCGCCGAATCCCGCGAGAGCCTCTCGTGCATGATCACGCCGTGACCCTTCGACCCCGCGCAAAACCCGCTACCATTCGCACCGCATGAGCCGACCCACCGCGCCCGCGAGGAGCCACCGTCCGGCGATCGCGGCGCTCGTCGCGCCTCTGCTCGGCGCGTGCGCGCTCGTCCTCGCGGCGCCCGCGGCCCTCGCGCACCCGCCGCCGATCCCGCCGAACCCGCTGGATCCGCCGTACGTCCCGCCCGCGCCGGAGCCGCCGCCGATGATCGAAGCGCCGCCGGCGCAGGCGCCCGACGTGAACGTGTCGGACGACGCCGAGGACAAACCCGCCGACGTCGAGGTGCGACGCGCCGTCGATCCGCGCGTGGTCACGGGCGTCGAGACGCCGGAGCAAGAGAACGACGACGCCGCGCGCAAGGTCGGCAACACCGTGCTGTTCCCGCTGCGCGAGAGCCTGTCCGCGCTCTTTCTCCTCACGCGCACGGCGTCGGTGATCGCGGAGCAGCAGCAGATCGTCCCCAAGATCAACGAATTCGTCCGGGAGAAGCGCGGCGAGATCACCATCTTCCCGACGCTCTTCTTCGACCCGGGCCGCCGCCCGAGCGCGGGCGCCTTCATGATCACCGGCGGCCCCGGCGGCACGTCGACGTCGATCCGCGTCGGCAGCGGAGGCCCGAACGAGGCGCTCCTGGAGACGCGCGTCGCCCTCGCGCGCGCCGGTCGATTGCCGTTCAGCCTCGTCGCCGAGTCGCTCTACGACATGCGCACGAGCCTTTCGTACTTCGGCATCGGCCAGGAGCCGGAGCACGACCCGCGCAACCACTTCCGCCCGATGACGCAGTTTCGCGAGGCGCGCTACCGCCACCAGCGCGTGCGATCGATCTTCAGCGGCGGCATCCGCCCGAGCGAGAACACCGAGGTGTTCCTGTCCACGAGCGTCACCACGCACATCATCGACGGCTCCCCGGACGACGGCGGCCGCGCGCTCAACTACGTCTTCGTGCCGGGCAGCATCACCGGCGGCCCCACGGAGAAGAGCCCCGGCCGCGGCCACATCGCGTACACCGAGATCGCCGTGCGCCACGACACGCGCGAGGATCGCGGCTCGCCGAAGGAGGGCGCGTACGTCGAGGGCTACGTCGGCTGGGGCCGCGGCCTGGAGGCGGACCGCACGGACTACGCGCGCTTCGGGTTCCGCGGCGCGCTGTTCCTCGCGATTTACCGGGCCACCAACATCCTGTCGCCGCGCCTGTCCGTCGATCGCGTCGCGCCGCTCAACAAGGAGCCGATCCCGTTCTACGAGCTGCCGCGCGAGAACGACTTCCGCGGCTTCCACACGCGGCGCGATCAGCTCTCGACGACGGCCTCGCTCGACTATCGGTGGGGCTTCGCGCCGCAGGTGTCCGGGCGCCTCTTCGTCGACGTGAACTCCGTCGGGCCGGAGCTCGTGCGCCTCGGCAGCCCGCGGTGGGCGGCCGGCTTCGGCATGGACATCTATGCTTCGGCGCACGACATCGGCTCGTGGGCCTTCTCGTTCAGCCCCGACGGCATCGGCTTCTCCCTCTCGTTCGGCGTGCCGAGCTCGTTCGGCGACCGGCAGCACCGGGAGTGACGGAAATGCGCAACTGCACGCTGATCGCAGCCTCTCTGGTCCTCCTCACGCCGGCGTGCGCGTACCGCCCGGCGCGCTTCGCGGACGCGCGCCCCGTGACCGAGATCGCGGACGACGACGGCATCGACATGCCGCAGCGCCTGGAGGTGAACGACGTCGTCGAGTTCTCCGACCTCTTCGTGGGCCGCCCGCTCGTCGAGGCGATGCGCATCACGCGGAGGCCGCCGCCCGGCGACGTGAACGCGCTCGACGAGGTGCCGCGCTCGAGCTGGTTCGCCCCGCTCGACGCCGACGTCTCCTCGTTCGAGGGCGTGTACGCGGTGGACGGCCCGCCGGTGCCTCCGTTCCGCGTGATCCTGGAGCGCGCGCCCTCCGGCGACAACGGCGACCTCAAGCGAGGCGGCATGGGCATCCCGGTCGTGGACGCGCTCGGCCACCGCTTCGAGCTGCGGCGCGATCCGCGGGATCGCGTGGAGGTGCGCACCGCGGCCGCCGCGATCACGGCCCGCCTCGTGCGCGCGCTCGGCTATTACGCGCCCGAGGTCTACATCTCCGACGCGGAGGAGACCGATTTCTCGACGGAGCCCGGCGAGCCGTTCGCGCAGTCGATCCTGAGCGGCAACGAGCCCTCGTCCGCCGACGCGCGGAGGCAGGCGCTCTACAAGATGCTGCAGGACTGGCTCGACTCGGCGCCCCCGAGCAAGACCGGCAATTACCGCTTCTCCGCGACGCGCTGGCCCCCCGCGGCCGACATCGACGTGGGCCGCACGCCGGTGACGGGCACGCGCGGCGACGATCCGAACGACCGCGTCGATCACGAGAGCCGCCGCACGTTGCGCGCGCTGCGGTTGGTCGGCGCGTGGCTCGGCATGACGCGCTTCACGCCCCACGATCTGCGCGACGTGTACACGGGCCAGTCCGGCGACGGCCACCTCGTGCACTACATGGTCGGCTTCGACAAATCGCTCGGCACGGAGGCGATCATCGGCAAGCGCCCGCAGCAGACGGACGAGATGAAGCTGCTCGGGACGCTGGGCTTCGCGCCGGATCCGAACATCCCGCCGACGCAGCGCAAGTACGAGGCGATCGGCGCGATCGGCGAGGAGGTGGACCCGTTGCGCTACGGCCCCGGCCTCCCCTTCCCTGCGATGGACGCGACGGACGGGGCGGACGCGTACTGGATGGCGAAGCGCATCGCCGCGATCGGCGAGGAGATGGTGCTGCACGCGGTCCGCTCCGGAAAGGTGACGAACCGTACGGCCCGCAAGCTCTTGTTCGAGCTCATCCTCGCGAGGCAGCGCCGCGTCGTGGAGTGGGGATACGCGCAGACGACCCCGTGCGACTACGAGCGCCTCGACGATCACGGCATCGTCGTCTACGACCGCGCGGTGGCGGGCGGATTCACGACGTTCAACACGGTGGAATACGTGGTGTCTTACATCGACGCGGACGGAGAGACGACGCACCCCGGCGCGGTGCTCGGCCCGGACGGCCCGCGCTTCGCCGTGCCTTTGCCGAAAGCCGCGTTCGGAGCGGACGGCTACCTGGTGGTGCGCCTGCGATCCGAGGTGAGCGGCGTCCCGGCCCCGCGGGAGATGGAGATTCACCTCATCCGCGACGTCAAGGGGACGCGCGTCGTCGGCGTGAAACACTGACATCCTCCGAGCCTGGGCCCACCTCCGCATTCGGATTTTACAAGGGGGCTCCGGGCACCACTGGGAGGACGGAGTCCGGTCCGCGAAGGCGGAGCGGAGCCTGGCTCCGCGGAGTCCGTAGCGGAGCGGGCGCAGTCCTCGACGTTGCGCGCCCCCTCGTATCACTCCCCCGCTGACGAACCCCCTAATTGCCTTGCGCCGTGAGGCTGGGAATGGCCGCGCGCATGGACGATGATCCACGCCATGCGAACGAGCTGGCCCGGCGCCGGTGCGCTCCTCTCGCTCGGCGCGCTCTTCGTCATCGGATGCTCCGCGGATCCCGGCAAGATCAAGCCCGCGGCCGCGACCGTCGGCGTCCCGGTGCTGTCCACGGCGGCGCCGATCGCGTCCGGCTCCGCGGCGTCGGCCGCGCCCGAATACGTGCGCGCGGATCTGCGCCAACGGAGCGCCGATGCGATCGTGCCGCTCTCGAACGGGACCTTCGGCGTCCTCATCGACGGGACGCGCGCGATCGTGTCGGAGGCAGGGACCACGTTCGCCATCGAGGTCGCCGAACGAGCCTTCGTGCACGCCGCCGCCGTGCCCGCGCGCCTCGCGCGAGCGTCCTCGTCGTGGTTCCTGTTCCAGACGCCCGACGCGCTGTTCGCGAGCGCCACCTTCGACGGGCCGCTGCGACCGGTCGCGTCGTTTCCGGTGCCCATCCGCGGCTTCTCGTTCGGTCCGGACGCGATCCTCGTGCGCACGAGCGGAAACGAGCGGTGGAGGATCGATCTCGCCACGGGCGCGCGACAGGCGCCGGCTCCGCTCGGGCTCGTCGACGTCGCGGCCCTCGACGACGGGCGCGCCATCGCCGTGACCGAGGCCGGCGGGCTCTCCGTCTCGACGAACGGCGGCAAATCCTGGCGCGACGCGCGCGCGGATCTGCGCGGCGCACCGGCGCTCCCCTTCGTGCGCTCCGGCGACGTGTGGGTGCTGGATCGGGTGGGCTCGGAGGACCGATCGCTGCGCCTCGCCGAATCCGGCGCGCTCGTGGAGGCCGAAGCGCCGAGGCCCCCGGACCCGTCGCGCGGCGATCTCCGCGTCCCCGACAAATCGACGATCCATTTCGCGATCCTGTACGGCGCGCGATCGGGGCCGCGGAGCGCGATCGTCGGCGCGCGCGGCGACGTCGTGCGCGTCGATCTCGTGACGGGCGCGCTCACCACGCTCGCCGCGGGCGTGCTGCCCGACGACATGAACTGCCAGGCGACCGAGGTCCCGAACGACATCGCGATCGTGTGCCGGCGGCCCGGGAGCACGAGCGTGGTCATGACGAAGGTGCTGAGCGGCAAGGCTCCGCGCGTCGAGCGAACCTTCCCGACCGACGGGCCGTTCTACGCATCGGACGGCGGCGCGCTGCTGTACGGCGGCCCCTGCCCCTCCGAGGACGGCGAAAACGGCCCCACGTCGGGCGGCGCCCCCGCCTCCACCGCGCCCCCGAAAGACGCGTCGCTCCCGACCGCGTGCGCGCGCAACGAAGACGGCACCTGGCAGCAGCACGTGCTCGATCCGAAGCCAGCGGACACGGGCACCGGCTCGTCGACGACGCCTTCGCCCGCGCCCGCGAAGTACACCGCGAAGGACGTCCGCTGGGTGCCGCGCCTCGGACGGCCGCCGATCGCGATCCTCTCCAGCCCGGACCTCGCGTTCTACGACCCGGCGTGGGGAGAGATCCGCCTCTGGGCGGTCCAGCCCGGGGAGAAGGGGCTCCTGGCGGCGCTCAAGCGGCAAGCGCTCCCCTGGTCCGAGTACGGGTGGATCGTCCGCCGCCGCTGGGGCGCGACGCCCTCCGGTGGGGTCGAGGTGCGGCTCGAAGACCGCTTCGTGGAGGTCGCGCCGAACGGGGCCGTGACGTCGACGTTGTTCGGGTACGGGCCCGCGGCCGGCGTCGGGAAGCAAGCGTTCGCGCGGGCGTACGGCGGCCGCGCGTTCCAGACCCTCGATCGCGGCCGCACGTGGACGGAGATCGCGGCGCCGCCCAGCGCGGGCGTCCCGACGTTCGACGTGCTCGAGTGCTCCGCGCTCGGGTGCGATCTCGGGCCGTGGCTGCGCGTCGGGTGGAGCGTGACGCCGCCGCGCACGACGCCGCCGACGAAGAGCGTGAAGCCCGCGCCCGTCCTGCCGACGGCCCCACAAATCCGGCTCCAGTGCGTCGCGAACGGCAAAGCGGATCAGCGCGTATTCAATTCGAAGCAGAAGCCCCCCACGGATCTCGGACTCGGCACCAAGCCGCTGCCGGCGCCCGCGCGGCATGACCCCACGGAGTGGGAAGAGGCCTGGTTCCCGCGGAGCGCGGTCGACGTGTTCTCTCTCATGGGGCCCCCGACGGCCAGGATCGCGCCGCGCGCGCTCCAGTACGGGTACCGCATCGATCTGCTGCCTTCGGAGCAGGACCCGTCGATCAATCAGATCTTCACGCTCGGCCCCTCCAGCGCGGCGTCCGCGTTCCGGCCGGAGCTCGCGTTCGTGGAGCCGCTCGTGCCCGCCGCGCCGATCCGCCGCGTGAGCTACGGGCTCGCCGCGATCACGAAGGCCGCGAAGGGCACCGGCGTGACGCTGGAGGATCTCGTGATCTGGAGCAAGCTCTCGCCGGTCGCGCTCGTGCCGATCATGCCCTCTCCGCCGAAGGGCAAGGCGGCGGCCTCCGGGGACGTGCTCGTGACGATCCCCGCGTTGCCGAGCGGCACGCTGTTCGTGGTCGGCCGCGGCGGCGCGTCGCCCCGCGCGGACGTGCTCTTCACGCGGCGCACCTTCACGGCGCAGAGCGCGGCGTGGCTCGCGAACGGCGACCTCGTGATCCTCGGCCTCGACGACAAGGAAGGCGAGACGCCGCTGCGATTCGCCTCGAACCGCGTGAGCGAGATCGGGCCGCGCGCGGTGGAGTCGTGGTACCCGCCGCCCAACCCGGACGCGGTCGCGATCAACGCGAAGGGCGACGTCGCGGTGCTGCGAACGCCCTCCGGCTTCGAGCCTCCGACCGCGGACGATCCGGCGCTGCTCATCCTGCGGGGGCCGCGCATCGTGCCGCTCGCGCCGTGGTCCGCGGCGGTGAGCGCGTCGGATCCCTCGTGCGCCGCGAGCCCCGACGATATGTACCGCGCGACGATCCAGATCGCGTCTCCCTGGGTGTATGTCGGCGATCACCCGCTCGGCAACCCGACGCTGTCGGGCATGACCGCGCGCGTGCGATGGAGCCCCACGCGGCTCTGCATCGAGGCGCTCGACGTCCCCGAGGAGCGCCGCGAAAACGCCGCCTTCCCGGACCGCGACACGGAGCCGGTGATCACCGCGACGTTCGCTCCCGACGAGGCGGCGCGCAACGACATCGAGCCAGGCCTGGAATACCGCGAGAAGCTCTCGTGCGCGCTCACGCGGTGAACGACGGTCGCGCGTGAGGATTCGAGACGCGTGGCAGGGCGGCGCGATACGACGCCACGCGCCCCGCGGCCCAAAGAAAAAATCTCGAATACCGATGTCGCGGAGAGCGCTGCTGGTACCGAGTGCACGCGGGCGGCGCGGCGAAGTAGCATGGCGCGGCGATGGATAGACCGATGTTGCCTCACGTCGTCGCGCAGGGAGAGCACCTCACGAAGCTCGCGTTCGCGCGCGGGGCGTCCGTGGAGGAGGTGTGGAATCACCCCAAAAACGAGGCGATCCGCGCGCTCCGGAAGGATCCGCACGTGCTCGCGCCCGGGGACGTCGTGTATCTGCCGAGCGGGCCCGTGGAGAGCTTGGCGATCACGAAAGGCGCCACGAACAAGTACCGAGCCACCGTGCCGCGCGTGGATGTGCACCTCGTCCTGCACGACGAAGGCGGCGGGCCTCTCGCGAACGAGCCGTACGAGATCGAAGGCCTCGGCGACGACGCGCAGCGGACCACCGGAGGCGACGGGGCGGTGAGCTTTCAGGCGCCGGTGCACCTGCGCGAAGTGACGCTGTTCTTTCCGAAGAAGCACCTTCGCGTGGCCGTCCAGGTCGGCGATCTGGACCCGATCGAGGAGCGCTCCGGCGTCGCGGGGAGGCTTCGAAACCTGGGGTTTTTGCGCGCGGGCAGCGCGCCGTCCGACGAGGAGATCCGCGCCGCCGTCCGGGCCTTTCAGCGCCGCAGCGCTCTGCCGGAGACTGGCACGCTCGATCCGGACACGACGGAGACGCTGAAGCGCGCGCACGGGGCATGATCTCGCGCGCGCGGTCACAGGCAGTATCGTGCACGGGGCGCCGACGACGGAGCGCTTTGGTGTAGCATCGGCGCGTGACGAGCCTCGACGACGCGCTTTCGGGTGGTCCGCCGTATCGACTTCGCATCGACTCGCTGCCTCCGGATCTCTTCGCCGTGCACGCGCTCGAAGGGCGAGAGGCGCTCTCATCGACGTACGCGTTCGACGTGATCGTGACCGCGGAGGCCGAGGAAGAGCGCGGTTTGGAGGAGCGGCTCCTGCGGCGGCGCGCGGCGCTCACGTGGAGCATCGCGGGGGCTCAGCGCGTGTTTCACGGGCTCGTGGCGGCGGCGCGGCTCGCGTCCGGAGACGACGCGATCGGGGGCCGCAAGTACCATGTGCGCTTCGTGCCGCGGCTGTGGCTCCTCAAGAAGAGGCGCCGATCGCGCATCTTTCAAGGGCAGACCGTGCCGGAGATCGTGCGCGACGTGCTCCGCGAGGCCGGGATCGACGGGCGCTTCTGGCTGATGCGCGAGCACCCCGCGCGCGAGCATTGCACCCAGTTCGAAGAGAGCGACTACGCGTTCGTGACTCGCCTCCTCGCCGAGGCCGGCATCTGGTTCACGTTCGCCTCCGGAGCCGAGGAGTCGCCCGCGAACGGCGCCATGGTGCCGGGCGATACGCTGCTGCTCAGCGACGCGGCGGTGTATCCGTTCCTCGGCCGTGACGGCGGAGATGGCTTGAATACGAGCAGCGCCGTGACGGGCGGGAAGCTCTATTATTTGCCGCAGGGGAACACCACGGTGTCGCAGCTCGACAAGGTGTTTCGCTTCGAGGCCGAGGCGACGGTCCGCCCTTCGGCCGCGGCGTTCTCGGACTACGACTTCGAGCGTCCGACGACTCGGCTCCTGACGCTCGCGAAGTCCAATCATCCTTTCTCGCAGACCGGCGCGGATCGGACGGCGGACGCGCCCGGCGGCGAGCTCTCGATTTACGATCACCACGGCCCGTTCCTCTCGCCGACGTGGGCGTTCGCGTCGCAGGAGGCCGAGCTGATGTTGCGGCAAGAGCGGAGGAGAGCGTTGATCGCGACGGCGGAGAGCGGGTGTCCGGACGTGGCGCCGGGGCATCGCTTCGCCCTCGCGGATCACCCGGCGCCGCACCTGGATCGCGACTACGCGGTGGTGAGCGTCACGCACCGGGGCCGGGGCCGCGCGACGAGCGGGGGAGAGCGCATCTACGAGAACGCCTTCGAGGCGGTGCCCGCGGAGGTGGTCTATCCGCCGAAGAGGCCGCGTCGCAAGAGCACGCAAGTCGCGCTGACGGCCACGGTGGTGGGGCCGAAGAACGAGGAGATTCACACCAACGGTGCGGGGCAGATCCGCGTGCAGTTCCATTGGGACCGCGAGGGGCGGCGGGACGAGAGGAGCTCTTGCTGGATCCGCACGATGCACCCGTGGGCGGGCGCCGGCTGGGGGACGCAGCACATCCCGCGCGTCGGCATGGAGGTCGTCGTGATGTTCGACGGCGGCGACCCCGACAAGCCGATCGTGATGGGCAGTCTGTACAACGGCACGCACCCGCCGCCGTTCGCCCTGCCCGGCCAGAAGACGAGGAGCGGAGTCCGCACGCAGAGCACGCCGTCCTCGGGCGGCTACAACGAGCTGTCGTTCGAGGACGCCGCGCACGAGGAGCAGATTTTCCTGCGGGCGCAGCGCGATCTCGACGAGGTGGTGCAGCGCGATCACACGCTGTCCGTGCAGAGGAACGAGAGGATCGAGGTCGCCGGGAGCCGCACGGATCGCGTGCACGGCGGCCTCCGCGCGGAGGTCGCGGGCGGCGTGGAGCAGGCCATCACCGGGGATCATCGGAGCGACGTGACGGGCAGTCGGATCGACGCGGTGTCGGGGGATCGCGACGACCGTATACAGGGCACCTTCGATACGCGCGTTGGGGGCGGAGAGCGCCGCGAGGTCGTGGGGCCGGCGGAGCACGCGCACGGGGACGATCTCACGCTGCGGGTGAAGGGGTCTCTCACGACGGTGATCGGCAAGAACGACGCGCCGCGCTCGTTGGCTGTGCACACTGAAGGATCGGCGAAGATCGCGTCGACGGCGGCCACGGAGATCGTGTCGGACCAGGAGATCCTCCTGCGCGTGGGGAAGAGCACGGTGCGCATCACGGAGAGCGGCGTCGAGATCAGCGGGCCTTCCGTGAGCGTGCTCGGCGAGGGCGCGTGGGTGGGCGCGGCGAAGGAGGGTTTGACGCTGCGGACGAAGGAGAATGCCACTCTCGTCGTCGGCAAGAAGATCGTGGTGAAGACGGACGGCGCGTCGCTCGCGATGGAGAAGGAGGTGAAGATCGACGGGTCGAAGATCCTCCTCAACTCCCCGGAGCAGGCCGAGGACGAGGAGCCGAAGGAGCCGGATCCGCCGACGATCGTGGAGCTCTGCGATCAGGACGGGAGCCCGCTCGCGCGGCGTCGATTCGTGATCGCGATGGAGGACGGGACCGAGGTGAGCGGCGTGACGGACGCGGACGGGAGGGCCGAGATCCCCTTGAAGAGCAGCGGAAAGATCACGTTCCCCGATCTCGGCGAGGTCCGCGCCGGTTGAGAGTGGCAGTTTCGGGACGCGAGAGAAGACACCGCACGAGCGACGGAGCACACGGCACATGGCGGCGCCCAGCATGGATGTTCGATATCGGTGGACGGCGATGGACGAGGGCCTCGCGAACACGCCAAAAGATCAGATCGTCACCAAGAAGGGCCAGGATCCCCCGACGATCACGCCGTACGGCATCCACCGGAAGGAGACGCGCACGATGCTCCACGTGGCGTCGAAGACGCAGAAGACGGTGGCCCAGATGAAGGAGGGCGACGAGGTGATGGTGCCCCTCGCCTACTCGACGTCGGGCCTGGAGTCGCGGGCGACTCGGTTCTTCCGCGCGGGCTATCGATGGGAGAAGCTGCCGCAGGACAGCACCGGAAAGCCGACGGTGTGGGCGCCCACGTTGGGTGAGCTGTGCCAGGCCGTCTACGAGTGGGACAAGAAGCGCTTCTCGCACTACGACCTCTCGCACAAGGGAGAAGCGTGGGACTTCCCGCGGCGCGTGTGGAAGCTCTTCGATTACTGGGAGCACACGGACTACCGCTATGCGGTGGTGAAGAGCGGCAAGTTCTCGTGGGGCATGAACCCGCTCCAGATCCCCACGGAGGCGCCGGATCCGGCCGACGCGACGAAGACGCAGCGGTGTTTGTGGGTGCTCGGAAAGATCCCGGAGAAGGCGGTGGTGAGCGCCGCGCCGTCGAGCCAGGGGGCGGAGGGAGATGGGAAGAATACGAACGCGGTCGCGCTGCCTGCGGGGCCGGACTACGACAAGGATCCGGGCCCGCCGTTCGACAAGCTGCACCCGGAGCTGCTGGCGACGATCAAGCGCAGCTACAAGGCCCGGATGCTGCGGACGCCGCAGGACGCGGTGTATCACCTCGACTCGGTGATGAGCGGGAACGACGCGTGGCAACTCCTCCTCATCACGGCCTGGCAGAACAAGGGCGCACTGCCGGACGAGCGGCTAACGCTCGACGAAGTGCTCGATAGCATGGCAACAGCGCCCATGAACATCCTCGTTCGACTGTTCGACAGGATACGCGCGGTCGATCCGTCTTTCGGTTTGTGGCGACAGATCAAGTTTCTCCGGGACGGTTGGCTCTCCGGCAGCGCGGGCTTCAAGGTGGTCTATTTCGATCCTGAAGCCATGCGTTCCTGCCTTGACAGCTTGGGCGACAACACATCGGGCAACAAGATCGCACGGGACAAGCTCATCGGCTCGCTCGATCATCAATATACGGAGTCTTGGAAGACCTACCCAGGGGCTCAGGCAGGCGAGCTGCTAGGGCCTCCTTTCACGGACTTTCCTCCACCCGATGTGGACACGTGGCGCGAGGTCGACAAGCCACAGGAGGAAGCGTTGCACTTCTGCGTCGACAAACAGGATATCAACCCGTGTCTCCAGTCTTCCGACTGGGTCGCCGGACAAGCCGTTCGTCACCATTCTTCCGATGACATCCACATCGACTGGCGCTCGCCTGTCCAAGGTATCGACTACACCAAAAAGTGCATTTACGACGACAATTTCGCCAAGAAGGCTTGGCACGTGGCACAGGCGAAGTGGGGAATCGGCGTCCCCGAAGATCGCTTCGTTGGGACCTACTTGGCGCTGAAGGAATGCCGGGATCGCAGAGACCTCATGAAAGACGACGCCGAGTGGAACGCTGAGCTCGATTCGCTCGACAAGGAGTGGGCCGACAAGAAATGGGGCCTGGCGCTGGACGGGAAACGCGGGTGGGAGAACGCAAGCCCATACTACGAGCGCGCCAAAGCCCTCGTCGCCAAGCTCCATTCAACGATCGTCTCTGTCGTGAGGTTCTGATGTCGTCATCGAACACCCTTCGACTGGGCGCAACGGTGTGCTCGATTGTGCTCGTCAGCCTCGCGGTAGAAGCGTGCCACACGCCGCCGGACATTCGCCGATTCTGTCAGGCGAAATGTTCCTGTGGCTGCGATGTGGACGCCTGCGTGAGCGAAGAAACCGCGCTGCGCGACAGCTACCGAGTCGATGAAAAGTGCTCCCGTATCGTGGACGAGTACACGACTTGCCAAATCGAGAACGGCTACTGCGAGAAGACGAGGAGCGGCTCAATCACCTTTCCGACCCCGGCGTGCAGTGAGCTGTTTTCCTATTATTTCGATTGCCAGAGGAAGGCGGAAGCAAAGCGCAACACTGCACCGCAAACTGCTCCAGCTGCGATTCCAGGCACTGGAAGTACGACTGCAGGCAGGCTTCCAGTGCCGTGAAACCGGAAGCTTTTTCACTTCCGCGCAGCGCCCCTCCCCTTACGACCTCACCGCGACCAACTCCCCCTCTCCCCCCAGGCTCCTTCAAGGCAGCTTGGTCCCCGGCGGTAGCTCGGTGTGCACGCGCGGCGCCAGGATCTCCCGCGCGAGCTGCACCTCCAAAAGCTCGATGACAGGGCTCTTCGCGACGTCGCGCAGCTTCGTGTCGCCGGTGGGATCGCCGGAGGCGCGGCGGGCCATCGCCGTGTAGAACGCCACCTCCGTCTTCTGGGGCGCGCTCTGGGCCGCGTTCGTGAGGTCCGTCTCGTTGAGGCGGCCCGTCGCCCACGCCGCGAGCTTGCCGGTCCACGCCGTGCGCGAGGGCGCGTGACGCAACGCCTGCTCGGAGGTGCCGTCGCTCGTCGCCTTCTGCTCGCGCTCCAGGAGCTGCACCCACAAACCCGCGTACACGAGATCCTCGTCGCGCACGTCGGAGTCGAGGCCCTTTCGCAGCGCCGCGCGCGCCCCCGCGAGGTCCTTGCGGATCACCGCCTGCGCCACCGCGTCGAGCACCGTCGCCGAGAGCGCCGCGCGATCCTCGCCCGCGATCTGGATCGCACGATCCATCGCGCGCGCCGCCTGCGCGACCTCTCCGTACCCCGTGAGCACGCGCGCGAGCTGACGCTCCGCGCGGAGGCGCGACGGCATGTCCGCCACCGACTTGCGCACGGACATCACCGCGGTGAGCGCCGCTTCGAGCGATTTCGTCGCGCGCGCGGCGTCCCCGGCGTCGCGATGCACCTCGTACGCGAGCATGTGCGCGTCCGAGATGTCGAGCAACGCGTACCCCGCGTCCGGCGCGGCGAGCGCCTTGTCGACGTACGAGAGCGCGCCGGTCTTGTTGTCGCTCTGACGCTCCACCGCCGCGAGCATCGTGAACACCGCCACGCTCGGCTCCGCCGCGGCCGCCGCTTCGAGCAGCGGACGCGCCGCCGCGAGGTTGCCCGCGCGCGTCTCGATCGAGGCCATCAGGAAGCGCGCGCGCGTCGGCGACGGCTCCACGCGGCCGCGCATGTCGCGACCGTCCGCGACCGCGAGCAGCGGGCCCGCGGCCGCGAAGGTGCGGCGGCACGCGTCGATGTCGTCCGCGTCGTTGTCGGCGTCGATCGCCGTCATCAGGAGCTGCATCGACGCGGCCACGGCCTGCGGCTGCGGCTTGCTCTCGAGCGCGCCGCTCACCACGAGCGGCACCGCCTCCGACATGCCGAAGCGGATGAGCTGCGTCGCGAGGAGCGCCGACGTCGGGAAATGGGCCGGATCGCGGCGGTACGCTTCGAGCGTCGCGCCCCACAGACCGGCCTCCACCACCTCGGGCTCGGCGATGACCGCGTTGTCGTCCTCCTCGTCGACCGGCCCCATCGCGCGCGCCAGCACGCTCGCGAGCGCCTGCCAGTCGCGCGCGCCGTCCGAATTGGCGGCGCGGCGGATGCGATCGTAGAGCAGATCCGGCACGTACCTGCGCGCGCCGAAGCGCTCGATGCTCTTCAGCGCGGCCTTCGCGTCGCCGTAGCGCAGGTGCAGCCCCGCGAACGTCGAGCCCGCGGTGCGCAGCGCGCGGAACGTCTCCGGCGCCTCTTCGCGATCGGGCCGCTCGCCCGTCGAGTTGAAGATCGCGTTGTATTTCGCGGCCTGATCGAGCCACTGACCGACCGACACCGCCGCCGCGTTCACCGCGGGCTCCGTCGGATCGAGCAGCGCGCGCGCCACCTCCGCTCGCTCGTTCGCGCCGAGGAGCTGCGCCGGGCCGCCCTTGCGCGTGTCCTTGATCCACTGCTCCAGCGCCGTGAGGTGCTGCTCCACCTCCGCGCGCTCGGGGCTGTTCGCGGGGAGCGCCGCCGCCCGCATGCTGAGGAGCACGAGCGCGCGCCCTTCATCGCCGCGCGCGCCGACCTTGCCCATCGCGCCCTTCAGCGCGTCCGCGGCCGGCGCGTCGATGATGTCGCCGCGGCCCTCGCCCACGCGGAGCAGGTAGATCGCGCCGATCGCGCTGTCGGTGCCGCGCTCGTCCGCGCCGAGCGTGAACCGCTTCGCCGCGTGCGCGAGCTGCCGTCGCACGACGCCCGCGAGCGTGCCTTGCCGCTCCGGCGTGGGCTTGCCGTCGCGCAGGACGCGGTACAGCGAGGCCGAGAACGCGTCGTCCGAGACGTCGACGATCGGGGGCAGAGCCTCGGGCGAGGTGGCCGGGGGGAGGTTCTGGGCGGCGGGTCCGCAGCCGGAGATCGGCGCGGCGAGCGCGCTGACCACGAGGGCCGCGCGCAGGAGCGAAGTACGCATCGGCGCGAGCATAGCCCAGCTCCAACACAAATCCCGATCCCCCGGTTACACGGCGGAGCCCTGCTCTCTCAGTCCGCTTTTTTTCCGAGCAACCGCGACGCCAGGCTCTCCCCGAGCTCCTGCGCCATCAGCTTCTCGACGATCGCCTCGGTCGAGCGGCGCTCCTCTTCGGAGGCGTACAAGAACTCGATGCCCATGCCCGCGGGCTGCTCGGCGGTCGCCTCCTCCACCGTGACGACCCACTTCACGCGGCCCCGGAGCTTCAGCGGCTCCGCCACGGTGCGGATCGTCAGCGCGAAGACGAATTCGGTCCCGAGCTGCAGCGGGCGGTCCGTCCGGATGAACGTGCCGCCCTTCGAGATGTTGCGCGTGTAGTCCGCGAAGAACGTGTTGACGCGTTTGTACTCGACGTTGAGCACGATGGCTGCGCGATGGGACGTGCGCCTGTCGGACTGGTCCACGGGCGCGAACCTACCATGGCCCCCGTTCCCCGGGCCCACTTGTTGGGGAACGATGCCCGAGCCGGCTCACCTTGGATAGACTCTCGCAATGAATTTGAGGGAGCGTGTCCTCGAGCTGAAGAGCCGCGCCGATGCCGCCGCGTGGCGCATCCGCACCACCGCGCGGGTGTCGTTCTCCAAAGGCCTCCTCGGACGCGCGCGCGCCCCCGGAGCCGTCGGCCTCGCGCGCGAAATCGCGAAGGGGCGCATCAACGCGACGACCATCTTCCGCTACCACGCGGCGAACGATCCGCACGGCACCGCGCTCGTCGCACCGGCCGGCGCGCACGGCTCCACCGAGGAGCGCGCGTACTCGTTCCTGGAGGTCGACCAGACGATCGATCGCGTCGCCTCCGGCCTCGCCGCGAAGGGGATCCGGCGAGGCGACGCGGTGCTCATCGCGATGAAGAACCGGCCCGAATTCATCCTCGTTCAGGCGGCGATCGGGCGGCTCGGCGCGTCCGCCGTCAGCGTGTCGTGGCGCTCCACCGCGCCCGAGATGGAGTACATCGCGACCCACTCGCAGGCCCGCGCGCTCTTCTTCGACGCGACGATCGACGCCACGATCCAGAAGGCGCTGCCGCTCTTCCGGCACATGGGGCATGACCGCGCGTTCTCCGTCGGCGGCGCCGTGCCGGGATTCCCGACGTGGGACGATCTGCTCCGTGCCGCGACCGGCGGCTTCGAGGACGGCAGCGACGACGCCGCGGTCGTGATGTACACGTCCGGCACCACCGGCAAGCCGAAGGGCGCCGTCCGCAAGTTCCAGCGCGAGGTCCTCGCGCACGTGCTCTCGTTCATGGAGCAGACGCCGATGACCGCGGGCGACGTGCACCTCGTCGCGTGCCCGCTCTACCATGCGACGGCCTTCGGATTCACGACGTTCACGTACATCCTCGGCGGCACCGTGGTCGTCCCCGGCGAGTTCAAGCCCGACGCGTTCCTCGACACCGTCGAGCGCTACCGCGCCACCACGACGGCCGTCGTCCCGACGATGCTGCACCGCCTGCTGGAGCTCGGGCCCGACGAGATCAACGCCCACGATCTGCGGTCGCTCCGCGCGATCTTCAGCGGCGGCGCCCCGCTCTCCGCGACGCTCGCGAGGGACGCGCTCGATGCGCTCGGCGATAAAATCTACAACTTCTACGGCGCCACGGAGACCGGCGTCGTGACGGTCGCGGGCCCCTCGGATCTGCGCGCGTCCCCGGGCACGATCGGGCGCGTGGTGCCGGGCCAGGAGGTGCGCCTGCTCGACGAAGAGGGCCGCGAGGTGCCCGAGGGCGCCGTCGGCGAGATCTACGCGCGCAGCGAGCAGCTCATCGCCGGCTACCACGCGGACGACGCCGCGACGAAGGGCTCCATGAAGGACGGCTTCTTCTCGGTCGGCGATCTCGGGCGGCGCGACGCGCGCGGCTGCTACCACGTGGAGGGCCGCAAACGGGACATGATCATCAGCGGTGGGATCAACGTGTATCCTGCGGAGGTGGAGAGCGTCATCGACGCGCACCTCGCCGTGCTGGAGTCCGCGGTCGTCGGCGTGCCGGACAGGGAGTGGGGAGAGCGCGTGCGGGCCTACGTGGTGCTGCGCCCCGGCGCCGAGGTGTCGCCCGAGGAGCTGTCGTGGTTCTGCGCCGAGCGCCTCGCGAAGACGAAGGTCCCGCGCGAATTCCGCTTCGTCCCGCACCTGCCCCGAAACCCCACCGGCAAGGTGCTGAAGCGGGAGCTCCGAGAGCTGTCCTGACGACTCCACCCCTCCTGTCCAGAGTGCCAGTCTCGATCCGCCCCGAGATACGGCACCACCCCCGCCGACATCGATGTTCCTTTCTTGTTGACTCTGCCCTTCGCAAGTCGGCCGAGCCCCGAAGAGCGTGAATCGACCAGGAGCCCTTCGCGCGAAATCGCAGCGCCTCAAGGCGTTTGTCGCAAATTGCGGCGCTTCTTCTGCGCTCTTCGAAAAGGCACCTTCGAGCCGGCCGATCGCGCGTTCTGCACGCTCGGCGCGCAAGCCACGCGTCGTGATTTCGCTCTTACCGGAACGGACGCGCCCCATCAGGGGGAAACCCGCCGGAGCATCCTCGTTTCACCTCACGGGCACATCCGTTGCACACGCGTCCGCGCGGATCCCTGGATTGCGTGGTGGACGTGGGTTTTCCACGTCGAGGCCGAAGGAGAGCCATGGGAACGATATTGCGAACGACGCCTTGGACCATCTGCAGCGCGATGGTCCTCTTGCTCGGGTGCTCCGGCGCCGACGGCAAGGATGGAGCAGACGGTCAGAACGGTAAGGACGGCAAGGACGGCGCATCTTGCACCGTCGCGGACAACGGCGATGGGACCAAGACCGTCACCTGTCCGGGAAGCGACCCTGTCACGATCGCCAACGGCGCGGACGGGGCGGACGGCACGAGCTGCTCCGTCACGGACAACATGGACGGCACGAAGACGATCACCTGCACGGACAACACCACCGTGACGGTGTCGGACGCGGCCCCGTGCACCACTTCGGACGACGGCAAGGGCAACATCACGATCGACTGCCCCGGCAGCGACCCCGTCACCGTGAAGGACGGCACGAGCTGCTCCGTGGTCGACGCCGGCGGCGGCACGGCCATCCTGAGCTGTACGGACGGCACCAAGGTCGTCATCTCGCAGCCGATCGACACGCACCTCGATCCGTACGAGGACCTCCCCGGCGTGGTGCCCACGATCCTCTCGATCGGCGGCGGCTCCAACGGCGACGGCAGCTTCAAGTCCGGCGACACCATCGGCGTCACCTTCAAGGTCACGACGACGTCCGGAAAGCTGATCCCCCTCTCCGAGCTCGACGCGGGCGGCGTCTGGATGGCCGGCCCGGTCCACAATTACCAGCACGTCCTCCCGGGCGACGCGAAGACTCCGATGTTCGAGGACGTCGTGCAGTCGGCCAAGATGAACGACGACGGGTCGTACACATACACCTTCTCGACGCCCATCCCGGACAACTACGGCGTCCCCCTCAACAACACCACGAAGTTCACCGAAGGCGAGCTCACCGGCGCGCTGCAGGCGGGCACGTACACCCTCGCGATGGCCTTCACGAAGTCCTACTGGGTGAAGGGCCAGGAGACGCTGGACGCGAACAGCACCTCGTACAACTTCGGCCTGAATACGACGACCATCGAGACGCACGAGATCGTGGCCGAGGGCAACTGCAACGCCTGCCACGAGCGCTTCGGGATGCATGGTGGCCAGTTCCGCAAGACGGCCATCTGCGTCACCTGCCACACGGCCGGCGCCGAAGATTTCGGCAGCACCGACGCGGGCGACGCGACGAACGTCACCATCGACTTCGAGGTGATGATCCACAAGCTCCACAACGGCGCGCACCTCCCGTCCGTGAACGGCCTCAGCACCGCGAACGACGGCTCCCGCGTGTACGGCGCGGGCACTCCTTACCAGGTCAACACGAAGGACGGACTGAAGGACTTCTCGGGCATCACGTTCCCGTCCTTCCCGAACTTCAACATCCAGATGCCGAAGAACAGCGGGTATTCCGCGCTGGCTCAGGCGGACCGGACCAAGGACAACAACACCCGTACGGGCGTCACCTCGTGCTTCAACTGCCACGGTGATCCGGACGGCGCGGGCCCGCTGCCTGCCCCGATGGAGGGCGACAAGGCCTACGAGCCGAACGACCCGCGAGCGTGCCAGTCGTGCCACGACGACCTCGACTACACGAAGCCGTACGCGAAGAACGGCAGCACGATGGCGGCGAACGCCGACCCGACCAAGTGCAATGTCTGCCACGCGGTGAGCGGCGGTCTGCCCGGCCTGGCCGTCAAGGACGCGCACGTGCATCCGCTCCTCAACCCGGCTGTCACGCCGACGAACGTGCTCAACATCACGGGCATGGGCGGCGCCACCGGCGCGAACGGCAACTTCGTCCTCGGCGACGCGCCGACCATCACCTTCACCGCGAAGGATCCCCAGAACGCGAACCTCCCGATCACCTACTTCGACTCCTTCAGCCTGGCCTTCACGGGCCCGACGCAGGCTCGTCAGGTGGTCATTCCGGGCGCGCTCTCCGCGTCTCCGTTCGACATCACGGGCCGCGTGGTCGCGAGCTCGACGACGAACAAGGGCATGATGAGCAAGGTCTACCCGACCGGGAATGCCGTGTCGGAGACCCTGACGGTGGAGTTCACGTCGGCCACCGCGTTCAACGTGAGCGGCACGGTCAGCGGACCGCTCGGCTCCGGCGCGCTGCCGGCGTCGACGAGCTCGTACCCGACGAGCGCCGCGGCCAGCTCGTACATCAGCAACATCGTCCTGTCGCAGGCGGCCGTCCCGCAGAACATCACCGTCGCCTTCACCGGCCCGACGACGTACACCGTCACCGGCTCGGTCTCCGGCGCGATGGGCAGCGGCGTCCTCCCGGCGTCGCTCGGCAACACGCAGCGCTTCACCAGCTCGGACGGCAGCGTCGCGTTCAACGTGATCGCCAACAGCACGACTGCGTTCGCGGCCGGCAACAACATCTACATGACGGTGTTCAAGGGCAACGCGTCGAACCCGGGCCTGTTCGCGATCGTCGCGGGCAAGACCGCCTTCGCCGTGGGCGATCGCATCCACTTCGACTTCATCGCGCCGGCGAACAGCTACACGATGAACGTCCCGATGGATCTCCAGTTCGAGTACCTGGGTGAGGCCGACGGCTCCGTGGGACAGACCCTCACGGCCGGCAACCTGCCTGTATACTTCGGCCGTCAGACTCTGTGGGAGCGCACCGCTCTCGTGGGCACCGGCGTCGGCACGGCCGCCGCGACCGCCCCGATGGCGCGCTTCGTCTTCATGTCCAGCCTCGAAGCCACGCTCGCGAACAACGACTACGTGGTGTTCGAGAAGGGCACGGCGAACGAGGAGTACTCGCGCGTCAGCGGCATCGACACGACCCTGAAGCGCCTCACGCTCGCGGCCCCGCTGCGCTACGCGCACGCCGCCGGCGCCATGGTGCAAGAGGCGACGATGACCTATCGCCAGGAGGGCGCGGCCAACTACTACCAGCTCAACTCCGCGGCTGGCTCGGTCACGTTCAACGCGGCGACGACGGTCGGCAACGGCTTCATCATGAGCTACCGCACGGCCGGCCGCTTCGGCTGGAAGCGCAAGTTCGGCGACACACTCCAGAGCTGGTATTACGTGCCGCTCAACAACGAGGTCACCGGCCTCGACGCGACGCAGGGCGATTGGCGCGGCAAGCCCCTCGTCGACGGCACGTACACCGTCGCGATCTGGGGTTATCGAGCCATCGAGTTCCAGAGCGGCTCCATCGGCGCCTACGAGTGGCAGACGTACCGCGACACCACGGCTCCGGGGATGAAGGACTTCCTCTTCGGCGCCACGGCGTCGACGATCAAGCCGTACAACAAGATCGACAACGCGGCGAACTGCAATGGTTGCCACGACTACATCTCGTTCCACGGCGGCGGCCGGCTCACGGCGGACACCTGCATGATGTGCCACGCGACGCCTGGCCCGAGCGTCAACTACCGCACGCTGCTGCACGGCGCGCACGCCGACACGTTCCCGGTCTTCCCGAACGGTTCGGCGGAATGCGCGAAGTGCCACGGCACGACGGACGTCAGCACGCCCACGAGCCGCGCGCACCCGACGCAGCCCGGCACCATCCCGTCGCAGGACTGGACCGTGGCCTGCACCGGCTGCCACACGGCGCCGTCGGCGCTCGCGCACGCGCAGTCGATGATCCCGCCGTCCGGCGTCGAGTCTTGCGCGACGTGCCACGGCGAGGGCCGCGACCTCGACGTGAAGCAGGTGCACAGGGCGAAGTGATCATCGGATGAGGTCCGGACGAGGCTGACGTGAAAGAGGCTTCGTCCGGCGCCCTCTCCTCCTGAAAAGGGATCACGCACCGAGAAGGAGGTTGGCAGTCGCCAGCCTCCTTTTCCTTTTTGTGCTCTCACCGAAGCGCCGCGTATTCCAGCCGCCGAACGACAGTTCTGCACCGCGATGCAAACCGTGCACGGCGCTTCGGCGTGATAGGCTGCGATTGCGCCGCGGGCGCAGCGGTGGCCGGGTGGCTCGAAGGTTGCGAGCCCGGCCGCGAGTCAGGAGCCGATTCCATGAAGATGGTCCATGTCCTCTACGGTTCGATCGTCGCGGCCGCCGTGGTCGCCGGGGTGCGCAGCTTCGCCGGTACGCCCGCGCCTGCGAGCGATCCCACGCCGGTCGCCGAGCAGCCCCGAGGCCCCGTCGCGGCCGACATGGCCCCTCAAGACGACGACTCGCAGGGTCCGAGCGCGAACGCCCCCACCGGCGGCGGCATCGGCGGCGAGGTGCTGGAGAAGATCGACGTGCCCAGCTACTCCTACCTCCGCGTGGGGCAAAAAGGCACCGAGGGCACGTGGGTCGCCGTCCCGACGACGCCCGTCAAGGTCGGTGAGTCCGTACGCGTCGCCGGCGCGATGAAGATGTCGAACTTCCAGAGCAAGGGCCTTGGTCGCACCTTCGATACCATCTACTTCGGCAACCTGGATAACGGAGCCCCCGCGGGCATGGGCCAGGACAACCCGCACGGGATGGGCGCCAGTGCGATGGGCGCGAACCCGCACGGAGCAGGCATGTCCGGCGACGGGTCGAACCCGCACGGCGCGGCGCCCGCGAGCACCGTCGAGGTGAAGGCCGTCCCCAAGGCCGACGGCGCGAACGGCAAGACCGTGGCCGAGGTCATCGCGGATCGCAGCAAGCTCTCGGGCAAGGCGGTCCGTATTCGCGGCACCGTCGTGAAGGTCAACGGCGGCATCCTCGGCAAGACGTACCTCCACCTGCGCGACGGCTCGGGCGACGCGACCGCGGGCACGAACGACATCGTGGTGACGACGGACGCCCTGCCCGAGCTCGGCGCCACGATCGTGGTCGAGGGCAACGTGGTCGTCGATCGCGACATCGGCGCGGGCTACAAATTCCCGACGATGATCGAAGACGCGAAGCTCGTGAACTGACCCTCTCCCCGGGGCGCGATCACTGGAAGTTGATCGCGTCCCACCCGCCCTGCGCGCTGAATCCGCACGCCACCTTCGTCACGTACTTCGCGCTCAGATTGACGTAGTGCCCGCACGTCATCCCGCTGGTCGAGCCGTAGAAATCGCAGCTCGGACATGTCGGGTTGTAGGCGTCGGCGCAGGCGTCGCAGCCCGAGCAGGCGGCCTGATCCTTCTCCGACCACATGCTGTCCAGACAGGCCACGACGCCCTCCGCGCCCCAGCCCGGACACTCGTTCTGGCCGGAGCCGTTGCAGTCGTATTTGCCGCTGATCCACGCTCCGTGGGCCGAGCCGCTCTGCGCGTCCTCCGTGGCCTGTTGATCGACGCAGCTCTCGGCCTCTTTCCACCTCGTCAGCGCTGGCAGACCCTTCGTCGCGCGCAGCTCGTTGATCTTGTCGACGCAGGCCTGACGGGTGGCCTCCAGCGGGTCGTTGTTGCCGCCGGGCTCGCCGCCGGCGCCGGAGCCGGTGCCGCCGTCACAGGCCATCACGAACAGCGGCCCTGCGAGGCCCACGAGCACTGCCAGGAAGGTCTTCGCGTTCATCGTCGTCCTCGGAAAAAAGGCGGCTCACCGCGAGCAGGCGCCCAGAGATAACAGAGCTCTCCGCGCACCGGAAGCGCCGCGCGTCCCCCCTGCCCCGCGCGCATTCAGCGGAGCGCCGGCATCTCCGAGCGGCGGAGGAACCGGCCGCCGGGCCCGAACTCCTCCACGACGATCTTCGCGGCGGACGCGCGCGGCGACGGCGATCCCGCGGCGTCCACCGTGTGAATGTGCACTTCGAGGACGGGGACTCGCTCGGTCGCCTCGTCCGCGTCGAGCGTCTCTTCGCCGTCCCGGAACCACACGAAGCGCGATGTCTCCGGCACCTCGTCGGCGGGGATCACCCTGACTGGACCGGACGGGACCTCCACCATCCGGATGGTGCCGGGGTGGACAGGGGAGTCGTTCACCTTTCGCGGTCCTCTCTCATCGCGACCCAGCGCGATGGAGCACCGAGACAGCCCCTCTCGTCAAGCAGGGAAACGACGCTCGTTGTTCATGGATAGAAGAAGCGTCGGAGTCGTGCCCGATGAAAAGGATTCGCGAGGCCACCTCAGGGCATCTCGCCGCGGAAGGAGCGCCAGCCGACGGCGCCGATGCCGAGGTCGTCGAAGCGCCTCTCGATGGAGCGCCGCGGGCCGACGATCACGAGGCGCAGCGCCGCGTCGGAGAGCCATGTCTTCGCCGCGGTCTGGACATCGGCCGCCGTGAGCCGCGCGATGCGGGCCGGCCGTTCGAGCACGTCCGAGGGGCGCCGGCCGACCGAGAGGAGGCCCGCGATGTCCTCCGTGACGCCGGTCGTCGTGCCGGCGTCCGAGCGCAGCGCCGAGATGTACCGAGTCCGCGCGCCCTCCAGATCGACCGCGTTCACGCCCTGATCGCGCGCCGTCCGGATCGCCGCGAGGATCGCGCGCACCGCGTCCGGCGCCTTCGCGAGCTCGAAGGAGCCTCCGATCGAGAACCACGACGCGACCCGGCCCCCGTGCAGCGACGAGTGCACGTCGTACGTGGCGTTCATGCTGGAGCGCACCTCCGCGAAGAGCGCGCCGCTCGGCGTGTCGAGCACCGCCCCGAAGAGCGACAGCGCGTCGAAGGTGGGATCGGTCGGGATCGGACCGCGCGCGATCAGATAGGCATGCACCAGCGCGGCCCGCTGCTCGACGAGGACCGTGCGCTCCGGCGCGCCGGGGTACGGCGGCGGGCTCGCGCTCTGCGCCACCGGGGCCGTCTGCGTCCACGCTCCGAATGCACCCTGTGCGAGCTCCTGGAGACGAGGCAGGGTGACGTCCCCGGCCACGATGAGCGTCGCGTGCTGCGGCTGGAAGAGGAGAGAATACGAGAGCGCGAGATCGCCTGTCGAGACGTTGAAGAGGGCCCTCCGGTCCAGAGGCCCGATCGCGGCATACGGGTCGTTCGGCGGGAAGAGGAGCGCCCGCACGTTCTTCTCGACGGCCACCTCGGAGCCGCCGCTGCTCATGTCGACGTAGCGCCTCCACTCCTGCAGCAGCGCGCCCAGGTGATCCGCTTGAAACCGCGGCCGGAGCGCGAGGTCCGCGAGCACCCCCAGCGCGGCCGGCAGCGAGCGCGAGAGGCCCGCGACGCTCGCGCTGCACTCGTCGGCGCCGCAGTCCACGGAGGGGCGCAGCTCGGGGTTCGCGCGGCTCGACGACTCGTGCTCTCGGAGCGCCGCGGTGGTGGCGAAATCGAGCAGCTCCGTGCGCCGGCCGATGTCGCGCGCCCCGCGGGAGATCGCGAGGTACGCCGAGAAGAGCGGCAGATCGTGTCGCTCCACCAGCACCAGCTCGACGCCGTTCGGCAGCCGCCCGGACTGGAGCTGCACCGCCGGCGTCGTCTCCAGCGGACCGTCGGGCGGCGGCGTCGCGCGGAAGGCCTCGTCCGGGGGCGTGACGATGCTCGTATACGAGAGCTGCGCGGCGATCCGCGGCGATCTCAGGGCCGAGCACGCCGCGAGGAGCGCCGCCGCGAGGCAGAGGAGAGCGGCTGTCTTCTTCATGGCTCCTCCCGCTTGTAGATGGTGCCGGACAGGCGCGCTCCCGACTTCGGTCGTGCGATGACCTCGGCCGCGCGCATCGAAGGAGCGATGTATTTCGCGGCGGCGGCCTTCAGCGCGTCCGCGCTCGGCGTGGCGCCCTGGTGAACGCGCCAGTCGAAGGGCAAGAGCGGGCCCGGGCGCTCTTCCCGCGCGATGATGACCTCCGCGCGGCCGAGCGCCGTGTCCAGCACGAACAGGTCCGATCGCTCCCACGCCGCGGCGGCGCGCTCCACCTCCGCCGGCGAGGGGCCGGTCGCAAGGAGGCTCTGAATCTCCCGATCGACGACGCGGATCGCCTCCTCCGCGGAGTGCCCTCGATGCAGGAGGACGTGGACGGTGAACAGGCTCGCGAGCCGCCGCGACGTCTGCGCGACGTGGACCGCGGAGGCGATCCCGGGGTGCACCAGGCGCTGGACGAGGCGGCTCTGCTCGCCGCGCCCCAGGATCGTCGATATCCAGTCGAGCTCGGTGTCGCCGGGGAGGCCGACGGCCGGAGTCACCCAGCCGAGCTCCAGCTCTTGCTGCACCATCGGAGAGCCGATCTCGATCTTCGTCGTGCCCTTGATTTCGAGCTTCGGCAGCGGTGGTCTCCGCGGCGCGGGGCGGCCGGGGAGCGTGCCGAAATACCGCTCCACGAGCCTCCGCGCGCGGTCGGGATCGAAGTGGCCGACGAGGACCAGAGTCGCGTTCTCGGGCCCGTACCAGGTGGCGAAGAAGGCGCGGACGTCCGCGAGCGAGAGGGCGCGGCCGTCCTCTTGCCAGTGCTCGGCGTCCTCGTGGTACGGGTGCCACGACGGAAAGGCCGCGTCCCACGTGGCGAGCGGCAGGATGCCGGCCGGCTCGTCCTCGATCTTCAGCTTGAGCTCGCTGGCGATGACGTTCCGCTGGGCCTTGAGTCCGTCTTCGTCGACGGCGCTCAGGAAGTAGCCCATGCGATCGCTCTCCGCCCAGAGGGCCGTCTCCAGTCGTTCGGGCGGCAAGACTTCGAAGTACGTGGTGCCGTCGGCGCCTGTCTGTCCGTTGAGCGACGCGGCGCCGGCGTTGGCGAGGATGCGGAGGAAGGCGCCCCGGCCGATGTGCGCCGTCTTCTCGTAGGTGAGGTGCTCGACGAGGTGGGCGAGGCCGTGCAGACCGTCCGGCTCGTCGCTGCTGCCGACGCGGTAGTGCATCATGACTGCCACGTTCGGAAGGGCCTTGTCGGGCGCGAGGATGAGGCGGAGGCCATTGCCGAGGCGCGCCTCCTCCACCGGGAACATCGGTATCGCCGGCGCGGAGGTGACGGCCGGCGCGGGCGCGGGCGCGGCTCCGTCCGCGGGCGGCGGCGCGGTCGGGGCCGGCTGCGCGAGCGCGACCGTGAGGAACAAGAGCGGTGCAATGGGACCGAGGCAGCGCAGAGCGCGATGCATCCGTGGCCTCCCGAGGATGGAGCGTCGATGTGCCGCCCCAGGCCGAAATCGAGGGGCGGAGTAGCCTTATCACGAGGGGTGTTCCGGAGTCGATCTCCTGGGCACGATTGGCCGGTTCCGTCCACGGCCTCGCGCGCGAGGGTCCCGGAGCCGACCGCGAACTCCGCGTGTAGGCATCGCACCTACACAAAGTTGGCCCCGGGTTTCGGAGACAGGCACCATGGCGTCACCATGAAAACGCGGATCGTCGCCGGCCTCGTTGCTTCGCTCGCCCTCTTCACCGCCGCCTCTGCGGACGCGGGGCCGAAGAAACACGCCCCCGGCGCCGCCCGCCGCCCCGCGGCCACGGCGCGCGCGAGCGAGACGAAGCCGGCCAGCCTGATCACCACCAACAACGACGCTGCGACCAAGCCCGCGGCCGACAAGGCCTCTCCGAAGGCGGTCGACAAGCCCGCGGACAAGGCCTCTTCGAAGCCTGCGGACAAGGCCTCTCCGAAGCCCGCCAAGCACGTGGAGAAGGCGAAGCCCTCGCGCGGCGCGAAGCACGCGAAGAAGGCCCCGGCGCGCGACGCGGACCACGAGACGAAGCCCGCGAGCCTCTCCACCGTGGAGAGCGCCCCGGCGCCGAAGGGCCATGTCGGCAAGAAGGCCTCTCTCTCCCGGTTCATGGCGTCCGGCATTCCGCTCGCCGAGGTGCGGGACGGGCGGCTCCACGGCGTCGCGACGCCCAAGCACCCCTGCGGCGTGCGCGCGAGCTGGTCCAAGAAGGGCAGTCAGTGGACGGCCCTCGACGCGTGGGGCCAAGTCGCCGGGACGCTCACCGTCTCGGGGAGTGACCAGCACGACGGGACCGGCTGCCATCAAGTCTCGTTCGCGGAGGGCACCGGGAAAGACGGCCTCGGCGTGTTCGTGTCGAAGGGCTCCGGCTACTCCCCTGCTCCTTCGGTGCGCTGGAGTCCCGCCGCCGACGTGGAGAAGCGCTTCGAGCGACTCTACGCCTCGCAGGCGACCGCGTGGATCGACGGCAAGCCCGCCGCGAGCGCGGAGCACGGAAAGACCTTGTTCTTCAGCCTCCCGAAGCAAGAGGGCAGTCCGGAAGGCGCCCCCACCGAGCGGCGCCCCACCCACTGGGCCGTCTCCGGCGGGCGCGTGCTCATCGTGGCGTACGTGGGCGCGACGGGCTCGTGGAAGGTCGGTCACGTGCTCGCGCCGACGGGGAAAGACGACGCGTACCAGCCGCTCGCGGTGATGGACATGGACGGCGACGGTCTGCCCGAGATCGTCGTCCACGAAGAGTCGAGCGGTGTATTCAACGACCGGGTCCTCTCCTTCGACGCGGGCGCGATGCGCTGGGAAAAGACCGTCGAGAGCCCCGGCGGCGCCACGCCCTGATCGCGAAGCGCGGCACGACTCGCCCCCCTCCTCCACGAACCGCGCGACTCGGCCCCTCCGTGGGAGTGACACTTCCCCCCGGAAATGGCTCGTTTTTCCTCCACGAGACGCCGCGGACATTTTCCCTCCACGAAGTCATGGCGCGCCCTTGTCATCGAGGTGACCGCGTTGTACGACCCCGCGTCACTTCTTTTTTCGACGGCTAGCTTCTTCTCCGGTTCGGTTGGGGTGGAGGCGCGCCGTCCCGGTAAATTAGGCGGTCCTGGAGGCATCATGCACACGCGGCATTTCTTGGCACTCTTCGCAGCGGGCCTGACGACGGCGGGTCTGATGATGGGTTGCGGCGGCGGCGACACCAGCTCCGGCGGCGGCGGCGCCGGCGGCACCACGTCGAGCGGCGGCACCACCAGCTCCGGCGGCACCACCACCACGCCCTCCACCTCGGGCGGCACCGGCGGCACCACCACCACGCCCACCGGCGACGGCAACGACAACTTCGATCAAGCCGTGGAGCTCACGATTGACGATCAGGGCGTGCAGGACTCGCTCGATCCGCCGGACACGGACGCCGACTACTACAAGTTCACCGGCACCAAGGGCCAGGCCGTCCTCATCGGCACCGACGCGAAGCCGAACAACGATCCGTTCGCGGACGGCTACGTGGACCTCGTCGTGACGCTGTTCGACAAGGATCAGAAGCAGATCGCGCAGAACGACGACCCGTTCCCGCGCTCCACGCAGGACTCGTCGCTCTTCACGATCCTGCCGTACGACGGCGTCTACTACCTCAAGATCGAGGACTTCTGCGAGTCGGATCTCGCGGCGGCGGCCGGCGGCTGCGGCGCGGACTACTTCCCGAACATCACCGACACGAACTACGCGATCGGCGTGAGCAGCCTCGATCCGGCGATGGCGGGCGAGGTGCAGGAGAAGGAGCCGAACGACACGGGCGCGACCGCGACGCCGTTCACCTACTCGAACACCGGCACCGCGGGTCAGTACTACCTGACGGTCACCTGGGGTGACTTCACGGCGAACGACAAGGACTACTTCCTCCTCCACATCCCCGCGGACGTGGAAGCGTCGCTCGCGGCGAACACCCGCACGACGGCGGGCATCTCGTTCTACCCCTCGGGCACGAGCGGTGACGGCGCGTCGACGAGCGCGGGCATCGTGCAGATCATCGACCCGACCGACATGAGCATCGTGGCCGAGATCGACGCGTCCAAGGGCTCGGAGGCGCAGCCGCCGCTCATGGGCGACAAGGACTACTACGTCGTCATCAACGGCACGAACACGGGCGCGACGCCCTTCTACTTCCTCAACCACTCGGTCGGCGGCTCCAACCCGATCGAGGCCGAAGGCTCCGCGCAGGGCGTGAACGACGCCACGCCGCAGGACCTCACGAGCGACGTGCAGGACAACGGCGACGGCACGTTCAGCTACTTCATCGAGGGCAACCTCCCGCAGGGCGGCGCGATGAAGGACGTCGACCAGTTCACGGTCGACACGAAGGGCCTCGCGACGGTCAGCGTGGCCTGCGGCGCGGCGCGCTCGGGCTCGGGCCTCCAGAACTTCAAGATCACGGTGCTCAACGGCGCCACGTCGATCGGCAACGGGACCGAGGCCGCCGACAAGGACCTCGTGCTCTCGCAGGTCGCGGTGCCCGGCGGCGCGACGAAGCTCACCGTCAAGCTCGAGGCGTCCGGCCAGAGCGCGACGGTGACGAGCGACTTCTACCGCTGCGGCATCCACTTCGCCCCGGCGATGTGATCCGCCTCCGCGGGGAGCGCGCTCCGGCGAGCCCGGCCGCTCCGCTCCCCGCGTCGTTTCGCTTCCTCTCCGCGGTATTCCTCCCATCACCTGAAAAGCTTCTGCTTGCGGCCTCGGGTGCGCTCGCGTCATCCTCCGGCGCCGGAAGGACCGCGGGGCCGTGCGACCGTCACGAGGGCGGCCGAGAATCACCCGCGCGGTCCGCGCCCCCGATGAAACGCAGACTGCTCGTCCCCATCGTCGCCGCTCTCCTCAGCGCGTGCGGCCCGGCGCCACAACCCGTGACGCCGCCGCCTGCCAACACCACCGTGACCCCCATCGTCACCGCCGCGCCGTCGGCCACCGCGACATCCATGACCAACGAGACACCGCCGCCCGCCGAGTTCGATCCCGTCCGTGTCGGAATGACCGTCCAGGGGGTGAAGGACCTCTGCGACGATCACATCGCCGGAGCGAAGAAGCTGCTCGATCAGATGAAGGCCCTGAAGGGCGCGCCGGCCGACAAGCTCACGTACGAGAGCACCATCGGCGCCTTCGACGACATCGTCTCGGAGCTGAACAGCGCCGGCGAATTCCCGTACCTCATGGGCGTCGCGCACCCCGACGCCGCCGTCCGCGAGGCCGCGAAGAGCTGCGAGCCGAAGACGGACAAATTCCTGACGAACCTGTGGCTCGACGCCGACGTGGCCGCCGTGCTGAAGGCGTACGCCGCGAAGAGCGAGAAGCTCGAAGGCGAGCGCGCGCGGCTCCTCGCGGACACGCTGCGCGACTTCCGCCGCAACGGCTTCGATCTCCCGCCCGAGAAGCAGGCGCGCCTCCGCGAGCTGAACGAGCAGATCACGAACCGCGGCCAGGAGTTCACCTCGAACATCGCGTCGAGCACCGGCTTCATCCTCGTGAAGAAGGATCAGCTCGAAGGGCTGCCGCCGGAGTACATCGCGAGCCACGCGCCCGACGACAAGGGCGACATCAAGATCACCACCGACTACCCCGACTACTTCCCCTTCGTGACGTACGCGAAGGACCGCAAGGCGGCGCTGAAGCTCTACGTCGAGTTCACGAACCGCGGCGGCGACGCGAACGTGAAGCTCCTGGAGACGCTCATCCGCCTCCGCGACGAGAAGGCGAAGCTGCTCGGCTACAAATCGTGGGCGGACTACGCGATCGAGCCGCGCATGGCGAAGAACCCCGACACCGTGCGCAAGTTCCTCACGCGCGTGAAGGACGCGCTGAAGACCCCCGCGCGGAGCGAGCTCGCCGACTTCATCGCGATGCACGTGAAGCTCGGCGGCAAGAAGACGGACAAGCTCCCGCCGCCGGATCGCTACTACCTGGAGGATCAGGTCCGCGCGACGAAATACAAGCTGAGCTCGCAGGAGCTGAGCGAGTACTTCGAGGTGCGCGCCGTCACGAAGGGCCTGCTCGGCATCACGGCGAAGATGTACGACCTCACGCTGAAGGAGGTCGAGGCGCACGCGTGGCACCCCGACGTCACGGCGTACGAGGTGCTCTCGAAGGGCCAGAAGATCGGCAAATTCTACCTCGATCTGTACTCGCGCCCCGACAAATACAAGCACGCGGCGATGTTCACGGTGCGCACCGCGAAGCGCCTGCACGACGGCACGTACCGCACGCCGATGGCCGCGCTCGTGTGCAACTTCCCGAAGCCGGGCGCGCAGCCCGCCTTGATGCAGCACGACGAGGTCGTCACGTTCTTCCACGAGTTCGGCCACGTGCTGCACCACCTGCTCACGCGGAGCGAGCTCGCCACGTTCTCCGGCACGAACACGGTGCGCGACTTCGTCGAGGCGCCGTCGCAGATGTTCGAGGAGTGGGCGTGGTCGCGCGAGGTGCTCGATCTGTTCGCGGCGCACCACAAGACGGGCGACAAGATCCCCGACGCGCTCTTCAACGCGATGCAGGCGTCGCGCTCGTTCGGGCGCGCGCTCGCGACGCAGCGGCAGCTCTTCCTCGCGATGCTGGACCTCGAGTACCACTCGCGCGGCGCGCCCGTGAAGACGACGAGCGTGCTCAAGGAGGTGCAGAACGCGTTCGACTCGTTCCCGTACGTCGAGGGCACGCACTTCCAGTCGAGCTTCGGGCACCTCGTGGGGTACGACGCCGGGTACTACAGCTACCAGTGGGCGCTCTCGCTCTCGCGCGACGTGCTCACGCGCTTCAAGAAAGAGGGCCTGCTCAACGCGGCGACCGCGCAGGCGTGGCGCGACGACGTGCTCTCGAAGGGCGGCGGCATCGACGAGCGCGCGATGATCGCGAAGTTCCTCGGCCGCGAGCCGACCGAGGACGCGTACATCGCGTACCTGAAAGGCAAGGATTGAAGGCGATCGGCAGGCGATCCGGCGCGATGTTTCGGCGCGCTGAAGAAAAATGTTGAGTGACGTGAGAGGGTTTGCTACTAAAGCCGCCCTCTCGCTTGGGCGCATAACTCAGCGGTAGAGTGCATCCTTCACACGGATGAAGTCGCAGGTTCGAATCCTGCTGCGCCCACCCTCCCCTCGCTGGTGAACCCGAAAACGGAACAGCCGACGGCCGACGAAGAGACGGAGTCCGGCTCCGGACCGCCAGCGCCGAACAGTGATCCTGCGCATCCGTTCGCGCGCGCTCTGGCGCGTGTCCTGTCGGAGCGTGAGCCGCGCAAGATGCGGCTACCCGGCGTGACGGCCGCGGCGGTGCTCGTGGCGCTCTTCGAGGTCGACGGCGAGGTGCGCGTGTGGCTGTTGCGGCGGCCCGCGGGGCTGCGCACGCACGCGGGCCAGGTGGCGCTCCCCGGCGGCAAGAAGGACGCGAGCGACCCCAGCATCGTGGCCACGGCGCTGCGCGAGGCGGACGAGGAGATCGGCCTCTCGCCGAGCGCGGTGACGGTGCTGGGCCTCGGGGACGAGTACATCACGGTGACGCGGTTCGCGGTGACGCCGGTCATCGCGTGGGTCACGGGTCCGTTCGTGCCGCGCCCCAACCCGGCCGAGGCGTCGCGCGTGTTCTCCGCCCCGTTCTCGATGTTCCGCGACCGCGGCCTCGTGCGCGCGATCCCGCTGGAGACGGTCCGTCGCATGATGCGCACGTACGAGGTCGACGGCGAGATCGTGTGGGGCGCGACGGCCGCGATCCTCTGCAACCTCGCGCGGGTCGTCTCGATCCGCTGACCGCCGCCGAAACGGGCTCCCGGATCGGCTCTTTTCGCTTTTTCGGAGGCGGAAATGAAAACAGCCGCGCCGATCGAGATCGGCGCGGCTGCTCTCAGGCGTGTGCGGAGCGGCTCAGTACGGGTCGTCGCTCGGCGGCTTCTTCGGCGTGACGGGCGTCGGCGGCTTGGGCACGGCCGGAGCCGCGGTCGCCGTCGCCTTCGGGGTCGTCGCCGGGGGCGTGGTCGCCGCGGTCGTCGCCGGCGGCTTCGGCGCTTCCACCGTCGCCGTCGCCGTCGCCGTGGGAGCCACGGTCGCAGCCGCCGTGGCCGTCGCGGTCGCCGTCGCAGCGGCCGTCGCGGTCGCGGTGGCCGTCGCCGTTTCGGTCGCGGTGGCCGTCGCCGTCGGCGCCGCGGTCGCGGTGGCCGTCGCCGTCGGCTTCGCCGTCATAGGCGGAGCCGCCGCGGTCGTCGCGCCGCTGCCGGAGCCGGAAGCTTCGTCCTTGCCGCGGCCGAACGCGAGGTACAGCACCGCGATCACGGCCGCCGCGACGAGCAGGATCGTCAGCATGCGGCTGCCGCCAGAGGACTCTTCCTCGTCCTTCGGCGCGGCCTTCGCGGCGACGGCGGGCTTCTCCTCGTCCTTCTTCGCAGGAGCGGCGGCCTTCTTCTCGGGCTTCGGCTCCTCGGCCTTCTTCGCAGGAGCGGCGGCCTTCTTCTCGGGCTTCGGCTCCTCGGCCTTCTTTTCGGCCTTTCCGGAGGCGGGCGGGGGCTCCTCCTTCTCGGCCTTGGCGGGCTCTTCCTTCTTCGCGGGCGGCTCTTCCTTCGCGGGGGCAGGCTCCTCCACGGGGAGAACGACCGGCGCGGCGGCCTTCGGCTCTTCGGCCTTCGGCTCTTCCTTCGGCTTCGCGGGCTCTTCCTTCGACGGCTTGTCGAGCGGCGAGCCGATGTCGTCCATCGAACCGCCGGCCTCGGCGAGCGCCTGCTTCAGGAGCTCCGCGGCCTGCTTCATCATCGTCCGCTCTTCGGGCGGCGGCATCTCGGCTTCGGGGTTCGTCTTCGGGAAGAAGCCGCCACCGGCCGGTTTCGCCTCGGCCTTCGGCTCCGACTTGGCTTCCGCCTTCGGCTCCGACTTGGCCTCGGCCTTCGCTGCGTCTGCGCCCTTGCCGCCGATCGCGCCGAGGCCGAGCATCGTCCCGACGCGGCGGGGGCCGGCGGGCTTCGCGGGCTCGGCGGCCTTCGCGGCTTCGGCCGGGGCGGCCGCGGCGGCCTCCTTCGGCTCCTCTTCCGCGGCGGCGTCGGCGCCGGCGGGCTTGCCCTCGTCGTACGCGGAGGTGCCGGTCTTCTGCGCGTCGACGAGCTTCGTGATCATCCCGCGCGACTTGTCGTCGATCTTGATGAACTTGACGCCCATGCCCGCCGGACGTTCGTCGTTCGCCTCGCCGGGATCGCGCTTCCACACGACACGCCCGACGCCCGAGAGCATCGTCTGCTCGTCCTGAAGGCGAATCTCGAACTTGAGCAACGTGCCCGGAGGGAAGGGCGACGGCGTCTTGATGAAGATGCCGCCGCGGCTCACGTCGTTCGCGTGGTGCTCGATGAACTCGTCGACGGTGGCGCTCTTGTAGCGCACCGTCATGCTGAGCACCTTCGCTCGCGGGTCTTTTCGTGTGTCCTGCGCCATCAGGGTCCTTCTCCAGAATGAGTGCGGCCACGCCGCAGAAGGTCTTGGTCCGGTCTTGTCCGGCGCACGCGCCTTCTTATCTGCCTTGCGGGACCGTACCGCCGTTGGTGGTGGCGGTGGATCTTCTCCGCGCTGCTCCCCAACACCGAGCAGCGGAGCGGCATGTTACCTCCCATCGCTCGTGAAACCCAAATGGCTTTTGCTTTTGTTCGCGCCGCGCGGCGAAGAAGCGCCGTTTCGATCGAGGCCCCGTCGCGCGAGGCGAGCGCGGATCGCTCGCGCGACGAAGCCGATCGGTCGGTGCGCCCCGCGTGAATCCGGTGGTCAGCTCCCGCCGGCGTGAAGTACGTTCGGAGCCGATGCCGGCGCGAGATCACTTCCGTGCGCACGCGAGGCACCGCGTCGATCTCGAAGGTCGCCTCCGCGTGGGCGCCTCGTCGAGCCACGCGGTGCGCCTGCGCGATCTCGGCCTCGGCGGCGCCTGCGTGGAGCTCGCGGAGGCGGCCCCGCAGACCGCGCTGGACGTCGAGGGCCCGATCGCGCTCGAGGTGACGGCGCCGAGCCTGTGGGATCCGCTCGTGGTCCCCGGCAAGATCGCGTGGCTCCGGCGCGTCAAGCCCGAGCGTCGCGTGCGCCTCGGCGTCCGCTTCGAGCTGCGGGATCCGGCGGCGCTCCGCGGCATCCTGAAGCTCGTGAGCGGCACGCCCGCGCTCTGAGCGCGAGCCTCAGCGCATCTTCAGCACGAGGAACGTCGCCGCGGCGGCGAGCGCGAGCAGGACGATCACCGCGACCCACACGAGGCCACCGCGCCGCGGCGGAGGCGCGACCATCGGCCCGGTCCCGGGGATCACCATCGGCGCGGCGGCCGGCGCCGCGAGCGGAGGAGCCGCTTCGTTCATCATCGGCGCTGATGCGTTCGACGCGGGCGCGAGCGCGGCGCCCGGTGAAGCGGCCGGATCGGCGAGCGGCGACGCGATCCCGAGCATCTCGAACGAGACCGTGGACGCGAAATTCTGCGGCTCCTCCGCGGCCGCTCCGGCGGCGGGGCGCGGCGGCGGCATCCCCGCGGCCTGGATGCGCTCGACCTCGTCCGGCGGCATCGACGTGCGCATCAGCGTCTTCTGCTCGTCGTCTTCGTCATCGTCCGCGCCGGGGATCGAGGGCGACGGCATCATCCGCGTCGCCTCGTTCTCCGCGTCGTCGTCGTCGTCCGCGCCCACGGAAGAGGCCGGGGACGCGAGCGCCGGGAACGCGCCCGACTGCCCCGCCGGGACCGCGGCGAACGCGCCGGATCGACCGGCGTCGCGCGGCCCGAGCACCGCGGACAGGTGCTCCGGGACGGCGCGCATCATCGTCCGCGCGTCCTCGTCCTCATCGTCGTCATCGGAGTGCGGCGGCGGATCGCGCAGCTCCGGCGGAGGCCCGAGCGGCGCCGGAAACCCGCCGGGAGCCGAAGGCGCGCGCACCCCGGGAGACGAAGCGCGCGGCGCAGGAGCGATCGGCGCCGGCAAACCGCCCGACGGCCCCGCGCCCGCACGAGCAGCGGCGCCCGGTCGCGGTTGCAGGAACGGCGCGAGCCCACCGCCGACGGGCGCAGCCGGCGCGCCACCGCCCGGAGACGAGGCCCGCGGCGCAGGGATCGGCGCGCGCGGCGCAGGGATCGGCGCACCGGCACGCGGAGCGGGCGCAGCAGCCGGGCCTCCCATCGGAGCGCGACCACCCGCGACGGGCGGCCCCAAATCGAGCTTCGCGAGCGCCGCAGGAGCCGTGCGCATGATCGTGCGCGCGTCCTCCTCGTCGTCGTCATCGCCGCCGCCCGTGTCCTCGTCTTCCAGCCCGGGGAGCCCGCCGACGTTCGGATCCGGATGCCACTCTTCGAGCGCGCGACGGAGGGCCGCGATCGAGCTCGTGCGCTGCGACGGCTCGCGCGCGAACGCATCGTCGAACACGCGCTGCAGATCGTCGTCGCCCACATCGAACACCGCGAGCGGCGCGGGCGAGCTCGTGAGCACCTTCTGCTTCACCTCCGCGTCGTTCGCGCCGGAAAACGGAGGGCTCCCGGTGAGCGCGCAGTACAGCGTCGACGCGAGGGCCCACGTATCGTCGGCCACCGAGAGACCGCCGCCGTTCAGACGCTCCGGCGAGTGGTACGACACGTTGGTCGACGTGCGGCGAACGTCGACGAGGTACGCGCGCGCGGTCCGGTCCTTCCCTTCGATCTGCACGCACTGCGGCGAGACGCTCCCGTGGGTGACGCCGAGCGCGTGCATGCTCTCGATCCGCTTGGCCAGGCGGATCGCCCAACCCACGGCATCCAGCTCGTTGAGGGGCCCCTCGCGCGCGATGCGATCGGCAAGTGTCTCCACGTAGGGCGGCAGGTTACCACTGGTCCGCACGATTTTGAGAAGGACTAGCGCAGCGAACGGAATCACGAAAACGCCCCACCCCCGTCCGTCGGGGAAGGCGCGGGCCAGCCGCCGTGATGCGAGAATCTCCTCGTTTCCAAGGCGTTCCGGACAAAGGTGCCCCCACCCGCCGTCCTCGGCGCAGCCGCGCCTGCGGGCGGCGCCGCCCCCAAATCGCGTCGCTGTCGCGCCGCTCAGGGGGCGGACGACGTCCGCGCGATTCAGTCGAGCTTGCAGCCGATCGCGGCGCCGATGACCTTCGCGCGCGCCTCGGCCTCGTCGATCGCGGAGCGGAGGCGCTTGCGGTTCGCCTCGGGCAGATCGGGGGCCGCGATCTGATGGCGGAGGCGATCGCGCAGCTCCAGCCGCAGATCGAAGGCCTTCTGGAGGAGGCGCGCGTACTGATCCGGATCGGCCTTCATCTGCGCGGCCCCGGCGTCGGCCTGATCGATCGCGGTGAAGAGATCGACCTCGTCGCGCGGCGGATCGTACGTGTAGAGGCCCTGACACCGATCGGCGCGGGGCCCGATGAGCACGTGGCCGGTGCGCTTCGCCTCTTCGGCGCGCGCCTTCTGCGACGCGTCGGTGAAGGCGATCACGTAGCCCGTGACGGTGATGTCCGACGACGCGGCGAAGCCCGGACCGTTCGCGTCGGCCTCGATCGGCAGCTCGCTGCGATCGAGCGCCTCCTCGATGCACGCGCGGAACGCCGCCGGATCGCGCGAAGGATCGGCGTCGGTCGCATCCAGCTTCGTCACCTTGGCGGAGCCGATCTTCGAGGTGCCGCCCTGCACCACGAAGTCGACGGTGGCGCGGTACTCACCGCGGAACGAGGCCGCCTCCAGCTCCTTCTCCCAGCACGCCTTCACGTTCGGGAGGTGCGACGGGACGGCCGCGTTGGCGAGCTTCGTCGCGAGATCGCGGCCGCCCGCGCAGCCGCACGCGAGCGCCGCGACGACGCCGAGGAGCGCGACGCGCTTCACCGCGAGGACGTCGAGGATCGCGACGCGCTTCACCGCGACGTCGAGGATCGCGGCGCGCGTCATCGCGCGCCTCCCTTCGGCTTCGCGCCCTTCGCGCCAGGCTTCGTGGCCTTCGCGTCGGGATCCACGCCGGTCAGGATCGAGCGGCCGACGGACTCGTAGTCCGCGAACGTGCGCGAGCCCCGCACGCCCGTGTACGGGATCGTGGTCGCGGCGCGCCCCGCTTCGGAGAGCGTCCCCATGTCGAGGCGGCTCACACAGCCGGTCGCAGTGAACGCGAAGAAGAGCACCAGCGCTCTCACGGAAGACATCGATCCGCCACGGTACCAAACCAGCGGCGCCCGCACACAGCGGACTTACGAGCGCGCGCCCCAGGCTCGGGCTGCGTCTCCGAAGGACAGGACGCGTCCCCTCCCTGCGGCTGCGAAGCAGGCGCTTTGGGAGTTCCCACGAGGCTGCGCCTCACCCCGATGGATGAAAACGTTGGGTGAGATGTGCACGTTGTGGGTGCCGGCAACGAAAGCCCGGACGCCCCACTGAGGCACGACCTCGCTTGGGAGTTTGGGCTCGGCTCGACGAATCCCAAGATGTGCAAGCACCCTCCGGTGCCCGGCACGCATAGCAGGTTGGTCCTTTTTTTCTCGAGTCGTCCGGCAGCGAGGCAGCGAGGACGATGGAGAGGATGTTCGAGCGATGTTGTGGGGTGGACGTGCACCGCGACACGTTGGTGGCGACGATTCGCATCGCGACCGACAAGCAAGTGAGCACCCAAAACCGGACGTTCGCGACCTACGCGGACGGCATCGAGGAGCTGTCGCGCTGGCTCGATAAGCACAGCGTGGAGGCGGTGATGATGGAGGCGACGGGGGTGTACTTTCGCCGCTCGTGCACGCGCTGCGCCGGCTTTCGCCCCATCGGTTGGTGAGCGTGGCGAACCCGTCGGCAGTCAAGCAGTCCGGTCGCAAGACCGATGTGAGTGACAGCGCGTGGCTGGCGAAGCTACTGATGAACGGCGTCGTGTCCCCGAGCTTCATCCCATCCGAGCAGCTGGAGGAGCTTCGCAAGCTGTCGCGCTACCGCGCCAAGAAGGTGGGGGTAAGAACGCGACGAAGAACCGGATCATCAAGCTGGTCGAGAGCGAGGGCATCAAGCTGGCGACGGTGCTCAGCGATGTGCTGGGCAGGCGGTCGAGCCGATGCTTCAGGCGCTGGTGGACGGAGGTCAGAGCGCCGAGCAGATGGCGGAGCTAGCGCAGGGGTCGCTTCGCACCAAGAAGGCGGAGTTGGTGCAGGCGTTGAGCAATCCGTCAACGAGACCACGCTATGGATCCTTCGGCAGTTGCTGGACGACCTGACGCAGGAAGAGGCTCGAGTCGCGCAGGTGGAGGCGGAGCTGAGCCGGCGTCTGCAAACGAGCTACAGCCGCGAGATGGTGCTGCTGCAGACGATCCCCAGCCGCAGGTCATCGCCGCCACGATCGTGGCCGAGACGGGAGCGGACATGTCGGTCTTCCCTTCCGCGGCTCATCTGGCCTCGTGGGCAGGGTTGGCTCCCGGCAATCACCAGAGCGCAGGCAAGAGTCGCAAGGCGCCTGTGCGACCGGGCAATCCCTGGCTTCGAACGGCGCTGGTGCAGGCGGCTCACGTGCTCGCTCGCAAGCGCGACTCGCCTCTGCGCGCCTTCTTTTGCGAGTGCTGCACAACAGCGCCAACTACAACAAGGCCATCATCGCTGTGGCTCGCAAGCTGGCCGTGACGGTCTACTACGCGTTGCGCGACGGCGAGGTGCGCTGGCCGGAGCCCACGGAGATATCTGCTCCCAGCAAGCGCGCCTGAAACAGCAGCTGGTCACGGTGGAGACGCTCGGTTACTCGGTGAGCCTCACCAAGAAGGACCCCGCTCCAACCGTGTCGTGACCGCCCCCTGAGCGGCGCGACAGCGACGCGATTTGGGGGCGGCGCCGCCCGCAGGCGCATGAGCGCCGAGGACGGCGGGTGGGGGCACCTTTGTCCTGAATCCCTTGGAAACGAGAGGATCCAAGCACCGCGCTGACTGGCCGCTGTCTCCCCTGACAGACGTTTTCATAGCAGGGGCGGGCCGCGCACAGGCCGAAGGCCGAGCACGGACCGGGGGTGGGCACTCCCTTCGCTCTTCCGCGCAGGCTCAGCCGCCGACGAGGTTGGTCTCGCCGCTCGAATCCGCGCCGGAGAAGCGGCCCGACGTCATCGTGACGCCCTCATCGCCCTCGGAGGGGGCCGGGACGATGCGCACGCGGCGCACGCGGCGGCCCGCGACCTCCGTCGCGACGAGCGTGAGGCCCTCGCAGTCGACGGTCTCCCCCGACACGGGCGGACGCTCCAGGCGCGCGAGCATGTAGCCGCCCACCGTCTCCACGTCCTTCATCTCGGGCTTGAGGACGATGTGCACCTCGCGCTCGAGATCGGCCAGCAGCACGCGGCCGTCCACGTCGACGATGCCGCTGCCGCGGCGGTGGATCGGCGCGACCTCGTCGTCGTTCTCGTCGCGGATCTCGCCGACGATCTCCTCGAGGAGATCCTCCATCGTGACGATGCCGACGAACTCCCCGGCCTCCGAGCGGACGATCGCGACGGGCACCTGCCGCGCCTGCATGCGCTGACGGAGCTGCTCCACGCTCGTGCTCTCGCGCGCGTAGATCGGCTGGCGCAAGAGCTCCGCGACCTTCTTCGCCTTGCGGCGGTTCGCGAGGACGTCGAACAGATCGCGCAGGTGGAGGTAGCCCATCACCTCTTTGCCGAGCGCGTCCAGCACCGGGTACCGCGAGTATCCGGCCTCACCGGCGACGCGGACGGCCTCCTCGATCGCCATGTCCGCGCGGAGCGTCGCCGCGTCCACGCGGAGGCTCATCACGTGGCGCGCCGTGCGGCGACGGAGATCGAACACGCGCACGAGCATGCGCCGCAGATCGCTGTCGAGGCCCGCGGGGCTCTTCGCGAGGAGCATCCGGAGCTCCTCGGACGTGTGCGCGATCTCGTCCTCGCCGCCGGGGCGCAGGCCGATGAGCCGCACGAACGCGTTCGCGAGCGTGTTCAGAAACCAGATGGCCGGCCACGCGACGAGGAAGAACGCGTGCAGCGGGCGCACCGCGAGGAGCGTGACGCGCTCCGTCTTCTGGATCGCGAGCAGCTTCGGCGCCTGCTCGCCGATCACGGTGTGCAGCGTCGTGATCACGAAGAACGCGAACGTGACCGAGATCGCGTGCGCCCCGAGCGTCGAGCCCTCCCCCAGGAAGCCGAGGTGCGGCTCGATGACGTGCGCGATCGCCGGCTCGCCGATCCAGCCGAGGGCCAGCGACGCGAGCGTGATCCCGAGCTGGTTCGCCGAGAGGTACTGATCGAGCTTCGACGTGATCCGCAGCGCGAGCCGGGCGCGCCCGTCCCCCTGCTGCACGAGCTGCTCGAGGCGCGTCGGGCGGATCTTGACGATCGCGAACTCCGACGCGACGAAGAAGGCGTTCAAGAAGATCAGGACCGCCGTCGCGAGCAGGTACAGCAGGGTGGACATGGGTCACATGCGCGTGCGCAGGAGGATTTGCTGGCGCAGGTCCGGCCGGTCCGTCGCGAGGCCTTCGAGCAGCGCGTCCGCGGGCGACTGTCCGTGCGACACGAGATCGGAGAGCCGCTCCAAGTGCGCGCGCTCGTCCTGGCCGTTGCGGTTGAGGCGCCCGCGCCGCTCCAGGCCGCCGGACGCGATCTCGATCAGCTTCTGCGCGAGATCCGCGAGCGGCTTGCCGCGGAACGTGGCCGCGAGCGCGTGCGTCGGGATCTCGCGGCGCAGCGCCAGGAGCTCCTCGTGCGTGAAGCTCGCCGACAGCTCGTCCGCCTGATCGAGCGCGCGATCGTCGTAGAGGATCCCGGTCCACAGCGCGGGCAGCGCGCACGCGAGCGGCCCGCCTTGCGAGTCCGCACCGCGCACCTCCAGCGTCCTCTTGAGGCGCACCTCGGGGAACATCGTGTTGAGGTGCGTCTCCCAGTCCGTCATCGTCGGGAAGGTGCCGAACGCGCCCTCCGTCATGAAGCGGCGGAACGTGTACGCCGTGGCCTCGTGCACCTCCTTGCCGCGCTTCACCACGAACATCGGCGCGTCGAGGGCCCACTCCACGTAATCGACGAAGCGCTTCCCCTCCGCGAGCACGCGCGGCACGAGCCCCTGGCGCGTGTGATCGACGTCGAGCCACACCTTGGCGCGGTAGCTCTTCCCGCCGAACGCGCCGCCCTCGTAGAACGGGGAGTTCGCGAACATCGCCGTGACGAGCGGCGAGAGCCGGAGCGACATGCGCAGCGAGCGCATCGCGGACTCCTCGCTCTTGTAGTCGTAGTTCGCCTGCACGGTGGCCGTGCGCCGCATCATGTCGAGGCCGTATGTGCCCTGCCGCGGCAGGTACTCGCGCATGATCTTGTAACGGGCCTTCGGCACCCACGACAGATCCGCCTGCTTCGCGAACGGGTGGAAGCCGACGCCGAGCCACACGATGCCGAGCTCCTCCGAGATGCCGCGCAGCTCCGCGAGGTGACCGCTCAGCTCCGAGCAGTTGAGGTGCACGTTCTCGAGCGGCGCGCCCGACAGCTCCAGCTGACCGCCGGGCTCCAGCGTGATCGACGCCCCGGCGCGCGCGAGCGCGATCAGCGGACCGCCGCCGGACTCGCTCTCGGGGTGCCATCCGTGGCGCTCCGCGAGCGCGTGCAGGACGGCGAGGACGCTCTTGTCGCCCTCGTACGGCAACGCCGCGCCGGTGACGGCGTCGACGCCGAACTTCTCTGCCTCGGTGCCGATGCGGTGCTGGTGTGCGGGCTTGATGGAGTGGAAGAACGGGATGCAGAGATCGTCCACCGTGCGGACGGGCTGCGTGGGGTCTTCATGGGACGAAACGGCCATGATTCCTCGGCGTAGGGTGAGCGGCCCTCTTTACTACAGCCCCGCGCATAGCGCCGGTGATGGTTTCGGCGAGCGTTCGTTTGTGGATTGTCGCACCCGAGCGCGCGGGATCAGTCCGACGGCATTTCCGGGCGAATCGAAGCGCTCCGCGGACCGTGCAGCGCCCGAGCGAGCGCCGCGATGTGCGCGGTCGTCGTCCCGGGACCGCCGCCGAGCACGTGCGCCCCGCCGACGACGAGCCGCTTCGCCGCCTCTGCCCACGCGTCCGGATCGGCGACCGGATCCGCGAGCATCACGCCGGCCTTCGCTTCGCCGAGCACGCCCACGATCGCCTCGATCGCGTCCGCGGCCTCGCGCTCCGTCGCGGCGTCGAGGAGCAGGACCTGCGCGCCGGAGTCGACCGCGCTCTTCGCGCACTCCGCGAGATCCTCTCCGTCGCTCGTGCGGCCCGCGTGCACCTCCACGAGCGCCCACGTCGGCAGGCGGAGCGTGCTCGCGCTGATGATCGCGCTCATGCGGCCGAGCTTCGAGGCGAAGGGGCCGACGCTGCACGCGATGATGATCTCGCACCCGGCCGCGGAGAGCCGCGCCGCGTGCATCGCGCACTCCTCGGCCACGCGATCCGCCGCGAGCGCCGCGCCGGTGCGCCCGCCGAGCAGCCCCGCCACGGCGATGGGACGGGGCGCGTGCGAGACGACGTCCATCGCCATCTCCACGGCCGTCCCCGTGAGCGCGGCCGCGCGGAACGCCATCCCGGCCTGCGCGAGCGCGCGCGGCATCGTCTCCGCCGTGAGCGCGCACACGACCTCGACGCCGGCGGTCACCTCGCGCTGGTAGTGCTCACGCACCTCTCCCGGACGCTCGCGGACGAGCCTCCCGAGCGCGGCAGAGCCGTGCAGCTTCACCCCTTCGGCGCGCAACGAGGACGACGCGTCCGCGCTGAGGAGGACAGCCTGACCGCCCCGGATGCGGGCGAGGATGGTTTCAGACGCGCTCACCGGACCTTCTTCAGGCAGGGACTCCGAGAGGCGGTTTTACGGCATGCCGGTGCGAGACGTCAAAGAGCATGCGAAAACCGCGGGAACGGCTCATATCCGCAGCGAGGTGGGGGCTCACGCGCGCGACATCGGCGCGCCGCCTCGGGACATCGGGCCGCCGCTCCGGGACATCGGGCCGCCGCTCCGAGACATCGGGCCGGAGCCGGGCTTGTGCTTCTTCGCCACGAATTTCCGGTCGAAGAGGCGCACGCGCCGCACCAGCAGATCGAGGAGGAAGATGCCGATCGCGCCCATGACGAAGCGCTGCCACAGCTCCTCGTGGAACGTCACCTTCTCGCCTTGCGGGTCGAAGATCGCGGCGACGGAAGCGGGATCCGTGACGCCGCCCGTCGCCTTCGCGCCCTTGTCGAGCGTGGCGAGATCCGGCTCGAAGCTCGCGTACTCGCGCGGGTACGGGTTCGACACGTGGCCGAAGCTCACGGCGACCTGCTTGTCCGTGCCGTCCTCCATCGTGCGGAGGTGCTCCGCGCGCAGCAGGAACGATCCGTATTTGTCGAGCGTGACGGCGGCCTCGTAGCGGCCCGGCGCGACCTGCTGCAGATCGATCGGCTTCGGCGCGCAGGTCTTCGACTCCGGCTTGCACTGGCCGAACGCCATGTACTTGCAGTCGTCGTCGCTCTTGCACGCCTTCGACTCGGCGGGCTCCGGCCCGCTGATCACGAGCTTCGATTTGAGGTTGTTCTCGAAGCGCTCGTCCGCGGTGAAGGCGTCGACGGACGCATGGAGCTGACCGCCCACGATCTCCGCCTTCATCGTGAGCTCGCGGCGGTGCTTCGTGCGCATGTGCTCGCGCACGAGCTGACCCCAGAAGCGCTCCCACCCGGCCCAGCGCACCCACTCCACGGCCCACCGCGTCTTCACGTCGGTCGTCCACGCGAGCGACCACCCGAGGCCGACGCGCCACCGCGCGAGGATCGGCTCCTCCGTGTCGCTCTGCAGCAGCTCCTCCGCGGGCGTCGGCTTCATCTTCGTCGAGACGTAGCCGTGCAGGTACGGCGCGGTGCTCACGTCGATCTGCCGCAGGAACGTGGCCGATCCGACCTGCGAGACCGGGAACCACTCCTCGACGGCCGCGGCCCGCGCGATCATCTCCGTCTCTTTGGTGAAGATCTTGGGCAGGTTGTTCGGGTCCGCGACGGCGTGGTACCGGCCGCCGCCGACGTCCGCGATCATCTTCAAGAGGCCGTCGTCGACGCCCGTCCCGAGGCCGACCGTCGTCACCGTGATCGACTCCGCGATCATCGCGGACACGAGATCGCGGATGCCTTGCGACGGCGCCTGACCGTCCGTGAGCAGGATGACGTGCTTCTTGCGCGCCTGCGTCACGGTCATGTCCTGGTAGGCCGCGTCGAGCGCGCTGAAGATCTCCGTGCCGCCGCCGGGCTGGATGCGCGCGATGTCGTTCACGATGCGCGTGCGGTTGCGCGCGGGCTGCATCTTCACCGTGCGGATGGGCGACGAGTCGAACGCGACGACCTCGATCAGATCGTCGGACTCCAGCGTCTTCGCGGTGGCCTTCGCGGCCTCCTTCGCCATCTCCAGAGGCAGGCCCGTCATCGATCCGGAGCGGTCGATCACGAGGCACATGGCCACGCTCGGCATCTCCTTCTTGCGCTCGTTGTCCATGCGCACGGGGAGGATCCGCTCGATCGTCGTGTGGTACCAGCCGCCGAGCCCGTAGCCCGACTCGCCGCCGGCGAAGAGGAAGCCGCCGCCGAGGTCCTTCACGTACTGCTCGATCAGCTCCTGCGCCTGGAGCGGCACCGCCTCGCGCGGCGTGTCGCTGAGCACCACGAAATCGAAGCGCTCCAGCTCCTTCAGCGAGCCGGGGATGCCGGCCGGCGGGCGCACGTCCACGTCGTACTGCTGCGCGGTGAGCGCGTTCGCGAGGGGCGTCGCGTGCTGCGGAGAGCCCTCGATGTAGAGGACCGCCGGGCGCCCCGGGACCTCGATCGTCGTGGCGACGCGGTTGTTCTCCTTGAACGTGTCCTCGCCGATGTCCGAAAGCTCGAGCACGTACGTCATCTGCCCGGCGACGCGGTTCACGCTCTTGAACACGATGTCGTTCGGGCCGGCCTTCAGATCGAGATCCTTGATGCCGTCGAGGCCGTTGAGCGCCTCACCCTGGTAGAGCTTCGCCTTCGCCTTGGTGGCGCGGCTCGCGTAGATGTCCGCGTGGATCTCGAAGGTCTCGCCGACCTTCACGCGCTCCGGCATGCGCAGCTCGCGGATCGCGACCTCCGGCGGCGTCGGCCGGCGGTACGGCACCGCGAAGAGCCGGATGCCGAATTCCTTCGCGCGGTTCGCCTCCGCGAGGAAGTCGCCGTCGGTCTGCACGCCGTCCGAGAGGACCACCGCGCGCTTCAGGAAGCCCGGCGGATAGAGGCCGTACGCGAGCTGCAGGGCCGCCTGCAGGTTGGTGCCGGCGCCGAGCTCACCGCGCTCGCCCTTCGCGTCCATGTGCCGCTCGACGGTCGGCGGCTTGGAGGGATCGTCGCCCTCTTTCTGATCGGCGACGCGGGGCCGCCGCGCGAACGTGATGACCTTGATGACGCCTTCCTTGGGCTTCTCCGCGTAGGCGCGCGCGAGCATGTCCTGCGCGTCCTTCAGCGCCTCGTCGGGCACGGAGTCGGAGACGTCGATGAGGTAGACGGTGCACGCCTTCTCGGTGGTCGCCGTCCGCGCGAGGCGCGACAGGCCGAGGCCGAGCATCGCGACGAACGCCACGCGGAGCAGCACGCTGATCACGCGCTGGACCGCCGGCAGATCCGCCAGCGACTGCGACATCACGATCAGGAACCACGGCGCGAGCATGCCGACGCCGAGCATCTTGGGGTTCAAGAGCTCGTAGGTCGTGCCGTTGCGAATCCACGAGAGCGTGGGATCCGGATGCAGGAGGACGTACTTGCGGTACGCCCAGAACAGGATGCCCAGGAGCGCCAGCGTGCTGATGATCCACGCGGCGATCCGCCACCTTCTCTGATTCATACCGTCACCCTGCGGTGGAACGTGGCCCACTCGATCGCGGTGACGATGATCACGGCGATCAGCAGGTAGACCCACATCTCTCGGCGCACGCCGATCTTGAACTCGCTCGGCTGGCCCGCGGGCTTACCGTCGATCGTCACCTGCTGCTGCCCGGTGATCGTGCTCTCGGTCACGTCGGCGAGGTTGGCGGCGAACATGCTCGTCTCCTCCGCGCCCGTGACGCCGGTCGTGAGCTTGTAGAAGCCCGCGTTCTGCCCGAGGAACACCGCGCGCCCGTCCTTCACCGGCACGGTCCGCTTCGATCCGTCCGGCAGCTCCAGCACGCCGGAGTCGGCGGAAGAGGGCGCCGGGATGTTCCACACGGAGCCGGTGCGGAACGACGAGATGTAGCTCGTGTCCTCTTCGACGAAGTCGTTGATGGTGTTGAGGAGCAGCACGGGCCACGCGATGCGCAGCGGCAGATCGCTCTCGCGGATGTCGAAGCCGAGCGCGACGAACTTGTTGCCCGGCCTGCGCCCCTGAAGGAGCAGCGCGCCGTGCCGGTAGCTCTTGCCGACGACGCGATCTTCCTTCTCGCCTTTCAGCGGGTGCGCGCGGCTGACGTTGACCTCGCCGAGCGAGAGGTACCGAACCAGCGGGCTCTTCGTGTCGACCTCGTCGAAGCCGAGCCGGTTGTTCGGATCGTCGTCCTTGACCTCTTTTTCGACGGAGAACGGGAGGTTCTCGCCGGTCGGGTTGAGGTAGAGCAGGCCGCCGCTGCCCTGAGCGATCGGCGGCGACACGCCGTCGAAGATCGTGACGTCGAACGTGCCCTTCGCCGGGTACGCGCTGACCGGGGTCGTGGTGACGTCGAGGTACTCGTCGAGGAGGAGCGCCGCCTCCAGGAACATGTTGCCCGCGGACACCACCTGCACGCGCGCGCGGCGCCGCTCGGGCAGCAGCGCGAACGCGTGGTCATCGGCCGGGTTCACGTCCTTCCCGCCCTCGGGGAGCGCGAGCTTCGCTTCGAGCGTGTGCGACGCGCCGGAGAGGTTCGGATAAAAGCGCGGGAGGCGCTCCTTCTCCTTCAGCCGCACGCGCGTGAGATCGATGAGCGTGCCGTCGCCGAAGAGGGAGAGCTCGACCTCCATCGGCTGATCGCTCGTGTTCGTGATCTCGAGCATCACCTCGTAGCGGCTCTTGTCGAGCGGGTAGCGGCGCACGGCGAAGTTCGTGATCGCCGCGTTCTGGCCGCCGTTCCCGATGCCCACGTACGAGACGTCGATGTCGCCGGTGTGCACGGGGCCGGCCGCGTCCACCGGGTCACCGAGCGCGCCGTCGCTCACGAGGATGATCTCGGGCCGCGTCAGCCCGCGCAGCGTGTCCGTGGCGAAGCGCAGCGCCTTCGGGAAATCGGCCGCGGCGTCGGTCGGCGCGACGGCGGCGACGGCCGCTTCCAGATCGGCCACCTCGCTCGTCATCGTCGAGAGCGGCGTCACCGCGGCGTCCATCTGCGCGATGAGCATGCGATCGCTGCCCGAGAGGCCGCGCACCATCTGCTTGACGCGCTCCTTTGCGGAGTCGAGGCGCGTCGGCGCGACGTCCGTGGATCGCATGCTCGCGCTCGCGTCGATGAGGACGACGATGTTGCGGCTCTCGATCAGGTTCACCGCGGTCCGCGGATCGCCGAGGGCCGCGAGCATGAGCGCGAGCAGGGCGAGCTGGAGCAGCAGCGAGAGGAGGCGCTTGAGCTGCGAGAAGAGGCTCGTCGCCTCCTTGTCGCGGAGGATGCGCTCCCAGATCTTGGAGAACGGCACCGCGATCGGGCGCCGGCGCAGCTTGAGGATGTAGAAGACGACGACGACCGCGCCTGCGAGGGCGCCGATCTGCAGCAGCGTGGCTAGGGGGAGCCCGACGAACGTCATGGGCCTACCTCAGGAACCCGCCGCGGCGGAAGACGCGGAGGATCAGCTCGTCGAAGGGGGTGTTCACGTCGGCGCGGAAGTAATCGACCTGCTTCGACACGCAGAAGCGTTGGATCTCGTCGAGGTACTCCTGGTACGCGGCGGAGTACCGTTCGAGCACCTTCGCGGTGACGGTGACCTCGCGCTCGTCGCCGGTCTCGCAGTCGTACACGCGCACGTCGCCTTTGAGATCGGGCCGCGCGTCGTGCGGATCCACGATGTGGAGCACGAACGGCTCGAACTTGTTGTAGCGGAGCGTGTTGATCCCGCGCTCGAAGCCCGCCGGATCGTAGAGGTCGGAGAGGACCACCGCGAGGCCGCGGCGCTTGTGCTGCGCGACGAACGTCTTCATCGCGTCGCCGAGATCCGTCGTCCCGTTGGCCTTGATCGCCTTCAGGAAGCGGAAGATCCGGAAGATGCGCGCCTTGCCGCGCGTGGTCGGCATGCGGCCGCTGATCTCGTCGGTCGCGGTCACGATCGCGATGCGATCGAGGTTCGCGAGGCCGACGTACGCGAGCGCGGCGCAGAGCCGCTTCGCCTGGCGGAGCTTCTCGCCGTCGCCGAACCCCATCGACGAGGACGCGTCGACGATGAAGTAGATCGAAAGGTCCTCTTCCTCTTCGTAGAGGCGGATGAGAAGGCGATCGAAGCGCTGGTAGACCGACCAGTCGAGGTACCGGAAGTCGTCGCCCGGCACGTAGTCGCGGTGATCGGCGAACTCCACGCCCGAGCCGGTCTTCTTGGAGCGGCGCTCCGCGCGCATCGCGCCCGAGAAGACGCGCTTCGCCACCATGACGAGCATCTCCAGCTTCCGCTGGAACTCGTCGTCGAACAGGTCCTCGTCGACCTTGATCGGGGCGAAGCGGCGCGACAGGGGCGCCAGGCGCCGAGAGAGAGGGCTCGTTGCCTTCTTGAAGACGTCGAGAATTCCCACCGATGCGCTCGTTCTTCCTTGCGCCTTACTTCACGGTCTCGGGGAGGTGCTTCATGATCTCGCGGAGCACGTCGTCCGTCTTCACGCCCTCGGCCTCGCCCTCGAAGTTGAGGAGGACGCGGTGCCGGAGCGCGGGGAGCGCGACCGCTCGGACGTCGTCGATCGCCGCGGCGAAGCGCCCCTCGAAGAGCGCGCGGATCTTGGCGGCGAGGAGCAGCGCCTGCGCGCCGCGAGGCGAGGAGCCGAACTTCACGAAGCGCTTCACCATGTCGAGGCTCGCGTCGTGCGTCGGGTGCGTCGACTGGAGCAGGCGCACCGCGTAGTCCTGCACGTGGCGCGAGATCGGCACCTCGCGCACGAGGCTCTGCATGCCGAGGATCTGCTGCTGGTTGAGCACCGGCCGCACCTGCGGCGTCGCAACGCCCGTCGTCCGCTCCAGGATCGAGTGCAGCTCTTCGCGGCCGGGGAAGCCGACGTGCAGCTTGAAGAAGAAGCGGTCCAGCTGCGCCTCCGGGAGCGGGTACGTGCCCTCGCTCTCCAGCGGGTTCTGCGTCGCGAGGACGAAGAACGGCTCCTCCAGGATGTAGCTCGTCTTCGAGACGGTCACGCGGTGCTCCTGCATCGCCTCCAGGAGCGCGCTCTGCGTCTTCGGCGTGGCGCGGTTCACCTCGTCCGCGAGGACGATGTTCGCGAAGATGGGGCCCTTGCGGAACGAGAACGACTTCTGTCCGCCCGCGGTCTCCTCGATGACCGTGGTGCCGATGATGTCGGCGGGCATCATGTCGGGGGTGAACTGGATGCGCGAGAAATTCAGCGCGAGCGCCTCGGCCAGGGTGCGGACGAGCATCGTCTTGCCGAGACCTGGGACGCCTTCGAGCAGCGCGTGCGATCCGGCGAGCATGCACGTGAGCACGCCGTCCACGATCTCCCGATTGCCGACGATGACCTTCCCGACCTCTTCACGCAGCAGACCGATGGTCTTCGTGAAGGCATCGACATCAGCGCGCGCTGCTTCTTTCGTCTTCTCTGCCATGGGGGTTCTTTTTTTCCGCGGAAGAAGGGGATAGCGGGGAGCTACTCCCGGGGCCGGATGAGCTGGAAATAACGCCGGACGTAGAAGCGATACCCGTCGGGGATCTCGTCCTTGTTGATCTCCTGCTCGGCGTAGGTCCGGTAGTCCTTGTACACCTTTTTGTAGGGCCCGCCTTTGAAGCCGCGCTCGGCGGCCGCGAGGATCACCTCGCTGTTCGAAGGCCCTTGGCCCGTGTCCTGCGCCTCGGCGCGGGTGGCGTTCGTGGAGCTCTTCAGGTCCGTTCGATCGCCCTTCACGTTCGCATCGTGGCCGACGCCCCATCCCTGACCTCCGGGCGGACCGTCCGCGGGGCCGCCGTTCTGGCCTTGGCCGGCGCCGTCGCCCGCGCCGCCACCAGGCATCTCGCCGGGCCCCTGCCCTGCGCCCTGACCCATCCCGACGGTGAGCGTCTTGCCCTGCCCCTGACCTTGGCCTTGCCCCTGACCTTGGCCGTTCTGACCGCTCTTCTGATCGCCGTCCTCCCCGTCTTCGCCGTCTTGCCCCTGGCCTTGGCCCTGACCCTGCCCCTGACCTTGGCCCTGCTGCCCGCCCTGACCGCGCGCGCGCTTGCCGAACTTCATCATCCGCTTGAGCCGCTCTTTGCCGGCCTGACCTTGCTGACGGAGGAGCTCGCGCAGCTCCTGGAGGCGCTTGCGCAGCTCCTCCTTGTCCTTGTCGGACATCTCGTCCTGCTGCATGCGGTTGATGTCCTCGGCGGCCTTCTCCATGTCCTCCGCCGAGAGGCCCATCTCCTTCGCGAGATCCGCGGCGGCCTTCGCGAGATCGCGATCGAGCCGGTCGAGCTGACGGCCCGCGCGCTCCTGCTGCTCGGCCTCGCGATCGAGCTTCTCCAGCTCGCGCTCCTTGTTCTTGATGAGCTGCTCTTCGGGATCGTCGTCCTTCGCGCCGGCGTCCGCGTCCTCCTGCTTCTTCTTCTTCTCTTCCTTCTTCTTGATGATCTCGTCGCGCAGCTCCTGGCGCTTCTCGTTGATCGCGGCGAGCGAGTCCTTGCGCTGCTTCGACGCCGCTTCCATCGCCTTGCGGAGGCGGTCCAGCGAGGCCTTGTCGACCTTCTTGCCGGCCTTCATCTGCTCCGCGAGCGCGTGCATCTCCTTCTGCGCCTTCGCGAGATCCTTCTTCTGGAGCGCGTCGCCGATGGGCTTCGCGAGATCGCTCTTCGAGAGCTCCATGCCCGTGTTCTTGAGCTCTTGCTCCAGCTTCTTCGCGTCGGCCTCCGCGCCCTTCATGAGGTCGCGCTCCAGCTCCTCCATGCGGCGGAACGCCTCGGTGCGGTCGAGGCGCTTGTTCGCGAGGTCCTCGATGAGCTGGTTGAACTTGTCGATCGCCGCCTTCATCTCCGGCGACGTGTTCTGCTTCTCGAGCTCGCGCGCGGCCTCCTTGAAGAGCTCGATGTCGTCCGGGGACATCGGCGGCGCGTCGATCGTCTTCGCGATGGGCGCGGCGACGGGCACGGCGATCCGGATCTCCAGCAGGGCGAGCGCCACGAGCGGCAGCAGCAGACCGAGCGCGACGAGCAGCTCCCACGGCGCGCGGATCGGCGCGGCCTTCGACGGGGAGAGGTTCGTCGTGTGGGCGCACGCGTCGTCGATCGCGACGTCCATCATCGGCGTGCGCTCCGAGGGGCCCACGTCCGCGAACGCCAGCGCGCTCGTCAGCCGGTCGGAGAGGCGGTGCGTCCGATCGAGCGCGATGGTCCCGGCGCGCGGCGGGAGGCGACGCAGGGCCGCGACGATCAGCGCGATGACCGCGAGGACGCCCGTCGCGATCAGCACCTGACGAGCGCGCGCCTCCGAGAAGTGCGTGAAGAGGAGCTTGCGCGCGGCCAGCGTCGCGGCGGCGACGATGAACGCGACGATCAAGACATAGGGAAGGACGCGGACGACCCGCGCGAGCCGCATCCGCAGCTCCACCACGCTGGCGGCCTGCCGGATGCGAGAGAGCCCCTGTTCGCGAGAAGCGTTCACGATGCCTCCGAGCCCATTCTACCTGTGGACGTGCTCCGCGCTTGAAAGTTCCGTGGGCCCTGAGCGCGCCCGTGCTGACGACGAACGCACCAACGAGCGCGGCGGGCGCGGCTTACGCCGAGAGGCGCACCGACATTCCCGGAGCACGAAGAGCAAAGGAAAGATCGCGCTCGCGCGCGAGGGACCGAAGGCGAGCTAGGCCTTCGCAGCGGGCTTCTTCGCCGCAGGCTTCTTCGGCGCGACCTTCTTCGCGACCGCCTTCTTCGCGACCTTCGCCGCAGGCTTCTTCGCCACCTTCGCGACCGCCTTCTTCGCGACCTTCGCCGCGGGCTTCTTCGCCGCAGCCTTCTTCGCGGGGGCGGCGGGCTTCTTCGCCGCAGCCTTCTTCGCGGCGCCGCTCTTCGCCGCAGCGACGAGCTTCTTCGCCGCCGCGGCGACTTCATTCGCCGCAGCGATGACCGTCTGGTCGGGCAGGCCGAGCTTCGCGCGCACGCCGTCGATCTTCGAGTCGAGCTGATCGAGCGAGAACGGCTTGTCGAGCCAGGCGTCGGCGGCGAAGAGCGGCGACGTCATGTCGTTGAGGCTCTCGCCGATGCCGGTGAGCATGATCACGCCGGTGCGCCCGGCGCTCTCCTTGTTCGCCTTCACCCGCTTGCACACTTCCCAGCCGCTCATGCCGGGCATCATCACGTCGAGCACGACGAGCGCCGGGTGGTGCTTCTGCGCGAGCTCCAAGGCTTCGTCGCCGTCGGACGCCTCGATCACGTTGTAGCCGCGACCGCGGAGGTGGTTCGTCACGAGGTTCAGCATCGCCGGCTCATCCTCGGCGACGAGGACGAGCGGTGCGGCGGAGTTCTTCGATCGGGGCGCCATGGCGCGCGAATGAGAGTACGCGTGGCGCTCCGCGGTCAAGAGAAGACGACGCGAGCGTGATCCGTGACGCCGCGAGAACCGTGCGCGGACCACCCGCGCCCCGCGCCGGCGCCGCGCGAATTCGAGCACCAACCGCGCCTCGTTCTGCTACTGCGGAAGGCATGGCCGACATCGTTGCCGTGAGCGGGGCCACGGGTTTCATCGGCTCCGCCGTCGTTCGCCGCCTCCTCGCCGACGGGCGGGACGTCCGCGCCCTCGTGGAGCCGGGCGCCAGCGCCGCGAACCTGGACGAGCTGCCCGCCGCGCGGGTCGATCGCGTCACCGTCGACGTGTGCGACTACGTCGCGATGGCGCGCGCGCTCGACGGATGCAGCGCCTTCTATCACCTCGCCGCCGTCTACAAGGTCTGGACGCCGGACCCGACGCACCTCTACCGCGTGAACCTCGAAGGCACGACGGCGTCGCTGCTCGCCGCGAAATCCGCGCGCGTCCCGCGGGTCGTGTACACGTCCTCGATCGCAGCGGTCGGTCGCCGCTCGGACGGCGCGCCCTCCGACGAGACGGTGCAGTTCAACCTCTACGACGACGCGAACCCGTACATCCTCTCCAAGTACCTCTCCGAGCGGACGGCGGTGCGCTTCGCGGAGTCGGGCCTGCCCGTCGTCATCGTGAACCCCGCGTTCCCCTTCGGCCCGCGGGATCTCGCGCCGACGCCGACGGGGCGCGTCATCGTCTCGATCCTGAAGGGGGAGCTCCCCGGCCTCCCCGCGGGCGGCTTCTGCGCGGTCGACGTCGATGACGTCGCGGCGGGCCACGTGGCCGCGGAGACGAAGGGGCGCGTCGGCGAGCGCTACTTGCTCGGCAACCACAACATCACGTTCAAGGACTTCGTCACGCTCGTGTGCCGCACCGCCGGCAAATCCGTGCCGAAGGTGCCGATCCCGAACTGGCTCGGCCTCGGGCTCACCGCGGGCCTGGAGATGATCAGCGATCACGTCACGCACACGGAGCCGCGCGCGACGGTGAAGAGCGCCAAGTTCGTGTTCGGCCCGGCCTACTTCGACAGCTCGAAGGCGCGCGCCGAGCTCGATCTCCCGTGCACTCCGCTCGCGGACACGATCGCGCGCGCCGTCGCGTACTACCGCGATCAAGGGATGGCGCCGTAGCTAGCGCTGCGATCGTTCCCCGTCGGCGGCGTCCAGCGCGAAGAAGCGGCGGATCGTGGTGAGCATCTCCGTCCTCGCGTCGGCGATGCGGCGCTCGCGGCCCTCGGCGTCGCAGCCCTCGCGCGCGATCTGCAGCTCCACCTTTCGCTGCGCCAGCACCGCCGAGATCTCGCCCGCGATCTCCGGGCGGTCCGCCATGATCTTCTGGAAGCCCTCCTTGTCGAGCCGGTAACACTCCACCGGCGTCTTCGCGACGACCGTCGCCAGCCGCGGCTCCCCGGTCATGAGGCCCATCTCTCCGACGAAGCCGGGCGCCTCCACCTTCGCGACCGTGCGCTCGACGCCCTCCCCTTTCACGCGCACCTCCGCGGTGCCGCTCGTCACGATGTAGAGCCAGTGCGCGACGGCCCCCTGCTTCGTGATCGTCTCGCCCGCGGCGAACGGCGCGTAGCGCAGGCCCTCCGCGATCGTCGTGAGCTCCGCCTTCGTGAGCGGCTTCAGGATCTCCACGCCTTCGAGGGACGCGAGGCGCTTCTCCAGCTCGCGCTGCTTCTTTCGTTCGCGCCGCTCGACGTCGTCCTCCTCCACGAAGACCTGCGTCGCCGGCACCGCGAGCGGGAACCCGGCCCGCTTCAGCGCCGTGAAGATCCGCGTGCGCACCAGCGAGGACGTCGGATCATCGCGCGCTAGATCCGTGAGGAAGTAACGCACCGCATACCGCGCGACGCTGTCATTCTCCGCCCGCGCGAAGTCGTAACAGATGCAGCTCGCCGCCGGCTCCTGCGCCACGCCCTCGATCGCCGCCGCGCGCAACGCGGCCTCCACGGCGGCCACCACCTCGGCTGGGCTGTAGCGAAAGTCCACGTTGAAATGGACCCACATCCGGTGCGGCGCGATCTTCCCGTCGCGCTTGCCGAGGATCGTGATGCTCGCGGAGAGCAGCGTCGCGTTCGGCAGGATGATCGTGTCGAAGTCGCGGGTCTCGATCACCGTGTGGCGCCACCGGATCTCCCGCACGCGCCCCTGCTTGCCGTTCTCGAGCTGGATCCAGTCGCCCTCGTGGATCGAGTCGTCGAGCTGAAGCGCCACGCCGCCGATGATGTTGCCGAGCGTCGCCTGCATCCCGATCGCGAGCACGCCCGTCACCACCGCGCTCGTCGCGGCGATCTTCGAGAGGTCGACGCCGGAGCGGTTGAGCGTGGAGATGAAGGCCACGAGGTACCCCGCGCCGATCACCAGATCCGTCACGATCACCGCCGGATCGATGCCGATGCGCAGCAGCACCAGATCGAACAGCACGACCGCGCCGACGTTGATGACGGACAGCTCGCCGAGCAGATCCGCGATGACGCGCGTCGTGTCGCCCGCGCCCTTCTGCCCGAGCGCGTCGAGGACGATCGTGACGAAGATGCCGACGAGGTAGAGCAGCCCCAGCACGACGAGCCGCCGGATGTGCAGCCGCTTCCTCGGCGCGAAGCGGTTCACGAGGAACGCCGTCATCAGCACCGCGGCGGTCACGGCGAGCGCGCCTTGCCAGGAGACGAAGCCCATCGGCGCGAGGCTACCACGCGCCCGTCACGCGCCTGTCACTCGCGATCGTGAGCCGAACGAGGATCGACGAGGCCTCCGCGATCGCGAAGGCCGTGCGCCCGGCACGATCAGCCGGTGCCGCCGCGCGCCAGCACGATGCCGTGCATCCCGAGCTCGTCCGCGAGCCGCGTCGATCCCGTGCGGATCCAGCGCTCGTACACCTTCACGAGGCTCTGCGAGTCGCGCACCATCGCGCCCAGCGTGTCCTCCGCGACGTCGCCGAGCACCGCCGCGAACCGCTCGAACTTGGTGGACAGCTCCGAGAAGATCGGGGGCTCCCCGTGCCGCGAGAGCTTGATCCGCACGATCGCCGCCGCGTGCTGGTACGCCGTCGCGCCGACCTGCTCGATGTATTTCCGGTCGGCCCCGCGCGCCGTGAGGTGCTCGCCGAAGAACCCGATCGCGTACAGCACCCCGTCGCCGAGCGCGCGCAGCCTCCGCAGCCGCTCGGGCCCCGGGGCCTCCAGCGCGTCGCGCAGCAGGAACGTGAGCGGCTCCGAGAACGTGGAGTGCGCCTCTTCGGTCGGGTGGGCGTACTCGCAGAGCAGGCTGACGAGGTAGCCCGAGGCCTCCGGCGTGGCTTCCACGTGCCGAGCGCGCAGGGCGTCGTTCACCACGTCGTGGAAGAAGTGGCTCAAGCTGGGGGCGACTGCGATCGGGGCGCTCACCTTGGACCTCCTGGGTGTGAGATCCGGCCGCCGCGGGGTCGGTCATCGAGTCGCGCGGCCGGTCCCATGCTCTTCGTTGTAACGGACGCGCGCGGAGGGACGCCAGCTGTCGACGCGGACAATTCTTTGTAAATCCTGCCGGTTATAGCCAGCGTCGGGGGAGGCTGCCAGCGCGTGAAACCCAACCTTTTCGCCCGCCTTGACAGGAAAAGGTGGGTGGCTAGAGTGCGCCCCGCTCGCTGGCACTCGCGTCTCGTGAGTGCCAACAATCCACCACCCAGCAGCCTGGGCCTCGGCAACGGGGACTGCGTCCGCAGAGGACGCCCAGCGCGTGTCCCTCGGGGCATGGCTGACTGGGGTGGTTTGTGCGGGCGCCATTCGGAGGGCGGCCGACGTGTGCCGCCCGTTCAACGGACGAAGTGAGAAGGAGCTCGAAGCCATGAAGATGCGACCGCTTCAGGACCGCGTGATCATCAAGCGAGTGAAGGAGGAGGAGCGCACCAAGGGCGGCCTCATCATCCCGGACAGCGCGAAGGAGAAGCCGATCGAGGGCCTCGTCGTCGCCGTCGGCAACGGCAAGGTGCTGGAGGACGGCACCGTCAAGAAGCTCGACGTCAAGGAGGGCGACCGCGTCCTCTTCGGCAAGTACTCGGGCACGGAAGTGAAGATCGACGGTGAGGAGCACCTCATCATGCGCGAGGACGACATCCTCGGCGTGATCGAAGGCTGAAGCGCGGAAACATCGGGCTGATCGAAGGAGATACGAAAAATGGCTGCCAAAGAAATCCTCTACAACGAGCAGGCTCGCGCGCTGATCCTCGCGGGCGTCAACGCCCTCGCCGACGCCGTCAAGGTCACGCTGGGCCCCAAGGGTCGCAACGTCGTCATCGAGAAGAGCTTCGGGTCCCCCACCGTCACCAAGGACGGCGTGACGGTCGCGAAGGAGATCGAGCTCGAGAACAAGTTCGAGAACATGGGCGCCCAGATGGTGCGCGAGGTCGCGTCGAAGACCAGCGACGTGGCGGGCGACGGCACCACGACGGCGACGGTGCTCGCGCAGGCGATCTACCGTGAGGGCTCCAAGCTCGTCGCGGCGGGCCACAACCCGATGGAGATCAAGCGCGGCATCGACAAGGGCGTCGAGACGATCGTCGAGTTCCTCAAGAGCATCGGCAAGCAGACCAAGGACGCGAAGGAGATCGCGCAGGTCGGCACGATCAGCGCCAACGGCGACACGACGATCGGCAAGCTCCTCGCGGACGCGATGGAGAAGGTCGGCAAGGAAGGCGTGATCACGGTCGAGGAGGCGAAGAGCGCCGACACGACGCTCGACGTGGTCGAGGGCATGCAGTTCGACCGCGGCTACCTCTCGCCGTACTTCGTCACGAACCCCGAGGAGATGAAGTGCACGATGGAGGACGCGTACCTCCTCATCTCCGAGAAGAAGATCTCCAACATGAAGGATCTTCTCCCGGTGCTCGAGGCGATCGCGAAGCAGCAGAAGCAGCTCCTCATCATCGCGGAGGACGTCGAGGGCGAGGCGCTCGCGACGCTCGTCGTGAACAAGCTCCGCGGCACGCTGCACTGCGCGGCCGTGAAGGCGCCGGGCTTCGGTGATCGCCGCAAGGAGATGCTGAAGGACATCGCGATCCTGACGGACGGCCAGGTCATCGCGGAGGAGCTCGGCCTCAAGCTCGAGAACGTGACGATCAGCGACCTCGGCAAGGCGAAGACCGTCATCATCGACAAGGACAACACGACGATCGTCGGCGGTCAGGGCAAGAAGGACAAGATCAAGGCTCGCCAGGCCGAGATCCGCGCCCAGATCGACAACACGACGAGCGACTACGACCGTGAGAAGCTCCAGGAGCGCCTCGCGAAGCTCGTGGGCGGCGTCGCGGTCGTCAAGGTCGGCGCCGCGACCGAGACCGAGATGAAGGAGAAGAAGGCCCGCGTCGAGGACGCGCTCCACGCGACCCGCGCGGCCGTGGAGGAGGGCATCGTGGCTGGTGGTGGCGTGGCGCTCATCCGCGCGCAGGCCGCTCTCGACGGTCTCCAGGTGACGGAGGAGCAGCGCTTCGGCGTCAGCATCATCCGTCGCGCGCTGGAGGAGCCGCTCCGCCAGATCTCGGCGAACGCCGGTGACGAGGGCTCGATCGTGGTCCAGAAGGTCCGCGACGGGAAGGACTCGTTCGGTTACAACGCGGCGACCGGCCAGTACGGCGACCTCATCGACATGGGCGTCATCGACCCGGTGAAGGTCGTCCGCTCGGCCCTCCAGAACGCCGCCAGCGTCGCGAGCCTCATGCTCACGACCGAGGCGATGATCGCGGAGCGCCCGAAGGACGAGAAGCCGGCCGCCGGCGGCCACGCGGGTCACAACCACGACTTCTGATGTCACGCGCCGGTGAGGCGCTGACCCGGAGTCGGACCTGAAAAGGAAACGGCCAGTCTCTTCGGAGGCTGGCCGTTTTTCTTTTGTTCTTTTTTTGGGGTGAGGGGGTGTCGGGAGGGGGCGTGTGCGTGTGTGAAAGGCGGTTTCATCAACCGGGCAGGAGGGCCTTCTGGCAACAGACGGTCACCTTCGAGCTGTCGCCGGTCTGTTCCATCTCGGTGTGCTCTTCGTAGTCGGCCGGGCACGGAGCGTCGCCGACGCGGTGAATGCAGACGTGGAATTCCGGGCGGGGGAGCGGGGCGCATGTCTGGCCTTCTTCACTGCAGAGGTCCGAGGGGGTGACTCGGCACTCGCGGGCGAAGAGGAGCGGCATCGGCTGCAGGACGTAGCCTTCGATTCCTTGATCGGGAGTTTCGGGCGGACAACCCTCCACGAGAGCTGGCGCGCCGATCCAGAAGAGCGAAGGGCCTGTGTAGGTGGCCGGGGGAGTCGCGACGCAGATGCCGTCGCAATAAGCCGGTTGGCCGGGGAGAGGGTCGTCGGGTGTGACTTCCGTGCTGCGGGCGGTTTGCCAGTCTTCGCTGCTGCAGCCGCACAAGGCAGCGATGGCAAGACAAGCCGGTAACCAGATCATCCGTTCCATGGCTACTTTGCTCCCTCGTTTCCGAATTTGAACACCAGCCCTGCCCCGAAGAACGCAGCCACGCTGGGACGGTCCCAGCGGGTCGTGTAGGCGCCCGTATAGCTCTCGGACGTCGGAGGCAGCGTGTAGAGCGCCTCTCCGAAAGCCCGTCCGGCAAAGGGGCTGTCGCCGAACGGGATCTCGACCCCCAAGCGGCCCCCAATCTGGAAGATGGCGAGCGAGTGTGTGAAGGACGGATTCGAGTCGTTGTGGACCTCGACGCCGGCCCCAACTGCCAGGCACCCGAAGAAGTAGCTGTATCGCCCGCAGGGAATGAGCGTGGCAGTCGCCGAGCTGAATTCGAAATCATCGAATGGCGCTTTGGCGCCCACATACACCGTCGCAGGGAACACCCCACGTAGCTCCAACCCCATCGAAACCGGCCCGAATCGTCCTTCGGCGCCAATCCAGGCGCCTGGTCCCACGTTGCTCGTCAGGTTCGCTGTCATCAGCGCTCCGGCCGAGATCGCGTACGTGAGATCCATTCTCTTCCTCGCTTCGTTCAGGGCGCGCTGGAGGGCTCGGTTGCGCTCTCGCAGCTCGTCGATGGCTTCGTCCTGCGCGTCGAGACGCGCCTGTGTCGCCCTTCGGAGCGTGTCGAATTCTTCTCTCGTCACGGCCGGGGGCGGCGCCTTCCCCTCCGTTTGCGGCGGCGGGGCCGGCTGCGGCGGCGATGAAAACACACCCAGCAGCAAATCGATCATCACCCGATCGCCCACGTCGTCGCAGCTCCGCTCGAGCCCCTCCCAGTGCTCCAGCACGCCGCCGGCCGTGTCCCGCACCTCCACGATCGCGAGGAACCCCGGCGAATCGGCCTCGATCCGCACCGCCACCACCATCTCGGCCGGCCCCGTGAGGACGAACGGATCCGGCTCGCCCATCTCACGCGCGAAGATTTTGCGAAACAGAATCTCGGAGTCGCACATTTCGGCCCCCTTCCCGAGCTCGTAGTCGAGTCGAACGTGGCCCGGCGTCACGCGGGTCGCTGGAACGGGCGCGATCGTCCCCTGCCTCTTCGGAGGCGCCACTCGACCGTGGTGATGGGCAGTCGGAGCGCGGCGCTGATCTCTTCGGCCGTGCACCCGAGGGCGGACAGCTCGAACACCGCGGCGTGCTCCGGCGACAGGCAATCGCGCACGATCCGGAGCGCCTCGCGCGCGCGCAGCGACTGCTCCGGCGTCGGCAGCGGCGACGGGAGGCGGCTCACGGGGACGTGGGCGGCGCGCTGCTCCTCGACGTTGGCGGCGGTCCAGACGTGGTGCACGACATTGCAGGCCACGCCGAATCCCCACGAGCGGAGCGTGCCGCGCGCCGGATCGTAGGACGCGCGCTTCTCGACGAGGACGAGGCCCACGCGCTGCACCACCTCGTCGAGCGCTGTCTCATCGAGTCCGAGGCTGCGGCCCAATGTCCGCGCGATGGGGGCCACGATGCGGTAAGTCGCCTCCAGCTCGGCCGGTGTCGCGCGGCGTGAAACGGCCGGGGGCGTGGGGCCCGAGCGATCGATTTCCCTCATGCCTATAATTCGCGTGAGGGCCGCGGATTCGGAGCGGAAAATGCGCGGGGTGGCGCTTTGTCGCGCGGGCTCAGCGGGGAGTCACGCCGGCTTCTTCGCGGCGTCGCCGGGGCTGCCGTTCGTGGGCTCTGCGGCCGGAGCACTCTCATCGGACTTGGGGGTGCCGCGCTTGCGGGTGGCGCGGAGGGCTTGACGGAACGAGGCGCGCTCGAAGCGGCGGCGCGCCTCCTCGTCGTCGTGGCACGCGTTCAAGCCGGCGGCGCGGGCCTCGCGGCCGAGCAGCGTCGCGAAGGTGAGGATGCGATTGCGCAGCAGGATGGCGTCTTTCTGGTTCCGCACGCCGATGATCGCCGCCATGTCGCGCCCCTGCGCCTCTTGGAGGAGGGTCTTGCCCAGTTGAGCGAACTCTTCGGTCATGCCGACTTCGCGGAGGGCCGAGTCGTGCTGTTCAACCAGCTTGTTGAGCGTGAGGAGATCGTCGACCTCTTCATCGAGGGTGTTGGTCGAGTTCACGTCGGCGAACTGTTCGGCGAGGGTCTCATCGAACACGAAGGCGTGCCCGCCATAGGCCTTCAGCCGAGCGCGCCATGGCCGACTGGCGGCGAGCACGTCCCCGACCGGCCGCGCGCGGAAGGCGCCTTGTTTGATGCCCTCTCCGAACCAGTGATGCGCTGTCGAGAGCAGTCGAATGGAGTCGAGAAACTGGGTGCGTTTCGCAGCCCCGTAGTTGACGGAGTCGAGCTTGGGCTCGTGCTCGTGAAGGGCCACCGCCAGATCGCGCAGCTCCGCGAGCGTATCGTTCGCGGGCTGATTGGGCTCCTGTACTTCCTTGACAATCTGATCCATGCGTGCCTTGACCTTCGCCTGAAGCGTTTGAAACGCCGCCGGGTCGTCCACAGGCGATGTCTGAACGAGGATCTCCCGCTGTTGTTTTGAGAGCTCAGTCGTCACGTAACCACCTCCAGAATTGGAACACAGCGAGAGTATCGTCCGGAGGGTCCTTGTCTACAGGGCTGTGGCATCTACGTGAGCCGAGAAGCGTCACCGTTTCAGTTTACGCATCCGCCGGCTCTCTGAATGCTTCATGTGGGGTGCGGGAGGAGGCCCATCGGCCATGGGACGTCGAGCTACCGAGTCGAGGTTGCGTGCCAGTGGCTTGGCGTCGCGCCTCAGCATTTCAAGAAAGGTGCGACAGCGCGGCCGGATCCGCGCGCAGCACCTCGGGACGGGCGTACCCGCGCGGCCGGGTCCGCGCGCAACACGTCGGGACGGGCGTGCCAGCGCGGCCGGATCCCCGCGCAACACGTCGGGTCGGGCGTACCAGCGCTTCCAGACGCGCGCGCAACACGTCGGGACGGGCGTACCAGCACGTGCTGGTACGAGGATCGGGAGGTGCTGGTACGAGGATCGGGAGGTGCTGACACCGGGAGCCGGGCGTGTTGGGCGGGCTCCGGAGGCGCTGGCACGGCAGTCGGACGCGCCGGCACGAGCAGCGGGACCCGGTGGCACGAGCTGCCGGAAGCGGTGAATCGGGCCTTCGACGTGCTGGCGAGAGAAAAAGGGGGCGTTGACAAGGGAGAAGGAGGCCGACGAACCAGGCTCTGGAGCGGTCTGTGTGGTGGTGCCCCCCACGGCGCTCCTCCCTTCGGTCGTCGCGCCCGCGCCCCCCAAGTCCGTGCTCGCTCTGCTGCGCGCGGCCGGGGGGCGCCCCGTAGATGAGGAGGCGCCGTGCGTGGACGGGTCGAGCGCGGGGTGGTCAGCGTGCTAGGCGGACCGGCGAAACGAGCAAGCCTCCGGAGCTAGACGGACCGAGCCAACGTCGTGGCGGAGCCTCTTGTGACCGCGCGACGGATCGTGAGAGGCTTCCGCACATGCTGGTGGAGGACTGGGATCGCAGGCAAGAGGCGCCTCACCTGGCGAACCGCGCCGCCCGTGTTCGGCAGACCAGCCGCCGCCGCGGTCAAGCCCGATCCCCAACTGCCGAGCGCCGCACTGCCCAGTCCGACCGGGCAGCGGATCGCATAGTTGGGGGGACTGAAGATCGCGACATTGGTACATCGGAGGCACCATGCCATTCACTCCCCTGACGGACGAAACCGAAATTGCATCGGCCTTCGAGACTTTGCGGACGAACTGGAAGACCGGCGCTCAGCACTTCACTCGGGACATTTCGTGGCGCCCGGCAACCCAGACCTGCGACGTCTGGTGGCGCCCGCACGACGCGGTGTGGGCCGTGCTCGAGTTGCACCCGCAGCAACTCCATTGCTACATATTTGTCGGCCTAGACATTTTGCGCAATCCGCTGAACATCGACTGTCAATTTGATGTCCGGACCTCTGGATTCAGTCGCCGCCAGGGTGGTGTCTTCCTACGCGACGCCGACGGTAGCGTGTACATCGGCCACACTGGGCTCATCGGCGGCGGCGTTCACGGCGTGGGGCGCGGCAACTTCATCGCCTACGCGGGTGAACAAGCTGTCTCGATCGTCTGGCCCGACGACAAAGTAACCGAGGGCTTTGCCATCAGCGAAATCCATTCTCCGATGCTGGCCGCCTCTTTGCGAGACTTTTCCCAGCTAAAACTCCACTTCAAGGCGTCCGTCAAGACATGACCGCGGCAGTAGTCCCCACCAAAAAGAAGACGCCGAGCCGGATCGAGACCGTCGGCGATCTGCTCCACTGGTCGTATGCGAACCTCGCAGCGGCAACCGCGGCCGAGCAGCGTGGGATCGCAAAGCACGACAAGCTGAGTTGGATGATTCGTGCCAGGCTCTTCAAGGGGCTCCGCGGCGGCACCATGAAGGTCGGGACTCTTTTTTGCTGATGTTCGTGAGATGCCGAGTGATCGCTGCATCTATTGCGCGGCGACGCCACCTCCGAAGCTTCATGCCGATCATCTAATTCCGAAACATAGGGGCGGTCCAGAATCCGGCGATAATCTCGTTTGGGCGTGCCGCTCGTGCAACAGCAGCAAGAATGCGCGAGATCTGCTTGAGTGGTATGCTTCGAAGGAGCAGTTCCCGTCGCTTGTACTCATGCGAAGATATCTGAAGCTCGCCATGGCGGAGGCAACCTTACGTGACGTCATGAACGTTCCTCTCGCCGACGAGCTCACTGTCGCGTTTTCGATAGAGTTCATCCCGACTGAATATCCACTACCGGGCGAGTCGTGGAGTATCCGCCCATGGACGATTCGATGCGACCAGAGATGAAGAAGCCCCCCAACCAGCCATTGGAGCTGTCAATCCCCGGCGCTGCGCAGAGCGTCTGGCTGCCGCTCTGCTTGCTTCCGGGGCTTGCAGCTCAATGGCACGTTCGGCGGACCCTTGTTTCTTGGCGTCACATTTGTGTGGCCCGCATGGTTCAGAGCCCCGGCGTGGTCGCGAGAGATCTGCAGCAACATGAACTCTGACTCAGACATCATCGGCTACGCGTGTGCCAATATTCCCTCGTTAGCCTCGGATCTGGCTCCTTGGGCCCGAGACGTCCTCGGTACCCTAGTGCCGCTCGTCACTCAGGCCAGCTTGGCAAGGGAGGAGTCGAACTACGTCCAGTTTAGCGTAGCGGTCGTCACCTTTCCGGCCGAATATAACTGGGAAGCATATCTCTTTGATGGGGTCGTCGACTGCACGCCCGCTGACCTGATCAAGCTGGCTGGACTCACGTCTGCCGGAGAAACATATCTAATCGCCCGGAAAGTCGAAGAGAGGATGTTCGTCGTAGGCGTTGGACGGCCTCTGCCTTTTTTTGGCATTCGAATGGATCACGACATGGCCGCAAAAATGCCGCCACAACCGAAGTACGCATTTATTGCCGCAACAGTACTTGGCCCAGGAACGATCCTCTTTGAAGGCTTCTCCGTGGAATTGGCGTTCCTTTTTGAGGGTCAACTGCAACCCCGTGCTGACCTCATAGACGTCGGTAATGTTCAATTCTTGCACACCCACCTTGAATCGAAGAACATTGACATGAAGTTCAAGGACCACCCGCCCGCGCCAATGCAGTCGCTACGGCCGATCGCTGGTCTTCAGGTCATCGAGAAGATAGTCAGGGGGGCGTGGTTTGCGGGGCGCGGCGGTCTGCTCGCCTTCTCGGTCACCAAGCGACAACACCAATGGTCCGGTGTTCCGTCTGCGCATTGGCTTGACGAGTCGCCGTCGCTACTCGACCTGTATTTGGACGAAATGCTCGCCACACACGAAGCCTGCGAGAATACGACCGCCGTGACCATTCTGGGCAGACTGAACGCCCAGAGATCTCTCGAGCAGCACATTCTTGCGGTCATCCGCGCATCCACCCTAGACGGAGCGCTATTGTTTGACAACAGCATGAGACTTCGTGCGTTCGGCGCCAAGTTGAGACCACGACCGTTGAAGGACTTCATTGTGCCACACTCTGGCGACGGCCCGCCGCTGGACTTACGTACCAAGGGTACGCGGCATCTCTCAGCGGCTAGCTGGGTCGCAGCGGGGCGGTACAGAATGGCGATCGTGATCTCACAAGATCGCTTTGTACGGCTTTTCGAGCGGAGTGCAGACGACAAGCTAGTATATATGAGTGTTCGTCCCAGACTGTTCGAGTAGGAGCCTCGCCCCACGCACCTCATGCGACGATTACGGATGCCGCACAACAAGGGTTTGCAACTGGCAGCCTGCTTGCTGCGGGCGGCACCTCGCGGAAACCCGATGCTCCGAGAACACGCTGTTCCATGAAAAACACATTTGTCGGTCTGGCCCTGGGGCTTCTCGCTGCTGGATGTGCCTCGTATCCCCGCATGACAAGGCCCCCCGTGGCCCCGCCGGCCTCGGCTGTCTTCATGTCGGGCGCCGGAGGAGAACATCTGTATACGTCGATCGAGGGAGATTCCGAGCCGCGCGGAGTCGTCTGGTATGTGCTCGGCCCAGAGATCGCCTCCACGCCACTCTACCCCGGCTTCACGAGGGCGCTGCATCAGGCTGGGTTTGCGACGGCCATCCTGCACCCGCGAGGTACCGGCTACTCCTCGGGCGTTCGCGGCGATATCGAGGACTACGCGCTCTTCCTCGGCGACTATCAGGAGCTCCTCCTTCGGCTCGGCGAGCGCTTCGCAGGGAGACCGCTGTTCCTGCTCGGGCACAGCGCCGGAGCCGCGTTTGCCCTTCGCATTGCGGCGACTTCGAAAGGTGCGCTCGCCGGGGCCATCCTGGTGAATCCCGCATACAAGTTGATCAACTCCGAAGGGATGGGGCCATCCTTCGGGGATTATATCGTCTACGGCGCCAATTACATCTTCCGTCCAGCGGCGCTCACCGTCGACATGAACAGCAACCCGTCGGCCGTGAAGAACGACCTCGACCGCGCGGAGGCCCTGGCAATGCAGGAGGATCCCCTCGTCGTCCGCCACTTCAGTATGCGTTATCTCATGGCTCAGAAGAAGGTCATGGATGACTGTGCAGCAAACATCGCAGTGACGGACGTGCCGGTGCTGCTCGTCCAGGGTGCCGCGGACGCGCTGGTCGATCCGAAGGGCAATGACGAGCTGCTCGCCATGGCGAGGAGCACCGACAGGCGGAAGCTGGTCGCACCCCGTGCGGGACACGGCTCGAGCGCCGTCGAGAGCATGATTCCAGAGCTCGTCGACTGGCTGTCGAGGCACGTCCCCACGTCCGGCAACACACCTCTCTCCGAGGCGCCAATGCCACCCGCGGGGCCGAGCCAGTGAGGCGGGACCGCATGGACTGGCCCCGTGCGCTCGACACGCCCACGTTGACCAGGCAACTGTGATATGCGCCCCGTCTCCCCGCAGGAGCATGCGACCGACGGACGAGGAGTGCCGAAACCCGTGACTCGAGAGGAAGCCATTCTGGGGCTCGTGGAGGGCACGAGGCATTCCGTGATGCGTTAACGGGTGGCCCCGGATGGCCCGGAGCTCGCCTCATCCGCTTCGTCGGCACGACGAAATTGAGACTGCGCGAAGGCAACCTCTACGCAGGGTTGAAAAGACTCTGCGAAACAGCGCCGTTGCTGAGAGTCGAGTAACTGGCGTTACTTGGTGACGAGAATGACCTCGGCCACCCCATGGCGCACCGGTTTGCATAGCTGGCGAAGACCGCATCTCGAGGATCAACTCCACGCGCGCGCCGAGAAGCTCGCCGAGATCTGGAAGCGATTCATCGAGACTGGGAAAGCGGCCGCGCCGCCTGCGGGCCGATTTCAATTCGGACAGGACCTCGTGACGACCTTTCTGCTATCGTGGCAGGTGATGACATCCATGAACGACTCCCAAGCAACTGCTGCGTTCTCCTCGGCCACGCGCGCCTCGATCATCGAGCGAGCTATCGAAGTCTGGATCGTTTGGTTGGCCTGCGATCCGAACCTCGTGACCAGCTCGGAGCGTGATGTGGACGAGCGCTTCGCGACGCGGGGTAAGGTCGGTTGGAGCGATGGTTGCGAGCTCTACGTCTCCGCTCACTGGAACGCAGCGGGCGTCCTCGCGGTGTCTTATGGCATTTACGGCGAAGGGCCGGAGCGGGATGCGCCCGCGATCATCCTCGCGAATGTCCCTTCGGCCCTCACGCCGCTCGTCGAAGCGGTGCGCAAGCAGGAGGACTACATCGCTGGAGCCATGTGGATCACAGACGATGCCCGATGGCTCCGTCAGGGCGAGAGAGGCCTCACCGACCCGCTTCTCCATCCGCTGCTCGGGCGCGGGATCCCGGAGGTCGGCGGCATGGATCTCGACGCCGCTGCGGCCACCGCGGCCGTCGCGGCCGCCCTCGCCAAGAGGATCCTCTCTGGCGGCGGTGTCATCGAGGAGGCCGAGATCGAGACGCTGACCTCGGCGACGGGGGCCGACCGCGACGCTCTCCTCGAACGCCTTGGCAAAGTGGGACTCCGCGCTAGCTGACAGGCGGCCTCGCCCATGTAATGCGGCGGTACAGAGGTGCCCGAGAGTGGAGTTGCAAGACCGTTTCGCTTCGTGGAAGCACACAACCCCTACAAGGATCCCGCTTCAGCATCCGACGGGCGGGGCGAGACCGACGGTGAGAGCACCGACGACTCGAAAAGCGAAGGCATCCGAGGTGGCCGGCACGCTTGTCCTCTGCCATGAAGGCTACTTGGTGGATAATCTCTCCGATCGCGTTGAAGTGAAGCCTCTTCCTACCAGCAGAGGCCATCGGCGGAAGCCACCGAACACTGTTTTGCGGCTGATGGGGCCGGGCTCGCGTTGCTCGCCCGTTCACAGCAGAAGACAACGTTCGATTGCCATCGCAGAGATCTAGCCGTCGAGGAGAAGTGGATTGAGCACGTCCGACACGTTGTCACGCACTCTTGCGACAGCCGTCGTCACGACCGCGCTGGAGCTCTCTGATTGCGAGGAAAGCAACGCCGGCCCCGGAGCGCGCATGGACGGGGCGCTGTTAGCGAGCGCGAGGGTGCGAGCCGCGATCGCCTTGGTACCCGAGACAGAGGACCGTCGGAATTGGGAACAAGTCGTGACGCGGCTCGCGATCTGCCTGGCGCGCGGTGCGGTGAAGCTCTGGACCGATGCGTATCCGGATCGCGCAGGTCCGGTAACCGCAATAACGGCCGCCGAGGCATGGGCCGCCTGTCCGTGCGAGGCTCACGCAAATGCCGCTGCCGACACGATGCAAGAGGCAGCTCACCAGGCAATGAAGGTGTGGAGAACCGCACCGAAGTCGGCCGCTTGGGCGGGCCGCACGGCGGCTTGGGTCGCTGATGCGCCGAAGTATGGGTGGCAGACAGTCGCGGCTATTGTGGGTGCGTGCCGTGCTACAAGCCCGGAGTTGGTGCTATCGGTCGCGGAACGCTTCTTCGACGCGGAGCTCTCGCGATGAAGTCCTGGACTGCAATCTAACGGTGCGGAGAATGGCTGCAGGTCGCGCCACGCCGCGGCCGCGGTGCCATCTTGCGACTCCGGGCCTGCTACGGCTTCCTCGTGCCCTCGACGACCGGGCCCCCCCGATCACGGTCATCCCGGTCGCCTTGCCGCCTGCGTCGCGCTTGAACGTCACGCGCCAGCGGAGCGTCCCCATCACGAACTCGGTCTCCGACTGCGGGAGGAGCTCCTCCTTGGGGATCCTCGGCGTCCAGCGGACGGGCGGCCGGCCCGCGACCTCGACGGACAGGCGCAGGCCGCGGAGCACGTTCGTGATGTGCGGATCCTCGGCGGCGCTCGCCGGGCCGGCGGCGGAGCTGGAGGTCGACGTGGTTGCGAGCGGGGGGAGAGCGCGCTGCGTACATGCGCTCAGGGCGAGCGCGAGGATGAGCTGAGCAAGTCGACGCACAGGCGGACTCTCCTGGTCAGGTGAAGGGAGGAACGGGCTTTCGCGGCGTCCCGCTCGTTGGACACCGCGATTCTGTGGGGGTTTCGTGCGGAGCGCCAAGGGGTGAAGACTGGGCGGGTTAGGTTGGCTTGAGTGGCTATCCGTCCGCGAGGCTATCCGTAGCGGCTCGATTACCGGACTTCGTTCCACGACGGGCGCACGCCGAGAATGTCAATCGACTGTCCGGTGATCAGATATGGGATCGCCCCACGGCACCCGCAGTAGCCTCGCGAATTAGGCGAGCCGGCGCGAAATTGCGTTACGCTCCCGCATCTGCACCATGAGCGACCAACGGCTACGCGGGCTCGACCCGGATACGCCAGCGAGCCGCGGCGACGCTCATGAGGACGCCGACGCCCTGGCGTCCACGATCGTGGCGTCCACGATCATGGCGTCCACGATCCTCGCGGCCTCGGAGCCGAGCGTCGCGGACGCGCCCGCACCCGAGCGCGCCAAAGGGGACCAGATCGGGGCCTTCCGCATCGTCGCGAAGCTCGGCGAGGGCGGGATGGGCGTCGTGTACCTCGCAGAGGATGAGCGGCTCCATCGCAAGGTCGCGCTGAAGATCCTCCCGGACAGCGACGACCACGCGCGCCGTCAGCGATTCCTGCGCGAGGCCCGCGCCGCCGCGGCCGTCACTCACCCGAACATCGCGACGATCCACGAAGTCGGAGAAGCAGGCGGCGTGTCCTTCATCGCGATGGAGCTGGTGCGCGGCCGAACGCTGCGCGACGTCCTGCTCGATAGGCTCGATCGACGCGAGCTGTCCTCGATCGCCGAGGTCGTACGCATCGGCAGCGAAGTCGCGCGCGGCCTCGCGGGGGCGCACAAGGCAGGCATCATCCACCGGGATCTCAAGCCCGAAAATGTGATGATCAGCGAGGACAACCGCGTCATCCTGCTCGACTTCGGGATCGCGAAGCGCCTCAGCATCGAGGAGCCCGGACCGACGTCGCACGCAGGGAACCTCGCGGCGTCCGCCGACGCCGCGACCATCGCCGGCAGCATCCTCGGGACGCCGGGCTACATGTCCCCGGAGCAATCCGCGGGGGCTCCGGTCGACTGCCGCACCGACGTGTTCTCGTTCGGGGTGATGCTCTACGAGCTGCTCACCGGCGAGCGGCCGTTCACCGGCGCCTCCTTGTACGCGGTGCTGCTCGCCACGCAGCGCGCGAGCGTCGCGCCACCGTCGCAGAAGAGATCGGACACGCCGCCCGAGCTCGAACGCCTCGTGCTCCGATGCCTCGAAAAGAGCCCGGAGGCCCGTTATCGAGACGGCGCCGAGCTCACGGACGATCTGGACCGGCTCGCCCAACATCCGCCGTCCGCCGGGGCCACGCTTCCGCTGCCTCGAAATGGCCTCGTGCTCCGGGGAATGGTCTTCACCGCGCTCCACTTCTGGGTCCTTCTCCGCGTCGTGGGGCTGGGCCTCTCTCCCTGGCTGGCCCTCGTGGTCGCGCGCTACGTGATCCTCCGCTTCGTGCCAGCGTCTTCCGCGAACGTGGCGCAGATCGTCCTGGGCGGCGTGCTGCAAATCTCTGCGGTGGTGTCGCTAGCATGGACAAGCTCGGCGATCACGAAGTGCACAGCCTGGTTGCTCGTCCATCCCGCGCGCGACGTGCGGGCCCGGGAGGTGTTCGCCGCGCTGCGCGACAGGCTCGGCGCGTTCACGGGCACCGTGCTCCTGATCTATTCGGTGGCATTGGCCATCTTGGGAGCGATCAGCCTCGCCGTCGGCCTGCTCCTCACGTCCCTCGGCCACACGCTCTCCGCGGGCTCCTTGCTCGTCTTGTTGAGTCTGAGCCCAGGCATGATGTTGGGGTTGATCCTCGTGATGAGCGCGATCGTGGCGCCCGTGACCGTGCGCTGGTGCCTGGCGTTCGCGGTCCTCGCGCTGGAGCGTCGTGGCCCGATAGCGGCGCTCCGCCGTTCGAGCGAGATCGTGCGGCGACTTCCGCGTTCGGCCGTCCTCCTCTGGTTCGCGTACATCCTTCTGATCGTGATGCCGGCCGCCGTGATCCAGATCATCGTGGGCAGCGTCGTGAACAGCCCGATCGCTTCGTTCGAAGTGTTCATGAAGGGCGACGTCGCGAGCACCATCGGCTTGCTCGCCTCCGGCGCAGCGGACGCGGTGCTGCTCCTGCCGCTCGTGGTCGGCGCGGCGCTCGGTTATCTCCAGGCTCGTCAAGCGGGAGGCGAGACCGAGGTGCGCTCGGAAGAGCACGACAGCCCACGATGCCGATGACTCGAGAGGAAACCATTCTGGCGCTCACGGAGGGCAAGGACGAGGATGCCGTGCTCGCTGCCCTGGACCGGCAAAACCCGGAGCATCGGAGCACCGTGATCTCGGCCATCGAGATCCTCGTCGTCGACCGCGTCCTCGCCGCGCTCGATTGCCCGCCGTCGAAGAATCGATTCGATGTCTTCGATCTGGACGCGATCGCCGGCGTGGAGGTCGCCGGGCTCGTCTTGGGGCTCTTCGCCAGACGGCTCGACGGGCTTCGGCGGCCGGATGGCGAGAGGCTGCGCAAGGCCATCGAGTATATCGGCATCAAGATCCGGGACGACGCTGGCAGGGACAAGTTCTACCGCGCCTGGGCCGCGAACGAGGCAGCCTGTCGCGTGGACTCGATGCTTGATTTCCTCACCTTCGGGATCGCGCCCATGAACGAGGACGTCCGGCGGGCGGTGCCGGAGGAGCGCGCTCGGCTCGCGGCGCTTCGAGAGAAGGGCTTACCCGAAGACGTCGCCGTCGCGCTGGAGCTCACCGATGAGAAGTATCGACGCATCGTGGGATGAGAGGACTGCCTGTTCGAGCAGAGCCGGACACGGCCGGATGCTCCGTGACGTTGGGACCATCGCATGAACATCGTACTCTTCTGTAGCCAACCCTTCGAACCGTCGCAGGTCGACTCCGACTTCGCAGCCGAGCGCAGCGCGGCCACCCACGCTCACTTCGCGACGGCGCTCTTCGAGCACACCATGGCGGTGGAAGGCGATATCCACAGGGCGATCCGGCGGATTCCGGAGAACGCCGGTGCGGCCCTCTACCGTGGGTGGATGTTCCGGGCAAATCGGTACGAAGAGCTCTATCACGCGCTCCTCCAGAAGGGCGTGCAGCTCCTCAACACTCCCCTCGCCTATCGAACCTGTCATCATCTGCCCGAGAGCTACGCCATCCTCGGAGGGAGCACGCCTCGCTCGACCTGGCTCCCGGTGCGGGACGCGGTCGACTTCGACGCCGTCTTTGACTGTCTGCGTCCGTTCGGCTCGGGCTCCATCGTGATCAAAGACTACGTGAAATCGCAGAAACACTACTGGAACGAGGCGTGTTTCATCCCTCGCGCCGACGACCGGGAGACCGTGAAGAAGGTCGTACGCCGCTTCCTGGAGCTGCAGGGGGAGGACCTCGCCGAAGGCCTGGTGTTTCGCGAATACGTGCCTCTCCAGATCGTCGGCACCCACCCGAGGAGCGGCATGCCGCTGGCGGCAGAGATACGAACATTCTGGCTCGACGGTCAGATGGTCCTCAAACATGCCTATTGGGCGGATCTCGGTGCTGTCCAATCCGAGCCGCCGACAGCCTGGCTCGAAGACATCGCCCGACGCGTCCCGAGCCGCTTCTTCACGATGGATGTTGCCCTGCGGGAGGATGGAGCGTGGACGGTCATCGAGCTGGGAGACGGACAGGTCGCCGGGCTGCCGACTCCCGACCTCGCGGAGTCCTTCTATCGTCGGTTGCGCAGCGTCGGTGCGTCGCTGGCGCCGCCGCGGTGACGCATGTTTTTGTGGGCACGGGTTGCGTCGCTGACTACCCTTGCGGGCCGGAGACAAGGATGCCGTCACGCCCTTCCGGTCCGCCCCTCTTCGCCGTCGACGCCGCGCGGGCCATCTCCCGTGGACTCGGGGCCGTGCAGCGCGCCATGTCGCCGCAGCCCATTCCGCTGCTGGAGATGGTCGCTGGCCACTGGCGCGTGCACTACGTGGGCGAGGCTCACGAACCCTGAAGCTCAGCTCGGTTGGCCGTAGGAATCGGGCTCATGCCCTCGGAGCCTGACGGCGGCTCGTCGCATCTCTCGAACGGAGGACACCATGGGACTCTTGACCTTCAGCATCAATGTCACTCTCGACGGCTGCGTCGACCACCAGGAAGGAATCGTCGACGACGAGACACATGCCTTCTTCACCCGCCTCCTGGACGAAGGCGGAGCGATGCTGTGGGGCCGCGTCACCTACGAGATGATGGAGAGTTATTGGCCGGCGGTCGCCCGCGGCGACGTGGAGGCGCCGCCGGCGCTTCGCGAGTGGGCAGTCAAGCTGGAGACGAAGCCGAAGTACGTGGCGTCCTCGACGCGAACGGCCTTCCCGTGGACCAACAGCCACCACATCGCCGGCGACCTGCGTACAGGCGTGCAGAAGCTCAAGGACGCGACCCCGGAGGGCGTGCTCCTCGGCAGCGGCAAGCTCGCGAACGAGCTGGATCGGCTGGATCTGATCGACGAATACAGGTTGCTCGTCCACCCCAGGATCGCCGGCCACGGACCGACCCTGTACGGGAGCGGACTGCCCAGCACGCGACGGCTCGAGCTGATCTCGGCGGTCCCGCTGCGCTGCGGCGCGGTCGCCATGCATTACCGGCGCGCGCGCTGACCCCAAATGGATCACCACTACAGCCCCGCATGGCCGCACGGCAGGCTCCATCCGGCGTTTCCGGAGGTCTTCATCGTCGTCGGGACGAACAAGACGCACCATGCCGGAGTCGACATCCAGACCAGTCGCACCATGGTGGTCGTCCGCACGGACGGCGAGCTGACGTTGCTGAATACGGTGCGGCTCGACGACGAGGGGCTCCGCCATCTGGAGGCCCTCGGTGACGTTCGAAATATCGTTCGGCTCGGCGCATTCCACGGGCGGGACGATCCCTTTTACCGGGATCGCTACGGTGCAACGCTGTGGGCTTTGCCCGGCGCAGAAGCCGCGGATAGTCGAGGTCCCGACAAGCTCCTTCGTGAAGGCGCCGAGTCTCCGCTGCGCGACGGTGAGGTGTTCGTCTTCTCTTCGGCCCGATTTCCCGAAGCCGCGATGTTGCTCGAGCGCGAAGAGGGGATCTTGATCACCTGCGATGCGGTGCAGAACTGGACGCGTGTCGACGAATTCTTCTCACCGCAGTGCGGAGAGCTCTTCGCCGCGCAAGGGCTCCTTCGTCCGGCCAATATCCCTTCGACCTGGCTGCACGCGTGCGCCCCCAGCGTCGACGATTTCCGCCGGCTCTTGGCGCTTCCCTTTCGGCATCTGATCAGCGCGCACGGCGAACCGCTGCGGGAGGAGGCGCACGCCCTGCTGTCGGTCCGCACGGCGGAGGTTTTTGGAGCGTGACCCGTTGAGCGTGCCTCTCCATCTTCGGACGTCCGCTAGAGGTCAATCACGACTTTGCCCTTCACGTGCCGGGCGGCCTGGAGCTCGACCGCGGCGCGGATTTGCTCGATCGGGAAGCTCGCGGCGATAGGCACTCGGAGTCGGCCTGTCGCGACCAGGTCGGCGAGCTTTTCCAAGGCGCCGGGGGCCGCGCTGGCGCCGTTCGCCGGTGTGATCCCGTCGATCTGGGTCGCGATGGTGGTGATGCGCCTGTCAGGGACGCCGAGCGCCCTCGCGACATGCGCAGTCTCCGTTCCATGGAGGTCGAGCGCAGCGGTGATACCGCGGGGAGCGAGGGCACGGACGCGGTCCGCCAGGCCATCGCCGTAGGCGACCGGCTCGGCTCCGAGATCGCGCAGGAAATCAGCCGATGTCGCCCCTCCCGTGCCGATCACGCGCGCCCCTGCGATGCGTGCCAGTTGAACGGCGAACACCCCGACTCCGCCCGCCGCGCCGCCGATCAACACCGTGTCGTCCGGCCCCAGCGGGACCACGGCCAGCGCGGCGTAGGCCGTGCGTCCGGCGATCGTGAGGGCGGCGGCCGTGCGGTCGTCGACGCCGTCAGGAGCGTGATGCGCCTCGTTCGCCGCGGTGGCCCCGCTCGCGTCCACGACCACGAAGTCGGCGACCGCGCGCGACAGGGCGCCGCCGAACACCCGGTCGCCAGGCGCGAAGTCGGTCACCCCGTCACCGACCTGATCGACGACTCCCGCATAGTCGGTCCCGAATCCGCACGGCAAACGCAATCCGAAACGGGCGGCGGTGTCCGCATCCGCGGTCATGAACCAGTCCATCGGGTTCAGCCCGGCTGCGGTGACGCGGACACGGACCTTTCCCGGTCCGGCCTGCGGAACGGGGATATGATCGACCTTCAGGACTTCGGGGCCACCGAATGAATCGAGCCGGACCGCCCGGCCGCTGCTCGTCGGCAGCGGATCGCTTTGTTCGCGCATGCTCGCCTGTCTCCTTCGTGAGGAAGCAACGTAGTCAAAGAGACGATGCTCCGCTTACGAGGACGACCATAACATGAAACATCGTCGCCAGAGAGCCTACCGCGAGGCGTGGTCGCCGGCGTGAGGGCGTTCAGGCGGCGGCGCTCGCGGCGCTGGACGGGCGTGCGAGCGACTCCGAGAGAGCCCACAGCCTGCGGGCCAGATCGTCGTCCTGGGCGAGAGGCGATGTCGGGGCGATCTTCTTGTCGTGGAGATACTCGCCGTTCAGAGAGGCCGCCTCGGGGCTCGTCGCCGCCCAGAGGATGGTCTCCGCCCCCTTCGCCGGGGTCCGCGCGAAGAGCGGCGCGAAGATGGCGGCCGCGAACGCGAACACCGACTTGGCGTTGTTGAGGGCGAATCCGGTGTTGACCCACCCAGGATGCACGCAGTTCGCGACCACGCCCTTCGGGCCGAAGCGGCGCGCGATCTCGCGGGTGAAGAGGATGTTCGCCAGCTTCGAGTCGCCGTAGGCCGGGAGCCCGGCCTTGCCGTCGCGCTTCACCACCTTGTCGAGATCGAGCTTGCCCATGCGGTGCGCCCCGCTCGACGTGCTCACGACGCGCGCGCCCTTCGCGTTCACGAGCAGATCCATGAGCTCCGTCGTGAGGACGAAATAGCCGAGGTGATTGAGCGCGAACGTCCGCTCGATCCCGTCCGCCGTGAGATCGTAAGTCGTGAAGACGGCCCCTGCGTTGTTGATCAAGACGTCCAGTCGATCGTGCTTCGCCTTGAAGGCCGCCGCCACGCGGAGCATGCCGGAGAGGAGGGACATGTCGCCGAGGTAGGTCTCCAGGCGATCACTGCCGCTCTTGCTCTGCAGCTCGGCCGCCACCCGCTCCGTCTTCTCCTTGTTTCGCCCCACGATCGCGACCGTGGCGCCGCGCGAGAGGAGGTCCTGCGCGGCGAATTTCCCGATGCCCTCGGTCGCTCCGGTCACGAGAAACAGCTTGCCTTCGAGCTCGTTCGTCATCGGTGTTCTCCGGCGCGCCTCATAGCACGGGCCGAGACGAGATCGACACGCGGGCGTTGACGTGCGACCGGCGCGAGAGGAGCATCCGCGCATGCCTGCTGCCAAGAAGGCCTACGCAAAGCCCGTCGCCAAGAAGACCTCTGCGACGCCCGTCCTCCTCTCCGGCGGCAACCCTCAAGTCGGAAAGGCCGACGGGGACGCGCCCGTGCAGGCCTACATCGCGGCCATGCCGGATTGGAAGCAGACGATCGGCCGGCGCCTCGACGCGCTCGTCGTGAGCGCCGTGCCCGGCGTTCACAAGGGGATCCGCTGGAACAGCCCGTTCTACGGCATCCCCGGCCGCGGCTGGTTCATGGGGTTTCACGTCTTCGCTCACTATGTCAAGGTGAGCTTCTTCCGCGGCGCCGACCTCACGCCCGCCCCCACCGGCGGCACGGGCAAGGACGCCCGCTGGATCGATATCCACGAGGACGACCTCGACGAAGCGCAGATGATCGATTGGATTCGTCAGGCCGCCACGCTGCCCGGCTGGGGCAAGATCTGAGGCCTCGGATGCTCGTCGCCGTGGACGCTCAATATGCCGACTCCCACGCGGGTGTCGCGTGCGTCGGCTTCGACGACTGGCCGGCAGAGACTCCGGTGTTCGAACGAACGAGCGTCGTTCGGCCGATCGAGCCGTACACTCCGGGGGAGTTCCGGCGGCGGGAATTGCCGTGCATCCTGAAGATCCTCGCCGAGCTGCCGGCGCCGCCCGCCGTGGTGGTCATCGACGGCTACGTCTTGCTGGACAGCCACGGTCGGAAGGGCCTCGGCGCCTACCTCTTCGATGCGCTCGACGGCCAATGCGCGGTCGTCGGCGTCGCCAAGAAGGCGTTTCACGACTCGCCCCACGCCCGAATCGTCCTTCGCGGGCAGAGCGCACAACCCCTCTTCGTCACCGCTCAAGGGCTGTCTTTGGACGACGCGGAGCGGGCGATCCGCGCCATGGCCGGCCCCTTCCGGATACCCACGTTGCTCCGCCGCGTGGACCAGCTCGCGCGCGCCGCCGTCCTGCAGGAGAGCTGATAGCCTATCGACGCCCGGCCAGGTTTGAGGTAATCGAGCCAGGCTCGCCGCGCCGCGGCGCCCGATGGAGACAATGCCATGTTGACCGCCTCCGACACCGCCTATGCCATCGCCGTCATTCGCGCCCGAGAGGCGGACTTCCCGGAGAGCGAGCGATTGTTCGAGGACCCCTACGCGCGCCTCTTCGCGGACGCCGGGGAGCACGCGCGAGAAGGCACCGAGCGGTTCCTCGCGTTGCCCTTCTTTCGCGACGGCATCCGCCTGCGGACTCGGCACATCGACGACGTCGTGCGGGAGGCGCTCTCGCACGGAGCGCGGCAGCTCGTCCTGATGGGCGCGGGCTTCGATTCGCGGGCGCTGCGCATGCCCGAGGTCGCCCAGCGCGGCGCGCACGTCTTCGAGATCGACTTGCCTCTACAGCTCGAAGCCAAACGCGGCTTGCTCGCGGGCGCCGGCGTCGTGATTCCGGGCAACGTCCGCTATGTCCCCTGCGACTTCGCGAGCGAGTTCGAGGACCGGCTCCAGGGAGATCTCCTCGCGCAGGGCTTCGATCGGAGCGCGCCGACCATGTTCGTTTGGGAGGGCGTCCTGGCCTATATCGATCAGCGCGCGAAGGACCGGAGCCTCCGCTTCATGGCGTCCATCGGCGGCCCCGGCAGTCGCTTGATCTTCGATTTCGCCACCCCCGTCCTGGAGCCGGAGGAGGCTTCGAAACAGGCTCTCCGCGCGGGGTTCGCGAGCTTTCACCACGTCGGCTTCGACGATCTGTGGCGCCGCCACTTGCCCGGTGACCCCGCCCCGAGCGCGGTGATCATGAAGCTCGGTGTCGCCTCGAAAGAACCAGACTCCGCGTCTCCGGAGGCTCAGTCTGGCTCACCGCGACGTGCTTGACGTGGTCGGCTGCGGGTTTGACGCCCTGTTGGACATGCGGTGTGGGGGGTGAAGGAGGTTGGCACGCACTCTGCCCATGGCCCGCGCATGCTTCACTCCAAGCTCCCTGTCACGGCCCTGATCTTCGCCTCGGCGATGGTCGCGGCAATACCCGCGCGCGCGAATTGCGCGATGCCCATCTCCTACAACGCCGACGTCACGGGGAACACCGTCGTCGTGGCCCCCTCGACCGGCGACGGGAACTGCCCGCAACCCGGCGGCATGCTGCGCCAGGACCCGGCGAGCGGCGAGATCGTCAAGCTCGCCGACTTCTGCACGACCACCGCGAACGGTGACCCGGCGTACGCCGATGAATGCGTGCCCGAAGGTACTTATCGCTACGGGTTCGCAGAGCCGTACGCCTGCAACTCCTCGGCTTGCTCCGTCGACTACTTCACCGAGGTCAAGGTCACGACTCCGTTGGATGCGAACTGTATGCGGAGCGCCGACAACGCGGGTCCGACGGCCGCGAACGCGGTCCCGTGGAAGGACGACGCGACGATCTGCACCTACCAGGGCGGCGGCGGCTCGGCGACGGGCGGCTCCGGCGGTGCGACCGGCGGTTCCGGCGGTGCGACCGGCGGCTCCGGCGGCTCCACCGCGACCGGCGGCTCCAGCGTCAAAGGCAGCTCCGGCGGGTGCTCCGTCGGCGTCCTGAACGGCGCAGCTCCGGTGTTCGGCGCCAACATCGTGGCCCTCGTGGTCGGCATCGCGCTCATGCGGCGGCGCAAGGGTCGCGGCGCTTGATCCCTCTCTACCTCGTCGCCTGGGGCATCACGGTCGTCATCGAATCTCCGATCGTGGCGGCCTTCTACCCCGATCGGCGCGCGCGGATGGGGGCCGTGTGCGCCGTGGCGACGAGCCTCACCAACCTCTCCATGAACGTGCTCCTGCCGCGCTGGCTCGGCACCGGAATGACCTTCTTGCTCGTCGGCGAGGCCGCCGCCCTCCTGCTGGAGGCAGCCGTATACTGGCTCGTAGCCAAACCCCGCGACCCTGGCCGCGCGCTCGCCGCATCGGCCGTCGCCAACAGCGCGAGCTTCGGAGCGGGCCTGCTTCTGCGCGGGTTTCTCTGATCCGGAGTCGACGGCTCCGGCGGGCGCCGCAGGAGACGGAGTCACCGGGCGGTGGTGCTGGACAAGACGCGGGCCTTCCTCGGGCCGTAGCGCTCACGTCCCCCTCCGCGGAGAAAGGCTCTGGCGAGATCGAAGCCGACTCCGTAGCATCGCCCGCATGCAGACCCGAGAGATCGACGTCGCCACGCCCGACGGTGCCATGAGCGTGTTTGAGGTGTTCCCCGAAGGCGAAGGCCCGCGCCCCGCGATCGTCTTCTTCATGGACGGCCTCGGCTACCGCGCGGCGCTGAAGACGATGGCGGAGCGGCTCGCGAGCCACGGCTACCACGTGATCTTGCCGGACCTCTATCACCGCGTCGGCAAGCACGTGTGCTTCGACCCTGCGGGGATGACGCAGCCCGAGAAGGTCGCGGAGATGCGCAAGCTCATCGGCAGCCTCACGACGGACATGGTGATGAGCGATGTCGGCGTGTGCCTGGATGTGCTCGCCTCGCGCGCGGACGTCGACATGTCGCGCCTCGGCGCGGTCGGCTACTGCATGGGCGGGCGCAACGCGTTCCTCGCCGCGACGCGCATGCCGGATCGACTGCGGGCGACGGCGTCCATCCACCCGGGCGGCGTCGTCACCGCGGACCCGACGAGCCCGCACCTCGCAGCGGCCTCCGCGAACGCGCGCATGTACTTCGGCATCGCGAAGGACGACATGTTCTTCACGAAGGAGCAGGCAGACACCCTGGGACAGACGCTGACCGCGCTCGGCAAGCGCCACCAGATTGACCACTACCAGGCGCGCCACGGATGGGCCGTGAACGACACTCCGGTGTACGACGCGGCGGAGGCGGAGCGCCACTGGAAGGCCATCCTCGCGCTCTTCGCCGAAGAGCTGGGCGTCTAGCGACTCGGCGATGGACGCAGGCAGCCAGTCGAGCCCCCGTCCCGGGCAGCCGCGAGAGGTGCCGGGAGAGCGCACGTGATGAAGACCCTCGTACTGTCCCATCGCTTCACCGACGACTCCAACTCTCTGTGGAGGGCCGCGCTCGACGCCGGCTGGGATGTGGCGCGCTTCCGCAGCTTTCGCTTGGAGCCTGTGGACGGGGAGCGCCGCCCCACGAAGGTGCCTTGACGCTCCGGTGGATCGCGGGGAGAGTCGCGGTAAAGGACGAGTGATGCGTATCTGGTCAATCGTGCTCGTCGCGCTCGCGTTCGGGCTCGGGGCGTGCTCCGAGAACAAGGTTTGCGCTCCGGGGGCCACGCAACAGTGCTTCTGCACGGACGGCTCGAAAGGCGCGCAGTCGTGCGCGGCCGACGGGCGGCGATGGGAGGCGTGCGCCTGCTCCGCGGGCGGTCCGGCCGGCGCGATGTCCTTCGATTCGCCGGCTTCGGCGCCCCACCTGGTGCTCGGCGTCGAGCTCCACATCAACGGGGATGTCGTCGTGGACGGGAAGAAGCTCGCGAACGATGATGCGGTGTCCGAGGTGGCGAAAGAGGCCTTCGCGAACAACAAGGACGTTCGCGCCGTCGTCCGCGCGGACCCCGAGGTGCAGCACGCCCGCGTGATCCACGTGCTCGATCTGCTGAAGGCCGCGGGCATCACCAAGATCGCGTTCGGCACCAGCGGAGCTCCGCCTGCGCCGACGGACGGCCCGTCCACAGCCCCGGTGAAGGCGCCGTGAGCGAGCCGCAGGAGGGTTGGAGTCACGGTAAGACGCTCCTCTCGGCGCGCCACGTCGCTGTGACTCGGCTCCTCTCACCGCTGCTCCTCTTCGCCGCGTGCACCTCGGGCTCGGACGGGCCGCACCAGACCGGCCCCGCGGAGCCCGCCTCCGCAACGACACCTGCGCAAACAGCACCCGCCTCGACGGCACCTGCCCCCACAGTGTCCGCCAGCCAGACGACGAGCCAGGAGCAGCCGGTCGACGACGCTCGAGTGTGCGCGGACGTCGCGAAGTGCATCGCTCCGTACGTCAAACCGACGCTGACAGGGCCCCTTCTCCGACGGCTCGTGGAGGAAGGCGTGAAAGCGTGCTTCGCCGTCGGGGACGCGAAGCACGCGGACAATGGGAAGCTGCTCGCGCAGCAGGGGCGGTGTTTGCCGCTGCCGCTCGGGCGGGACGTCCGCAATCGCAAGGTCGTCCAGCTCGCGTACCACTGCTCGGATCTCTGCCCGAACAACGGGATCATCGCCGTCCTCTACGCCGATGTCGCCAAGGACGACTGCTGTGCTGTCGGCGGTTCTCCCGCGAACGGGGCGTGGGCCCGTTATTACGGGTGCAATCCTCCGGAGGTCCCGCTGCGTCACTTCCGGTCCCCTCGTCAGCCGGACGGCCCGCCGGAGCCCGTGACTCGACCGCCCTGCAAACCAGGGAAGATCGTGTTCGATGATGGGCAAGAGATCGACGACCCGAGCTTCCACCCGAAGTGAAGCTCGGCGGCCGCCACCTCAATGCGGCGTGAACGAGGCGAGATCGCCTATCCCGAGCGCCTCTTCGAGAGTGCCAATCTCCTGCACCACGCTCTCGAATCCGTGCTCCCCGAAGAGCGCGTGCTCCTTCTCCTCGAAGCGCTCCCCCAGCTCGTCGTACTCGCGACCTCGCACGACCTCTTTGAACGCCGGGAAAAGGACGGTGTCCTCGCGCGCCGCGTGCGGTCTGTACATCCGGATGTACGCGCGCAGAAGACCCGAGAGCGGCTCGGCCGCGGGTGAAGAGCCGCTGCCCGGCTGCGTGATCTGGAGGATCTGATCGGTCAACGCGCGGCCGCGGTCGTGCTGCGCCTTCAGCGTGGCGACGAGGTCCGTGAGCTTCCCCGCGGCCGCGACCCTGGGAAAGACGTACTGCTCCTCCAGCTTCTCGTGGTAATCCTCGATGAAACGCCGGAGCAGAGTGGCAGTCTTCGCGACGGTCGCCACCGCGGAGAGATCCCCGTGATCGAACCGCGCACTGGCCGCCTCGTACACGAGCAGCGCCCGCTCCAGGACGCCGTGCTCGCGCATCAGATCCTCGGCCGGCGATACCTCTTCTTCCTCTCCGGCGCCCCCGGATTTGCCCTCCGGCGTCGCCGGCTTCCCGGTGTTCGGCCCGGCGCACGCGGAGGCCAGCACCAGCGCCCCCCACCCGGCCCCGGCGGTCAGGAGTCGACGTCGGAGGGTTCCTTCGGAGGTATCCTTCTCGTTCATTCGCTTCCGTCTCCCGCGCGCGAACCCCGCGCGACCACGCCGACCTTGCGGGCGCTTCCAAGCTCTTCGTACCGTACGCCGCCTCCGGCGCAAGGCCGCCCGAACGACCGCGCGAGCATCGATGTGGTACGGCGCGCTTGGTGCAGGCCCCATTCGAGACCGCCGCCTTGACCGCCCCGCACGGATCCCCATGACCTCGGCCGACTCGCGATCATCGCGAGGATCCGAAAGGACTCCATGAATCCAGCGCTCCCCGGACCGCGGTACATCAACGTTTTCAAGTTCTTTCGGGACCTCGCGGATCCGACGGATCTCATGCTTCGCACGCAGGCGCAATACGGCGACACGTACCGATTGCCGACCGCCCTCGGCCCCGTCGTCGTCACCGGCAATCCGGAGGGCGTCCGCGCCATTTTTTCCGCCGAGGCGGACACGTTCGTCCCGTATCAACCGGACCTCACCGCTCCCGTCGTCGGCGAGACATCGGTCATCCTCGCCAGCGGAGCACGCCACACGCGCATCCGCAGGCTCCTGTCGCCTCCGTTCCAGGGCGCGCGGATGCGGGCCTACGGCGCGCTCATGGCCGAGAGCGCGCGCCGCGCCGTCGCCGCGTGGAAGGTCGGAGAGCCGTTCAAGATGCTGGACACGACACAGGCCATCTCGCTCGACGTGATCCTTCAGGCGGTGATCGGGGTCGATCATGCATCGCCGCAGGGCCAGGCCGTGCGAGAGGCCGTCCTCGGGCTCATCGGGTCCCTCCGGCCGGAGATCGTATTGCTCCGCTGGACGCGGCGGGACTTCTTCGGTGTCGGCCCGTGGGCGCGCTTCAAGAAGGCCCGCGAGCACCTCGACAATCTGCTCTACGCCACGATGGCCGAACGGAGGCAGACCCCCGCGGAGCGCGACGATATCCTCAGCTTGATGCTGCGCGCCCGCTACGACGACGGCGCCGCGATGACCGATCCGGAGCTCCGCGATCAGATGCTCGCGCTCCTCACGGCAGGCCACGAGACGACGGGCGTCGCGCTCTCGTGGGCCCTCTACTGGCTCCATCGCGACCCCGATGAATTGAAGCGCCTGCTCGCCGAATTGGACGCCCTCGGCCCCTCGCCGGACGCCGAGGCGATCGCGTCGCTCCCGTACCTGGACGCCGTCTGTCAGGAGGCGCTGCGCATCTATCCCATCGTGCCCGAGATCCTCCGCACGCTGGTCAAGCCGCTTCGATTCTTCGACTGGACGCTCCCCGCCGGCACGGGCCTCATGGCCTCTTCCATCATGCTGCACCGGCGCGAGGAGCTCTATCCGGAGCCCACCAAGTTCCGCCCGGCGCGCTTCTTGGAGCGCAAATTCAGCCCGTTCGAGTACATCCCCTTCGGCGGCGGCGCGCGGCGGTGCATCGGCGCCGCCTTCGCGCTCTACGAGATGAAGATCGTGCTCTGCACGATCCTCCGCTCCCACCGCCTCCGACTGGCCAGCTCCGCCGAGTCCCTGCCCGCGCGACGGGGAGCGACGATGGGGCCTCGGGACGGAATCCCGATGATCTACGAGGGACCTCGCGCGAGATGACACCCCACCATGAGGTGAGCCATGAAAGCCCAGATGGAGTCGCCCACGTTATCGAACAGCCCGTCCGAACAATCCGGTGACGCGCGCGGCGTGCTCCGCCGCGCCCTTCAGCTCCTCGCGAGCGGAGCGATCCTCGCAGCGTCGATGTTCGTGCCCGCCGGGACGCTGTCGTGGTGGCAAGCCTGGGCCTTCCTCGGCATCTATTTCGGCGCGATCCTGGTGAACGCGCTCTTCGTCCTCCGCGCCGATTCGGGCCTGATCGCCGAACGCGGGCGCACGGCGGAGAACACGAAATCCTGGGACCGCGTCATCACCGGCGTGCTCACGCTCCTCACGATTGCCCTCCTCGCGACAGGGGGTCTGGACAAGCGCTTCGGCTGGTCCCACGTCTCGCTCCCTGTCTCCGTCTTCGGCCTCGCGCTCATCGTCTTCGGAGAGGCCATCGTGGGGTGGGCCATGTCCGCGAACCGCTACTTTTCCCGCGTCGTGCGCATCCAGAACGACCGCGGACACCAGGTCTGTTCGTCGGGCCCGTATCATCACGTCCGCCACCCGGGCTACACCGGGATGATCCTCTATTCGATCGCCATGTCGTTCGGCCTCGGCTCCTGGTGCGCGCTCGGTCCGGCGCTGCTGGTCGCGATCACGTTCGTGGTGCGCACCGTCCTCGAAGACCGCACGCTGCAGGCGGAGCTGCCTGGATACAGGGAGTACGCATCCCGGGTGAGATACCGTCTCGTGCCCGGCGTGTGGTGATCGCGGGGCGCCGGCGAGCTATACGGCGGCGCGGCATTGACGCCGGCGTGGAGGTCGGCGAGCGTGCGCGCATGAAGTCGTACGTGCCTGCCATCGGATTCGCCGCTCTCGCCATCTCCTGTCTCGGCTGCTTCTTCGTGCCCAAGGGATACAACCCGTATGGGGGCGGCACCAGCGGCGGCGGCTCCTCGATGCAGAGCGGGTCGTCGGGCGCTTCGAACGCGGGCAGCTCGAACGCGGGCAGCTCGAACGCGGGCAGCTCGAACGCGGGGCAATCCAATCAGCCCCAGCCGGCCCCCGAGTTCATCCCCTCTTCGCTCGAAATGCACAGCGACTGCGGCAAGACACTGCCCCTCTTCCTCGGTGAGAAGCCGAAGTTCGGCAGCGGGACCAAGACGAGCATCGGCTCCAACACGACGACCACCTTCCCGCGTCACCCGGACGGGACGATGACCGTCTGGATCATCGACGACAGCGAGAACGGCATCACCAGCGCGTTCGCGGACAAGAAGACTCGCCGCATCGAAGTCGGCGGCGACTGCAAGAGCCTCCGCGCGCAGTGATCTCCGGAGCGCCGGGCCTTCAGGCCTCTGCGCTCCGCATCGCCCGCAGCCCCTCCTCCACCGAGATCACCGGCGCATACCCCAGATCGGCGCGCGCCTTCTCCGTCCGCACGGTCACCGTCGCCGACATCATGTCGATCGCGAACCGCGTCATCGGCGGCGTCTTCGCGATCCGGAACAAGCGCCACACGCCCTCCACCGTGCGCGCCAGCGGCCGCGCGACCGCGCCCGGAATGGAGCGCTCCCCGAGGTCGACGCCGCGCGTGCCCGCGAGCGCCGACAGGAACTCCCGCATCGTGCGATCGCCGTCGTCCGTCACGAAATACGCCTCGCCGCCGCGGCCCTTCGTGAGCGCGAGCGTGAGGCCCTCCACGAGGTTCGCGACGTGCGTCGTCGACGTGAGCCGGCGCCCCTTGTCGAGCCACGCGAAGCTGCCCGCCTCCGCCATCCGCACGATCGCCGGCAGCACGCTCGTGTCGCGCGGCCCCCACACGAGCCGCGGCCGCACCGAGATCGTCGTCATCGCCTCGCTGTTCGCCGCGAGCACGCGCCGCTCCGCCTCCGCCTTCGTCTCCGAGTACAGGTAACGGTGCCGCGCGGGGTACGCGCGCGTCTCGTCGAGGCCCACCAGATCGCGTCCGTCGAACACGGCGGCCTCCGTGCCGACATGCACGAAACGCTTCACGCCGGCCTGTTTCGCGGCGTCGAGGAGCTGCGACGTGCCGTCCACGTTGGCGCTCCAGAACTGCTCGCGGGTGCCCCACTCCTCCACGAAGGCGGCCGCGTGCACGACCGCGTCCACGCCCGCGAGATCCTCCGGCCGCACCGCGCCGAGCTCACCGCGCACCGGCCGCGCGCCGTACTTCGCCACCGCCGCCGCGCTCTTCTCGCTGCGGGCCAGCGCTAGCACCTCGTGCGACTTCGACAGGGTCTCGGTGAGGTGGCCGCCGACGAAGCCGGACGCGCCGGTGACGAAGATGCGCATGGACAGGTTCTCCTGGGGGTGAGTCGGGACGTGGAGCGCGCGATCGGCGCTGTTTCTCCGGCCTTTTCGTCGCCGGCAGAGCCCACCGTAAGCGCCGGGTTGCCATGTGTCCAATCGATGGGTTTCATTCATCCATGGCCGCCATCGATGGTACCGCGCTCGACCTGAACCTGCTCCACGCGCTGGACGTGCTGCTCGCGGAGCGCAACGTCACGCGCGCGGCGAGCCGCCTCGGCCTCACGCAGTCGTCCGCGAGCCACGCGCTGGGCCGGCTCCGCGAGGCGCTCGGCGACCCTTTGTTGGTGCGGTCCGGGCGCGCGCTCGTCGCGACGCCCCGCGCGGAGGCGCTCCGAGAGCCACTGTCGCGCGCGCTCGCGGAGCTTCGTCGTGTGGTGCGGCACGAGGGCGGCTTCGACCCCGCGACGTCGACGCGCACCTTCACGCTCGCGTGCCCCGATCTCGTGGTGAGCGTGCTGCCGGAGCTGATGAACGCCCTCGCCGCGCAGGCGCCGCGCGTGCGCCTGGACGTGCGCGATCGAGCGGCCGTCGACGTCCCGATCGCGCTCGGATCCGGGGCGATCGACGCGGCCTTGTTGCCGGCGCCGGACGTCGCGGAGGGCGGCGGCCTCGCGCAGCGCATCCTCGGTCGCGTGACGTTCGCGGTGCTCGCGCGGCGCGGTCACCCGGCCTTGAAGCGGCCATGGGATCTCGACGCGTGGCTCGCGCATCCGCACGTCGTGGTGCGCACCGGCACGAGCGGCCCCGGCTTCATCGGCGCGGCGCTCGAGCGCGCGGGCAAGCGCCGCATCGTCGGCATGACGGCCCCCACGTTCCTGGTCGCGCCGTTCGTCGTGGCCGAGAGCGACTTCTTCTTCGCGGCCCCGCGCGAGCTCTCCCGTGGCCTCGCGCGCAAGCTCGGCCTCGTGATGCTGGAGCTCCCGCTCCCCGTGCCGAAGATCCCGGTGGCCGCCGTGTGGCACGAGCGCATGCACGCGGACCCGGGCCACGCGTGGTTCCGCGAGCGGGTCGCGATCGCTGCGAAAGCGGTGCTCCAGGCCGGCGCCGGTGCCCCGGGCTTGCGTCCGGGCCCGCGCACCGGCAAGCGTGGATCATGATGCTTGGCAATCGACGATGGGCGTTCTCCACCTCGGCCTTCCTCCTCGGCGCGGCGCTCGCGACGGGCTGCGGAGGCTCCGATACCGGCAGCTCCTCGGGCGGCGGCGGCGCCTCCACGACGACGACGGGCGGCACCGGCGGCTCCACGGGCGGCACCGGAGGCACGATCGGAGGCACCGGCGGCACCGGCGGCGCCACGAGCACGGCGCCCGACGTGCAGGACATCCTGACGACGGATCTGAACCTCGATCTCGGCAAACTGGAGGGCACCGCGAAGATCGTCGTGTGGCCGGCGAAGGGCTCGAAGGTGGTCAATCTGGAGGTGGGCGGCCTCACGATCGTGGAGCTCACCGTCGACGGCGCGACCGTGGATTACCAGATCACCGATGGAAAGGCTGCGATCCAGGTGCTGGACGAGTCGAAGCCGGCCACCATCGACGTCTCGTACACGTTCACGTCGCGCCCCTCGGACGGGTTCGACGGCTGGATGGGAGACTCCGGGGTATCCTTGATCTGGCCGTATTTCTGCTCGAACCTGTTCCCGTGCAACTCGTTCCCGGACGACGGCGTGACGTTCACGATGAACGTGACTGGCTATGATCAGAACCTCGTGGCCGTCTATCCGACGACGACCACCATCGACTCCCCGTCGTACATGCCCGGCATCGCGGTCGGCGCCTTCCTGAAGCAGGACCTCGGCAAGACGACCGCGGGGACGGCTGTTTCGGCCTGGTATTTCGCGGGCCAGGAGGCGGACGTCGCGCAGGGCACGGCGCACCTCCTGGAGGCGATTGACTATTACGAGAAGACGTACGGCCCGTATCCGTTCGGCAAGGAGACTGGCAGCGTGTCGGCCAACTGGGGCCCAGGTGGCCTCGGCGGGATGGAGCACCACCCGTTCGTGCACGTCGCCTCCGACGACTTCTTCAGCGAGGAGGTCCACGCGCACGAGGCCGCGCACGCGTGGTACGGCGACGGCGTGCGAATCGCGTGCTGGGAGGACTTCATGCTCTCGGAGGGCACGGTCACGTACATGGCCGCTCACTCGCTGGAGAAGGTCGGAGGCCCGGACATCTGGCCGGACTACGTGGATTCGCTCACGGCGATCTGCACGGGCCAGGACGTGAACACCATCGCCTTGCCCTCCACGTGCAACGTCATCGACCTCTTCAACGACCCGCTCTGGTCGAACGTCCCGTACATCAAGGGTGCCTGTTTCTACGAGGACGTGGCCGACGTGATTGGCCAGGACAAGGTGGACGAGGCCTTGTCCGAGTTCTTCACGGCCCACAAGGGCGGCGCGGCCCGCATGAACGACATGATCGCGGCGCTCGAAGCGAAGGCGACCGCCGATCAGAAGACGAAGATCGAGACCTTCAAGACCGAGTGGCTCCTCACGGAAGCCTGCCCCGCCGACTACGCCACCCGCTGCGGAACCCACCAGAACCCGTAACAATCGTCACATCGTCAGAGGGCCTGTCTTCATCGCTCCGTGGAGGCGGCGGCCAGGCCCGATGTCTTCGTGCCAGTCGCGTCGGTCGCCACGAAGTAGAGAGTCGCGCCCTTTTCCGTGCGGTACAAGGATGGCTCGCGCTCGCCGAGGGAGCCGAACAAGCCTCCTTCCGTCGCGAGGACAGGGCCGGCCGGGTAGCGGTCGAACGTCTGGAGATCGAAGGTCGCGAAGAGGCCAATCGAGTCGTTGGGCAGCGGGGACACCGGGCCTGCTTCCGTCACCGCCGTGCCGGCTTCGATGCCGTTCGCCGTCACGTAGACGCGCGTCGCGTCGCCGTCCACCACCGCGCACGGGGAGCCGATCGTCTTCACGCTGCGCCAGAACAAGGCATCTTCGAGATCGACGGGGCGCATCGACGGGGCGCTCGACACGGGATCGAACTGGTCCTTCGTGAACCTCGCGAGGCCGATGCCCGCGCCCGCGCCGCCCTCGTAAAAGACGTACGGCGCGTCGTTCACCAGGAAGACGCTCGGCGAACGGACCGCCCCGCTCTCCCACGCATTCCTCGGCACGAGCGCCTTCTTCGAGAACGACGTGAAGGTGCGGCCGCCGTCCTTCGAGGTGGCGTATCCGAGGCTCGCGCCGTCGTCGATCTGGACGAGCAAGTGCAACGTGCCGCTGCTCGCCACGGCCGCGCTCGGGGCGCCCACGCGCGTCATGTCGGCGTCGGGGGCGAGCACCGGAGTCTCCGGATCCGCCTTGAAATGAAGGGCGTCACGCGCGACTGCCCGGTAGATCGAAGAGGCCATTTCGCCGCGCAGCTCGAAGAAGAGGACGTCCTCCTCGCCGACGCGCAGCACGGAGGGCTCGCGGACGTCGCCGTCGATCGCGACGGGCTCGCACGTCTGGCCCGCGGCGCACGTCACGCCCGCGCCGCAGGCGGTGGACTCGCAGGTTCCGAGGAAGCCGCACACCTCGCCACGGTGGCAGTCCGTGTCCGCCGCGCACTTTCGCGTGCACCCGCCGCCGCTGCACACGAGGCCTCCGCCGCCGCAGTCCACGTCCTCGATGCACGGCTTCGCGCAGCGGCCTCCGCGACAGGCCTCGTCCGCGGGGCACACCGTCGCCGCGTCGCACGCGTGCACGATGCAGCGCCCGCACTCGCACACCTCCGGAGACGCACAGTCGCTGTCCGCGGTGCACGCGAGAGGCTTCGTCCCGGCCGCGACGCACAACGACGCCGCGCCGCCCGGGATCGCCCGCGCGGACCCGATGCACACGTCCACGGCCGCGGAGGGCCCGAATCCGGACACGCCGTCTCCAGGGAACGGATCCAGCCCCGCCCCCGGCGGATCGCACGCGCCCACGGCGCACGCCGCCGCGACGAGCGCCGCTCCGAGGAGCACGGATCGCCTCATTTCACGGCCCCTTCCAGCGCGATGGAGCCGCGCACGATCTCTCCCTCGACGTGGTACTCCGGGAACGGGAGCGCCGGAGAGGCCTTCTTCTCCGTGCGGCCCGCGAGCTCGTGGAATTGCGCCGCGAACGACAGCGTGAAGTCCGCGCCGAACACCTCGCCCAGGTGGAACGCCGCGCCGAAGCCCGCCACGTGACGCGCGGAGTCCGCGTAGCTCGTGAAGCCCTTCTGCGGCGGCACCGGCGACGGGATGTACGAATAGCCCATCCGGAGCGCGATCTTCCACGGATCGACCGCGAGCGGCTCCGCGCCGAAGAAGCGATCGGACAGGTCCGGGGCCGGATACCGCCACTCGACGCCGAACCGCGGAGACAGCGTGTCTCGAAACCGCGCCTCCACGAACTTCACCTCGCGCATCGCCGGCGTCGAGCCGAGCTGCACGTCGATCTTCACGTCCGCCACCGGGGCCGGCGCGGAGCCGTATCCGGCGTACTCCAGCGCTCCGAATACACGTAGTCCTCGCGCCGCCAAAACGCGCGCCCCCAGCATCGCGCGCCGCGGATCGTAGCCGCTCGCGCCCTGCACGAGCACGGTCGTGGAGCCGTTCAGCGGGTTGCCTTCGAGATCGACCTTCACGAGGCTCTGGAGCGACAGATCCACCGACAGCTCGCCGCGGTACGACGCGCCGATCTGCAAGCGACCGAACCGCGCGACCGCGCCCACGAGCGGCGCCAGCTTGTACCCGAGCGAGATGTCCGCGGACCCGGCCGCGTGCGGGCCGCGCGCGTCCTGCGTCACGTCGATGCCGACTCCAGGACCGCCGACGCCGAGCGCGAGCGACGCGCCGCCGCCGAGCGACACCGGCCCGTACCGAAGCGCGCCGACGACGTCGAGCGTGAGCCGCTGCAGCGCCGACTCGTACATCACGAACTGCGGCTCCGTCGCCGGGCGGAACGAGATGCGCGCGAGCTGGTTGTCCGGCCGGTGGATCGCGAGCGAGAGGCCGAACCACGTGCTCGGGTTGAGGCGGTACCCCGCGTGCGATCCGAGCTCGAACCCGCGCACCGGCGCGACGCCCGCGTCCTTGTCGTTCACGCGCAGGAACATGCCCGCGAGCCCGTACCCGAAGCGAAACCGCGCGCCCTCCGCCGCGGCGAACGCGGCGTTCTCCGTCGCGGCGTCCGTCGGATCGCCGTCCGCCACCGCGGATCGCACGAGCGCCTCGTCCCGCGGCCCCGCGCCGAACGTCTGCCCCGGCGCCGCCGTCGCCGCGACAGGCGCGCTCGCGAGCAGGGCAGTGACGATCGAAATCGCCTTCGAAACAAGCCGACCCGCGCGCATCACAGGTCCACCCCGACGCCGATCGATCCGGCCCACAGCGCGCCTCCGGAGGTGAGCTTCGGATAGCCCGGGTCCGTGATTCCCTTCGACGGATCGCTCGCGTCGGGGCCGGCCACGGTGCCGGCGGGGCACGGGACCGAGGTGCACGCGCGCTTCTCGATCGTCGTCGGCAGCACGCCCGTCACGCCGAGCCCGAGCGCGAATCGCAGCGTGCGCGGCACGCCGTCGCGCAGCGCGAGCGACGCCCCGAGCCCGCCGAACACCTTCGGTCCGTCGACGAAATTGGTGGAGCTCTGCGGCGCGCCGGACAGGATGCTCGGCTCGAAGCCCGTGCCCGCGTGCAGCACGATCTCCGAGCGGCGGCCGACGTCGAGGCCGTAGCTCCCGGCCGCGCGCACGGACGGCACGTCGTGAAACAGGTTCTGAGACGTCTCCGAAGTGAGCAGCGCGCCCGGCAGCTCCGCGCGCACGTCGAGCGCCGGCCCCTTGTACGCCGACCAGATCGCGTACGCCGCGTCGACCTCGATCTCCAGCCGATCCACGTCGACCGCGGCCGCGAGCACGAACGTGTGCGGGTCGAACAGCGCTTGATGGATCTGCACGTCCGCGTCGAGCGAGATACCGCCGATGAGCGCCTTCGTCTGCACGGCGATCGGCACCGCGAACTCTTGCCGGTACACCGCCGCGAGGTGGAACCGCTCCGCGATGTCGACGCGCACGCCGATGTGCGCCGCCGCCTGCGTGGTCGCGTCCACCGAGATGCGCGGCTCCGGTGCGCCGCTCGCGCCGGGCCGCACGTCCGCGGGCCCCTGCACGCCGCCGAGCACGTCGACCGCGGCGCCGATCGAGAGGAACGAGGCGAGCTTCAACGCCGCCGACGGCGCGACGACGAGGCGCTGCGTGCGGTTCAGGAAATAGGGATATTGCGGCTCGCTCGGCGACTGGATGAGGAGGTGCAGCGCCGTCGGCGGGATGTGCAGCGCGACGCCGACGCGCAGGCGATCTTCGAGCAGCCCTTTCAGCGGCACGGTGGCGTCCGCGACCGCAACGACGCCGAACGGGTCCGCGAGATCGACGCCGCGGCCCTGCACGGAGAGGCCGGAAAATCCAGCCTGCGGCGCGAGCTCGATGTGGATGCCCTGCCCGGCGCCGAGGCCCGCGGGGTTGAAGAACGCCGCGGTGCCGTCGGTCACGCGCGCGGCGCGGGCGCCGGCCTCGGCGATGCCGATGGGGCCCACGCCGAGGACGTCGAACGCGCTTGCTTGCGCGGCCGGGATCGCGGCGATCCACGCGGACAGAGCGCACGCGAAGGTCGCCGTCGCTCTGCAGAGGTGTCTCGCCATGCGCGGCGAGGATACGAAGCGAAGCCGCGCGGCCGCAACCGGAGCTTGCGAAGGGCCTGTGACGCTCTCCGCATTCGAGCGATGAAACCGCGGCCCGGCAGCCTCGTACCAGAGCGTGAACCGACGAGAGGAGACCATCCCATGATTCGTTCGCACGCAGAGATTGAGGCCGTCACGCTGCCCGGCATCGTCCACCGCACGCTGGCCGGCTCCCAGGAGGGGCTGAAGGGCATGGAGGTGTGGATGCAAACGATCGCCCCCGGAGCCGAGACTCCGATGCACAGCCACGACTGCGAAGAGGTCGTCGTGGTGCTCCAGGGCTCGGGTTTCTGCGAGCTCGAGGGGGAAATGCACACGTTCGCGGCGGGCTCCACGCTCATCGTCCCGCGAGGCGCCGTGCACCGGATCGTGAACAATGGGCCTACGGAGATGCTGGCCGTCGCGTCGCTCTCCACGGCGCCGGTCATCGTCCAGGCGCCGGACGGCTCGCGCATCCCGCTGCCGTGGGACGCGCCGTCCTCGTAGAGCTGGGCCACGTCGCGACGAGCCCAGGCAGACTACGCTTTTTGTGGTTTTACAAGGGGGCAAAGCCCCTCGTATCACTCCCCCGCTCGCGCCGTTCCGTTTCACCAAACCCCGAACTAGACTCGGCGCGATGTCCCGCTCGGACATGCGCTCGTGCGCGATCCCTCTGTTGGTGCTGCTCGCGATCATCGCGGGAATCGTGATCTGGTACCGCTTCACGTGGGGTCACCGCGCGAAGGAATTGCCCGACGAGCCGGACACGACCGCGGCGGACACGGACACCGAAGAAGAGGCCGACGAAGAGCCGCCCGCGAACACCCCCTCTGCGCCGCTGCCGACGCTCACGACGACGGCCCGGCACGACGCGCCCGACGGCGGCGCGCCCCACCCCATCACGCTCCGATTGCCTTCGCACTCCGCGGATCCGTGCGATCGCGTGCCGACTCCCGATCTCCCGGCGGACTACGCGCGAGTGACGGTGTCCGGCGTGACGATCGCCTGGCCGCCCGACGATCTCAAGGTCCCGGACGCCGCGGGCGCCGCGGAGAAGGTGGCGAAGATCCTCGACGAGGCCGCGGACCTCACCGGCACGACGGCCATCGAGGAGGTGACGGTCGTGATCTACGAGACCCGCGAGGAATTCCTCGCGAAGACGCGCGCGCCCTCCTGGTCGGACGGGCTGTATACAGGCACCGTCCACGTCCCCGGCCCGCCGTCCAAGCTGTTCACGACGAGGCTCCCCACCCTGCGTCACGAGCTGATGCACGCGCAGCTCCACTCCGCGGTCGGCTGCATGCCCGTCTGGTTCAACGAGGGGCTCGCGTCGTACTTCGGCAAGAAGCCGCCTCGCAAGGAGTGGATGAAGATGCTCCGCGATCGACGGACGCTCGATTTCCGCGAGCTCGCGGTCTCCACGATCGAAGAGGTCCGGGAGAAGGACGTGCACGTGGCCTACGCGCAGGCGCTCGCGATGGTGCTGCTCGTGCGGGCGCGCTCGCCGAAGGACGCGATCGAGGACGCCGTCGACGATCTCGTGGCGCACAGCCTCCAGAAGCACGAAGCGCTGCGGCTGTGGGAGCGGCTCCGGCCCGACGTGACGCGCGGCGACCTCCTCGACGACCTCTCCGTGCGCATGTTCGGCCAGAAGCTCGGCGCGGACGTGGAGAGCCTCCTTCACGAACAAGCCGTATGCTGCATCAAGCCGAAGAGCTACGACGCCCTCGGGTGCTACGGCGCGCCGATCCTGGCCGGCAAGACGTCGTGGACGAGCTCCGAAGGCGACGCCGGCGCGCGGTGCGAGGTGCCCTCTTCCTGGAAGGATTGACCGCGCGGCGCGGGGGGCCCCACGAGGCGCTTGGCTTCTGCGCGGCGCGGGGGGCCCCACGAGGCGCTTGGCTTCCGCGCGGCGCCGGTGCAAAGGGGGGGAGCGGTGGTGAGGTCCTCATGTGCATGTCCCTGAGCGAAGCCCGGTTCTCGCAGACTCGCCTGTACGCCGGGGAGGCGGAGCGCGACGGCAAATACGTGCACGTGATCGCTTATCAGAACACGGCCATCTCCGAGGGGCCGAACGCGATGGTGCTGCCGCTGCCGGCCGCGGTGATGCCGGGGCGTGAGAACATCCTCGACACCCGGGATTGCAAGGACTTCCTCGTCGCGATGGAGAAGGCCACCCGGCGCGCGCGGCGGAACGCCGCTCGGGGAATGGACCTGGCCGAGGTGGAGTCGGCGGCGGACGTGTTCGACGTCGGCTCGTACACGGTGGTCCTCGCGGCGCGCCCTCAGGACGTCGCGGACGCCCTCGCGAGCGTGCCGGAAGAGAAGCGCCCGGCGCTCAACCCCGAAGTCCTCGCGGCGTTCGACGAGCTGTATCCGGGCTGGCCGATCGCGGTGTGCTGCTGGAACGGCCGGATCGAGGCGGAGCCGCTCCTCTGGTGGTTCGAGCCGATGCACCCGAAGTGGTTGTTCCTCCCAGCGCTCGACGCGCACGACGGCAAGGCGCCCGACCCGGAGGCGCCGGTGAGCGTGGATCACTTCATCGCCTTCGGATCCACGCTGGAGCCGCTGGGGGACGACGTGCATTACGCGGAGTGGCGAATCCCGCCCGCCGTGAGGGCGCTGCTCCCGCCGAAGGTCCGCGGCGCGAAGGTGGAAAGGACCCTCTCCAACGCGGATGTCTGGCGCGCGACTGGCACTTTCCCGGGGCCGGCCCTCCGGTGCGCGCCGCCCGGACTGCCCATCTCGTCCGGCCTCCTCGGCAAGCTCGCCTCGTCGTTCGGGCGCGGGTGCCCGGCCAAGAAGAAGATGGAAGTCCCGCTCGACGGCTGGGGATGAAGGGCTCCGGCTCACAAGGCCTCTCGCTCGCGCTGGCTGGGGTCTTCTTTGCGACGGCCGGCGACGCCCGCGCGGATCCGCCGTCCGGGGAGGGGGCCTCTTCCGGTGAGGGGCCTTCTCTGGATCTCGTGTGGACGGCGCCGGAGGGCTGTCCGGATCGCGCGCAGCTCATGGCCGACATCGCGCGGCTCCTCGGGCGATCGCCCGCGGAAGGAGCGACTCCCCCTCTCCACGTGGACGTCACGGCGCGCGCGGCGAAGGGCGGATTCGACGTCACGATCGCGACCGGGAGCGGGGAATCGGCGCGCTCCCGCGACATCGAGGCCCCCACGTGCAAAGAGGCCGAGAGCGCGGCGGCGCTCGTGATCGCGATGGCGCTGGATCCGAGGGTGACCTCCAATGAAAAGGCACCTTCGAAGGCGGGCGGCACGGATGCAGGACAGGCACCTTCGAAGGCGGGCGACGGACAGGCACCTTCGAAGACGGGCGGCGCGGGCGGAGGACGGGAGCCCTCGCCGACCAAGACAGACACGTCGCGCGTAGCCGAGACCGCCACTTCACCCGCGACGAAGTCGGGCGCTCTCGCGATCCGCTTCGAAATCCGGGGCGGCGTGACGTTCGACGTGGCGGCGCTCCCCTCCCCGACTCCGGGCTTGGCGGGCGGCGTCGGGCTGTGGCTGAATCGTTTTCGGCTGAACGTGCTCGCGACGGCGTTCCCCGAACAGAGCCGCACGCTCGCCACGGGATCGGGCGGCGCCGTGGGCCTCTGGACGGTCGGGCTCGGCGCCTTCTACATGCCAGTCTACGGCCGATTCGAGGTGAGGGCCGGGGCCGCCGTCGAGGGAGGGGCCATGTTCGGTCGGGGCCTCGGCGTGCAGAACGCGCAGTCCGGGAGCGCGCCGTGGTTCGCGGCGCTGCCGGGCGTCGAGCTCGGGTACGTGCCGACGTCGCTCGTCTCGATCGATTTCGGCGCGAGCGCGGTGATCGCCCTGTCCCGCGAGCGTTTTCTGCTCGGCGACACGGAGCTGTTCACGCCGCCCCCGGTGTCGCTCCGGATGATGCTCGGCGCCTCGTTGCGGATCCCGTGACGGATCCGCGAGGGGCCGGCCACTCACACGCGATCGGATGAGCGCGGCGTTGCAGGAGACGAACATCGCCCCGGAGCCGGCGGACGGCGCGGCGGCGCCTCCTCCCTCGTTCGACGCCATTTACGAGGCCCATTTCGCGCTCGTGTGGCGCAACCTGCGGCGGCTCGGCGTGCCGGAGGCGTGGGTCGAGGACGCGGCGCAGGAGGTGTTCCTCGCGATCCACCGGCGCCTCGGCGACTACGAGGGGCGCTCCTCGGTGCGTACGTGGGTGTTCGGCTTCGTGCTCCGCGTGGCGCGCGATCACCGGCGGCGCCTCGCGCGGAAAGGAGGCGGCGAGCCGCTCGACGAAGGCCTCTCCGACGGGGCGCCGGGGCCGCACGATCGGCTGGAGCGAAAAGAGGCGCTCGCGCTGCTGGACGCGGCGCTCTCCGCGCTGGACGACGACAAGCGGGCGGTCTTCGTGATGGGCGAGATCGAGCAGATGACCGCGCCCGAGATGGCGGCGGTGCTGGGGGTGCCGCTCAATACCGTGTATTCCAGGTTGCGCCTCGCGCGGCGCGACGTCGAGCGAGAGATCGCGCGGCGGGCAGGAGGCCAGTGATGGGTGCCGGTGACGATCGCCTGCGAGCGCTCCTCGACGCGGCCCGGACGGACGACGCGCCGGCCGACGCACGATCGCGCGTGCGCTCCGCGATCCTCTTGCAGGCAGCGCTCCTGTCCGCGGGCGCCGCGGGCAATGACTCGGCCCCTGTGCAACAAGGCACCTCCGCAGCCCCGCAACAAGGCACGTCCGCGGCTCCACAACATGGCACCTCCGCAGCTCCACAACATGGCACGTCCGCGGCGCCTCCCCACGGCGCGGGGGCCGGCGGCGCGGCGGCTCCCTCCGCCGGGGCCGGGATCACGGTCGGCCTCGGCAAGGCGGTGGTCGCGGCGCTCGTGACGGGCATCGTGGGATTCTCCGCGGGCCTCTCGATGAACCGCGGCCCCTCCGCGGCGCCGCCTCCTTCCGCGAGCGTGGCAGTCGCCGGGGTGGATCCGAGCGGATCCAGCCGAGTCGCCTCACCGACGGACGCCCTCGCGAGCGCATCGCCGACTGGCACGCTCACGGCCGAAACCCCGCCGATCGCAGCGACCCCCGCAGAGGCCGTGTCCGCGCACACAGCACCATCCTCGGCCCCGAGAGGCTCCGTCCGACCGCCGGGGAGCGCACAATCTCCTGCGACGGCTTCCTCCGGGACAGCGCTCGCGGACGCCCCGCGGGACAGCGCCCTCGCGGCGGAGCTGTCGTTGCTGCGTGAAGTGCAGGACGCCCTCCGCGACAACGACGCTGCGCGCGCGGATCGCTGGCTGAACGAGCACGCGTCGCGCTTCCCGAAAGGCGTCCTCCAGGAGGAGCGCGAGGCGGCGCGCGTGCTGTCCCTCTGCCTGCAAGGCCGCAAGGAAGAGGCGAAAGAGGCGGCGGACCGCTTCCTCGCAGCCAATCCGCGCTCCGTGCAGTCGGACCGCGTCCGCGCCTCCTGCGCGCTCCGGTGAAACAAACGCGACTGCCCGTGACGGAAGCGGCGGAGTCGGCCACTCACAAGGCATCTCGGAGGTCACAATGATTCGTGCTTCTCTCGCAACGGGGGCGCTCCTCTCCGCGCTCGCCGTCTCTTCGACGGGCTGCCTCGACAACGACGTTCAGCTCGGGGGGACGGGCGGAACCGGCGGCGCGGCGGCCGGCGACGTGTGGACAGGGTACATCGAGAACTACAAGTTTCCGTCCGGCTCCGACCACCTCACCGTGCGCATCACGGGCGTCGTGGACGGGGTCGCGACGGGCACCGTTCGGCTCGGGGACGCGCCCGATCTGCCGCCTCCCACGGATCCGGATGTGGCCTATCCGCCGGACTACAGCGCCACGCATCACGGGGAGATCGGCCCGAAGGACGGCGCCCCGTACGAAGGATTCGACTACACCCTACAAGACGGCGTCTACACCGCGACGCGCCTGAAAGGGCACATGTTCGGGACCGAGGTGTGGAACGCCTGGTGCGCGCTGCAGACTCCGTACGAGCTGCCCTCCTCCCCGGGCATGTACAAGTGCACCCCGAACGGCCCCGAGACCTGGGATTTCGACAACAACGTGTGCACCGACAACGGCATCCAGTTCGACTGCGGCAAGCAGCAGCTCTGCAGCGGGATCACGTGCGAGTGCGACGCGGACCACTGCCACGGCTCGATGACGGATCAGAAGCTCGTCTTCGATCTCAAGATCGAGGGCGGTCAGGCCCACGGCAGCGTCGAGGGGCTCCTCGGCGGCACCACCACCAACGTGTGGCTCACGCGGGCCTCCGGAGACTGACACTCTCGCAACGCGGGGTTGACCCGGGCGGGCTTCCGGGCGAGCGTGCGGCGTGCGCGAGCGCATCCCCGACAAGAACATCTGGCTCATCTACGCCGCGGTCTTCATCCTCGGCCTGGCCTACGGCGACTCGATCGCGCTCACGTCGCTGCACCTCGACGCGGTCGGCTTCACGAAGGCGCAGATAGGCTCTCTCGCGGCGTGGTTCGCGGGCGGCATCGTGCTGATGTCGCTGCCCGCGGGCGGGCTCGTGCGGCGCTTCTCGGCGAAGTGGACGCTCGTCGTCGCGATGCTCGGGTACGCCGTCGCCGTCGCCCTCTTCGGCTTCCAGCGCGACTACGCGAGCGTCGCGGCCATCCGCTTCGTCGACGGCGCGTGCAGCGTGGCCATCTGGGTGAGCTGCGAGACGATCCTCCTGTCGCGCTCCAGCCCCCAGAACAAGGCGTTCGTGACGTCGCTCTACGCGATGGCGATGGCGCTCGGCTACGCGGGCGGCGGCGGCGTCGCGCGCGGCCTCCTCGCCCTCACGACGATGCCGTGGGCCTTCGTCGCGGCCGGCGTCCTCGCGATCCTCGGCACCGCGCTCGTCGCGGCCCGCCTCGACCGCGACACCGCGGAGCCGCACGTGCACGAGGTGACGCACCACGCGGCCTCCGACGAACAGGCACCTTCCCCACAAGGCACCTCCGGACTGGCACCTTCCCCACAAGGCACCTCCGGACTGGCACCTTCCCCACAAGGCACCTCCGACAGCCACGCTCCGCAGGCGGGCCTCTCGGGGCCTGAGCTCGCGTGGCGCATCAAGACGAGCTGCTTCGCCACCTTCTCGTACGGGTATTTCCAGGCCTCGGTGGTGCTCTTTCTGCCGCTCTATCTGGTCGAGCAGAAGCACGTCGACAAGGCGCAGACGGTGCTGATGCCGGCCATCTTCGCGCTCGGGATGCTCCTCTTCGCGAACCAGGCCGGCAAATTCGGCGATCGGCACGGGCACCTGAGGGTGATGCGGATCCTCGCGGCGATCGGCACGGCGATGGTGCTCGGCTTCGTCTTCCTGGACGCGTGGATCGCGATGGAGATCGCCATCTTCGTCGCGGGCGCCACGCTCGCGGCCATCTCGCCGGTGAGCCTCGCGCTGCAGGGCAAGGTCGCGCACCCGCGGGACTACGCGCGCGCCAACGCCATCTACAACGTCTTCTACGCCGCGGGGATGCTGCTCGGACCGCCCGTGTCGAGCCGCCTCTTTCAGGATTTCGGCGGCGCGGTGATGCTGTATCATCTCGCGGCGCTGTGGGGTTCGTTCGTGCTCTTCACGACCGTGTTCGCGAAGGACGACCCGGCCGCGCGCAAGGTCCGCATCGCCGCCGTCACGGCACCGAGAGAGGAGCTGCGAGGATGATCGAGCTTGTCGTCGGCCCCGACCGAGAGCCCCTGTCCGTGCGCCGCTTCGCGGTGAAAGAAGGCCTCTCCGCCTTCTTCACGGCGGAGGTGACGGCGGTGAGCCCGCGCGCCGACCTCGACATGGACACCCTCGTCGGACAGCCCGCCACCCTGTCCATCCCGCGCGCCGCGGACGCCTGCGCCTTCGAGGGCGTGGTCCGCCGCATGGCCCTCGCCCGCGTGGAGCCCGGCGGCCTTTCCACGTACGAAATCCACCTCGCGCACCCGCTGTGGCTCCTCTCGCAGCGAACGAATCATCGCGTATTCCAGCAGCTCTCCATCCCGCGGATCCTGGATGTGCTGCTCGCCGAGTGGGGCCTCGCCGCGACATGGCACATCGACGAGGCCGCGCACGCCCCGCTCGACTACCGCGTGCAGCACGGGGAGACGGATCTGGCCTTCTTTCATCGCCTGATCGAGGAGGCGGGCCTCTCGTATCGCCCCGCGCCGACGTCGGAGGGAGCGGCGGCGAAGGCCCTCGCGATCACCGACGCTCCGGAGCACGCGGAGCCGCGCGCGGCGCCGGTTCCTTTCCTCGATACGGTGTCTCCCACGGAGTCGGACCCTCACGTGACGGAGGTGCGCCTCGTGCACGAGGTGCGGCCGGCGCGGGCGGTGCTGCGCGACTACGACTTTCGCCGCCCCGTCGATCACGACCTCTCCGGCGCGGCGCAGACAGCGGGCGACGTTCGGCTGGAGAGCTACCGTTACCGGCCCGGCGCGCTCACCTCGGACATGGGCCCTCCGCGGACGGAGGCGCGGCTCGCGGCCGCGGCGAAGCTCCAGCTCGCGACGGAGCGGGGCCACGGACGCGCGGTGACGTTCGCGACGAACGTGCTGTCTCTTGCGCCGGGGGCGGTGTTCGCGATCGCGGCGCACCCGCATCCGGCGCTGTCCGCATCGTCGCATCTCCTCGTCACGGAGCGTTCGATCGAGGGCGCGCACGCGGGGGCCGTGCAGATCGTCTGTCGCGCCGTGCCCGCGAGCGAGCCTTTCGCGCCGCCCCGCCTCACGCCGAAGCCTTCGATCGACGGCGTCGAGAGCGCGATCGTCGTCGGCCCCGCCGGCCGCCCCATCCACACCGACGAGCACGGGCGCGTGCGCGTGCAGTTTCGCTGGGACCGCCGTTCGGAGGGTGAGAATTCGTCGTGCTGGATCCGCGTGAGCCAGGGCTGGGCCGGTCCAGGATACGGCCTGTTCACGATCCCGCGCGTGGGCGATGAGGTGCTCGTCGCGTTCCAGGGCGGCGATCCGGATCAGCCGGTGATCGTGGGCCGCCTCTTCAACGGCCCTTCGCCGACGCCCCATAAACTGCCGGAGCACGCGACGCGCAGCACCTGGAAGAGCGCCACGGTCCCCGGCGGAGAGGGCGGCAACGAGCTCTTCTTCGAGGACGCGAAGGGACGCGAGCTGGTCTATCTGCAGGCCGAGCGCGACCTCGAAGAGCAGGTGAAGGCGGACGCGCGGATGACGGTCGGCCGCCACCGCGAGAAGCGAATCGGCCTCACCGACACCGAGGTCATCGGCGGCGAACAGACCACCACGGTGGGCGCCAATCGCACGGCCACGATCGTCGGAGTCGACAGCACGACGGTCGGCCTGAAGCACGAGGTCACGGTGCCCGCGACGGAGCCGGGCGCAATGCCGACGTCCGCGGAGATCGCGCACCGCAAGATCACGCTGACGACCGGACAGGCCACGATCACGCTGGAGGGGCCGAACATCACGCTCGACGCGGCCGCGAGCATCCTCCTCAGCGCGGCGGCGCAGATCACGGTGACGGGCCGCGCGAACATCCAGGTGATGAGCGGGGCCGAGGTGCGGATCGAGTCGTCCGGCGGCGACGTGGTGCTCCAGGGCGCGCCGCTCGTGCACATCAACCCCGAGCGCCGCGGCGTCGTGCAGAGTGGCAGTCTGGACTGGCCGGTGGAGGTCCCGCCCGAGGTCGACATCGAAGATCACCTCGACGAGGTGGAGGATCGCCGCACGTTCGACGCGGACGCGCCGCACTGGTTCCAGGATCAAACAGGGCCGGGCGGAGAGTGGGATCCGCACCGCTGGGGCCCCGGGTTCGAGGAATTCGGCTTCTTCCACCTGGGCCTGCTCGGTCGGGCCGCGGGCCTCCCGGCGGGCGCGCTCCTTCGGCTCGCGGGGCGGCGGCACCTCGCGGGCGCCGGCGCGAAATCCTCGGCGGCTCTGGGCGATCCCGGCAACGGGCTGTTCGGCGGACGCGCGCCGTACGGCAACGATCCGAAGCACCTCGCGGCGCTCCGAAAGGGCATCTCCCACTTCGAAGAGCGCCTGTCGTGAACAGGCACTCTGCCGGCAAGGGGGCTCGAAAGGGCCTCTCCCGCAACGGCCCCTCGGCGGCGCGCGCGGGGGACGATCACGTGTGTCGTCACACCACGGAGTCGGTCCCGCACCTCGGCGGGGAGATCGTCGGCTCCGGCCCCGGCACCGTACGGATCGGCCTTCGGCCCGCGGCGCGCGTCGGCGATCGCTGCGATTGCGCGGGCGCGGGCGCGGAGCTCGACGTCGTGACCGAGGGGGAGCCGACGGTGCTCATCGGCGGCAAGCCCGCTGTTCGCCGCGGCGACGCGACGATCGGAGGGGCCGTGATCGAGGGCGACGACACCGTGCGGATCGGCCCGCCGCGCGGCCCCTCGTGGCTCCGGCGCCGCGCGAATCGAGAGGGCCCGTGAGCATGCCGGACGCCCCCGCCGCGAAAGGGCACGCGACGAAGAAGAAGGCCCCGAAGAGCGCGCCGAAGACGCCCGCGGTCGGCGCGCTCACGGTGAGCCTCGTGGCCGGGTCCGTCCTCGACGATGGCAAGGTGCCAGTCGCGCCGGGGCAAGCGTTCCGGATCACGCTCCTTTCCACGAGCGACATGGCCAAACGCCGCTGGAAGAAGGCCGCGACGGCGCCTTATTCGGTGACGTTCCCCAGGATACCGACAGGCCGCTACGTGGTCGTGGCGCAGAACCTCAGCGACGTCCCGGCCTATCCCGGCGCCGTCGCCGAGGTGCGCGTCGGTGCGCCGCCGCCCGCGAAGAAGGGGGCGCCGCCGCCTGCGCCCACAGCCCTGGAAATCAAGCTCTCCACGGACACGATTGGCACTCTGGCGCGGGCCCTCGGGTTCCGCATCGGCGCGCGCGAGAACCCGCCGGAGCGCGGCGGACCGGGCCTCGGCGATCACTTCACGAGGCACTTCAACGCGCGCATCGTGACGGCGTTCTGGAGCGCTTCCAGCGTGTGCCGCGCGGCGAAGGAGCTGCTCGGCGCCGGTGGGAACCCGGCGGTGCTCCCGGGCCCCGAGGCGACTCCCCTGTTCCGCACCAACTGGGACGGGATCCCCACGGAGCCCAACTTCGGATCTCCTTCGCTCGCGACGTGGCTGCCCTACAACGCGCCCGGGAGCGTGCCGAACAACATGGTGTTCGTGCGCGACGCGAACGGGATGCCGTGGACGTCGGGCGGCCGGCCGATTCACGGCCTCTTGCAGGCGGAGCACGACGGGAACGGCCCCGGGATCCCGTACGGTCCGGACAACCGACTCCAGATCACGTTCGTGCGCATCGCCGAAGGAGGCGACGAGTCCACGCTGGAGATCGTGCCGCCCGAAGAGTGCCCGAAAGGCTCCGAGCTGCGGTATTTCCGTTACCACCCCACGCTGGATGCGGCTCAGTATACAGCGCTCGTCTGGTACAACGCGAACGGCCGGCCGCCGCCTCTCGTGGCCGCGAAGAACCTCAAGGGCAAGCCGCTCATCGACGCGATGGCCAGCTACGTGGCCGACACCATCCATGTGCGGAGTCACCTGCCGGACGCCTCGCGCCAGTACGTCGTCGTGAACGAGCCGCTCATCTCCGGCATGGAGGCGCCCACGCTGGAGACGGGGGCCGCCGGACAGCGCATCACGAAGCCGCTCCTCGCGCTCGCGAAGAAGGCCTCCGCGCGCAAGATCGCCGCGAAGATCAAGGCCGCGCGGTTGCCGGTGCCGCTCGTCGGCGCGTGGCTCGCGCAGAACAAAGGCACGCACTGGAACACGGCCACGGGCAAGACGATTCAATACATCCTGCGGGCGTTCCAGGCGGCGGCCGCCGCGGATCCGGGCGCGCTATTGCTCCTCAACGAGCACACCGCGGAGAGCATCGAGACGGCGAAGGGCATGGCGCTCGCGCTGCTCCACCGCACGTTGCAACGGCGACTCAAGGGCTCCGCCGCCGGGCGCGTGGCCGTCGGGTTCCAGATGCACATCTCGGATCGGTATTACCCGAAGGAGAAGCGCACAGCCTTCCTCCGCGGCCTCGGCAAATCGCTCGACTACTACACTCGATTCGCCAAGTCGCGCGTGCTCGTGACGGAGATGGGCGTGCGGCCGCCGGGCCTCGCCGCCGCGGACCGCGGATTTTATCGGCTCTCGTACGCGTGCGCGCTCGCGCGGGTGCTCGCGGTGGTGCAGGATCCAGCGTATTTCCCGGCCCCACCCGCGCCTCCGCCGCCGCCCGCACAGCCGCCCGCGTCCGTCACGGTGACCGCGCATGATCCCTTGTTCGGGCCGGTGACCAAGGTGATCGAGGCCGCCGGTCCGACCCGGATCGACGGCCATTTCCCGCTGAAGACGAAGGCCCCGGGCGCGAAGAGGGCCAGTCCGGATCCGGTGCGATTCGCCGTCATGGGTGGTGCCTTGTGGATCGCCGGCAAGCGCGCGGGCGCATCGACGGCGGAGCTACACAAATGGGTGAAGGCCCACGAAAAGCAGGCGAAGGCGCTCTTCAAGCTGCTCGGGACGGACAAGGCCGGTCGCTTCACGCAGCTCGGCGCCTGGCCTGATTTCATGCCGGCGCTCGACGCGCTCGCGGCCGCGGTGAAGACGTCTCCGGCGGAGCGGCGCGAGCAGGCGGACCTCGTCTACAAGGTCGCTCGAACGTGCCTGTCGCGCGAGCGGTGCGACGATCTCTCGTTCTGGGGCCTGCTCGACAGCTTCCACAACGACAAGTACGACTGGCGCGGCTTCCTCTTCACGACCGAGCCCGCGCACGGCTCGAAGCCGCCCGACGAGCCCGATTTCCCCTTCTACCGCAAGGCCTCGTACATGGGCGCGGTGCAGGCGATCATCGAGGCGGCCATCGCGAAGAAGCGCACCAAGATCAACGCGTATGCAGCGTCGCACGGCCGCACGGCCGCGAGCACCGGCGACCACGCGTACGAACAGCACCTCTTCCCCGGGGTGTGACAGCCCCTCACGAGGACGGCCATGAGCGATCCCTTGCGCACGCGACCGGACGAGGAAGAAGACGAAGGCGACGTGATCGTGGAGCGCCTCTCCGGCCTCGACGACTGGGAGCTCTACCGTTTCCTCCCCGCCGGCGACATCGCCCCGCTGTTCACGGTGGCCGTGCGCCCGTCGCCCGGCACACGCCAAGTGGAATACGGCCTCTGGCGCGAGGGCGCCGACAAGGAAGACCCCGGCGCGACAGGCACCGTCGAGCAGGCCTCCGGAGACGGCGAGTGGTCCGACGAGTCCCGCGAGGACGTCCTCCGCCAGGTGGTCTATCGCTACGAATCCGACCTCGACGTGCCGCAGGAGAGCTTGATCTTCCACCTCAGCGGCCCGCCCGAAGACCTCGACGACGCCCCGGAGGACGACGACCTCGACGAGGAGCCCGAGGAAGACGGAGAGGAAGCGGACGAATCGGACGAGACCGACGGATGACGGGTCACTTCGTAAGGAGTTGCCCACCCCCGGCCGCGCTTTCGCGCGTCCGCCCCTCAGGCCGCCACTGGGAGGACGGAGTCCGGTCCGCGGAGGCGGAGCTCCGCTTGGCGGAGCGGAGTCCGTAGCGGGGCGGACGCAGTCCTCGACGTTGCTCCCAAATCGCTTCGCGATGGGAGGGGGCCTCGCCGTATTCAACTCGTATCTTTTATCCCTTCATGATCGTCGCGACGGCGAGAGCCATGAACGACAGCGCCTCTCCCGGCTCCTGCGGCGGGCGCGCCTCGGCGAGGATCCGCACGCGGAACGAGCGGAACATCGGCAGCAGCGTCGCGGCAGCGACTGGCACGTAGACGGCCACCGGCTCGTTCCCCGGGCTCACGCGCAGCGTCGCGCGCAGGTGCTCGGCGCCTCGCAAATTGCGCTTCTGGTAACAGCGGCGCTGGAGGAGCGACCGCTCCACGTGGCTGTCCAGGTAACCCGGCGGCAGCGCGCGCCGCGCCTCTCCGAAGGCGTCCGCGAGCTTCGCCATCACGCCGTCCGCGACGCCGACCGCGCTCTCGAAGCCGGGGGTCTGGAGCATCTCCTTCACCCACTCCATCGTCTCTTTCAGCCGGCGATCCCCGGCCGCGAACGGCGCGCACGCGGCCACCGCCGCCCGCAGCGACTCGGCCTCTTCGAGCAGCGGTGTCATCTCCCCCGCCGCCACCACCAAAGGCGCGGACAGCACGCCTGCGCTCCCGGCCTCCGACAGCGCGCGTCCGATCGCCTGGAAATCGAGCGCGGCCTGCCTCCGCAGCACGACGCCGATCTCGCGAAGGTGCCTGTCCCGCTTGCGCTCCTCCGGCGTGCGCTCGTCCGCGGGATCGCGGCGCTCCTGCTTTCCAGGGGCGATCCAGCTCCGCCACTCGCGGTGCGCCCGCAGCTTCGGCGGCGCGGCCTCGTCGAACCACAGGACCTCGATCGCGTCCACCGAAGCCGGTCGAGCCTCGGCCGACTCCCCTTCTCCGATCCGCCGCCGCCCGGCGCGCTCCGGCCCGATCGGCGCGATGGCCCCCTGCCCCGCGAGCCGCTCCCCCACCGATTGCCCCGGCATCGCGGGCGCGACTGGCACCTTCGCGACTGGCACCATCACCGCCGGCGGAGCCACTGGCACGTTCGGCACCGGCGGCGCGCCCCCTGGCGCCGCGACCACCCCGGGCAGCGCCGCCGCGACTGGCACGTTCGGCAGCGCCGCCGCGACTGGCACGTTCGGCAGCGCCGCCGCGACTGGCACGTTCGGCGGCGCCGCCGCGACTGGCACGTTCGGCGCCGCGGGAGCCGCCGCGGGCGCCTGGAACGGCAGCGCCGACTCCCGATCCAGCACGACCGCCGTCGGCAACGTGCCGCTCGCGGAAGGCGCCTTCTTCACCGGGATCTTCGCCGTCTCGTGCAGCGCGGCCTTCTCCTCCGCCGCGCCCGCGGGCCGGTCGCCTTCGAGCTGCGACCACGCGGACACCAGATCCGCGGCCGGGATGCTGCGGAGCCGCGCGTCCGACTCCACCCTTCGACCGTCCACCGACTCCAGCGTGATCGTCACGCTGCCGGGCTCCGCCGGGTGGAGCACCGCCGTCCGCACGCGCCACACCAGGGTCGCCACCGCGCGATCCAGGTCGATCCACAGCGTGTCCGCGACCGCCGGGAGAGGCCGCGGCGCCGCGTCCGCGCGCTCCAGCACCGCGCGCGGCCGCAGCCCCGGCAGGCGCGACCGCAACGTCGGGTGATCCGCCACGAGCTGGTCCAGCGCGATCGCCTCGTCCCAGCGCAGGTACGGGGTCAACTGGTCTGTCGGGGCCGACTGGAAACAAACTGTATCCAGGTTCGCGGGGAGCGGCCGCGTCCGCCAACCGAACGGGCCGAACGACGCCGCGAGCGGGCCGAGACGCGCCGTCGCCTCCGGCCCCGCGAGCGACACGGGGCCGAGCGCGCCGGCCCGCAGCCGCGCCGCCTCCACGGGCTTGTCGACCTTGCCGATCCCCACGCGACCGAGCCGCGACGCGCCGCCGCGACCGACGAGCAGCACGTCCGCCTGCGGCTTGTACGGCACCAGATCGCACGGCGCCCGCAGCCCGCCCCCTTCCCACGTCACCTCCTCCGAGTGGATGTCCTCGCGCGCCTCGTGAAAGACGAGCAGCCCGGGCACCAGCCGAAACGTCGCCTTGCACGCGATCGTGAGCGCCCACGAGTCCGCGGACGGGCGCCAGAACAAGGCCCCGATCGAGAGCGGACAGTGCGAGGTGACATCCATCGACGCGGCCCTTTCCCTTCGGCGGCGTCCCCGGGGTGCCCCCCGAAGACTGTCACTTTCCGCTCGGCGGCTCTCCGTAGATACGGTTGGCCTGCTCCATCAGATCGCCGCACCCGGCCGGACCGAGATCGTTCTTCTCCCCGGGATCCTTCAGCACGTCGAAGCAGTGCCACCCGGTGTACCACTCGCGCCCCTCCACCTTGAGCGGCCCGCGCATCACCCCCCAGTTCTTGTACGCGCAGCCCCAGACTCCGGAGCAGTTCGTGAGCCCGAGCGTCATCTTCGCCCGCTCCGGCCCGAACGGCCGCAAGAAGCTCTGTCCGGGCATCTTCGCGCGGAACGGCGCCACGCCCGGATCGTCGTAGAGGCCCATCAGATCGAGCATCGTCGGCGTGAAATCCGTATGCCAGAGCAGGGTCTGACTGGCGTTCTTCAGATTGGCACGCTCCTCGTCCGTCAGCGTCCCCGGCGGCGCGTCGACCCAGCCCGGCACGTGGATCTCCTCGTCGAGGACGGCGCCCGTGTGACCGAGCTGCCCGTGCTCACGGAAGGCCTCTCCGTGATCCGATGTGTAGAGCATCACCGTGCGCTCCCCGAAGGGCTGCGACTTGATGAAGCGGATCATCTCTCCGATCGATTTGTCCTGGAGATAGACCGCGTTCTTGTAATAGTTCCGGTACGCCTCGTTCTTGCCTTCGTCCTTCGTCTCCTCGGACGGTTGGAACGGCGATTGGTCCTTGTCGACCAGATAAGGCACATGCGTGTTGCCGAAGTGGATGACCGCGAAGAACGGCTCCTTCATCTCGGCGAGGTCCTTCTTCGCGCGCTCGGCCACGAGCTTGTCGTTGGCGCCGAGATCGATGTCCGCGAGCGGATCCAGGTCCGTCGCGCCGACGCGGTGCGAGGTGGGCAGATCCTGCACCCAGAGCCGCGAGTTCGCGAACATCATGTGATGGCTGGTCCAGTACGCGTCGTCGATCCCGGCGGCGTGCGCGAAATCGAAGAGGAGCGGCGCCGCGTGCAGCGCCTCCCGCGTGTTCGTCGGCTCCAGACCGGACCACAGCACCGCGAGCTGGATGGCCGTCGTCGACGAGTTGGACCTCAGTTGATGGAGCGGGATCCGGTCGGGCGCGGCCGCGTTCGTCTCGGGCATCGTCGGGCAATCGGCCACGTGCTCCGAACAGGCCACGTCGTAACGCACGCTCTCCGTCAGGAGGAAGATGACGTTGCGCGCCGGCTTCTTCTGCAGGGCTCCGGCCGTCTGCACCGGAGTCAGCACTGGCATCTTCGGCGGCGTGCGCAGCCCGGGCCGCACCGAGACGGCCGCGTTCCCGCCGAAGCCGAGGCCCTGCTTCGCGAGGCCGCCGAGCGCGTGGAAATAGATGACGTCGGGAGTCGATGCCTGGACTTTGCGGTACGAGCACGGGAGGACGACCACCCCCACGAGCACCAGCGGCACCGCCGCGAAGAGGCCTTTCGAGAGCCTCCGCCCGCGCGGACGCACGGTCCGCCGAGCCAGCGCGATCACGCCCGCCGCGATCAAAAAAGGCGGCAGGAGCTTGGTGATCACGTTCGAGCCGTCGGCCTTCAACTGGCCGAAGACGCTCGACGACACCGAGGTTCCGAACAGCGTCGCGTCGAGGTTCAGGTACGTCGCATACGCCGTGTGGAAGTACACCTGCGTGCCCATCGCGCACATGGCCAGGACCACGAACAGCGCCGCCGCGACCCACCGGAACGCCCCGCGACGCCGCGACGCCGCGAAGAGCAGGATCCCCCAGAAGAGCCCGCTCTCGATGACGGCGCCGACATAGCTGCCCAGATACCGGCCTGGCATCGTGAGGAGCCGGCCGCCGCGGATCAGGAAGTCGGCGGTGACGATGATCGCCGCCGGCGCGAGCAGCACGAGCGCGCCGTACCGACTGCGCAGCCGCGCGAGCCGCCGCAGCGAGGCCGCGCGCACGTTGGCGGGCGGCGGAATGGACTGGACGTCTTCGTTCGGATTTGCCGCGAGGACGCTCTCGCTGGTGCTGCGTTGCGTGGACACGAGGGCGCGCATGCTAGCATCGAAAAGGCACGCGAATGAAACCAGGTTGACGCGTCCGCACGATCCGGTTGGGGGCAAATAGCCCCGGCCGCACCCTCCGAGTCCGTGGTATGGCTTCTCGCCTCGTCCGCACGAGCCCGCCCCCATGCCGAGCCCGCAGCAGATCCATTTCCCTGGTTTTCTCGACGAATCACGCTCCGATCCGCCGCCTGCGCCGCCACAGGCGGAGGAGCCGATCGCCGGATCCGCTGCAAAACAAGCCGATTCCGCCGCGACGCCCCCGGAGCCGAAGGCCGATCGCGACGCCGCCCGCGACAAAAAGCAGCGCGAAGAGGAGGTCGAGAGTCTCTCGCAGGAGCTGCGGCGCGCCCTCCTCCGCGAGATCCAGGCCGAGTACCAGAACCTCAACGGCACCTTCTTTCGCCGCAAATTGAAGCCGGTCGGCATCGAGCTCTCCGCCGCCGGCACGCGGCTCGGGCGGTGGATCCCGGCGATCCGCACGATCGAGCTCGGCGAGCAGATGGTCCTCACGCGGCCGTGGGGCGTCGTCGTCGAGGTGCTCAAGCACGAGATGGCGCACCAGTACGTGCACGAGGTCCTCGGCGTCCACGACGAGACGTCGCACGGGCCGGCGTTCCGCGACGTCTGCGCGAAGATGGGGATCGACGCCGCGGCCTCCGGCGTGCCGAGCGCGGCGCAGTCGGGCGACCCCGAGAGCATCAAGGTGTTCGAGCGCATCTCGAAGCTCCTGGCCCTCGCGGAGAGCGGCAATCAGAACGAGGCGCAGGCCGCGATGGCCGCCGCGCAGCGCCTCATGCTGAAGCACAACATCGACAGCGTGAACGCCCGCGCCGAGCGCGGCTACACGTTCCGCCACGTCGGCGAGCCCACCGGCCGCGTCACCGAGAGCGAGCGCATCGTCAGCGCCATCCTCGGATCGCACTTCTTCGTGGAGACGATCTGGGTGCCTGCCTATCGCCCGCGCGAAGGCAAATGGGGCAGCGTGCTGGAGGTGTGCGGGACGGCGCAGAACGTGGAAATGGCCGCCTACGTGCACGATTTCCTGCACCACACCGGCGAGCAGCTCTGGCGCGATCACAAGAAGGCCGCGAAGATCCAGGGCGATCGCGATCGCCGCACGTTCCTCGCCGGCGTGATGGCCGGGTTCTACGAGAAGCTCCAGTCCGAGAAGAAGAAGAACCAGGAGCAGGGCCTCGTGTGGATCCGCGACGCGGATCTGGAAGGGTTTTATCGCAAGAGGCACCCTCGCATCACGCACGTCCGGTCGCGCGGCGCCCGCCGGACGGAGGCCCACGCGCACGGACGGGCCGCGGGCCGGAACATCGAGCTGCACCGCCCGCTGCACGGCGGCGCGCCCGCCGGCCCCCGCCTCCTCAAGCAGTGATCGAGACTGGCAGTCTGCCGGCGATCGAGACTGGCAGTCTGCGCGACGGCCTCAGGGCTTCTTCTCCGGCGGAGGCGGCGGCGCCGGACAGCCGGCGATCTCCGAGGCGCGCACGAGGAGAGCCGCCTTCGCGTCCGGCGTGACGTCGGGGAACGTCAAGCTCGCGAAGGGGCCTTCGGACGGCGGCCCCGACGGCGCGATGCGCGCGAACGAGCCCATCTCCTCGAGCACGTCGATCGGCGCGCCGGCCTTGATCACGCCCACTTCGAGGCGCTCTCCGCGGGCCTCCGCGATCAAAGCGACGTCCTTGTCGCACGCCACACGGGCCTTCGTGACCGGCGGCTTCGGGGCCATCATCGGCGGGACAGGCCCCCGCGAGCCGGTCGTCACGATCGCGGACGCGGGCACCCACCCGAACGCGGTGACGCCCCCGGCTTCCCACGTGATGCGCGTCGCCTTTCCGCGCTTCTCCAGCACGAAGACAGGCTCGCCCTCCTCGTTCGGGCGAAGCTCGGCGACGGCCTTTCCGCCGGGCGTGAGCGACAGCGGGATCGGCGTCCCCATCCCGAGGATGCTGAATCGCTCCAGCTTCTTCGGCAGCTTGGGCACCGATTCGAGGGCGCGCGGCCACGGATTGGTGATCGCGAGATCCGCGCACGAGAGCTTCAACGAAGGGATCTCCGCTTCGAACGAGATCTCCCCGTTCGTCAAGGGCTCCACCTCGATGCCGTCCGCCCCGATGCGCCGCGGGTAGACGCCGACGACCACGAGGAAGCCGCCGACCACCGCGGGCTTCTGCACGTGAAGCCCCACCGCGTCGGCGTCCGCATAGCCGCTCACGCGGAGGCGCTTCGTCTGGAAGGTGACGCCGAACGAGCGCGCCTGTCCCGCGAACAGGAGCACCTCCAGCATCTTCTCCGGCGGCTTCGATCCCCACGACGAGCCGAGGATCCCGATCAGACCGAAGGTGCCGCTGCCGGCCTGCGCGAAGGGAGCGCCGCCGGGAGACAGCTTGAATACAGTGCCGTCTCCGTCGGAGTCGGGCGCTTCGAGCCGGCACGCGGCGTCGGGGAGCGTGAGCTTTCGAATGGGCTCCTCCACCGGCGCGGCCTCGGCGGTGGCGGTCGCGGTCGCGGTCACGGTGGGCGCGGGGGCGCTCGTCACCGTCGCGGAGGGCGCGGGCTCCACTGCGGGCGGCGCGGACGCGCATGCGGAGGCGAGGGCGCACGAAACACCAGCAAACAGCGCAGTTCCAGCGAGGGGGCGGCTCATCGGCCGGCACGGTATCACGGTGGCCGCGTGAAATGGGATGGGCACTCTTCTTGAAGGGTGGTAACGTCCCTATCGCGCAACGTCGCGCAATGAGCCGAACGTGAGCCGCATCGCCCTCCCCCGCCCCGCATCGCTTGCACGCCGCATGGGCGTCGTTGCGCGCGGCGCGCGGCGCTGGGTGTCGGTCGCGGGCGCGCGGCGCGTGCTCGCGATCGGGTTCCTCGCCTCGTTCGTGATGTCGTTCGCGCTGGCCGGCTTCCAGATCGTGTTCTGCAGGTCGATGCAGCAAGCGCAGCTCGCCTGCTGCTGCCACGCGGCGGACCCTTCGCCCGGCGACCCTGCGGCCGATCAAGACCCTTCGCCGGAGATGAAGCGCTCGCCGTGTTGTGAGACGCGTCATTTCGAGAAGGCGACGAGCTCGTCGAACGCGCCGAACGATTCGGCTCCGGCCATCGAAGCGCCGGCCGTGGCCGTGCTCCCGGTGAGCGTGCCTGTCGTTGCGGCCTTCGTTCCCCGCGTCTTCTGGTTCGTGGAAGAGGATCGTGAGCTCCCGCAAGGTCGAGCGCCCCCTCCGCCGACCATCCATCTCCAGACCGTCCGCATGCTCTGTTGATCACGCGCCGCGCAACGGCGAGCGCGGCGTCGAGCGTGCCCTTCCCTCGTAAAGACACGCTTCGTTTCGCTGCGTCGAGCAGTCGGGCGCCGTCGCGTCCGGCGTATTCCGCGTGCGGAGCGTCGTATGGATTCGTCGATTGAAAAAGAGGCCTCGAAGACTGCCACGGACGTGACGGCGAGCACGGGCGGTGACAGCGGCCCTCCGCAAGGCGTGGAGTCCCCCGTCGAGGCCGCCGCGAAGCCCGCCCATTCGAAGCGTGGGACGCGCGCGATGGCCATCGTGCGGTGGGCGCTGCTCGGGCTCGTGTCGGTGGCCGCGGTCTACAACGTCGCCACGATGTGGGGCCCCGCGCACTCCCACGAACAGGCCCGGCCGGACCATTACTATTGCTCGATGCACCCGCAGATCCGCTCGCCGGATCCGGGCACGTGCCCCATCTGCCACATGGATCTGGTGCCGATTCCGGAGGACCGGCAACAAGGCCCCTCCGCCCCGTCGGGCCAGCCGGCGATGGGCGCCGCGATGCCGATGAACAGCGCGGATCCGGCCGGGAACGTGGCTCCGACCGGGCTTCAGACGGTCACGTTGTCGGAGGAGCGACAGCACCTCTTCGGCATCACGCTCGCGCCCGTGACGGCCGGCGTGATGGCCAATCGACTCCGCGTCCCCGCGAGCGTGGAGGTGCCCCGCAGCGGCGTCGCCGAGGTCCGCGTGCGCGCGCCCGGCTTCATCGAGAGCGTGGCCGTCCGCGAGACGGGCATTCGCGTGAAGAAGGGCCAGATCCTGGCCTCGATGTGGAGCCCCGACATCTACCGCGCGGAAGAGGAGATGATCGCCGCGCACAAGATGGCCGAGGGGCCCGCCGCCGCGATCACCGGCAACACCGGCAAAGAGATGGTGGCCGCCTCGCGCCGAGGCCTCGAATTGCTGGGCGTGTCGCAGAAGGCCATGGACGACATGATCCGCACCGGCCACGCGGCCCGGAACGTCGGGATCTCCGCGCCGATCAGCGGCGTCGTGACGAAGGCGTACGCCGTCCTCGGCACCCGCGCGATGCCCGAAGTCGCCCTCTACGAGATCGCGGACCTGTCCAAAGTGTGGGTCGTCGCGAGCGTGCAGGAGCGCGATCTGCCGAGCGTCAAGACAGGCATGCTCGCGGACTTCACCGCTTCGAACCGGGGCGGCGGAGAGGCCCGCAAGGCGAAGGTGGATCTCGTGGAGCCGGACGTCTCGCCCACGACGCGCGCCGTGCGCGTGCGCTTCACCGTGGAGAACAAGGACTACGACCTTCGCCCCGGACAGCTCGGCGAGATCGCCTTCGAATTGCCGGAAGAAAAAGCCCTCAGCGTCCCGCGGGACGCCGTCGTCGACACCGGAAAGGCCCAGTACGTGTTCGTGGCCGTCGGGGAGGACAGCTTCGAGCCGCGCCTCGTGAAGACGGGCAGTCTGATCGAGGATCGCCTTCAAATCACGAGCGGCGTGAAGGAGGGCGAGAAGGTCGTCGCGCGCGGCAGCTTCCTCATCGACTCGGAGAGCCGCCTCCGCGCCTCGCTGGACAGCGCAGGATCCTCGACGACCGCGGGGAAATGACGCCATGATCGGCAGGCTCATCGACGCATCGGCGAAGAACCGCGCGCTCGTGCTGTTCGCGGCCGTCGCGCTCGCGATCGCGGGGATCGTGGCGATGCGGCGGGTCAAGCTCGACGCGATCCCGGATCTGTCGGATCCGCAGGTGATCGTGTTCACCGAGTGGATGGGGCGCTCGCCCACGCTGGTCGAAGATCAGGTGACGTACCCGCTCGTGACATCGATGCTCGGGGCGCCGCACGTGGTCGACGTCCGCGGACAGACGATGTTCGGGATGAGCTTCGTCTACGTGGTGTTCGAAGAAGGCACCGACATCTACTGGGCCCGATCGCGCGTCCTCGAATACCTGGACACCGTCAAGAACAGGCTGCCTCCGGACGCGAGCCCGCGCATCGGCCCGGATGCGACGGGCATCGGCTGGGTGTACCAGTATGCGCTCCGCGACACCTCCGGCAAATACGATGCGGGCCAGTTGCGGACGCTCCAGGACTACACGCTTCGGTACGCGCTCGCGAGCGTGCCGGGCGTCTCCGAGGTGGCCTCGGTCGGCGGCTTCGAGCAGCAATACCAGGTCACGGTGGATCCCATCCGACTGCGGTCCTTCGATCTGACGATCGCGGACGTGGCCTCCGCGGTGCGCCGCTCGAACGGCGACGTCGGCGGCCGCGTGATCGAGATGAGCGAGCGCGAGTATTTCGTGCGCGGCCGCGGCTATCTGAAGAGCACGGAAGACATCGATTCCATCGTGGTGCGCGCGGCCGACGGCGGCGTCCCGGTGTTGATTCGAGACGTCGCGCGCGTGACGATAGGCGCCGAGATCCGCCGCGGCGCCGCCGATCTGGACGGCAACGGAGAGGCCGTGTCCGGCGTCGTCGTGATGCGGTACGGCGAGAACGCCCTCGACGTGATCGATCGCGTGGAGAAGAAGCTCGACGAGCTGCGACCGTCGCTTCCGCCCGGCGTGGAGATCATCCCTGTCTACAACCGCGCCGGCCTGATCGACCGCGCCATCGAGACTTTGCGTCACGCCCTCATCGAAGAGATGATCGTCGTCGCGGCGGTGATCGTGCTGTTCCTGTTGCACATCCGCAGCGCGCTGTTGCCCATCATCTCTCTGCCCCTCGCGGTGGTCGCGGCGTTCATCCCCATGTATTTCACCGGGATCCCGGCCACGATCATGTCGCTCGGCGGCATCGCGATCGCCATCGGCGCCACGGTCGACGCGGAGATCGTGATGGTGGAGGCCGCGCACAAGAAGCTCGAAGGCGCGCCGGCGGATCTCTCGGAGGCCGCGCGATCCAAGCTCCTCGGGGAGGCCGCGCGCGAGGTGACGCCCGCTATTTTCTTCTCGCTGTGCATCATCGCCGTGTCGTTCTTGCCGGTGTTCGGGCTCACGGGGCAGGCCGGGCGGATGTTCAAGCCGCTCGCGTATACAAAGACCTTCGTGATGCTGTCCGCGGCGCTCCTCTCGGTGACGGTGGCGCCCGCGCTGCGCGATTTCCTCCTCCGCGGCAAGATCCACAGCGAGGCGAACCACCCGGTGTCGCGCGCGATCCGCTCGTTTTACGAGCCGTTCGTGCACGTGGCGCTGAAGAACCCCGTCACCACGGTGCTCATCGGGCTGATGGCGGTCGTCTCCGCGTTGCCGATCGCGACGAAGCTCGGCTCCGAGTTCATGCCGCCGCTCGACGAGGGCGATCTGCTCTACATGCCGACGACGCTGCCCAACATCTCCATCGAGCAGGCCAAAGATCAGCTTCGCCGACAAGATGCATTGCTCCGGACCTTCCCGGAGGTGGAGAGCGTCCTCGGCAAGATCGGCCGCGCGGAGACTCCGACGGATCCGGCCCCGCTCTCGATGGTGGAGACGGTCATTCGCTTGAAGCCTCGCAGCGAGTGGCGCACCAGGTACGTGAAGCGCTGGTACGTCGGCCGGACTCCCGCGTTCGCGCGGCCCGCGCTCGACTTTCTGTGGCCCGAATTCGTGCCGATGTCGCGCGAAGACCTCGTCACCGAGATGAACGAGAAGCTGCAGATCCCGGGCTGGACGAACGCGTTCACGCAGCCGATCCGCAACCGCGTCGACATGCTCACCACGGGCGTGCGCACGCCCATCGGCGTGAAGGTGTACGGCCACGATCTCGACGAGATCGAGAAGACGGGCGTCGAATTGGAGCGCGTCCTCCACGAGGTCCCCGGGACGCGGAGCGTGCTGTTCGAGCGGTCGGTGGGCGGCCTCTACGTGGACATCGTGCCGGACCGAACGGCCCTGTCGCGCTACGGCCTCCAGATCGAGGACGTCAATTCGGTCATCGAGTCGGCCCTCGGCGGACTGCCGGTCACGACGACGGTGCAGGGCCGCAGTCGGTTCACCGTGAACGTGCGCTACGCCCAGGATTTCCGCACGAGCCTGGAGGCGATCCGCATGGTGCAGGTGCCTCTCTCCGGGGCGATGGCACAGGCCCCGTCCGACGGCGGCGGCATGGGCGACTCGGCCCCTGGCGCGCCCTCCGCGACCCCGCGCGCGCAGGTGCCGCTCGGCTCCATCGCGGACGTCCACATCGCCGAGGGACCGCCGATGATCCGCGACGAGGCCGGCCTGCTCGTGGGCTACGTCTACGTCGACACCGATCCGAGCCGCGACGTCGGCACGTACGTGGACGTCGCGAAGAAGGCCGTCGACTCGGCCCGCGCGCGCGGCGAAGTGCACCTCGCGCACGGGTCGTACCTGAAATGGACAGGCCAGTACGAGCTGCTCGCGGACATGGAAGAGCGGATGAAGGTGCTCGTCCCGGTGGCGCTGCTCGTCACGGTCGTCCTGCTCTACATGCAGTTCAAGAACTTCACCGAGGTGCTCATCGTGCTGCTGTCGGTGCCGTTCGCGCTCGTCGGCAGCGTGTGGGCCCTCTACCTGCTAGGATACAACCTGTCCACAGCGGTGTGGGTCGGCGTCATCGCGCTCGTGGGGCTCGCGGCGCAGACGGGCGTCGTGATGATCGTGTACATCGATCACGCGTACGAGAAGCGCCTCGCCGCGGGGAAGATCCGCTCGCTCGACGACATCGTGGAGGCGCACGCGGAGGGCACGATCCAGCGCGTCCGGCCGAAGCTGATGACGGTCGGAACCATGCTGATCGGCCTCGTGCCGCTGCTCTGGGCGGAGGGCTCCGGCGCGGACGTGATGAAGCGGATCGCGGCGCCGATGGTGGGCGGCCTCGTCACGAGCGCGTTCCTCACGCTGGAGATCATCCCCGTCATTTACACGTACTGGCGCAACGAGCAGCTCTACTGGCGAGGCATCGAGTCTCGCTCCCCGGCGCGGCTCGCGCAGCTCAAGGCGATCGTGGTCGCGATCGAGATCGCGTGCGCGCTCGCGGTGGCGACCCTGGGCGCGCGGCTCTACATGGCGCACGTGCCGGGCTGGCTCGCCCTCGCGCCGAAGATCGCGGCGGGCGCGGCGCTCCTCGCGACGGTGGTTTACATTGGCATGCGGCGCGCGGTCCGTCCGTCGCCGTCCGCGGACAACGTCTCGACTCCCCCTCTCGATCCTGCATGAAAGGTGCTTTTCCGATGAACCGAATCAACGCGTCTGTCTTCTCTGCGGCCCTCTTCTCTGCGGCGCTGCTGGGCCTCGTGGGCTGCGGCAACGACAACGCCAAACCCGCCTCCGGCAGCGCTCCGGAGATCACCACGGCGGCCGACGGGACGCGCGAGATGAAGATCACCGTGAGCGAGAAGGGCTACGATCCGGCGGCGTTGAGCGCGCCCGCGGGCCAGAAGGTGCGCCTCACGTTCACGCGCGTCAGCGACGAAGGGTGCGGCCAGCAGGTGGCCTTTCCGTCGCTCAACATCAAGAAGGACCTCCCGCTCAACAAGCCGGTGAGCGTCGATCTCACGATGCCGGCGTCCGGGAACCTCGGCTTCACGTGCGGAATGGGCATGTACAAGGGCAGCGTGGTCGTCCAGTGAAACGGACCGGGAGAGTGGCCGTCATGTCGAAGCGTCGAATCCGTCCGTGGAGCTTCGTTTTCCGGGCTTTGTGCGCGCTGCCCGTCGCTCTCTGGGCCGGCGCCGCCGGGGCCGAAGACCTGCCCTCTCCCCTCAAGCCCGAGGCCGTGCTGAAGTACGCGGCCGATCACCGGGCGGAGATCACCGCCGCGAAATCGAAGGCCGCGGCCGCCGCGGAGGGGCCGGCGCAGGCGAAGGCGCTCCCGGATCCGATGGTGATGGTGTCGATTGACCACCTCCCGATCAAGTTCGACGGCGTGAACGCGAGCCTCCTCGTGCAGCAGGATTTCCCGCTCACGAACCTGCGCGGCGCCCGGGAAAAAGTGGCCGAGGACGGCGCGAAGGTCGCCGCCGCGCAGATCGACACGGCCAAGCTCGACGTGGAGTATCAGGCCCTGTCCGCGTACCTGATGGTGGTGGAGGCGAAGCGCATGATCGCCGTCACGGACGAGCAGTTAGCCCTCGCGAAGCAGGTGGTCGCCGTCACGACGGCGCGCCTGTCCGCGACGGATCCCGCGAGCGTGGACGTCCTGCGCGCGCAGCTCGACGTGGTGCGGATGGAGGGAGAGAAGACGGCGCTGGAGTCGGATCTCAAGTCCTCGGCGTCCATGCTGGAGGCGGCGCTGGGGCGCCCCGTGACTGGCAATGTGCCGGAGGTCGAATTGACGCTCCCGACCGCGGATCCGCCCGCGCAGGACGAGCTCGTGAAGAAGGCGGTCGACAAGCGCCCGGAGCTCGCCGCGATGAAGGCCTCTCTCGCGAAGGCGCAGAGCGGCGTCGACCAGATGAAGGCGATGAACGGCCCGATGGCGTTCGTCCGCGGAGGCGGCGCGTACACGATGGACGGCGGGATGGGCTTCATGCTGATGATCGGCATCAGCCTGCCCGTCTGGGTCGACAAGGTGGCGGCGAGCGAGAACGAGGCCAAATCGATGGCGAAGATGGCCGACGCCGACGTGAGCGCGATGAGCAAGATGATCGAGGGCGAGGTGGCCTCCGCGAGACAAGCGGTCATCTCCGCGCGGACGCGCCTCTCGACGGTGCGCGACAAGGTGCTGCCGCTCGCGAAATCGGTCCTTCAGCTCTCGATCGCCAGTTACGCGTCCGGGCAGACTCCGCTCCTCATGGTGCTCGACGCGGAGAAGAGCGTGCGGGAAGCGCGGATGGAAGAGGTGATCGCGGAGATGAAGGCCGCCGCCGCGTGGGCCCGGCTGGGGCGCGCGGTGGGCGTCGTGAAGGTGGGAGTGTGAAGGCTGGAGCCCGACGCTGGCAGTCCGAGACACCTCGTCTCGAAACTGCCAGTCTGGAGGGCGGGAGTCGGGGGGATCAGCTCACGGGAGCGAGCCGGTGAACACTTCCACCATGAAGGAGCCGGAGCAGTTGTCGACCGACGCGCCGGAGGCGTGGCGCGCGCCGAGGACGGCCGTCGCCGCGACGTTCGCGGTGACCGCGATCGCCGTCTGCGCGTAGAACGCCGCGCCCAGCGTGCCGGCGGGGAGGACGCCGGTGTATCGGATCACGCCCCACTCCGCCACGGAGCCGGTGAGCGCGTTCGCGAGCGAGTTGCCGATACCGATGTTGATCTCGGTCGTCGTCGCGGTGGTGGGCGCCGTGACGTTGCACCAGCCGTACGCCGTCACGATCGCCGTGCCGGTGGTGGGCGGCGTGAACGTCAGCGACGAGAGTTGGCCATTGCCGCCGCCGGACGCGGGCACGGAGCCGAACAGGAACGTGGTGCGCTTCTGCAGCGTGGGGCCCGCCGGACCCGCCGGACCCGCCGCGCCGGCCGCGCCCGCCGGACCCGTGAGGCCCATCGGACCTTGCGGACCCGTGAGGCCCATCGGCCCCTGCGCGCCGGTCGCGCCCATCGGCCCCTGAGGACCGGCCGGACCCGCGGGGCCCTGCGGACCCGTCGGCCCGACGAGGCCGGTCGGCGAGCCGACCCACGCGCCCGACGCGTCGATCACGACCGCGCCGTTCACCGAGACCGTGTGAGGCGTGATGTCGCCAACAGCGTTGTTCGCGACGAGCGCGTACGGGACGCTCTGGATCTTCTGCCGCGGATCCATCTCCGCGTCGTTGCCGACCGTGATGCCCAGATACAGAGTCTGCCCGGTGAAGAGCGCGCCGAGCGTGTCGTTGATCGTGCCGAGCTCCACCGAGAAGTAGCCGTCCTCGATCTGGAGGGTGTGCACCTCCGTCCACAGGGCGGTACCACCGCTCTCCGCGGAGTAGATCGCGAACGACGCGTCCACCGAATTCTTGAGCGGCGCGCCGCTTCCGTCGAACAGGCGGCCCTGGTGCATGAGGTGCGTGGGCACCGCGGCGGCGGCCGGGAGGCTCGCGAGAGAGAGGGTCGCGACCGTCGCCAGACCGGCGAAGAGGCCGAGGATCTTGGAATGACGCATGGGTAGGTCTCCGGCTTAAGAAGGGCGCCAACATATCCCGGAAACCCGGCGACGGGACAGCGTTATTTGCAGGCCGCGCCGATATTGTCCGGGGGCTTCGGCAGGTGGAGCTTGCTCCGGTGGCTCTCCATCCATTTCAGCCAGTAACGGCACTCGGCCACGGTCTCCTCGAACACCGGGGGTCGCGGGGGCCTCTTCTTGCCGCCCTCCACCTCCGTGCTGCCGAGCGCGATGCGCGTGAGGGCGCGGCCCGCGTTGTACGAATAGGGCTCTCCGGCGCCGAACGCGCGGAGGATCTCCCACGCGTGATCCGCTTCGATCCGCGGCACTTTGAAGCCCGCGCGCGAGAAGCCCTCGACGATCCAAGAGGCCCTGTCGCCGCGGTGGAGCGGCTGCGCCTGGTTCTGGAGATCGATCGCCGCCGACAGGACCGCTTCGCTCGGCGCGGCCGGATCCGACAGGCGCGGATCCACTGGCCGGTTGAGGAGGCGCGAGAGGGCCTGTGCGGCGTGCGCGCGGACGGTCGTGTCCGTGTCGACGAGGAGCGAGAACAGCGGCGCCACGGGCTCCGGACGATCGCAGAAGCCGGCCGCGTCGATGATGTAGAGCTTCATCGCGAACGTCGGCTCGTCGGCGCCCGGGACCATGAAGTCGATGTGCGGCGCGAGGAGCGGCAGCGGCGACAGGGCCTCGGCCAGCATCAGGAAGGGGGTCGGCGATCCGGGCTGTGCGGCGGCCTCGGCGACTCGGCCCCACGGCAGCGTGCCGGCGTGATCCAGGGCGGACGCGAAGAACTCCCCGGCTTCGGAGCCGCCCATCGCGCGGAGGGCCTCCATCTCGGCGGCGCGCGCGACCGGATCCGGCTCGTTTTGCAGCTTCCGCGCGATGCGACCGGCCTCCTCCGCGGCGCCCCACTGCGCGAAGGCGGAGGCGGCGGCGGCCCGGACGCGCCCCTCGGCGTCGTCGAGCATCGGCGCGACGTCGTCTCTGTGATCGTCCGCCGCGAGGAGCACGAGCCGCTCGATGCCGCGGGCCCGCTGCTCGGCGGCGTCGCTCTTCAGGGCCGCGATCGAGCGCTCGATCCGGTGCGCGCGGGCGCCTGTGTGGAGGCGGACGCCGGCGCGGATGGCGCCCGTATTCAAGCACCCTCCCTCGACGTCGCGCTCCGAGCAGTACACGCGCACGTGGAGGTGATCGTCGTGCGGCGCGCCGCCGGGCTGGAGGATCACCGCGGTCGCGCGCTCGATGAGGGCCGCGTCCTCCTTCTTCTCCGTGGCGTGGCGGAGCACCTTCTCGGTGAGGGCGCGCGCGAGGAACAGGTACTCGATCTGGGCCTTGTCGCTCTCCAGGAGGGCCTTGATGATCTGCCACGTCCGCGGGGCGTCGAAGCGGTACTTGTGCTCCTTGTCGCGCGTGGTGCCGTACGGATCGACGGAGAGCAGGTCCGGCGGATCCGCGGGCGCGCCGGCCGCGTCGGTGTACGCGAGGGCCACGTCGGCGTCGCGGCCGGAGTTGTGGCTCACGGAATACGGAATGTCACCGCCGGAGCGACGGGCGATGTTGCCGATCCAGAATCGCGTCTTCGTGCGGCCGTGGAAGCGCCTGGCGGCGTCCTCCAGGAGGCCCACGATCTGGTCCGTGCCGTAGCCGAGATCGCGCGCCTTCTGTCGCGGGAGGATGCCGAGCGAGGCGCCCTCTTCGATGTGGCGCGCGCCGATGAGGTAGCCGTACGAGGTGTCGCCGACGGAGATGGAGCCTCTCTCGGTCTCGTCGGCGAGGAACGGGAAATAGCGGTCGGCGAAGGCCGGGGGCGCGTCGGGCTCGGCGGCCGGAGGTGGGGAGTCGTTCGCGGACTCGGCCCCTTCGCTCATGGCGGGCGTCTCCGGCTCCCCGTCGCCCCCTCCGAGCAGGACGGACAGCGGCACTTCGGGCGCGTTCGGCGAAGCGGGCGTCCCGGTCCCGAGGAGGAGCGACAGCGGCACTTCCGGCTTCGTCGCGCTCGGAGCGTCCGGAGGAGCGGAGTCGTTCCCGGCGACGGCAGCCGTGGAGTCCGCGGGCGCAGCCGGCGGAGCGCCGGAGTCGCTCGGCGCGGCGGATGGCGCGGCCACGGGAGCGCCGGAGTCGCTCGGCGCGGCGGATGGCGCGGCCACGGGAGCGCCGGAGTCGCTCAGCGCGGGGGCGGCGACGTCCGCCGGGAGCGCCGTGGGCGGGACGGCCGGAGCAGCGCTGTCTCCGGGAGGGGCCGAGTCGACGGGCGGTGCGGTCGCGGCTTGCGGCGCCACGGTAGCTTGCGGCGCGATCGTCGCTTGCGGCGCGATCGTCGCTTGCGGTGCGGCGGCGGGCGGCGGGGCGCTCGGCGCGGGGCGCGACACGAAGGACCAGGCCGCGAGGAGGACGAGGCCCGAGGCGACACCGCCCTGAATCAGCCGCCGTCGTCGTTGAGCAAGCACCGGAGCCCGCTTGTACCGCGAGCACGACATTTCGCAAGCATTTTGACGGCGCGTGGCATCCTCCGGACGCTAGGATGGGGACCTCTCCGCGAATGGACTCCGCCCCTCCCAGAATCCCTGTCCGCCTGCACGTCCTCGGGGCCGACACGCGCATCCTCTCCGACCTGTGCGAGCGCTGCCCGGAGGGGCCGCTCGGCTGCTGCGCGGGCCCGCCGGAGCACGACTGGACCGACATCGGCCGCGTGGTGCTGCACGGCGGGCGGGACTTCCTGCTCGCGCAGATCGCCGCGGGAAACCTCACGACCGGCCGGCGGGGCCTCACGATCAAGCGGGTGCGCCGCCGCGACGACGCCCGCATGCCCCGCGAGCGAAAGTGCGTGTTCCACGGCCGAACCGGCTGCACGATTGACCCCCTCCTCCGCCCCGCCACGTGCAATTACTACTGCTGCGAATCGGTCTATCGCGCCGCCGCGGGCGACCCGAGCGAGGCGCCGGCCCGTGACGCGCACGCCCAGCTCCGAGCGACCTTCGAAGAGCTGGATGCCCGCCTCTCCGAGGAGGTCCAGAAGGCGTATCCCGAAGGCCCCCCGTGGGACGCGGCGTTCCTGGACTGGCTGGGAGCGCGCTTCGCCGAGGTGAAAGGCGTGTTCGGTTAGGGCTTCTTCGCGGGGGCGTCTTCCGTGCGCGTCAGGATGCGCTCCAGCGCGGCTTTGGCGAGGGCCTTTCGCTTGTCCGCGGCCGTCGTGGTGTCGCGCATTCCCTTGAGGTCGGCGCACTCGGAGCGGCGCTCGTCGGAGGGGAACGACTCGCAGATCAGCGAGAATGCACCCTGTGTGGTTTTGGGGTCGAAGGCCTCTCCCGTGAGGATGTGGGCCGCGTGGTGGAGGACGAGGGCGCCGACCGTCGCGTTGCCGCTGAGGCGCAGGTACCGCTCGATGAAGCCGTCCGCGCGCACCAGCGGCAGCAGGAGCTCCGGCTTGTCGGCGCGCAGCGCGAGCTGGCCCACGAAGAGCAAGAGGCGCAGGTTGCGCGTCGGATCCGCGAGCTTTCTCGTGTCCTGATCGATCGCGAGGAGGTCCTTCTGCAGCTCCGCGCCTCCGTCCGCGCCCGCGCAGTTCACCGCGACCGCCAGCATGTCCGCGCGCGCCGCCGGCAAGAGAGAAGGCGATCGGCCGAGGGCGCGGGCCGTCGTGAGGAGCGCCGGGCTGCAATGGCCCTCACGACGCTGGCGCGCGAGGAGCGTCGCGGCCTCGTCCACGCGGCCGTCCGCGCGCAGCGACTCCACCGCTTTCGTGAAGGCGTCGGGGTCGTACGCGCCGTGATCCGCGGCGGCGAAGAAGGCGTCCAGCGCGGCGAGCGGCGCGCAGCTCGACTGCGCCGTCTCCGGGCCTTTCTTCAGGCGCGGCAGCTTCTTCACGACGTCCGCGATCCGCAGCGCGACGGCGAGCGAATACCGATCGCACGCGGGCACCTCGAACGACGCGACGTCCACCTTCGCGCCGGTGCACGCGAGCGGCGCGGCCACGATCCGCAGCGATTTGCGCGCGCGCTCCAGCGGCGCGTCCGCGTCCTTCACGCCGGTGAGGCCCACGATCGGCGGCGTGAGCATCTCGTCCACCGCCGCGTCCGCCGCGTCGGCAGGCAGCGAGTCGCGCACCAGCGTCCACAGATCGCCCGCGAGGAAAGGCAATCCGGCGTCGGCCGCGAGCTGCGCGTCGAGGGCGATCAGCGCGCGCGCCTCGTCCGCCCACTTGTTGCGCTCGATCGTCAACGACCGCGATCCGAGCCGCACGCCCGAGATGATCGCGGTCACCGCGCGGCGAGCGTCGATCGCCGCGGACGCCGCGTCACCATCGAGGAAGTCGTACGCCGCGGCGAGCGCCGACGTCCGCAAATAGAAGCGCGCGGTCTCCGGCGCCGTCTCCTCGGGGCTCGCGGCGGTGACGTTGAGCTTCGCGCTGCGGTCCGAAGCGGACGTCACGCCGAGGCCGATCTGGAAGGTGTTTCCGCCCTCCACGAGGCCCGCGCCGAACGTCAGGCCGAAGCTCAACGAGAAGATCTTTTTGTCGTGCTTCTCGCTGTACTGGTACGAGATCTTCGGCACGACGAGGCCCTCGAGATCGGCGCGCGCGAGCATCGTGGACAGCGCGGATCGGGCCTCTTTCCGCTTCCCCGCGGCGAAATCGTTCACCGCGCCCATCACCGCCGTGACGTCGTCGACGCGGCCGACCGCGCACAGATCCGTGGCCATCTTGCGAGCGCCCGCGGCGTAGGCCTGCACGTTCGGGTTGCCGGCGGAGCGCGCCGCGAAGGCCTCTCCGAACATCGCGAGCGCCCACTCGACGCGGCTCTTGTGCTGCGCCGCGAGCTCCAGCGCGGCCTTCGGCGGCAGGCGTTTCCCCGTCGCGGTGAGCAGCAGCGTGCCGAGGAGCAGCACGTCGCCCTGATCGTTTTGTCCCTTGTCGTACGCCGCTTTCGAGAAGCTCACGAGCGCGCTCAGGAGATCCTCGCCGCCGAGCGAGGTGCTCGGTGCGCCCGCGATCGCGTCGAGGAGGGTCGCCTCGGCGTTCGGACCGGAGCCGCGGAGGAACCTGCCAATCCCTCCGAGCGCCCGGAAAACATAGGGTCCCGCGCCTTCGAAGGTGGCTTTCGGATCCTTCGCGAGGAAGAAGCGGAGCACCGAATACGTGCCCACGATCGCGTCGCGCGCGCCGGGCTCGTCCCACTCGCGGAGCGCGCCAGTCAGCGCCGCGTCGACCTCCGCGGCCGAGAACGTGAGCTTGCGCGTCGCGCCCGGCTTCACGGGAGCCGCGAAGTCCATCGCGTCCGAGAGCAGCGCGACGAGCAGCCGCGCGCGCCTGGCCCAGAGTCCGTCCTTGCCTTTGAAGCTCGGGGCCTCGCGGATCTTCTGCCGCACCTCGGCGAGCTTCGTGAGCGCGTGCGAGACCTCGATATCGGCGGCCGTCGGCGACGTGTCCGCGCACGTGCCCGGCGGCGGCGCCTTCTTGTGCAGGACCACGCTCGCGGTCGCGATGAGGCCGTCCGCGAGCGTCGTGAGATCGTCCGCCACCGTGGCCGGAGCCTCGCCGGGCGCGCCCATATCGAGGATCGCTTTGCGGAGCGCCTCACGCGCCGCCGCCCGCTCCGGCGTGAACTGCGCGGGCTTCGCGAGGGCCGCGAGCGGTTTGTCCTTCGCGAGCGCCGCGTACCGCGCGAGCGCCGACACGACGGTCGCGACGTTGGGCAGCGCGATCTTCGGATCGCCGAGGGCGCGCGCGACCTGCTCCGACGAGAACGCGAGGTTCGGCCCCTGATCGGTGATGAGCCGGAACACCGCGTCGAGCGCGAAGAGACCGGCCGCGCCCCACCCGGTCTGCGTCGCGAGATCGCCCTTGATCTTGGCTGCGAACGCGCTCTGCAGAGCGAGGTAGTGCGCCGACTGGATCGCGGGCGGGTACGTCATGCCCGCGAGCACCGCGATGAGCAGGCTGCCCGTGATCGACTCGGGATCGGACGCGCGCGCGAGCCTCGCCTTCGTGGTGATGTCGGTGAGCTCGATCAGCGCGTCGCGGAGCCGATCGTCGGTGAGGAGGCCGCCGCTGTACGCGAGGCCGAGCTCCGCGCGCCCCGGATACCGCTCCTGCGCCGCGTCCGCGAGCTCGCGCAGCGCGCGGATGTGACGGAGGCCGAGATCCGTCACGCGGCGGTACGTGGGCGTGCCCCGCGGAGAGATGCCGGCGATCTCGCCGCGCTGACGCACGAGGAGGCTTGTCTCCAGCCACGCGAAGCGCGTCCGCTCCACCAGATCCACGAGCGCCTCGTACCGCGGATACCACGCGGAGAGGGGCAGTCCGGGATCCGGATCCGCGCTCGAAATCGCCTCGATCCGTGCGCCCGCGAGCGATCCGGGCAAGAGGCCCGCGAACGTCATGTCGGCTGTGCGATCGAACGCGGGCGGCAGCGTGACGGCGCCGCACGTCGTCGTGGGGGCGAAGTAGCTCGCGGCGAGATCGCGGCGATCCTCGGCGATCTGCGCGCTCACCTTCGCGCCGCGACGCTTCCACTCCGCGGCGGAATCGTCGGTGACGCGGATCCGAAGCAGATCGCCATAAGGTGAGTCTGCCTCCGACGGCGCGGGCACGGGCGGTAACCTCCAGCTCTTCGCGTCCTCCGCGTCGCTCCCGAAGAACGACTGCGGCGCGTCGAGCGAGATGCCCGCGCTCCACAGGAGGTTGCGGGCGTAGCGCGCGCGGAGCACCGGCTCCTCGAACGGGTCGCGCCCGTCGATCTGCGCGGTGATCGCGGCGACCTCCTTCGCGGCGTCGGGGTAACGGAAATCGCCGGCCGCGGCGAGCGCGCGCCGCACCGTGACCGCGAGCGCGATGTTCTTCGCGATCGATTTCGCCTCCGCGTCGTCGCGCACCGCGGGCCGCACGCCGAGCATCAACGGGCCGAGCGGATCGCGCGGGTACATCTCGTAGCTGCGGTCCGCGCCGATCCAGATCACGTGCTCGTACTGCCCGCGGACCCCGAGCGCGAGCAGGAGATCCTGCGCGCCGAGCGACGCCGACGGATCCGGCAGAGCGGCGCTCACGACGACGCGCGCGGCGCCCTCCGGAGCCTCTTTTTCGCCTGGTTTCGTGACGGTCACGCCCTCCGGCGCGGCCGACGCGGACGGCCCGCGCGCGTCCACGATCGCGACCTTCGCGCCGCGTCCGTCCGCGAGCTCGCGCGCGACGAGCACCCACGGATCGCCTTCATTTTCCGAGGCGCGCGCGGCGATGTACTCGGACAGGAGGCGCTCGTCGTTGCGCCCTTCGGCGGCGCTCTTCGCGATGTCGCGCTCGCACGCGGCCTTCTTCGCGCCGCCGCACGAGAGGCCGTTCGTCGGCGTCTTCGGGCCTTCGGCGGGCCCGCACGCAGCGACACCCAGGACAAGCCCCCACGCGATCCAGCGGCGACCGAGCACGCTCATGGCGCGACGATACAACGAGCGCCGGCCCGTCACGCGAGCGTCGTCATGCCTCCAAGGACGATCCGCCCGCGCTCGCCGCGAATGCGGTGGTGCCTTTTCCGAAGTGACGCGCCCCGCCCATCCGAGATACCACTACGCCATGCTGAGCGCGCGGCGAGCCAGGGGGGCCTCTCTGCTCGTGCTCGCGTGCGCCGCGGGGACGGCGGCCTTCGCGACGGCGTGCGACGACGGCAAGAGCCCTTTCTTCGGCACGACCACGCGCGTCGGAAAGCCTCCGTCCGTCTTCACCATGAACCTGCCCGGCGAGCCGGAGCTCATCGATCCCGGCCGCTCCGGCGAGGCGATCGGCACGTCGCTCATCGCGCACGTCTTCGAGGGCCTCACCACCTACGATCCGCGCGACGCCCACCCGGTGCAGGGCGTGGCGCGCGCCTGGGACCGCACGGACGATAGTCGGCTGTTCCGCTTCTACCTGCGCCCGGACGCGAAATGGACGGACGGAAAACGCGTCACCGCCCGCGATTTCGTCTACGCGTGGACCCGCGTGCTGCGGCCGAAGACGGCGTCGAAATCGGCGGTCGTGCTCTACGCGCTCCTGAACGGAGAGCTCTTCGGCCGCGGCCTCTTGAAGGTCGCGAAGAGGCCTCTCGAAGCGCGAACGGCGCCTTCGGACAGCGGCCCGGTGGCGTCCACGGTCCCCGCGGGCGCCGCCGTCGTGGTCCTCAAGACCGACAAGGAATACAGCCAGATCGCGCTGCACGAGCGACTGCCCACCTTCGACGCGGCGCGGCCCCCTCCCCCGGAGAAGAAGGACCCGCCGCCGCTCGGGTTCGTGAAGACGGCCGATCTCGACGAGGACGGGTCGGTGCTGGGCGTGCGCGCGGTGGGCGAGGACGTGCTCGAGGTGGAGGCGGAGCGCCCGACTCCCTACTTCACGGAGCTGGCGGCGTATTCAGCCCTCTCGCCGATGCGCGAGGACGTGGTGGAGCCGCTCGTCGCGAAGGCCGGGCTCGACGCGGTGAACCGGCCCGAGAACCTCGTCACGAACGGCCCCTTCTCGTTCGGAGAGTGGAAGTTCCACTACGAGCTCGATCTCGTGAAGAGCCCCACGTACTGGCGCGCTTCGGAGGTCAAGCTCGACAAGATCGTGTGGACGATCAGCGACGACGCGAAGAGCACGCTGAACCTCTACAAGACGGGCGAGCTCGACTACCTCGGCGACAACACCTCTCTCCCGATCGAGGCGATGCCCTTCTTGACCGGCAAGAAGGACTTTTATCGGACGACGATCCTCAACGTCTACTGGTTCGAGCTCAACACCAAGAGGCCCCCGCTCGACGACGTCCGCGTGCGAAAGGCGCTGGATCTCGCGATCGACAAGACGGCGTTGGTGGAGCGCGTGACGCGCGCGGGTCAGGTGCCGGCGACGCACTACGTGCCGGACATCACGGGAAGCGGCTATTCGGAGGCCGCGGAGGCCGACCGCAAGGCCGGGAAGGACCCGTTTCGAGGGCCCGACTCCGACTTCGATCCCGAGCGGGCGCGCGCGCTCCTCCGAGAGGCCGGCTACGACATCGCCAGTGAAGGCGACGGCTTCAAGGCGAAGGGCTTCCCGGCGCTGGAGCTGCTCTACAACACGAACGAGGGCAATCGGATCATCGCCGTCGCGGTGCAGGGGTTCTGGAAGAAGAACCTCGGCGTGACGGTGAGCCTCCGCAACGAGGAGTGGAAGGTGATGCTGAAGACGCGCGACGCCCGCGATTTTCAGATCCTCCGCGGCGGATGGATGGCTGAATACAACCACCCCGGCAGCTTCCTCGACACGTTCCTCTCGTACAGCTCGCAGAACTACACCAGCTATTCGGATCCGGAGTCGGATCGCCTGATCCGCGAGGCGGCCGCCACGGGGGATCCGGCCCTGTCGATGGCGCGGTACCGCGAGGCCGAAAAGAGGCTCGTCGCGGCGCGCGCGCGGATCCCTCTCTACTTCTACACGCGCAGCACGCTGGTGAAGCCGTGGGTGAAGGGGTTCTACGCGAACGCGCGCAACATCCACCTGGCCGCGTGGATGTGGATCGGTGACAGCAGCTCTCCGGACAACCGCCCTGCGGCCGAGCCGCGCGAGCTCCCGGCGCCCGGATCCTTCGCCAGGCCCCCGGGGGGTGCGCCGTGATCGGCTACATTTCGCGGCGGATCCTGTCGATCGTGCCCTCTCTCTGGGTCGTGCTGACGGCCCTGTTCTTCCTCCTGCGCGCGGTGCCCGGGGGGCCGTTCGACGCGGATCGCAAGCTGCCGCCGGAGATCGAGAAGGCCCTCCGCGACTACTACGATCTCTCCGCGCCGGTGCACGTGCAGTACTGGAGCTGGCTCAAGCGGCTCGTGCTGCACGGCGATCTCGGGCCCACGTTCCGGTACGGCGGGCGCACGGTGAACGAGATCATCGGGCTGTCGCTGCCGTATTCAGCGCAGCTCGGGTTGATGGCGGCGGTGCTCGCGCTCGCGATCGGGGTGCCGGCGGGGGTGTACGCGGCGACGAAGCACAACACGGCGCGTGATCACGTGACGATGGGGGTCGCGATGCTCGGCGTGAGCGTGCCGCGGTTCGTGCTGGCGCCGCTGCTGGTGCTCGTGGTGTCGCTGAAGATGCTTCTTTTGCCGGTCGCGCGGTGGGACTCGTGGCGGCACATGGTGCTGCCGGTGATCTGCGCGGGGGTGCCGCTCGCGGCGTACGTGGCGCGGCTCGCGCGGGCCGGGATGCTGGAGGTGGTGCGCAGCGACTTCGTGCGGACGGCGCGCGCCAAGGGCCTCACGGAGCGGCGGGTGATCCTGCGGCACGCGCTGCGAGGGGCCTTGTTGCCGGTCGTCACGTACATGGGGCCCGCGCTCTCGGGGCTGCTCGTGGGCTCGCTCGTGGTGGAGCGCATCTTCAACATCCCCGGCATGGGGCGCTATCTGGTCGAGGCCGCGACGAACCGCGACTACAACCTCGTGATGGGCGTCGTGCTCGTGTACGGCGTGCTGGTGATGGTCCTCAACGCGCTCGTGGACATCGCCTATCGCTTCCTGGATCCGCGCGTGAAAGCGGAGGATCGATGAGCGCTCGGCCCGAAAACGAGAGCGGCGGCCCCGCGAGCGACGAGGCCGCGGAGGTGGCGCCGCGACAAGGCCTCTCGTCGGAGGAGATCGCGGCGCTGCCGGCGGGCCAGAGCCTGTGGAAGGACGCCTTTCGGAGGCTCCGGAAGAACCGCGCGGCGGTGGCTTCGGCGGTGATCCTCGTCGTGCTCGTGGTGGCCTGTCTGCTGGTGCCCAGTCTGTCGTCGTACCGCTACGACGCGGCGGATCTGGCGCTCGGGCCGGCCTCACCGTCGCGGGCGCACTGGATGGGGACGGACCTGCTCGGCCGCGATCTGATGGCCCGCGCGTTCTTCGGGGGGCGCATCTCGTTCGGCGTCGCGCTCACGGCCACGTTCATCAGCCTGCTCATCGGCGTGACGTGGGGCGGTGTCGCGGGGTACGCGGGCGGGAAGGTCGACGCGCTGATGATGCGGGTCGTCGATATCCTGTATACGTTCCCGTTCCTGGTGTTCGTGATCCTGCTGATGGTGTTCTTCGCGGACCAGAAGAGCCCCCTCTACGGCGCGTTCAAGGTGACGATCTCCCCGTTCGTCGCGGACGCGAAGGACCCGAGCTATTTCCCCGTATTCCAGATCTTCGTGGTGTTCGGGGCGCTCGGCGCGGTGTCGTGGCTGACGATGGCGCGCATCGTGCGCGGACAGGTCCTCTCGCTGAAGCAGCAGCCGTTCGTGGAGGCGGCGCGGAGCATCGGAGTGAGGCCCGCGGGCTTGATTTTCCGGCATCTGGTGCCGAACGCGCTCGGGCCCATCCTGGTCTATACCACGCTCGTCATCCCCGAGATCATGATGACGGAGGCGTTCTTGTCGTTCCTCGGGCTCGGGACGCAGGAGCCGCTGTCGAGCTGGGGGCTCCTCGTTTCGAGCGGGGCGGCTTCCATGGATTATTATTGGTGGCAGCTCGTGTTCCCGGCGGGGCTCCTCGCGATCACGCTGTTCTGCTTCAATTTCCTCGGGGACGGGCTGCGCGACGCGCTCGATCCGAAGACGCGGAAGGACTGACCATGAGCATGCTGGTCGTCCGCGATCTCTGCACCACGTTCGGCACCGAAGAGGGCGTCGTGCGCGCGGTGGACGGAGTGAGCCTGTCCATCGAGGCCGGAGAGGTGCTCGGCCTCGTGGGGGAGAGCGGGTCCGGGAAGAGCGTGACCGCGATGTCCATCTTGCGGCTCATCCCGGATCCGCCGGGGCGCATCACGAAGGGCTCCATCCTGTGGAGGGACGGAGACGCGCCCGAGATCGACCTGGTCCGCGCGGACGAGGCCACGATGCGGCGGATTCGGGGGGATCGGATCGCGATGATCTTTCAGGACCCGATGACGTCGCTGACTCCGTATCTGACGATCGGGGACCAGCTCGCCGAGGTGCTGGAGGTGCACCGGAAGACGCCGCGGAGGGAGGCGTGGAGGGCCGCGGCGAGGATGCTGGAGGCGGTCGGGATCTCGCGGGCGGCCGAACGGATGGAGGACTATCCGCACCAGCTCTCGGGCGGGATGCGACAGCGCGTGATGATCGCGATGGCGCTTCTGTGTGAGCCGTCCTTGCTGATCGCGGACGAGCCGACGACCGCGCTCGACGTGACGATTCAGGCGCAGATCCTGGAGCTGCTCCGCGAGAAGAAGGCGGAGCGCGCGGGGGGCGGCAAGTCCCGCATGGCCGTGCTCTTGATCACGCACGATCTCGGGGTGATCGCCGAGCTCGCGGATCGAGTGGCGGTGATGTACGCGGGGCGCATCGTCGAGCAAGCGTCGGTGTTCGATCTGTTCGAGCGGCCGCGGCACCCGTACACGATGGGGCTCCTCAGGTCGGTGCCGCGCGTGACGGACCCGATCGGAAAGCGGCTGTTGCCGATCGCCGGAATGCCCCCTTCCCTCGCGAAGACGCCGCCGGGCTGCGCCTTCCACCCGCGGTGCGCGCACGCGACCCCGCGCTGCACGACCGAGGCGCCGGAGCTGCGTGAGGTGGACGGCGAGAATCCGCACTTCGTCAGGTGCCATGTCGAGGACGTGCCGTTTCCGGAGGGAGGCCGCTCGTGAGCGAGGCCGCCGTGAGCGATCCCGTGCTCCGCGTGCGCGATCTGCGGGTGCATTTCCCCGTGCGACGGGGCCTCTTGCAGCGCGTGGTGGGCGCGGTGCGCGCGGTGGACGGCGTGTCGTTCGAGGTCGGGCGCGGGGCGACGCTCGGGCTCGTGGGCGAATCAGGATGCGGCAAGTCTACGACGGCGCGCGCGATCCTGCGGCTCGTGGAGCCGACGGGCGGGACCGTCGAGATCGCCGGGCAGGACATCACGAAGATGAGCGCCCGCGAGCTCCTGCGCGTGCGGCCGAAGGCGCAGATGGTGTTCCAGGATCCGTACGCGAGCCTCGATCCGCGGATGACCATCTTCGACACGGTGGCGGAGCCGCTCCGCGTGCACGGCCGCGTGAAGAGCGACCGAGAGGCCCTGTCCGAGGTGGCCAGTCTGCTCCACCGCGTCGGCCTCCCGCCGGCGTATCTGAGGCGGTATCCGCACGAGATGTCGGGCGGTCAACGGCAGCGCGTCGGCATCGCGCGGGCGCTCGCGCTGCGGCCGGATCTGGTGCTCCTCGACGAGCCGGTGAGCGCGCTCGACGTCAGCATCCAGGCGCAGATCGTCAATCTGCTGGGGGAGCTGCAAGAGGAGCTGTCGCTGTCGTACGTGTTCGTGGCGCACGATCTCGCGGTGGTGCGGCACCTCTCGACGGAGATCGCGGTGATGTACCTCGGCCGCATCGTGGAGCGCGCCCCCACGGCGGAGCTGTTCGAGCGGCCGCTGCACCCGTACACTCAGACGTTGCTGTCGGCGATCCCGGTGCCGGATCCGCGGCGTTCCAGGCGAAATCGAAGCGATACGGCCGCTCCGAGGAGGTTGCCAGTCGTCACCGAAGGAGCCGCAGAGCCGCCCGCCGGAGGAGCCTCCGGCGCGCTTCGTGGATGCGCCTTCGAGCCGAGGTGCCCTGTCGCGGTGGCCGCCTGTCGAGAGGAGACTCCCGTGCTCCGGGACCGCGGACCGGATCACCAGGTGGCCTGTCACCTCAGCGATCCGCGGTAGCAAACGCAGCGAGCCCCGCGTCGCGATGTGCGCGCGGGGCTCGGCGATTTCGTTCACTGCGAGAGGATGCGTCTGCTGGGTTCGAGGCGTCGACGTCGATTTTCGTGCTCCGTCGATCGGTCGGCTCTGCGGTGGGGGAGTGATACGAGGGGGCGGCGCCCCCTTGTAAATCCGAATCAGCAACATCGCGCTCGTCCCGCGTGCGGGCCCCCCCGTCCGGACATCGATCACCAGGTCTCGGACCACTCCGCGGTCGAGGCGGCGGTGAGCTGGGCGCCCGGGGCGCCGTAGAAGATGTCGACGGCGCCGCCGTTCGTGAGGCTGTTCAGGTTCTCGTCGGGCACTCCGACCACGAGATCCGCCCTGTGATCGCCGTTGAAGTCGCCTGCGCACAGGGACCATCCCAGGTGGTCGCCGCTCTCCGCGTGGCCGGGGACGCCCTGCGAGTCCTGATCGAAGCCGGGGTCGCCCACCGCGGACAGGCCGCCCGCCGTGCCCATGAAGACGCTCACGGTGCCGGCATCGTCGCCGCCGGGGAGATCCTCGCCGGGCACGCCGATCGCGAGATCCATCTTGCCGTCGCCGTTGAAATCGCCCGCCGCGAGCGCGTAGCCGAATCGGTCATTGCCCTCCTCGCCGCCGGCCACGTTCGGAGAGTCCTGCGTGAACATCGGATCGAAGGCGGGCGAGAGGCCGTTCGACGTGCCCTGGAAGACGTGCACCGCGCCCGCGTCGTCGTTGCCGTCGACATCCTCGTAAGGGACGCCGATCGCGAGATCCGCCTTGCCGTCTCCGTTGAAGTCGCCGGCCGCGAGCGCCCAGCCGAACTTGTCGTAGGACTCGACGCCGCCCTGCACGCCGGCGCTGTTCTGATCGAACATCGGATCTCCCGCCGTCGAGAGGCCGAGCGGAGAGCCCATGAAGACGTGCACCGTGCCGCCGTCGTCATAGCCATAGAGATCCTCGTAGGGGACGCCGACGGCGAGATCCGCTTTGCCGTCTCCATTGAAGTCGCCCGCCGCGAGCGAGGAGCCGAAATTGTCGCCGGCCTCGGCGCTCCCCTCCACGTACGGGCTCTCCTGACTCCACTCCTGCGCGCCGTTGCCGGTGATGCCGGACGCCGATCCGAAGAGCACGAACACCTCTCCTGCGCCGGAGTGGCCGTTCACCGAGCGACCGGGCGCGCCGACCGCGAGATCGGTCTTGCCGTCTCCATTGAAGTCGCCGGCAGCGAGCGCCGCGCCGAACAGGTCTCCGGAGGCCGTGTCGCCGGGGACTCCCGCGCTCGCCAGGGAGAATCGGGCGTTCGCCGCCGCCGTGAGCCCGGTGAACGGAGAGCCGTAGAGGATGTTGATCGCGCCCGCGTCCGCGTCCGCGCCCTGCCGCACGTGGGGGGAGGCGACGGCCAGATCCTCGACGCCGTCTCCATTGAAATCGCCCTTCGCCACGGCCTGGCCCGTCTCGTCCCCCGGTTGCGCGTAGCCCAGCGCCATCCCGGAGCGGATCGTCTGGTAGCCGGTCGACAAGCATGTGCCGCCCGCGAACGCCGGCTGGTAGCCCTTGGAGCAGGGGTTCACCGGGTAATTGCCGCTGTACTCCGGCGTGGAGTCGAACGTGTAAGACGGGTTGTAGGGGCTCACGATGTGCGCGCCGTTCGGCTCCGCCACAGGGAATCCATTGGCGGTGCTCACCGACATCACCTTCAGCCCCGTCGCGTTGAACTGAGCGAGCGCCACGTGGTTCCAGGTGGCCGATCCCGAGCGGAACCAGGGGATGTTGATCCCGTTCACGTTCACCGACTTCTGGAAGCCAGCCACGTAGTGCACGTGGCCCGAGAAGATGGCGATGACGTTGTATTCAAAGCCCTTGAGCGTGTCGATCAAGGACTGATCTTCGGCCGCGATCTGCTTGACGTTGGTCGCGCTCCCGGAGTCGACGCCGAAGTCGTGCAGGTTCACGACGACGCGCTCCCCCAGCGAGACCGCGATGGTCAGCTCGTTCCTCACGTACGCGAGCGAGTCCGAGATGTGGAAGTCCGGCTCCGAGTACGAGGCGTAGTTGTGGAGCTCCAGGAACCGGACGCCGTTCTTCGACCAGGAGTAGGCGAGGCTGCCCGGATCGTAGGAGTTGAGCCAGGTGCGGTTGGCGTGAATCCAGCCCTCGGTCCACCGACGCATCTCGTTTCCGCACCAGTTCGCCTTTTCGATCCCCATCTGGTCGGCGCGCGTGCAGTCTCCGGTGAGGCACTGCGCGCCCGCGTCCGCGACCTCGTCGGCATCCGGCCAGCAATCGCCGTGGATGTTGCCGCCGATGTCGTGGTTGCCGAGGCCGATGTATACAGGCACCTTGAGCGAACCCTGGGCCATGTAATACGACTGGAAGGCGTTGCGCTGCTTGGTGCGGCCGTACTCGGTCAGATCGCCGTTCATGATCACGAACGAGGGCTTGGCGTAGCCGTTGATCGAGATGGTCCCGTCGGCGAGCCAGTTGATCGCGTGGACCTGATTGAGGTTGGTCATGTCGCCGAACGCCTCCATGGTCGCGTCGCTCCAGCCGAGGGCCGCGGCGTCACTCCCCACGATGTTGTCGATGCTCCACCAGAGTTGGGGATCGGACGCGACGACGACGGAGAACGGCGTGACGGGGGGCAGCGTGACGGCGGATGACGCCTCGCCGACGGCCTCGTCCTGGTCCTGGGGATCGTCGGAGTCGGAGTCGGCGACGTTGCAAGCGCCGAGTCCGAGGGCGGTGAGGGCGACGAGGTGCAAGGCTACCGGGGAAAAGCGTCTCATGGTCAGGCTCCTTCTTCGCGCGCCACGAACGTCAGCGCGACGAGCCCACGTTGAGGATCGCCGCGCCCGCCTGCATGCTCGGCGGCGCCACAGGTTTGACCGTCGGCGCCACCGCGGCGTCCCGGGCGTTCCGGGAAAGCGGAGCGGCGCTGCAGGCAGGAGCGCTTCAGTTTTGGCGGGAGAGATGGAGCGCGCGGAGGAAGGCAGTGAGGACCTTCTCCGGGAAGACGGGCTTCGGGAGGCTCCTCGTCGTGAGCCTCAGTTGTTGCGCGACACTCGCGCGTCGCATTCAGGCCAAGGCGGCCATGCTGCGGCGGATGTTGCGGCGAGAGTCGGTGTCGATGTTGTGGAAGTGCACGCCGAAGGACTGCTTGCGCGCCATCCAGCGCGGGCCGTGCGACACGCGCGTCACCGTGCCCTCCGCGTCGATCCAGCCCTTCACGGCGGCCGAATAGAAGGTGACGATGATCTTCTCGCCGAACTGCACAGGGACGTCCGCGTCGACGAGGAGGCCCGACTCGGAGACGTTCATCACGGACGTCGCGACGAGCTTGAAATCGCGCTCGCGGACGACCTGGCAGGGCATGCGCATCGAGAAACGAGGGCTACGCGTGCGGGAGCTCGTGTGCATCATGACGAGAACGATACGCCCCCCGCACCGGCCGCACGACTTCGCGGCTTACATTGTAGGATAATTGCCAATCTGCGGCGGCTGCCGGAGGGCGTCCGGGGGCGGAGAAAAGCGCGGGTTCCGGGAGCGGAGCTCCTCGACCTCGGCGATGAGGCGGCGCGTGCGGGGGTGCGCGAGGAGGGTCCACGCGACCTCGCGACGGAACGCCGTGCGCTGCGGGGGCGACCAGGTGTGCGCGCGGCGCTGGAGCGCGTGGTCGATGCGGTCGAGGACCCAGGTGGGCAGCTCGGCCTCGGGGGACTCCAGCTCTTCCAGCCACGCGAGCGGGCCGATCGAGTCGGCGGTGTCCTGCCAGGTCATCGGGCCACCTGGTGCGCGGAGGCTGCGGTGAACGAGGCGACGCGCGCAGGCGAGGCGTCGGCGCTCGCGGGGGATTCGGCGCATCCGTTCACGGCGCGGGCCAGGAAGAGGGCTCCGAGGAGGAGGGTGATCCTGTGAAACGACGGCGTTCGGGCGAGAGGCATCGACGGTCTCCTGTGGTTTCGAGGGGACTCATCGAGCGCGCGGGGCGCCGGTTGCGTGCGGGGGTGACGATTTTTTCGAAAGCTCGAAACGCCTACGGAGGAAGGCTCTCGGAGACGGACGGTCGGGGCGCCTGCCCCGCTACACGAGGCCTTTTTGACGGCGCAGGATCCAGTGGACGCCGAGGAGGGCGGCCGCGGCGAGGGTCCACGCCCAGGGGGGGAGGATGGCAGTCACGCGACGCTCGGCCGCGACCTCCGTCGCCGCGGGGAGCGGGAGGCTGTCGATGTCTTTGGCTTGCACGAAGGTGCCGCCCGTCGCCTCGCTGATGGCCTTCAGACGCTCGATGTCGGGGCGGGGATCGGCCCACTCGTCGCCGCCTTTTTCGCAGGCGAAATCGCGGCGGGCCGCGGCGCCCTTCTCCGCGCCTTCGCCGATCTCCGCGCTCACCGAGTAACCGCCGGGCTCCAAGGCGCCGACGGGGATCTCGACCGGGTGGCCGTCGCCGGGGACCGGGACTTCGACCGTGCGCACCGGGCTGCCTCCGCCGAGGCGGATGATCTTCACCGACGCCTGGCCCTTCTGACCGGGCAGCGGACGCAGCGACAACGTGGTCGGCTCGCCCGCGATGCAGCCGCCGGGGACGTCGAGGACGGCGGGCTCGAAGCGCGGGTCCTTCATCAGCCAGCCGAGCAGCGCGTCCCAGAATGCACCGTGTGCACGGCCGGCGGCGGACTCCGCTGCGAACGTCGAGAAGAGCAGTTTGTGGGAGCCGTCGACCGTGAGCGCGATCGTGCGGCCGTTGCCTTTTTCACCGAGCGCGAGCACCGGCATCGGGTTGCCCTTGGGGGTCTTGCGCGTCGGGTGCTCCAGCAAGACCGTGGTGCCGCGGCGGGGCTCTCCGACGACGTTGGTGCCCGGCATCTCCGGGAACGTGTCGCCGATGAGGCCGCGCAGAGGGGCCAGGACCGGGGCCGCGCGACCGACCTCCGTGAGGTGCGGCGTGAACGTGCCGAGGTCGACCGGGTTCTCGCCGGGCGGGATTTGAAGGTCGACCGGGAGCACGTCCGCGAGCGCGCTGCCCGCGTAGTGGCCCGTGATGAAGGCGTCGGGGCCGCCGACCATGATGAGGCCGCCGCCGTTGTTCACGTAGCGCGCGAGCGTCGGGAGGTACTTTTCGAGGCCGTAGGGGCGCGCGTTGAAGTCCTGCAGGACGACCGCATCGAACGACGAGAGGTGCTGGCTGAACAGCTCGTCGACCGGGAACGGGATGAGCGCGAGCTCGTCCTGCGAGGCGTTCACGTCGTCGTCGGGCGTGCGGAGAATGAAGAAGGCGACGAGGTCGATCGACGCGTCGCTCTTGAGCCACATGCGCAGCGCGCGGACGTCGTACGTGGGGCGGCCGGCGACGTGGAGCACGCGGACGCGATCGCGCGTGACGGTGGTCGCGATGAAGCGGGTGTCGTTGTCCTTGATCTCGTCGCCGCTCGGGGACTGGATGCCGACTTCGAGGATGCGAGTTCCGGCGCGATCCAGCGTGATTTGGAGCTCGATCGTGCCGGCGCCGTTCTCGATGTGGGCGGTGCCCTGCGCGAGGGAGCGGGGCTCTCCGGACTCGTGCAGCTCGCGCACCGTGACGGGGATGTCGTCGCAGGAGAGGCCGCCTTCGCAGCCGACCTCGACGCGCATCGCGAGCGGCTGGTGCGCGACGGCTGCGCCCGCGATGTGGACCGCGCGCACGGACGCGTCACGCGGGGCCTTCGCGGCGACGGCCACCGTGTGCACCGGGACGTCGAGGCCTCCGAGCGCTGCGCGCGCCGCGGCGCCCGCGCCCTCCGAAGGCGGGCGATCCAGGCGGCCGTCGGACACGACCACGAGCGCGCGCGGACGCTCGTCGGAGGCCTGCGCGAGGGCCTCCAGCGCGGCGCCGAGATCGCTGCGGGCGCTCGGTCGAAACGGGGGCGCGGCGGCGGGAGATGCGGTGTCCGCGGCGGGCGTCTGGAGCACCGGCGCGCCCTCCCCGAAGCGGAGGACGCCGAGACGGACGTCGGTCGCGCGCTTGCTCAGCGCCTCCACCGCTTCGAGGCCGGTCGCGCGGCGCGTGCCGGCGTCGCCGGCGAGATCCATCGATCGCGAGCCGTCGAAGAGGACGACCACGCGCGAGCCGACGGTGGTGCCGCGCGACGCGATCGTGACGGGGCGCAGGATCGCGAGGAGCAGCGCCGTCATCGAGAGCGCGCCGGTCGCCGCGATCGCGAGGGCGCCGGGCTTCTTGCGGCCGCGGAACAGCTCCAGCGCGAGCAGGCCGAGACCCAAGGCCGAGAGCGCGCACGCGAGGACGATGAACGGCAGCGCGAGGTCGCCGGACAGCGCCCATTTCTGGGTCATTGCGACTCCGACGAGCGACGGCGCATGAGGAACGGCGCGTGGACCTGATCGTCCTTGTACGTCGAGCAGAGCACGTACATCGCGATGTTGACGGCGAGGCGCGTGGCCTTCTCCCGCTGGAGCGGATCCGTCCCCGGGGTGATCTGCACCGCGTAGGTGTCGTTGTTGGAGCGGGCGAGCGCGCCCAGGAGATCGTGGGCCGAGAAGATCACTTGGGGGCTGCCGCCGCGGACGTAGGCCTCGATCTTGGGCGGGCCTTCGACGCGGCCGATCGGGCGCTTCAGGAAGTAGAACGAGCGGAAGAGGACGTTCTCGGCGCCGATCGACACCGGGGCGCGATCCGTGATCACGCGGCCGAGCTCGCGCTTCGCGGCCTTCGTGAAGACGCCTGTCTCCGGGGCGAAATCGTCCACGAGGAGGATGCCGCCGAGCGCGAGGAAGCGGCGCAGCCCCTTCACTTCCCGGCTCGTGAGCGAGGGCACGTCGGCGTCGCCGCCCCAGATCGCGAACGGCTCGGCGAGCAGCGCCGCGTCGTCCGGGCGCACCGTCGTCGGTCGGAGGCGCGCGGGGGCGCTCGTGCGGCGCGTCAGCTCGAAGGCCCACCGCGCGGGGGCGCTCGTGCGGATGCCCTCCCACTTCGCGTTGCCTGGCAGGAGCATGCGCGGGTTGAAGGCGCCCTCGTCCCCGAACGCGCGCGACAGGTGCGGGCGCGCGACGAGCACGAGGGCGCACGCCGCGAGCGCGAACAGGTACGAGGCGGCGCGCAGCCACGCGCGGCGCGTTTTGCGATGGGCCCGGGTGACGATGAACATGGGGCGCGGGGGAGTGTTGCGCGGCGAACGGCCCGAGGCGAGCCGGAGCGCGGGATCGATCAGTCGAAATCCTCGACGCGCCAGACGCCGGCTTCGCGCTTGAGCTTCACCTTGTGGCCGCCGGGGATCTGCACCGTCGCGTTGTCGCCGGTCTGGTCCACCTCGAGGCCCTCCGGATCTTCGAGGCCCTTCACGAGCGAGCGGAGATCGCTCTCGATCGCGCTGCGCGACGCGGACGTGAGCACCTGCATGAGGCCCTGGTAGCTGCGGCGCGCGAGCACGCGGCGGAGCTGCGAGAGCGCCTGCTGCGGGGAGCGGGCGCCCGCGGGGAGCGCGTCGGCCGTCGCGATGCGGAAGCCGTCGTCCTCGAGATCGAGCGTCGCGTCCTCACCGTCGCCGTAGCGGACCTTCGCGCGGGCCTTCACGACGACGCCGGGGGCGCTCACCGCCTTCGCCTGATCCGTGAGCTCCGCGCGCTCGTCGGCGACGAGCTTCTTCACCTCTTCGCGCGAGAGGCCGCGCTTGCTCTTCTCGCTGAGCATGTCGTAGATGGCGTCGGCGTCGCCCTTCTGCGCGGCCTCGGCGTACGCGGCGACCGCGTCCTTCGGGTCCGGGATGGTCGTCGTCGCGCACCCCGCGGCGAAGGCCGCGAAGAGCATGATCAGGGGGATTGTGTGATCGCGCGTCACGGCGCGGGAGCGTAGTAAAAAACGGACCGGCCGAACACCACGGAAACGGCCTCCGGCGCGAAAGGTCAGCTCGCCGGCGGGATCGGCGTCTTGCTGCGGCGGGAGCCGGGGCCGGTGGATCGGGGCGCGCCGTCGCTCGCGATGCGCACGTCGAGGCCCATCGACTCGCGGAGCATCCCGCTCTTCGCGAACACCGTCCACTCTTCGAGCGTGCGGTCCTCGCTGCCGTGCGCCTCGATCACGAGGGTGTCGCCGTCGACGCGCGTGGTGATGTCGCGGATCTTCGCGCGGTGCTCGCGATCGAGCGCGTCCGCGATGCGGAGGATCGCCGACAGCGCCTTCACCTTGCCGCGGTCCTCGCGGGAGAGCGCGCGGAAGTTCTCGTGCTCCAGGCTCGGCGGGCTCTTCCTGTGGTACCGGGCGATGTTCGCGACGAGCTCGCGCTCCAGCGGCGACAGGCCCATCAGATCCGAGTGCGCGATCAGGTAGTAGCTGTGCTTGTGGTGGCCTTCGTAGCGGATGAAATCGCCCACGTCGTGCAGCATCGCGGCCGCGGTGAGCAGGATCCGATCGCGCGGGCCGAGCTTGTGACGCGGCTGCAGATCGTCGAAGAGCCTCGCCGCGAAGCGCGCCACGAGGAGGCCGTGCTGCTCGTCGAAGTGGTACCGCCGGCCGAGGCGCAGGCACGCGTCCGTGATCGCCGCCGTCGTGCCGCCGTAGTCCGCGGGCATGAAGTGCGAGCGCGCCAGATCCACGAGCACGCCCTCCTTCAAACCGACGCCCGGCGCCGCGATGCCCTGGAACCCGAACGCGCCCGCGACGCGCGTGAGCACCGTCGCCGCGGGGATGATCGTGTCGGCGCGATCCGGCCGTAAATTGTAGGCCGAGACGCGCTCCTCGACGGTGCGCTTGCACAGGTCGTCGAGCAGGCGCCCCATCGCCGTCACGTCGATCGCGCGGCCCTCGGGGAAGGCCTTCGGCAGCGGGCACAGATCCGCGAGCGTCTCGATGTTGCCGCCGGTGCCGACGAGCAGATCGATCGGCCCGGTCGCGGCCTCCGAGATGTCCGCCACGGCGTCGGCGATCGCGCGGTCCACGTACTCTTCGATGAGCTTGCGGTGCGGCTGATCCACGGGCTGCCCGCCTTCGAGGAAGCTCTCGGTGAGGCGCACGGTGCCGATCGGGCACGACTGGCTGTACACGTTGCGCTCGCCCTGCAGGAGCGTCAGCTCCGTGGAGCCGCCGCCGACGTCCACGAGCAGCGCCGCGCGCGATCCGAGCGAGACGCGCTCCGTCACGGCGATCTGCACGAGGCGCGCCTCCTCGACGCCCTCGATCACCTCCACGTGCACGCCGGCCTCACGCTCCGCGCGCTCCACGAAGACGTCGCCGTTCGCGGCCTCCCGCGCGGCGCTGGTGGCGACGGCGCGGTACCGATCGACCTTGGCCACGTCCATCGCGGTGCGGAAGCGGCGGAGGGCCTCGCACGCGGCGCCGATGACGCCCGTCTCGATGCGGCCCTTCGTGAACACGTCGTGGCCGAGGCGCACGGCCGCGCGGTCGAGGAGCACGTCCCGGAACGGCAGGAACCGTGGTCCCTGAGCCGTCATCACCGGGGGATCCACCTCCACGATGCGGAGGCGAAAGGCGTTCGATCCGATGTCGATCGCGGCGAGGCGCGCCATGCGCCGCTTGCTAGCACAGGCGCGCGCCGATCGGGGCCTCATCGCGGACGGCGGCGTCGACTCTGGTGTTGCGCGGCCGCCGAAGGTACGCTCCCGCGGCCATGCGCAAGGGATCCATCCTCCTCGCGGGCCTGCTCTTCGCGGGCGCCCTCCCAGCGTGCCAACCGGAGCCCGTGAAGGGCCCCAACCCGACGCGGACCCTCGACGAGCGCCGCGCGATCGAGATCATCCGCAACGCGATCGCCGCGGAGGGCCAGCGGCCGGCCGCCGGCCGCGACGACGTGGTCGCGGGCACCGAGAAGAACATCCACATCGACGTGAGCGTGGACGGCCACAAATTCGGCGTCGTCTACGTCTCGGACGATGATCTGGCGTCCCTCGGCGCCGCGATCCAGCCGCCGAATCAGAAGGACGAGAAGCTCCACCTCGCGCGCGCCGGCAAGGACGGGGACGTGCGGATCCTGCTCGTCTACCAGACGAATTATCGCTACGACGATCTCGTGGGCGAGGACCACGAGCAGACGGCGATCACCTGCGAAAACCAGCTCACCAAGGACGTGCGCGACTTCATCACGCACGCGCTCACCCACAAGTTCGAGTGAGCGGAGACACGATGTCGAGCGACGAAGAGAAGGATCCCGAGGACGCGAAGGCGACTCCCGAGGACGCGAAGGCCGAAGAGAGCGAAGCGCCCTCGCGCAAGGAGAGGCAGGCCACCGCCCGGAGAGACAAGCGCTCTCCGACCCGCCGCCGGACCGGGGCGCGCCGCGTCGCCGCCGCGGAGACCCCCGAGGACGTGGTGCTGGCGAAGCCCCTCGGCGGCGCCGTGCGGCTCGCGGAAGAGAAGGCCGCTCGGCGCTTCCTCGGCGTCGGCGTGACGCTCGCGGCGGCCGGGCTCGCGCTCGTGGGGACGGGCCCGAACGAGGTCGGAATGGCCATCACGCTGGCAGGTCTATTGACGTTGATCTACGGGATTCACACGTTCGGCCGGCTCGGCCCCGTGCCCGCAAAGTGACAGTTACGATTCGCTAAAAGAGGGTGACCACGCTCTTCGGCGGCTCCTCGTTCAGCTCCTGTTGATACCGGCGCTCGCGCTGCACGATGTCGCGCGTGATGGTGCCCCAGCCGAAGGCGCGGACGCGCGCGTGGCCGGAGTGCGTCTCGAAGGCGACGTCGAGCGGACGGTTCCCGCCGAGCTGCTGCGCCACCGCGGGGATGCGCTCGTCCGCGAGGAACTTGCGGATGAAGGAGATGTTGCGCGCCGGCACCGCGAGACTATCCGTATTCAGCAAGAGCACGTGCGAGGCGCCGAACACCTTGGCCTTGAGCCGGAAACGACTGCCGCCCTTCTGCATGATGCCGTTGATGAGAAGCTCCATCGCGTACACGCCGTAGCGCGTGGGGGCCCCCGCGTCGGAGGAGCCGTCCGGCAGCATGAAATGGTTCATCCCTCCGATCTTCGCGACCGGATCGAACAGGCAGGCGGCGACACACGAGCCGAGCACCGTGCGGACGAGCGCCGGCTCGTCGCTGACGAAGATCCCCCCTGCCTGGATCCGAGCGAGCTTCATGGCGTCTCTCTCGCGCCGCCCGCGGGCGCCGTGGGCGAATAGACGGTCGGCTGCACGACGTCGAACACGTCGCGCATCCAGAACAGGTTCTCCGAGTGACCGACGAAGAGGTAGCCGCCCGGCGAGATGAGCTTGGCCATCCGGCTGAACAGCGTCTTCTGCGTGTCTCGGTTGAAATAGATGACCACGTTCCGACAGAAGATGACGTCGAATTCGCTCCGGATCGGCCACGTCGGCTCGATGAGGTTGATGCGCCGGAACGTGATGAGGCGCGAGAGCTCCGGCCGCACGCGCACGAGGCCCTCGCTGGGCCCCTTCCCTCGGAGGAAGTGCGCGTGCTTCGTCGAGTCCGAGAGGCCCGCGACGCGGTCGACTCCGTAGATGCCTTTCTCGGCGGTCGCGAGGACCGTCGTGTCGATGTCCGAGGCCAGGATTCGGATGTCCCAGCCGGACAGGTGCGCTCCGATCGCGTCGAGGAGCGTGATCGCGATCGAATAAGGCTCCTCCCCCGTGGAGCAGGCGGCGCTCCAGATGCGGAGTCGCTTCACGCCCCCGCGCGTCTTCTGGGCCACCTGCGGGAGCACCGTGTCGCGGAGGAAATCGAAGTGGTGCTTCTCCCGGAAGAAGTCCGTCTTGTTGGTGGTGATGCAGTCCAGCATGTGGCGGTGCTCTTCGCCGCTCGCGTCGGACGTCATCAGATACTTATGGTATTCCGTGAACGTGCGGAGACCCAGCGCGCGGAGGCGGCGGGAGAGGCGCGCGACGAGGAGCTGCCTCTTGCTGTCCGCCAGGTGAATGCCCGCCTCGCGGTGGACGAGCTCCTGGAAGAGGTGCAGCTCCTCGTTCGTGATCGAGTAACCCGGGATGGCGCTCTGGGTCTCCACTGTCAGACTCCCTGTCAGAACTCCTCGAACATTTGGCCTTCGACGTGGCCGATGTGCTCTTTGCCGGCGCGCGCGGGGGCGGGCTGCTGCTGCCGCTCCGGGGCCTCGGGCGCTTCGCGACGGAGGCGGGCGGGGCGACCGCGCTTCTGGGCGGCGGCCTTGCGGGCGGCCGGGGCGACCTCGGTGGACGCGGACGCGCGGCTCGCGAGCTTGAACTTGTCGACGAGCCCGCGGAGCGTCTGGGCCTGCGCGGCGAGCTCCTCGGCCGTCGCGGACATCTCCTCCGTCTGGGCCGAATTCGACTGCACCACCTGGTCCATCTGCGACACCGCGCGATTGACCTGATCGATGCCGGAGGCCTGCTCGGCGCCCGCAGAGGCGATGTCTGCCACGTAGTCTGTCACCTTCTTCACGGAGGAGACGATCTCGCGCAGCGTCTCGCCGGAGCGATTGACCAGCTGAGAGCCGTCCTCGACCTTCTGGAGCGAGTCGCGGATGAGGACCTTGATCTCCTTCGCGGCCGTGGCCGAGCGCTGCGCCAGGTTCCGCACCTCGGCGGCGACGACGGCGAACCCGCGGCCCTGCTCGCCGGCGCGCGCGGCCTCGACCGCCGCGTTGAGGGCGAGGAGGTTCGTCTGGAACGCGATCTCGTCGATGACGCCGATGATCTCGGCGATCTTCTTCGAAGACTGGTTGATCTCGGCCATCGCGGAGACGGCCGTGTCCACCACCTGACCGCCGCGCTCCGCGGAGTCGCGGCTCACGGTGGCGACGCCGCTGGCCTGTTTGGCGTTGTCGGCGCTCTGGCGGACGGTGCTCGTGATCTCCTCCAGAGAGGCGCTCGTCTCCTCCAGTGAAGTGGCCTGTTCCTGCGCGCCCGAAGACAGCTCCTCCGACGAGGCCGAGAGCTGCTCGGAGGCCGCCGCGACCTGCGCCGCCGCCTGCGCGACGTGAACCATGGAGTCGTGGAGCTTCTCCAGGAACGCGTTCATCGAGGTGGCGGTCTCGCCGATCTCGTCCTGGGACGTCACGTCGGCGCGCACCGTGAGATCGCCGTCGGAGGCCTGGCCCACGACCTTGCGGATCTGCGCGAGCGGCGTCGCGACGGCGGACGCGATCATGAGCGCGAGCAAAATGCCGATGACGGCAGCGCCCACGAGGACGCCGAGCGTGGTGGCGCGGCCGCTCGTGAACATGTCGGCCGCCTCTTTCACGCGGCCGTCGGCCATCTTGTGGTTCCACTCGATGTGCTGATCGATCTTCGCGAGGAGGGCGTTGAAAGGCTCCTTGAGCTGCACGGTGGCGAGCTTGCCGGCCTCCGCGTCCTTGCCGGCCTTCACCATGTCGAGGATCGGCTTCTCGGCCTGGAGGTACGCGCTCCACGCCGCCCGCTCGGCTTCGAGCATCTGGCGGTCGGCGTCGCTCGAAATGACCTTCTCGTATTCAGGGAAGTGCGCCTGCATCGCCGCGTGCGCGTCGGCGAGATCCTTCTCCGTCGCGGCCGCGACGCTGGGATCGCTGATCCCCTGAATGATGTAGCGATATTCGATCACCTTCGACTTGTTGAGCGAGCCGCGCATGTCCGTGAGGATCCCGATGCTCGGCATCCAGTTCTCGTTGATGTCGCGCGCGATCTCGTTCATCCCCGTCATTCGCTGAACACCGAACAACCCCACGATGGTCATCAAGCCCAAGACCGCCAGGAACGCTCCGAGCAGCTTGGTCTTGATCTTCAGGTCCGCGATGGTCTTCATGACGTATCAAACTCCTATGGGACAGTCGCCGGGTCACCGGCGGCCATGGACAGCCCCCGGGGCAGGGGTATGGCGTCGATGGACGGTCTTTTCGTCCTGCGCCTCACCTGCCACAGTGTCTGTTTCGACCCCCGACCCCCGGCCCCCGTCAGAACAGCTCGATGTCACCTCCGATCATGGAGTCTTGCGCGACGGGTGAGTGGATCTGAGCCGCCGCGACGGCGTGCACGCCTTCCAGGACGGACGCCGCCTGACGCGGATCGAACTCCATGTGATCCACCACGGATTGCATACGATCGAGCCGCTTGTCACAGCTCTCCAAGACTTGACGGACCATGTCCTCGAACTGGAGCGCGCGGACCGCCGCATTGGCACGTTCGTCGATGTCGGCCGCCGCCTGGTGGAGCGCCGCGAGGTGCTCGTGGAGGCTCTGATCGAAGTCCCCGAGCCGGTGCAGCATCACGTCGCCCCGGTCGCGCGCGTCCTTCGCCGCCGCCGCGCCGCGCGCGCCGAGCCCCTCGACGGACGACTTCATGTCGAGCAGCACCCCGCGCGCCTCCTGCACGCGATCCGCCATCGCGTCGTTGAGCTCGCGCGAGGCCTTCGACAGGGCGCGCACCTCGGAGGCGACGACGCCGAACGCCTTGCCGCGATCGCCGCTGCGCGCGGCCTCGATATAGGCGTTGATGGACAGGATGTTCGTCTGCGTCGCGATGCCGTCCAGCTTCGAGATGAGGGTGAACGTCCCTTCGAGCTGCGTGATGAGCCTCTCCATGCGCTCGGCCACCTGGATGTCCAGATCCGAGCCGGCCTTGAGGTCGCCCACGAGCCGCCGCATCACCTCGGCCACCTCGTCGACGAGGTTCCGCATTCCATGGTTGGCCTGCGAGGTCGCTCCCTCTCCGAGTAACGAGAGCGCCAGATCGCGGTGGGCGCTCGTCTTCGCCACGAGCTCGTAGAAGCTCCGCTGGAGGGTCGTGATCGCGTCCGCGAGGAGCGACCGAACCTGTCCCAGATCGATACGAAGGGTCGAGATGTCGTCTCCCAAGGCTCGTTTTGAGACGCTGAGAATCTCGATCGCGTGGGAATTCGCAGAGTCGACCATGACTTTTCGCGATAGCAAGGCGAGTACCAGCTCGCTTTGCGATGGGACAAGTCGCGCCGATCTCTCGATGCGACGGCGACCGCTGCAGATTGGCATTCACCGTGCAACGTGGCGCGCCGTGCAGACTGAACTCGAACGAGGACCCGTGGAGCTTGTGACCCAGGCGGGCACCGCGCCGGCGACTCTCCGACTCAGCGGGTCGGTGGACGTCTCCGTCGCGTGCCAGCTCCTAGACGCGGCCCGAGGGGCCGCCGCGACGGGGGGGGACGTGATCATCGAAGCGGGAGACGCCGAACGATTCGATCTTTCGGCGCTCCAGGTTCTGGTCGCGCTCAAAAGGGCCGTTCCTCCCCCGAGAAGGTGCTTGTTCGGCTCCCTCTCGGAGGCCGGCCGGCGGTTCGTCCGACTGTCCGGGCTCGAAGGTGAGCTGCCGGATAGCGCGGAGACAGTCAAGGATAAAGTCGAGGAGAAATCGTCGTCATGAAGACCGTCCTCATCGTGGACGACTCGTCGTCCATGCGTGTCCTCGTGTCCCACACGCTCAAAGAAGCAGGCTTCGCCGTCGTGGAGGGGCAGGACGGCAAAGACGGCCTCGACAAGCTCACCGGAGCGCCCGTGGACCTCATCATCACCGACCTCAACATGCCAGTCATGGATGGTCTGGAGATGATCCGCCGCGTGAGGCAGATGGCCAAATACAAGTTCACCCCCATCCTGATGCTCACCACCGAGAGTCAGGCGCACAAGAAGGCCGAGGGCAAGACCGCCGGCGCGACGGGTTGGATCGTGAAGCCGTTCAATCCGCCGCAGATGCTCCAGGTGATCGCGAAGGTGCTGCCGTGAAGACCACCGGAATGGATCTGGATGTATCCAAGTTCCGCGGCGCCTTCTTCGAAGAGGCCGAGGAGCACCTCCTCACCATGGAGACGACGCTGGTCGAGCTGGCCGAGCGCCCGGACGATCCGGAGCAGCTCGCCCGCATCTTCCGCGCCGCCCACTCGCTCAAGGGCGCCTCGGGCACGTTCGGTTTCACCGACATCGCGCGGCTGACGCACGGCCTCGAAGAGATGCTGGACGAGCTGCGCGAAGGGCGGATGAAGCTCACGAAGGAGCTGGCCGATCTGCTGCTGCGCTGCGCGGACATGCTGCGCGCGCTGCTCACGGCGGCGACCGCAGACGAGCCGGCGCCTCCGTACGATCACCTGATCGCGGAGATCGCGGCCGCGCGGACCGCCCCGGCGGCGGAGGCGAAGGCCCCCGCGCACGACGTGGCCCCCGCGCACGACGTGGCCCCCGAGGCCATCGACGCCGGCTGGACCGCGGACGCGGCGCCCGAAGGGCCTCCCGCCGCGGCGCCCGCCGAGCCTCCGGCCGCGGCGCCCGAAGCGGCTCCTGCGCCCGCGCTGAGCGAGATGCGCGTGACGTTCGTGCCCGGCTCCGAGTGCCTGCGCACGGGCATGGATCCGCTGCTGCTCCTGCGCGATCTCGGCGAGATCGGGCGCATCGAGCACGCGCACGCCGATCTGTCGGATCTGCCGCCGCTCGGCGAGCTGGATCCCGAGACGTGCCACACCGGCTGGAAGCTCCGCCTCTTCACGGATCGCGGCGTCGACGAGGTGCGCGACGTGTTCGCGTTCGTCGAGGACACGAGCCGCGTCGAGGTCGAGATCGCCGCGCCGGAGGCCGCGAAGGCCCCCGAGGCCGCGGCGAAGGCCGGGGAGCCGAAGCTCGAAGCGAAGGAGCCGACGGTCGTGGAGCCGCCGAAGACGACCGCGATCGTGCCCTCCGTGCGCCCGCAGCCGCCCGTCCTCGGCACGATGCTGCCGGGGCCGCGATCGAGCATGCCCGACGGGACGCCGCTCACCGTGGCGCCCGTGGGGAAGCCCGCGGAGGGCCTCGCGCGGGCCGCCGCGAACACGAAATCGTCCAGCCTGCGCGTCGCGACGGAGAAGATCGATCGGCTCGTCGACCTCGTGGGCGAGGTGATCATCGCGCACGCGATGGTGGCGCAGGCGCTCGGCGATCCGAGCGGCGCCGGCGCGGAGCGGCTCCGCGAGGCGATGGCCACGATGGACCGCAACACCCGCGAGCTGCAGGAGCGCGTGATGGCCGTGCGCATGGTGCCCGTCGGCACCGTGTTCAGCCGATTCCCGCGGCTCGTGCACGATCTCGCGAACGCGCTCGACAAGAAGATCTCGCTCGAGCTCGTCGGCGAGGACATCGAGCTCGACAAGGGCATGGTGGAGCAGCTCGCGGATCCGATCACGCACCTCGTCCGCAACGCGGTCGATCACGGCATCGAGACGCCGGAGGATCGCGTGCGCGCAGGCAAGCCCGAGACGGGGATCGTGCGCCTGTCCGCGTTCCACACGGGCGGCAGCGTGATGATCGAGGTCAGCGACGACGGCCGCGGCCTGCAGACGGCGCGCATCCGCGAGAAGGCGATGGCGAACGGCCTCATCCACGACGACAGCCTCTCGGAGGAGGAGGTGCACCAGCTCATCTTCCTGCCGGGCTTCACGACGGCGGGCGCGGTCACGAACGTGTCGGGCCGCGGCGTCGGCATGGACGTGGTGAAGCGCAACGTCGAGGCGATGAACGGCACCGTCGCGGTGGCGAGCCGCCCCGGCGCCGGCAGCGCGATGCGCATCCGGTTGCCGCTCACGATGGCCGTGATGGACGGCCTCGCGCTGCGGGTGGGCGATCAGCTCTTCTTGCTGCCGCTCATCTCGATCCGCGAGTCGTTCCGCCCGAAGGCCGCGCAGGTGAAGACGGTGCTCGGGCGCGGCGAGGTGGTGCTCGTGCGCGATCAGTCGATCCCGCTCGTGCGGCTGCACGAGGTGTTCGGGATCGAGGGCGCGGAGCACGATCCTGCGCGCGCGCTCGTGTGCATCGTCGAGACCGGGAGCGCCCGCGTGGGCCTCATGGTCGACGAGCCGCTCGGGCAATCGCAGGTCGTGGTGAAGAGCCTCGAGAGCAACTTCAAGAAGGTCGATGGGATCATGGGCGCGACGATCATGGGCGACGGCAAGGTGGCGCTCATCCTCGACGCGACAGCCATCAGCAGGCAGGCCGCACGGGTCGGTCTCACGAGGGAAGCACGTCATGGAACAGATGCTTGTGCCGCATGAAGCCTCTCCCAGCGCAGCCGTTGGGGAGCAGTGTCTATCGTTCACGCTGGATCAGGAGGAGTACGCCGTCGACATCCTGAAGGTGCAGGAGATCAAGGGTTACTCGGCGCTGACGCCGATCCCGAACGCGCCGCCGCACATCAAGGGCGTGATGAACCTGCGCGGCGCGGTGGTCCCGGTGATCGGCCTTCGCGAGAAATTCGGCCTCCCGTCCGTGACGTACGACAAGTTCACGGTGGTGGTGATCGTGCGCCTCGGCGCGCGCGTGACGGGCCTCGTGGTCGACGCGGTGAGCGACGTCCTCGACCTGCACGAGTGCGAGTTCCGCCCGAAGCCGGACCTCGGCTCGCGCGTGGACACGTCCTTCATCACCGGCATGCTCCAATCGAAGGAGCGCCTCGTGATCCTGCTCGACGTGGACCGAGTCGCCGTCGACGCCCAGAGCGTAGCCAGCGCCTAGAGCGGGGTTCGCTCGCTTCGGGGACGGTCATGGTGTCGAGTTGATTTTACAAGGGGGCGCTGCCCCCTCGTATCACTCCCCCGGATCGATTCAGATCGCGTTTTCGGCGGAGATCTTCACGTTGACGAGGTTGGCCGAGTCGATGCCCGTCCAGCCGAGGTAGACGCGCGCGCCGAAGTCCGCGAGCGCCGGGGTGTGCTCGCTGCGCTCGTCGAGGGCGCGCTCCATCGTCCAGTTGGAGCCGTCCGACGTCGACGTCCACTGCACGAATTCGCGGAAATAGTCGCGGTAATACTCGTCGAGCAGCTGCGGGTACATGCCCGCGAACCACGCGTAGCCGTTCGCGTCGCGCTGGCCGATCCAGCCGAGCGTGAGGCGATCGCCGTGCGCGAGCAGCGCGGGCGCCTTCGAGCTGTGACGGCGCGGGTGCGTCGCGAACGAGGTCTTCGAGGCGTCCCAGTGATCGCCGTCGTCGCTCGTGACGACGCTCACGCTGCTCGTCTTGTCGGCCTCCGTCCACGCGAGCCACACCTTGCCGCGGAACCGCGTCACCGCCGGGCTGTGCTTGCTCGTGAACGGCAGCTCCGAGCGGCCGGAGAACGACGCGCCGTCCGCGCTCTTCATCTGCACGATCTTCCCGCTCGCCTGATCCGTGAAGAACAGGCGCACCTTGTCGCCGTCCGTGAACAGCGCCGGGCCGTCCGCGCTCGTCGCGCCGTCCACGATCTTGCGCGCGCCGAAGCTCGCGCCGTCGTCGGTGGAGGCCGCGATCGCGACCTTTCCGTCCGGCTCCGTCCACGCGACGATCACCTTGCCGCCGAGCACGCACAGCGAAGGCGCGACGTTGGTGTGGCCGTCGACCGCGACCGGCTCGGCCCACGCGACGCCGTCCTCCGTGCGCGACACGTGGACCTGACCGCTCGTCTGGCGCGCGCTCCACGCGAGGTGCATCGATCGCTCGGTCGCGACGAGCGCGGGACCGCCGCGAGAGCGAGCGCGGGGCGACGCGTTGAACGAGCGCTTGCTCCGCCACGAGCGCACCTCGCACTCGACCGCGATGCCCGCGTGGCTCGTGAGGCTCGCGCCGCCGTCGTTGAGCTGCGGGACGCGCGACACCTTCGAGACGATGAGCGTCCCCTTCGAGTGACGGAACGCGCTCTCGCGGCCGATCCACACGTGCTCCGTGCCGCCCTGCCCGTTCACGACCGTGATCTCGTCGAAGTCGGTCGACATCATCTCCCAGAGCGTCTTGCTGTCCCGCTCGAAGCCGAAATCGCCGACCACGACCGGCGTCAGATCGCCTTCTTTCCACGACTCCTTCGCCATCACGATGAGCCCCATCACCTGCGCCTGCCGGAGCGCCGCGTTGCTGGTCTTGGGGCTGACGCGCACGGAGTAGAACGGCAACACCGCGTCGCCCTCGCCGAGCAGCTTGAGCCGGCCGCCCACCGCGCACCGCCGCAGCGCCCCCGGCAGGTACGGGCCGAGGTTGCGGTACGCCCACTCGCCGATCACCTCCACGCGGCCCGAGCGCGCGAGGATCCCTTGCTCGCTCGACAGGTGATAGAAAATCTCGTTCGGCCGATCGCCCAGCATCTTCGCGAGCGCCTCGACCGGGAACATCGAGCCGCCGGCCGCCGGGATCTTCTTCTCCTCCGGCAGCGGGAACAGGCCCGAGATCGGCGCGTAGGCCCCGGCGACGCCGAGCAGATCGAACTTGGGCACGGCGGCCTTCTTCAGCACGCCCGCCACGCGATCGAGCCGCGACGCGAAGCTCTGCGCGTCCTCCTGCTCGCTGCCGGGACGATCGAGACTCACGAACTGCAGATGAAGCGTCATGGAAGGGTCCTCCGCGAGCGCTCATCTTCCGATGAAAGTGGCTCGCTTCTCAACACCGGTGTCGCGCGTGTCTCAGGTTGCGGCACACCGCCTCTTCGCCGGGCGGCGCGCGCCTCACCGGATGGACGCGGCCCGTGCGCGGCGACGCGCAGTCACTTCGGTTTTGCGAGCTTGTCGGCGAGGTCGCACGGACCGGCCATCGGCATGCCGACTGATCTTGCGACATCGCACCACGCGGACGCGCGCTCGGCGTCGGGGGTCTTGCCGCTGCGGACCGCGAACTTCGCGAGGTCGTTCGCGCGCGTCGCGATCACCTCGCGCAGCTTGAACGGCATCTTGCCGCCGTCGGGCCGGAACGCCTCCCGCGCGCGCGGCGAAGGCGCGGTCGCCACGAGGAGGATCCAAGGCTTCGCGATCACGGCCTTGCGGTACGACTCCCAGAGGCGCGGCTCGGCGCGCGTCCCCGCGCACGGCATCTTCGGGTCGTCGGGGCCGAAATCCTTCGACTCCAGCGCGCTATCGGCGATGCGCCTCGTGAGGCCGTCGTCCTTCGCGATCGCGTCGTCGTCGGTCTGGAGCTTCCCCTGCTCGACGTGGCGCGCGAGCAATTCGCAGTCGGCCTCGCGCTTCATCTTGGCCTTGCGCGCGGCCTCTTCGGCCTCTTGACGGCGGCGCTCCTCCTCGGCGAGGCGGGCCTCCTCCGCGCGGCGATCCTCGCAGGCCTTCCGCTTCGCGCTCACCTGCCCCGCGAGATCCGCGCTCACGCGGCCGAGATCGACGGGCGTCACCTCGAACGCGGCGCACGCGTCCGGCTTCGCGAGGGCCGCGCGCACGTTCGACCGCGCCGCCAAGGCCGCGCGCGTCACGATCGCCGCCACGATCAGCGCCGCCGCGATCGCCGCGAGCAGCAGGGTCAGCTTGCCCTTCTTGATCGCGAGCGCCCGCGCGAGCTCCGACGAGCCGCCCACGATCGCGGGCAGCCGATCCGCGAGCGCCTCCCACTCCGCGAGATCGCCCGCGAACGCCGCGAGCGGCTCCGACACGACCTTGTCGCGCGACATCGTCCCCGCGAGCGCCCGCAGCCGCTCGCTGAGCGACGGACCGCCCGCGTCCGCGGCCTGCGTCGCGCGCCCGAGCAGCCCGCCGAGCCCGCCCGCGAACCGCCGCCACGCCTCCACCGCGCGCGGCTGCGACGCCGCGATCTTCGCGAGCGCCGCGTCGATCTCCGCGGCGGGCAAGAGCCCGAGCACGCGCGGCGGCCGCACGCCCACGTGATCCGCCGCGGCCTTCGCCGCCGCCTGGAGCGCGCCGCGCAGCTTGTCCGCCGACATCTCCTCCAGCGCGACGTCGACGTGATCCGCCGCGAGGTGCGACCTGGCCGCGACGATCGGCGCGAGGAGCGCGGGCGCGAAGAGATCCGTTCCTAGCGAGGCCAAGACCTCACCTCTCGGGACGGGACGGCGAATGTCGGGATGGAGCCAGTCAACGTGGCTTCAGAAGACCCTCCGCGGATCGCAGGCGTCAAGCGCTTCGTTCGCGGGGGGACGGTCGCAGGCTAGCGGTGGCCTTTTCCGCGATGCTTGCCGTGCCAGCCGTTGTCGTGGTGCCCCTTGCCGCCGTTCACGACGACGACGCCGGGCGAACCGACGACCACACCGGGCGCGCCGACCACCACGCCGGGCGCGCCGACCACGACCGTGGGACCGCCCACGACGACGCCCGGAGCGCCGACCACCACGCCGGGCGAGCCGACGACCACACCGGGCCCGCCGACCGCGACGGCCGGAGCGCCGACCACCACGCCCGGAGCGCCCACGACCGCGACCGGAGCGCCGACCACCATGATCGGCACCGCCCGGACGCCCACGAACACGACGCGCCCCACGCCGAGCCCGAACACGCGCGTGTGCACGACGCCCGCGTTCACGAGGCCGAGCGTGATGCGGTGCGGCCGCACGATCGGCACCGCCGGCACGCCGACGAGGTACATCCCCGTCGGATCCGGCGCGAGCTTGAGGTTCACGGAAGCGGAGGCCGTCGCGGTGACGGACGCGCCGCCCGCGAGCGCCGCCGGCGACAGCGCGAGGAGGCCGAGCACCGTGAACAGGACAGGCAACCAAAAGGGCTTCTTCATCGTCGTTCGAGCCTCCATCATTTGCCCTGCGAGGGCGCTGGGATTTGCATTGAGCCGCCGTTCTGAGCCGATCCGGCGGGCGGCGCGTCGTTGTTTTGAAGGAACCCGGCGACCGCGCTCGCGCTGCCGACGGGGATCGGCTGGAGCTTGTCGTCGAGGAAATATACGCGGACCTCGTTCGTCTTCGGGTCGACGACCATCTCCACGCGCTGCTCGCCGACCACGTCGAGCGTGCCGCCGTGCGGGCCCTTCGCGCCCTCGGGGATCGTCACGGCGGGCGCCGCGACGAGCTCTTTCGTGCCGCCGGGCGGGACCTGGAGCGCGCCGTCCCACGTCGCGTCGCCCACCTTGAGCGAGTACGTGATCGTCGTGAGATCGGCCGTGAGCTTGGGGATCGTCGTCGTGAGCGCCGCGCCGTCCGCCTTCATCGGGAACGCTTGCCCGTCGAGCAGGAGCGACCCCGCGAGCGCAGGCGGAGCGCCGTCGTTGACGGTGACCTTCACCCGCACGTCGCCGTTCGCCGCGACCCACCACTCCAGCTTGCCTTCGTCCCGCTCCTCCACGAGGGCGGCCTCTGCGGACATCGCCGCCGGGTCCGCCGCGGCCTGATCTCCTTTGTTGCGATTGCACCCCCCGCCGCCGATCGCGACAAACGCGACCACCGCGCACGCGACCGATATCCAGTGTGACAGTCGGTTCATGAAGTCGATTGTTCATAAAAAAGCGTGCTCCACAATCCCTGTCTGCGACGGAGAAGTGCGTTTCATTCGAGGAGGAGCGGAAAACAACACCGATGAATTCGTGAGCCGTTCCCGAGTGTCCGAGGCACTTGCCCCGAAACGCCGGTGTCGTCGACAAGGCACTTGCCATCGGGCGCACGCGGGCTCAAATGGCGTGTTCGGAGATGGACATGCGCGCTTACCTTTCTTTTTCGGGGATCTTGACGCTCGCGCTCGCGACCGGCTGCAGCGGCACCACGGAGCCTGCGGCCGGGCCGCCCGCACCGACGGGGTCTTCGGTGACCGTCGCGGCGCCCTCGGCGGACCCGTCGACCGCGACGGAGACCCCCTCCGCGAACCCTACCGCGACCGCGTCCGCGAACGACGCGCCGCCCCCTCCCCCGCACGGGACGGGGCAAATGGATCTCACCAACTACCCGGGCGATCCGCGCCTGTCGGACGGCGTGACGGCGCTCCTCGCGAACGAGGCGGCGCGGGCGCGACAGGCCTTCTCGAAGGTGGTCCCCGAGATCGACGTGAACGGCTCGCTCGACGTCCGGATGGCGGCGCACGCGCTGCTCGCCCGAGCGTGCCAGTCCGCGCAGGACGCGAAGTGCGCGGCGGCCCACTACCAGACGGTGCGCGAGCTGTGGAAGGACCCGGAGGCCGCGGTCAAATCGATGGAGGCGCTCGGCGGCTCCGACGCCGAGAAGAACAAGCGCATCGCCCGCGCGCTGCTCGCCGTCGGAGAGGCCATGTACTACGTCGCGGAGGAGAAGCGCCTCGTCGCCGAAGCCGAAAAAATGCCTGAATACAAAGGCCCCGGGCAGAAGGACCAGGTCCTCAAGCACATTCAGAGCAAGGTGGCGCCCTGGGTGCAATCGCGCCGCGCCAAGATCGAAGACGCCGAGAAGGCGTACGTGGCCATCCTCAACGTCCAGCCTTTCCCGTCGCCGCGGTGGGTGGTCGACGCGGCCGCGCGCGTCGGCCAGATGTGGGGCCACCTCGCGGCCCAGTTCCGCACCACCCCGATCCCGAAGGAGTGGGCCGGCACCGGCAAGATCCCCGGGACGAACACCGATCGAGAGACCCTCCGCGCCGACTATTACGCCGCGCTCGATCAGGCCGCGGAGCCGCTCATGGCGCGCGCCCGCAACGCGTTCAAGACCTGCAGCGATCTCAGCGTCAAGTGGCAGTACACCGACGACCTCTCGAAATCGTGCGATGACTGGCTGAAGAAATACCCTCTCACGCCGTGACCGACTGACCACCTCGACGTCCCGCGAGGGCGCGGCGCAGATCCGTTGAGGCGGCTCCGGGCCCGTGTATCCTCGGCGGATGCGAACCTCGCGCGCGGCTCTCTTGTTCGGTTTTTCGGCGGCTTCCATCGCCTTCGCAGGGGCCTCTCCTGCGCGGGCGGGCGGCGGGCCGATGAACGTCCTCGTCCTCTACAGCTCGGATGACGCGAAGTCGACCGAGGTGGCGCAGCTCTACGCCGAGCAGCGCGACATCCCGACGGCCCAGCTCTGCGGCCTGCCCGGCTTCACCCCGGCGGACACCACCATCGATGTCGCGACCTATCAATCCAAGGTGGCGGCGCCCTTCGACGCGTGCCTCGCGGCGCTCGCGGACCCGACGTTGATTGACATCGTCGTGCTGACGCGCGGACTGCCCTACATGGTGACGCTCCCCAACTACACGGCCAGCCTGGAGGCGATGGTGCAAGTGGGCCACGCGAAGGTGCTCGCGACGGGCCAGGAGCTCGCGGGACAGGGCCAGCCCGACGCCTCCGCGAGCGTGCCGAATCCCCTCTTCGACCAGAATGACTATTTCAACGCGGCCGAGTCGCCCGTCCAGAATCAATACTCGGCCTGGTACGCCTCGGGCTCCAGCATCCTCCACCGCAAGGATCAGCCAGCCTCGTTCCGCCGCTCCGCGGTGACGCCGGGGGCGGGGTACGATTTCTCCGGCAACCTCTTCATCGTGCAGTCGCTCGACGGCTTCGACTACGAGGACGCGAAGGCCGTCGCCACGCGCGGAAAGGCCTCGGACGGCGCGCTCCCGAGCGGCGAATTGCTCTGCATGCACGGCGAGGACGAGGCCCGCGGCGCCCGCGATCCGGAGTGCGAGCTCGTCACGAGGATGCTCGAGAACGCGGGCCTCAACGGCGTCTTCGTGGACCCGTTCGACGGCGCGCTCGCGGGGCACGACGTGATGGCCTATTTCACGGGCTCCGCGGACACCGTGAAGAACGCGATCGCCGGCAACACCTTCGGTCCGGGCGCGATCGCGGAGAACCTGACGTCGTTCGGCGCCGCGATCAATAACTTCAGCTGCAACGCGGACGGCTCCGTCTGCCCGGGGAGCGAGTCGCAGACGTCGATCGCGCGCTTCATCCGCGCGGGCGCGTCCGGCGCGCACGGCACCGTCAACGAGCCTTACAACAACGTGTTTCCGAACGCCGGTACCATGCTGTTCTATACGTTCGGGTACAGCATGGGGGAGAGTTTCCTTTTCAATCAGCGGTTCCTTTACTGGCAGAACATCCACATCGGCGATCCGCTCGCGACCCCGTACGCGAAGCGCCCGGTCGTCGAGATCACCGCGGATACGTCGGCGCTCGTGGTGAAGGCCACGCACGCGGACGGCGTCGCGGCGATTGACATCTACCGGGACGGAAAGCTCCTCTCGCACGGCACGGGAGACACGCTGTCCGTCCCGTCCCCCGGGAACGCGGGCGAGACATTGGATCTCCTCGCGGTGGCGACTGCCCAGAACGCGACCGTGACGCGCGCCGGCTGGCCCGAGGAGATGCAGAGTCCGAAGCCCGATGTCCAGGGCTGGCTCAAGAAGAAGGTGGTTGTGGAGGAAGTGAGCACCGGAGGCGGCGGCGCGGGCGGATCCGGCGGTTCCGGCGGCGAAACGAGCACCGCGGGCGGCGGCACGAGCGCGGGCGGCACCGGCGGAGACGACACCAAGAATCCGGGCGGCTGCGGATGCCGGACAGGCACGGATCCCCGCGGCGAAGACTCGATGTTCGGGGCCGCGCTCGTCGCGCTCGCCGTCAGCGTGCTACGCGCAAGATCGCGCCGGGAGAGCCCTTCTTCGTGAAGTAGACGTAGCTCTCGTCGACGGCGGCGGCGCCGACGCCTTCCATCTCGATGGCGAGCACCTGGGGGGAGCCGCCGTTCACCGAGACGCGCTTCACGGAGCCGCCCGCCGTGGTCCAGTACACTTCGTCCCCGTAGGCCACGAGGCCGCGCACGTCCTGATTGTCCACCAGCGTGCTCGGCTTCGGCGCGTCCATGCTCTGGGCGCGGAGGCGTCGATTCTGCACGTCGGCCCAGACGGCCGTGCCCTCGGCGGACACGAGGCCGACGATCTGCCCCTCTCCCGACGCGAGCACCACCTGCGTCCCGCCGTTGGTCGGCGCGCAATGCACGTATCCGCCGGTCCTTCCTTCGGCCCCGTCCGGCTTGCCGTCGGCGTCGCCGTCGTCGTCCGCTTCGGACTGGCCGGTCCACATCACCTGATCGCCGATCAGCGCGATGAACGAGGGCGCGGGCTGCCCCTCCGCGATCGTGAACGAGCCGGCGCCGTCCTTCCCGACGCGCTGGATCGTGCCCTTCTTCAGCTTGCGGGACAGATAGAGACCCTGACTGTCAATCGCGAGACCGAGGAGGCCGGGGCTCGTGAGGAGGAGCTTCGACTTCGATCCTTCCTTGTCGATGCGCATCACGCGGCCGGTCGCTTCGTTGATCCAATAGACGTCCTGCTCGTCGAGCGCGATGGCGCCGGGCGCGTCCTGGCCTGTCGCGAGATCCGGCAGGAGGGCGCCGCCCTCCTTCGAGGCCCGCTGCACGAGGCCGCTGCCGGTGGTCCAATAAACGAACGCGCCGTCCACCGCGATGCCCCGCGGGTCGTCAATGCCAGTCGCCACCGTCTCAGGCGCGCAGAGGCCCGACTGGCACGTGGAGCCGAGGCACGAGCGCCCGCACGCACCGCAGTTGGCAGCATCGGAGTCGAGGTCGACGCAGGAGTCACCGCACGCGGTGGTCCCGTTATCGCACATGAGGGGTGCGGTGGTGGAGACCGTGGACCCGCCGCCGCCCGAAGAGCCCGCTTCCCCGCCGGCCCCGCCGCCGCCCGCGCTCGACTCGTGCACGAAGGGAGTGTCGCCGAGGAGCAGCTCCGTGCAGGCGCTGTTCGTGAGAGCGAGCGCGCTCACCAGAGCGAGGGAGACACTGCTGTGGTGCCAGCGCGACTTCATTCCCGGTCTCCGAGGCTAACTTGCGCACCGCAGATCGCCAGTAAGAAATCACGGTAACGGTCAGAATTTTCCGCCTACATGAACCCCGATCTCTCCATAAGGGAGCATGGTAGTCCGCGGCGGTCCCACAGGGGGAGTTGCGGTGGGCACGCGTGGAGTCGCGATGAACAGCGTCAGCCCCACAGCGAGCCCGAGCCCGCCGGCCGCGAAAGCGATCGTGCTCGCGGTCGCGTACGGCCGGAGCTGATCGACGAGCGCGAGCCCCTTCTCGGAGCACTTCTGCTCACCGCCCTGCAGGTGGCACTCCTTCGCGGCCTCGGTGCGGAGCTGCGTCGCGACGATGCCGGTCACGATGCCGGTCGCGATCCCCACGAGCCCGAGCGCGCCCGAGGTGAACGTGCCGATGCGCCACGGGCGCTGGCTGTCCACCGGCTTCGGCGGCTTCACGGGCGCGACGATCGCGCTGAACGTCGCGGTGACGACGGGCGCGGTGTGCCGCACGTAGAGCTCCGCCGTCTTCGACTCGCCGGGCGCGATCGCCACGCGCACGCTCGACTCGGGGCCGTCCGGCGCCTGCGCGGTGATCACGTGATCGCCCGGATCCACGGGGAGCGCCGTGCCGAGCGAGAGATCCGCGACGACCTCGCCGTCGCGCTTCACGATCACGTCGGGCCCGCCGCCGGAGACGACGACGATCGTGAGCTTCGGCGCCAGCAGCGCGAGCTTGCGGAGCTGCTCCTCCGACGTCTTCGCGCGCTCGCGTTGCTCGTTCTTCTTCGCGGGCGTGAGGTTCTTGTAGAGGCCGAGGTACTCCGCGTAGTAACGCATCGCCGTCGCCGCGCGGCCGCGCTGCGCCTCGCACTCCGCGAGCGTGAACAGCGTGCCCGGCCGCGGATCCATGCGGTGGCTCGCCTCGATCGCGGGGCACGCCTTCTCGAAGCGGCCGGCCTCCATGTCCGCGAGCCCCGCGTCGAACAGCGCCTGCGCCGGGTCCGTCGCGATCGTCGCCGTCGTCGTCGCGGAGGCGGTCGCGCTCGGAGCCGCGGAGGGCTGCGGGATCGGCGTGGGATCCGCGGCGCTCGCGAGCCCGGAGAGGAGCGACGCGGCGAGGATCAGCGAACCTGAGGACGGGCGGCGCGGCATGATCGAAGAGTCCCGTCCACGCTATCACGGCTCGCCGCGGAGCCCCTCGTGGCGCGCTCAGTCACGGGTGTATTTCGGCTTCTTTGGAAGCGGATCCGTGCGGCGCGGCGTCCCGCGCGGCGGCGTCGCGGAGGAGGCGGCCGGCGTCGCGGAAGAGACAGCCGTCGCGGTGGACGACGCGGTGGAGGGGGCGCTCGCGCTCGGATCGGGCGGCGCAGCGGAGGAGGCGGGTGCGCTCGGCGCGCTGGAAAACAAGGCAGAAACGGAGATCGATGGTGGCGCGCTGCTCTCCGATGGTCCTGCGTTCATCGCGACGGATCGTGGCCGCACGACGGCGCCGATGAACGCGAGGACACCTCCGCCTGCGAGCAACGCGTACGTCGCGATCGACGGACGCCGCCAGATCGACAGCGTGCGCGACAGCGGGATCGGCGGCGTCCCGCCCGCGTCGTCCGACTGCGGCGCCGCGTCGAGCGCGCGTTCTTGATCGAGCGCAGCGGGCGCGCGGTTCGACGTCACGAGCGGCGGCGTCGACGTCATCGTGCCGCCCGAGAGCGGCCCCGACGGAGCCGGCTCCGAGATCGGCGCGTCGATCACGGTGACCTGCGGGCGCGCGGAGATCGCAGCGAGGACCGCGCCGCGCGGGGGCGACGGAGCCGAGGTCGCGCCGCGCGTCGCGATCGCCGCGGCTCCGGCGCGCGACGACGGAGGGCCGACGCCGCCGATCTCCTGGATGCGCACGTTCTGAGAAGACGACGCGGCCGAGCGCCCCACGTTGTCGCTGAGCTCCACGCCGAGCGCCTCCGCGAGCGTCTCCACCGCGACGGTGGCGGTCGGGTAGCGCTCGCCCGGCACGATCGCGGTGATCGTCGTGAACCACTCGTCGAACGCGGGAGGAAGCGCGCTGCCGGATCGCGCCGCGCGCACCGTCGCGAGCTCCTTCGGCCCGGCCTCCGCGATGCGCGCGAGCATGAACACGTTCATCCCGCGCGCGATCTCCTCGCCCCAGTACTGCTTGCCCGTGAGCAGCGTGAACGCGAGCAGCCCCAGCGCATAGATGTCGGTCGCGGGCGAGATCCGGATCTGCTCCGCGAACTGCTCCGGCGCCATGTACACGGGCGTGCCTTGCGCGTCCTGCGTGAGCGCCGAAGTGCGCCCGTCTTCGAGCACCTTGGCGACCCCGAAATCGAGCAGCTTCAACGTCGGCGTGCCGTCGTCGGCCCACGTGAGGAACAGGTTCTCCGGCTTCAGATCGCGGTGCACGATCTGCCTCTCGTGCAAGCAGTCGAGCGCGGCGGCGGCCTGCTGCAGGAACATCACCGCCTCCTCCGCGGCGAGCGGCCCGAGCCGTCCGATGCGCGTCGCGAGATCCTCCCCGTGGAGCATCTCCATCACGAGGTAGGGCATGTCCGTGATCTCGTCGACCCCGGCGTCGAGCACGTCGACCACGTGGACGTGCCGGATCTTCGCGGCGACGCGCGCCTCTTGCTTGAAACGATCGCGCGCGGACTCCGAGTGCAGCGCCTGCGGGTGCAGGACCTTGAGCGCCACGCGACGCTCCGTCTCGAGGTGCTCCGCCTCGTAGACCGCGCCCATGCCGCCGGAGCCGATGCATCGCTCGACCCGGTAGCGGCCGGCGAAGATGTCACCGCGATGGAGCACGTGGGCGAGCATGCTTCGGGGCCCGGGAGGCGATGCACGCCGGCCCAGGAGAGCCGAGCATACGGATATCACCTCACCGTGTCATGGGCAGTCCTACGACCTACCGTATGCGGACATGATCAAGCTGAATGCGGACTGGCATGTAGGACCAACACGCACGCCGCACACCCCGCGCGGCGTCGGGCAGCCGTTTCATTTTGAGCCTACGCAGGCGGCGGATCAGGTGTACCAAGTTGGCATGGCTCCCGTCCCGCGACGTCCGTTGTTGGGCGCCCTCCTCTTCGGCGCCTGCGCGCTCTCGACTTCGGGGGTGGCCCACGCGCAGCCGGCCCCGAACATCGCACCTCCCGCCGCGGACCAACTCGGCCCCTTCGACGTGCGGTGGCAGGTCGACGCGCCGGTCACGCTCACGACGTTCCTCATCGGGGCCGTCCCGTACCTGTTCCCGAAGGAGCTCGCCGGCCCGCACTGCGGCCTCGCCTGCGACCCGAACGACGTGAACGCCCTGGATCGCACCGTGATCGGCAATCACGCGCCCTGGGCCAACGACGTCTCGAACTACCTGCTCTACGGGAGCGTCGCGTATCCCCTGCTCTTCGACTTCCTCGACGTGACGATCACCGGACCACGAGATCGGGAGTCGTACGCGGGATTCGGGCGCGACACCCTCGTGATGGGAGAGGTGCTGTCCGTCAATCTGGCCCTCAACACGGTCGTCAAATTCGCGGTCGCGCGGCCGCGGCCCCTCGTCTACGACCCGACGTTCTCCGACGCGGAGCGCCTGAATCCGGACTCCGGCCTCTCCTTCTTCTCCGGACACAGCTCGACGACGTTCGCGATGGCCACCGCGTACAGCTACCTCTTCACGCTCCGTCACCCGAATTCGCCGCTCGTCGCGCCGATGTGGATCCTCACGGAGGGGACCGCCGCGCTCACCGCGGGCCTGCGCGTCGCGGCCGGGATGCACTTCTGGACGGACGTGCTCACCGGGGGCGCCATCGGCGTCGCGATCGGGGCGCTGGTGCCTTATCTGCACACCCGCGTGAAGGCCCCCGCGTCCCTCCCCGGCGTGGGCCAGCTGCAGCTCCGCGTGCTCCCCACGGAGGTGCCGGGCGGCGCCGGGATCGCGATCGCCCTTCAGTGAAGCCAACGTGCCAATCGGTCAAATCGCCGCCTTTTCGCGCAATTTTTTATTGACCTCCCGCGCGCCGGGGGCCTCCCACGCCTTCGTACTCCCGAAAACCGAAGGTCCGAGAGGTCCCCTCCGTGCGCCAATCCACCCCACCACGATCTCCCTGGCTCGCCGCGAAGACGGCGGCGCTCCTGTCCATCGCGGCCCTGCTCTTCGCGTGCGCGCCCGCGGATCGCGAAGGCGACGATCTCGACGGCTCCGGCCTCCAGGACGAGGGCCTTCACGGGCACGCGCGCGGCAAGCACAAGGAGGCCTGCAACGACGGGACGTGCGCTGTCTCGGCCATCGAGCACCTGGTGGTGGTCATTCAAGAGAACCACTCGTTCGACGCGTACTTCGGCCGATACTGCCAGGCTCCCACCGGCTCGAGCCCGAGCTGCACCGAGGGCCCCGACTGCTGCGAAGCGGGCCCCGCGCACGATCCGTCGGGCGCCGCGCCGGTCGCGCTCGACGACGCCCGGAACCTCGCGTACGACCCGCGCCACAACCGCGCGTGCGAGACGGCGGAGATCCACGGCGGCGCGATGGACCGATTCGTCACCGGGGCCCCGGACGTCGACGGAGCGGCCTGCGGCGATCCCCGCAACTTCGCGTATGCGACCGACGCGATCATGAAGCCGTACCACGATCTGGCGGCCGAATACGCGCTCGCGGATCGGTATTTCCAGCCGATCATCGGCGCCTCCAGCGCGAACGACATGTACCTCGCGGGCGCGACCTACGCCTTCGACGACAACTCCTATGCTCCGCTCGCGATCGGCACGAGCTGCTCCGAAGAGGGAGAGCCGCTCCTCGCCGTGGGCCGCGCGTCCATCGGCAACGTGCTCGCGAGCGCGGGCGTCGACTGGCGCTTCTACGCCGAGGGATACGCCGAGATGGCCGCCGCCGAGAGACAAGGCACCTGCCCCGACATCCCCTCCGACTGCCCACTTCAGACAGCGGCCTACCCGTGCCTGTACGACCCCGAAGACGACCCGTTCGCCTTCTATCCGAGCCTGCACGACGACCCGCGGTACATGGCCGATCTCGACGATCTGGAGCGCGATCTGAGCTCCGGCGCGCTGCCGGCGGTGAGCTTCGTGAAGCCGATCGGATATCGCACCGAGCACCCGGGCACCACCATCTCCGCGGGCACGGAGATCGTGACGGACATCGTCTCTCGGGTGAACGCCTCCTCGTCGGCCGCGAGCACCCTTGTCCTGGTGATGTGGGACGAGGCGGGCGGTTATTTCGACCACGTGGCGCCGCCCCCCGCGAGCGAACAGGACGGTCAGCCGTACGGCCCGCGCATCCCGCTGCTCGCGATTGGCCCCTTCGCTCGAAAAGGCACCATCTCCCACGTCACGATGGAGCACTCGTCGATCGTCCGCTTCATCGAGTGGAACTGGCTCGGTGAGGACACGGGCCAGCTCGCCGCCCGCGACGCCGTCGTGAACAACATCGGCAGTCTGCTCGACCCGGAAAAGACGCTCGTATCGGTCCCCGAATAAGCCATTTTGCCCGACGCGCTGCCCGCGAAGAGCCCTCTTGCCTCCGCGGTTCCGCTCCGTCTCTCTCCGTGGTACGTTGGGACTCTTGGCCGGGTGCGAATCCGGCGCGCGCAGGGTTCCGCGCTCACCACGGAGGCTCGATGGTGCTCGCCCGGTTGTCCTTTCTCCCCGGCGCCTTGTTGTTCGCGGCCGCCTCGACGTCTCTCGGTTGCGCGGGCGGCGCGAATTCGCCGAGTCAACTCGCAGAACCACAACTCCATCTGCGTGAAGACGGGCACGACGGCCGCGTGCATGGGCGGCAACAACGATCAGGGGGAGTTTGCCGCCGGCGACAAACTGGGCCATCCCGACTTCGTGCCGTGGAGCGACGTGAGCGACGTCGTGGCGCTCGCGACGGGCACGTGGGACCAGATCTGCGCGCAGACCATGGGCGGCAAGGTGTCCTGCGCCGGCTACTCCTTCGGGACGACACCCACCCTGGTGGACGCCTCCGCGACGGCGGTGTGGATTGACACGTTCGGGATGGCGAAGACGGACGACACCGCGGTGTTCCGCGCCGCGAACGGGCGCACCGACTGCCGCGTGAAGGAGCTCGGCCTCGTGTGCGACGTCGGGATCATGGGCAATCCCGGGGCCGTCGTCGACGGCACGTACACCATGGATTACAGCTACCCGGGGATGCCGTCGGGCCAGTCGCGGTATTGCTGGCTGGAGAGCAACGGCGTCGCCTCTTGCCATTACTACACAGGCACGAGCCCCGGCTCGCCGCTCGTCAAGCAGGAGAACGTCTTCACCTCGCGCTCCGCGCCGTTCCCCCCCGCGAACAATCGAACAGTCACCCTCACATGAGGCCGAGCTGCTTCATGTACGTGAGGTTGTCCCAGAACAGCCACTCTTCATCCATCGTCCCGTCGGCCTTCCAGTGCGAGACGGTGTTCATCAACAGCTTGAAGCTCTTGCCGGTGGGCGGGATGCTGGTCCCGTCCGCCATCGGCATCGGCTCGGTGAACGTGCCCTCGAAGATGCCCGTCACGCTCGTGTACTCCCCCTGACCGATCTTCACCGGGTGCACCTTGATGCGGGTGTCCGGCGCCGCGACGAAGAGGCCCTTCAGGTCGGCGATGTGCGCGTCGATGCCCGTGGTCACGCGGCCGTCGGGCCAGTGCACGACGACGTCCTTCGAGTGGCTCTCTCCGAGGCGGTCCCACTTCTGGTTCGAGAAGACGTCGAAGTCCAGCGTGTCGAACTTGGCGAGGTGCTCGTCGACGGCCACCTCCTCGGCCTGGTACGCGGCGAGCTCGCTGTCCGCGGCGCTCGCGGCCGTGTCGGTCGTGTCCGTGCAGGCGGCGGCGAAGAGCGACACGAGGGCGGCGGAGAGCGCGAGTCCGAACACGCGGCGGACGGGCTTCGAGGAGGACTTGAGGGTGCTCTGGATCATGGCGTTTCCTTCTTTCACGAGGTGGGTGAACGGGTGTCGGCGCGGCGCCCGGTCCGCCTTCGCGGCGGCGTCTCTCGCTCTCGACACGAAAAGGAATAGCCGCCCTCACGGGGGCCCGGTAGGCTGCCTCCCGGCACCGGATTGTTTCCCTGGGACGAACAATGAAGCTGCCTCTCGACGATCTCCCGGCCATGGCGCTCTTCGCGCAGGTGGTCCGACTCCGCTCCTTCTCGGCCGCCGCGCGGGAGGCCGGGGTCGCCAAATCGGTCGTCTCCAAGCGGATCGCCGCGCTCGAGGACAAGCTCCGCGTGCGGCTCCTCGTGCGGACCACGCGCAAGCTGACGCCGACGCCGGAGGGCCTCTCGTTCTACGAGCACTGCGCCGCGCTGTGCGCCTCCGCGATCGCCGCGGAGGAGTCGGTGGGCGCCGCTCGCTCGGACCACGGGACGGTGCGGATCAACGCGTCCGGCGCCTTCGCGGCGCAGCACCTCGCGCCCGCGATCGCGGCGTTCCTCGCGCGCCACCCGGGCATCGACGTGCACCTCTCCACGGAGGAGGGCCTCGTCGATCTCGCGGACGGCGGCGCGGACCTGCTCGTGCGCGTGAGCCGGCGGCTGCGCGGGTCGGCCGTGGTGCGGCGGATCGCCTCGGACCGGATGTTCGTCGTGGCCGCGAAGGACTACCTCGCTCGCGCCGGAACGCCTTCGAATCCCGCGGATCTGGTGCACCACAACTGCCTACGCTACGCGCTGATGACCGCCGCGGAAGAGTGGCAGTTTCACGAGGCCGGCCGCCCCCTGCCCGTCCCGGTGACTGGCAATCTCGTCTCGGAGAGCGCCGCTTTCTTGCGGGCCGCCGCCGTCGCGGGCGTCGGGATAGCGATGTTGCCCGGGTTCCTGATCGCGCCGGACATCGCGGAAGGAAGGGTCGTGTCGCTGCTCGCGCCGCACGTGGACATCGAGCTCGGAATCCACGTCTTGATGCCGCACCGCACGCAGCTCCCGGGCCGCGTCCGCCACCTCGTGGAGTTCTTGGCCCAGCGCTTCGCCGGGATCGACTGGGCCCTTCCTCACCGAGGATGAAGGATCTGCGCACACAAACGATCGCAGTCCGGATCGGGTATCGTCCGCGACGATGACCGCACCCACGCCACCATCGCACGTCGACGCGGAGCTGCTCGCGACGCTGGATCGGGAGTTTTCGCGGCTCGCGGGGCCGGACGCTCGCATCGACGCTCTGGAGCTCCAGCGGGCGATCGGGCTGAAGAGCGAGTACCTCGCGCGGCGCGTGCTCGCGGCGTTCGACACCAACAAGGACGGCACGATCGCGCGGGACGAGTTCATCGCGGGGGTGCGCGCGGTCGTCTTCGGCTCCGACCGCGAGAAGCTGTGGTTCGCGTTCCGGGTCCACGATCACGACGGCGACGGGCTCCTCGACGAGAAGGAGCTTCACCGCATGATCGCGCTCGCCCTCATCGAGGACGACGTGGTCGAGCGCGCCACGCAGCCCGCGGAGCTGCTCGCGCGCACGCTGTTCGCCGCGGCCGACAAGAACAAGGACGGCAAGATCTCCTTCGACGAGATGGAGGCCATCGTCCGCAAGCGCCCGCGCCTCCTCGAACAGATGACGCGCGCCGAAGCCCTGTGGATCGCGCCGAACGAGGATCTGCTCGCCCGCATCGAGGGCGCGCGCCGGCCCGCCTCCCAGCGCGCGCGCCGGTTCGTCGAGAACGAGATGGTGCCGCTCGCGCTGCTCATCGTGTGGGCGATGGCGCACGCGGTGATCTTCGCGGTGAGCCTCCTCCGCTTCGAGGGCACGAGCTCCGCGGTCGCGATCGGACGCGCGCTCGGCGCGTGCCTCGACTTCGACGGCGCGCTCATCCTGATCCCGGTGATGCGGCGGTTCCTCACGAAGATCCGCTCGACGTTCCTGGGGCGCGCGCTGCCGATCGACGACGCGATCGATTTCCACAAAGTGGTCGGCCACGCGATGGCGCCGCTCGCGCTCCTGCACTCGGCGGCGTTCATGATCGCCTATCAAACAGGGCACGCGCGGGGCGGGCTCGGCGGGATGTTCACCACGGCGCGCGGCCTCACGGGGACGCTGCTGCTCGTCGTGTTCGGGGTGATGTGGGCGTTCGCGCTCTCGCCGATCCGCAGATCGAGCCGCTTCGAGCTGTTTTACTTCACGCACCTGCTCTACGTCGCGTGGCTCGTCCTCGCGATCGCGCACGCGCCGAGCTTTCTTTTGTGGGCCGGCGTGCCGATCCTCGGGTTCCTGATCGAGCAGGTGAGCCGCGGCCTCAGGCGCGGCGTCGCGACGAAGATCGTGGCCGGGCAACCGCTGCGCTCCGGCGTCACGCGCCTCACGATCGAGCGGCCGAAGGGCTTCACGTTCGCGCCGGGCGACTACGTGTTCGTGCGCATCCCCGAGGTGGCGAAGCACGAGTGGCACCCGTTCACGATCAGCAGCGCGCCCGAGAGCTCTGCGATCACGCTGCACGTGCGCACGCTCGGCAACTGGACCGCTGCGCTCCGGCGCGTCGTCGAGACGCGCGGCTCCCGCGGGCCGATGGAGGTGTTCGTCGACGGCCCGTACGGCACGCCGAGCGCGAACATCTTCGAGTCGCGCTTCGCCGTGCTGATCGGCGCGGGCATCGGCGTGACGCCGTTCGCGAGCATCCTGGAGAGCGTCGTCCTCCGCGCGAACGGCGGCCGCCCATCGAACCTGAAGCGCGCGCACTTCTTCTGGCTGAACCGCGATCAATACTCGTTCGAGTGGTTCGTCTCGCTGCTCCGCGATCTGGAGCACGTGGATCACAAAGCGCTCCTCGACATCCACCTCTGCATGACGATGGGCCGCGCAGGCGCGACGTCGCTCGGCCTGGAGCTCGCGCGCGAGGTGATGCACTCCATCGGACGCACCGACATCGTGACGGGCCTCCGGACGCACACGCACATGGGACAACCCGATTGGGAGTCGCTGCTCGGATTCATCGCGCGCACGCACGATCCCGAGATCGTCGACGTGTATTTCTGCGGGCCGCCGGGCCTCGGCGATAAAATTCAGCCGATCTGCGCGCGCCTCGGGATGACGTTCCGGAAGGAGAAGTTCTGATGCGACGCGCGCTCTGCTCCACAGGCATGTTGGGCGTCGTCGCGGCGATCGCGATCGCCCTCGCGGCGTGCGGCGATCGCGGCTCCGGCGGGCACGCCGCGGGCGCCTCCGCAAAGGACCCGGGCTGTTACGGCTGCCACGTCGACGACTACAAAGGCGCGCACCGGCACGAGGGGCAGAAGCCCGTTCGGTGCGAGGTCTGCCACGGTCAAGAGCACTGGCACCCTATCCAGCACAACCACGAATGGCAGCTCACCGGCGCGCACGAGAAGGCCGACTGCTTCTCTTGCCACACGAGCAAACCCCCGGTGTTCGAGGGCACGTCGCGCGCGTGCATCTCGTGCCATCGCAAGGAGTACGACGAGGAGAACGCGAAGTCGCCGTCGCACCGCACGGCCTCGGAGACGTGCGACAAGTGCCACTCCACGAACGATTGGGCCGAGTGGCCCGGTCACCCCAAGAGCGATCGCAGACCGCCCGAGACCCCGACTCCCACCGTCGCGTCCCCTGCCCCGAAGCCCACCGTCACGGCGACGGCCACCGCCTCGACGACGACGAAGAAGCCGACGCCGATCCCGAAGCCGACCACGAAGCCGACCGGGACGCCCGCGCCGACGCCGGCCCCGAAGCCGACCCAGCTCCCGACGCTCCCGGACGAGCCGCCGATCGTCACCGGGCCGAGCCGCAGACATTGAGTTTGGAAAAAGGCTCCTTCAGAGCGCGACGGGGGCGGGCGCGTTCACCGGGAGGGCCATTCCGTTGCAGTCGGGGCAGTGCGTCGACTCCGGGATGCCGGCGCCCGCGGGGAGCGCGATCAGGCGCTCGTGGCCGGCGGAGCAGCGGTACGTGAGGTGCGTCGCGACCTCGAAGGCCGGCGCGTCGCCCTGGAGCTGCGCGCCATCGCACTTGTCGCACTCGAGCGATTTCACGCACGCAGCGCACGTGATCCACTGCGGCGCGGCTCCGTCCGTGCCAATCGTCGTCGGGCCGCCGGTCTCGCAGACATAGAGATGCATCCGCATACGGCGAGGCTACCACGAAGGGCCGCGCGCCGATCCATCCCGCGAGAGGAGCCTGCGATCGCGCCGGATCGAATCGCGAAGACCTCGCACCCCGTTGTGTAGAATGCGCTGATGGCCGCCTCCGCCGATCCCGTGGAGCTCACGCCCGGCAGCCTCTTCGCCGATCGTTACGAGATCGGACCCGTGCTCGGCCGCGGCGGGATGGGCGCTGTCTGGAGCGCGCGCGATCAGGCCCTCGGCGAGACGATCGCGCTCAAGGTGATGCGCGCCGGCGAGGCCGCGGCCACGCAGGAAGTGCTTCGTTTCCGCCAGGAGGTGAGGCTCGCGCGGCGCGTGACGCACCCCAACGTGGCGCGCGTGTTCGACATCGGCGAGCACGCGGGGCTGCTCTATTTGACGATGGAGCTCGTCCCCGGCGAGACGCTGCGGCAGCTCCTTCGCCGCGAGGGCAAGGTCGAGGGCGAGCGCGCGATCCGGATCGCGCTCGCGCTCTGCGAGGGCCTGCGCGCGGCGCACGCGGCGAGCGTGGTGCACCGGGATTTGAAGCCCGCGAACGTCATGCTCGGCGAGGGCGGGCGCGTCGTGATCACCGACTTCGGCATCGCGCGGGCGCTCGACGACTCCGCGGGCCTCACCGCCGGCGTCATCGGGACGCCTTCGTACATGGCGCCCGAGCAGCTCGTGGCCGGAGCTGTCGACGCGCGCACCGACATCTACGCGCTGGGCCTCGTGCTGTACGAGATGGTCGCGGGCGAGCGGCTCCAAGGAGCGCCGCGCGCGGGGCTGCCGCCGGCGATCGATCGGCTCGTGCGGTGGTGCACGGCGCCGATGGCGGACGCGCGGCCCGCCTCCATCGACGAGGTGCAGCGAGCGCTCCGCTCGGCGCTCGAAGCGCGCACGAATCGCCCGGAAAACAAGCCGAACGAGGACGACGTCCGCACGGTCACCCGCCCCGAGGCTACTCCGCGCGACGTGGATTCGAGGCGCGCCGAGGCCGCCCCACGCGACGCGGATCCGAGGCGCGCCGAGGCCGCCGCGCGCGACGTCGAGACGCGCCAGATTCGTACGCCGATCGTGGGCGCTTCGGGCGCTCCGGCGCTCACATCCGGCGCGTTCGCGACGGGCGCGGGGCTGCTCACGAGCGGCGGCGCGGTGCCCTCGCTCGCGGTGCTCCCGTTCCGGTATCGCGGGCCGCGCGATCAGGACGACTTCGGGGACGCGATCGCGGACGAGCTCGTGGACGTGCTCGCGCGCACGCGGGGGCTCCGCGTGCTCGGGACCGGGGCGACGGCGCGCTACAAGGACTCTCGCGATCCGCGGCAGATCGGCTTCGATCTGGCCGCGAACGCGCTCATCGACGGCACCGCGCAGGTGTCGGGGGAGCGCGTGCGCATCACCGTGCGGCTCGTGGAGACGGCCTCCGGCGTGCAGCTCTGGTCGGAGCGGTACGAGGGCGATCTCGGCGATCTGCTCGGCCTTCAAGAGACGATCGCGCGCCGCGTGGCCGAGGAGCTGCGCGTGGAGCTGACGACGCTGGTGCACCGCGCGTCCGTGCCCGCGGCCGCGATCGAGCTTTATTTGCAGGGGCGCCACAAGCTGCGCGCGTTCGACGGGCAGGAGGCGGTCACGGGCGCCGCCGTCCTCGATCAGTGCGTCGCCATCGCGCCCGACTTCGCGCCGGCCCTCGCGGCGCGCGCGATCGCCCGCATTCGCCGCTGGTTCTTCGACGTGGAGGGCGGCGACTGGGAGGCGTCCGCGCGGAAGGCCGTGGCCGAGGCGATCGAGCGCGGGCTGGACATCGCGGAGGCGCACCTCGCCGCGGGCATCCTCGCGACGCAGGACGGCCATTATCGCGAGGCCGCGCGATCGATCGAGCGCGCCCTCGCGATCGCGCCCACGTACGCCGACGCGCACGAGTACCTCGGCATGTTGCAGTGCGAGGCGGGCCAGGCCGACGAGGGCACGCGCCGCCTGCGGCTCGCGACGTCGCTCGACCCCACGTTGATCTACGCGGGCATCTTCCTCGCGCGGACGCTCGCATTGCAGGGCAAATGGGACCGCGCGGAGGCCGAGCTCGCGGGCGCGGAGGCGCGCGTGACGTCGATGGTGCTGCCGCTGAGCCGCGCGCTCCGGTGTCGCCTCGCCGCGTGGCGCCGCGACGTCCCCGCGCTGCGCCGCATGATCCGCGACGGCCTCACCGAGGAGTCCGTGAACCGCCGCGTGGTCATGATCTATGCGCGCACGTTCGCGGGCGAGATCGATCTCGACGAGGCGCGCCGCGCGCTGCAGCGGGTCGTGTCGGCGACGCAGAACGCCCGCATGCTCTCGCTCACCGAGCAGCTCGCGACGGAGGTGTTCGCGGGCATGGGCCAGCTCGACGAGGCGCGCCTGCACCTGCACCGCGCCGCGACGAACGTGCTCGTCGACCTGGAGTGGCTCGACCGCTGCCCGCTCCTCGATCCGCTGCGCGCCTTCCCGGACTGGGACAGCACCCGAAAGCGCGTCCGCACCCGCGCCGAGGCTGTCTGGGCCACGTGATATCGAGCCTCGCAGACTGCCACTCTCATAGACTGCCAGTCTCCCCTCCCTGCGCCTGAGAATCAGGCGCTTTGGGAGGGGCGGGCGCGCGCAGCGCGACCGGGGGTGGGCACCGTCACATGCTGTTCTTGCCCGCCGCCGCGAGCTCCTTCGACAGGTAATCGAGCAGCAGCGCCACGCGCGCGGGCAAGAGGCGCCGGCCGAGGTGGACGAGGTGCACCGGGCGCTCCGCCGTGAAGTAGCCCGGCAGCACGCGCACGAGCCGGCCCGCCCGGAGCTGGCTCTCCGCGTAGTACGTCGACAGCCGCGCGACGCCGCCGCCCGCGAGGACCGCGTCCCGCAAGAGCATCATCGAGTTGGCCCGAAACGAGGGCGAGAGCCGCAGATCCACGAGCGCGCCGTCCGGTCCGTGGAGCCGCAGCTCCCCCGGATCGTGCGAGTCGAGCGCGAACTCCAGATACCGATGCTCCGGTAGCTCCGCGACGGTGCGTGGCAGTCCGCGCCGCTCCGCGTACTCGGGGCTGGCCACGAGGTACCCCCGAATCGACGACACCTGCCGCGCCACGAGCGACGGATCGCCCACGGATCCCGCGCGCACCGCGAGATCGAAGCCGCCCCGCGCGAGGTCCACCTTGCGATCGTCGAGGTCCACCTCCAGGCAGATCTCCGGATACCGCTCGGAAAACCCGCACAGAATGGGGCTCAGCACGCCGACGCCGAAATCGGTCGGCACCGCGATCCGGATCTTGCCGCGCAACGACTCCCCATGATCGCTCGCGGACTCCGCGGCCTTTCCGATCTGCGCGAGCGCCGTCCGCGCCTCGTCGTGCAGCACCCGGCCCACGGCCGTCAGCTCCATTCGCCGCGGCGTCCGGTGCATGAGCCGCGCGCGCAGCCGATCCTCCAGCGCCGCGAGCTTGCGGCTCACCGTCGATTTCGGCAGGCCCAGCCGCTTCGCCGCGGCGGTGAGCGTGCCCTCCTCCGCGACGCAGGAGAAGATGGCGATCTCGTTCAAATCAAGCGGTCGGTCCACGTTCCACCAGTGGAACGCATGTACCAGATCCGGCGCCTTTCCAATCCGCGAATCAAGCCGATGTTGCGGCGCGGAAGGACGGAATGCTCCAATGAACATCGCACTTGCTTCGAAGATCGGACTCGGCCTCACCCTCCTCGGCGCCCTGCTCGCGGGCTGCGGCGGCTCGGACACCTCGGGATCCGGCGGCGGCGGCGCGGGCGGCGCCACGACGACCACCACCACCTCGGACACCACGACGGGCGGCTCCGGCGGCGAAACGAGCACGGGCGGCAGCGCGACGCCGGGCTTCGTCGCACAGACGGATCCGACGAAGGGCGAATTGCCAGAGGGCCTCTACGCGAGCGGCGACACGGCCTACATGGGATTCGCGGCGCTCGGCACCATCGAGAAGGTGGCGCTCGCGGACGGCACGCGCACCGCGTTCGGCTCGATCCCCCCGATCCCGGCGAACGGCGGCTACATGCTCGGCATCACCGCGGACGCGGCGGGCGACATCTACGTGGGGTTCGGCGGCGGCGACAACTCGGCCCTCGACAACGGCGTATACAAGCTCCCGAAGGCGGGCGGCGCGGCCTCCGCGGTGTTCGCGAAGGACGCGGCCATGAACTTCCCGAACGGCCTCGTCTTCGACGGAGCGAGCCTGTTCGTCGCGGACTCAGGCGGCACCATCTTCAAGATCGGCGCGGACGGCCTGCCTGCCGTGTGGTCCAATGATCCGGCGCTGTCGGACCCGAACATCGACTGCCAGTTCAAGGCGCCGTTCCCGCTCGGAGCGAACGGCATCGTCAAGATCGGAGACGCCTTCTACGTCTCCAACACCAACGCGGCGACGATCGTGAAGGTGCCAGTCCAGGCGGACGGCACGGCGGGGGACGCGGCGGTGATCGCGGGGCCGGACTGCGCGGCGCTCGGCGGCGTGGACGGCATCGCGGTGGACGCGGACGGCGCGAGCCTGCTCGCGGTCGTCAACTCGCAGAGCCGCCTCGTGCGCATCGACATGGCCGGCAAGATCACCACGGTGCTCGAAGGCGCGCCGCTCGACAACCCGGCCTCGATCGCGGTCGTGAAGGGCGCGGACGGCGCGACCGCGTACATCACCAACTCCTCGTTCTTCAGCGCGGCTCCGAAGCCCGGCCTCGTCTCGGTCCCGCTGCCCTGAGCGGGGCGCGCCCCTCGAAACGGCCGGCCTCCTCCCCCTTTCGAGGCGACGGTCTCCTCCCGTTCAGACTGGCAGTTTCGCATCCCCGAAACTGCCAGTCTGAATCGACCCCTCTCAGAACAAGAACGGATACTCCACCTCGACGTCACCGCCCGTCGACTTCGGGAAATGCATCTCGGAGATCGCGTCCTTCACGCACGTGGCCATCGCGCCGTCCACGTTCTCCGCGCCGGACGTCACGGCGCCCTTCACCGCGCCGTCCGCGCCGATCACGAGCTTCACGGTCAGCTTGCCGGAGGAGCCGGCCGCGCGCCCCACGTCGCACGCGTGGATCTCGGCGAAGCCGGCGCGCACCGTGTCGCGGATCAGCTCGGGGGCGAGGCGGCCAGTCACCTCGGCGGGCCGCGCGGCCACGTTGCCGGCGCTCGCGGACACGTGCTCGTCGATCATCACGTAGCCGTACTGTCCGTGCAGCTCCGCGGCCTGCGCCTGCGCGCCGGAGGCGACCTCGGGTTCGTCGGAGCCGCTCGCGCAGCCGGCCACGGCGACGCCGGAGACGATCGAGAGGACGACAGCGGAGAGGGCGAGAGAGCGCTTGTTCATGACGGGACCTCGTGAGCGGTGGAGTGTTCGTTCTTCGTTGCATCGCGCCGCCGCGTCTCGGCGTCACGTGCCAGATGCCTATTGCAGCGCCCGTGCCGTCACGATTTTCCGCAAAATGAAGCCTATCGACCCCGACTCGACGGTTGCAGTGTGGCGGGGTGTTGCACCCTGCTGTTGCACCCCCCGTGTGGCACCCGCCCTTGGCGAAGACCTCTCTCTCCCCGGCGCGGCCACGGCGACAACGGATATCCCTGTCGTGGCCGCTGCGAATGAGGTATTCACGACGCGTGAGCCGCGCGGCCGCGAACGAGACGCTCTCCTTCATCGACGACGGCGGCCCCTCGCCCGAGCGTCGCGCGCCGTACCTCTTCCTCACCTTGTCGGCGCACGGCCCGCGCACGCCGACGCTCCGCATCGCGCTCGATCAGGTGGACGAGGTCGCGGTCGGCCGCGGGTCGGAGCTCGGGTGGGACGTCACGCGCGAGGGCGGGGTCCGCCGCGTCACGGTGCGCTGTCCCGATCCGTGGCAGTCCTCCGCGCACGCCGTGATTTCCCGCGGCCCGCGCGGCTTCTCGGCGCGTGACGCCGGCTCCAAGAATGGCACTCTGCTCGGCGGCAAGCGCATCGAGTCGGCGGATCTCGCGGACGGCGCGCTCCTCGAGCTGGGCCGCACGTTCTTCCTGTACCGCGCGTCGGCCCCGGCGGCGCTCCCCGGCGTCCCGACTCCGGTGTGCGGAGGTGCCGAGTCCGTGGGCGGCCCCGTCCCGCTGCGGCTCCCGACCTTGTCCCCGGCGTTCGCCGCGCGCCTCGCGGATCTCTCGCGCATCGCGAAGACGTACGTGCCAGTCGTCCTCGAGGGCGAGACCGGCACCGGCAAGGAGGTGACCGCGCGCGCCCTCCACGCGGCCTCGGGCCGGACAGGCGATCTCGTCGCCGTCAACTGCGGCGCATTGCCCCCCAACTTGATTGAAGCGGAGCTGTTCGGCGTGAAGAAGGGCGCCTTCTCCGGCGCGACGGAGGACCGCCCCGGCCTCGTGCGCGCGGCCTCCGGAGGCACGTTGTTGCTCGACGAGATAGGCGAGCTCCCGGCGCCGGCGCAGACAGCCCTCCTCCGCGTGCTGCAGGAGCGCGAGGTCGTCCCGATCGGCGGCACGAAGCCTGTTTCGGTGGACGTCCGCTTCGTCGCCGCGACGCACCGCCCGCTCGATCGCATGGTGGAGAGCGGCAGTTTCCGCCGCGACCTCTGGATGCGCCTCGCGGGCTTCCGCATGCGTTTGCCGCCGCTGCGAGAGCGCACGGAGGATCTCGGCCTCTTGACAGGCATGTTCCTCGGAGCGCTGGAGTCCTCGACACCGAAGCTCCCGGCCCTCTCCCCTCGCGTCGCGCGCCTTTTGTTCCGCTACGCGTGGCCCGGCAACATCCGCCAACTGGAGCGCGTCCTCACCACGGCTTGCGCCCTCGCCGGCGGAGAGGCCATCTCCCCCGAGCACCTCCCGGAAGAGCTGCAAGCGCCGGAGTCGTCCTCCTCCGGAGTCCGCGACGAGGACGACGCGGGCAATCGAGCCGAGCTGATCGCCTTGTTACGCGAGCACCAGGGCAACGTGAGCGCCGTGGCCCGCGCGATGGGCAAGGCCCGCATGCAAATCCAACGCTGGATCAAGCGCTACGGCCTGACCCCCGAAGACTACCGTTAATCGAAGTTTGTTTTTTGGGGGCGCGGGAGAGCGCACGTCCCAGGAGGTCGCGTCCCTGGCACGCGTCTACGAAACGTCTCTCGGAGCACGTGATGTCACGTGACGGCCCGCGCGACCCATGGGACGGCCCGCGGGCGCGGCGTGACCCAGCACACAAAACCCTTCGTTTGAAGCGGATCCGCGCGTTCGTTCGGTTGGCACCGCGGTTGCGATGACGGGTGTCCGAGGTCGCGGCGGATGGGTCCCGCGCCTCGTGAAACGCCGGAACACCGGCTCCTTCTTGCCCGCCTGCGCCCCTCCGCGCGGACGCGAGCGCACCCGAGGTCTGTCCATGAGCATCGATGTCTTCGCGACTCCCTCTCTCGCGCGCCTCACCGATGAGCTGCACAGCGCGCCGCCCCCGGCCATCCCTGCGCTGTTCTGCCCGTTCGAGCCGGGGATTCACGCGGACGTCGACGCGATCCAGACGGCCTCCGAGCGCTTCGCCGAGCGGCACGGGCTCGTCTCCGGCGAGCGCGCGGCTCGCAAGCTCCACGCCTCCAAGATTGCCACTCTGGTCTGCCGCGCTCACCCGAACGGCCGCGCGGACGCGCTCCGGATCGCCGCCGACTGGACCACGCTGTTCTGCCTCCTCGACGATCACATCGAGCGCCTCGAATCGCCGATCGCCGCGCGCGAATACCTGTTCGAGCTGCTCGCCGTCGCCCGCGGCGTGGCCCGGTTCACCAAGGATCCAGCCCGCTCCGCGATGGCCGAGCTGCGCGAGCGCCTCATCGAGATCGCCTCCCCCGCCGCGTTTTCCCGCGTCGAGGACCGCATCGCGGAGCTATTCCACATGTTCTGTCGCGAGGCCGTCGTCCGCGCGTCCGGCGAGATCCCGTCGCTCACCGCCTACGTCCCGATGCGCGAGGTCACCGTCGGGATCCCCGTCCTGCTCGCGATCGGCGAGATCGTGGACGACGCCACTCTGCCGGACGCGGCGCGCTCGCTCGGGCCCGTGCAGGCGGCGGCGCGCATGGCGTGCAACCTCGTCGGCTGGTCGAACGACGTCTACACCTTCGAGAAGGAGCTGCGCGACCGCGAGCCGTGCAACCTCGTCGCCGTCGTGGCCCGCGCGCGCCGCCTCCCGCTCCACGAGGCCGTCGCCTTCGCCGCCGCGATGCACGACGCCGAAGCCCGCCGCCTCGCGGCCCTCCTCGACGAGCTGGCCCTCCTCGGCGAGGAGGTCGCGCGCTACGCGGACATGCTGCGCTCCTGGGTGCGAGGCCACCTCGATTGGGGCCGTGAAACTGGCCGTTACGCCCCCGGCCGCGCCCCGTGAGCGCCGCACCTGACCACGCCCTGTGCACGCGCCCCAAGTTAGCGTAACAGACAATCCACTTGACCTCGCGCGTACGCAGACCGAAAGGCGCTGCGACTCCGGCGATCGTGTCGCGGGTCGCACCGGCTGCGAGGCAACGTGTCCACCGCTCCCAAGCGCGTTCACCTGGTGACGTACCTGTTCTTCCTCTCGGGGGTGACCGCCCTCTCCGCCGAGGTGGTGCTGAACAAGCTGCTCACGTACGTCTTCGGATCGAGCCACCTCGCGACATCGACGGTGCTCGCCGCGTACATGGGCGGCCTCTCCGTCGGAGCATGGTTGTTCGGCCGCGTGGCCAAGCGCGCGCGCCGCCCGGTGCTCCTCTACGCCGCGCTGGAGCTCACCGTCGGGGCCTTTTACGCGCTCCTCCCGGCCTTCTTCGAGCCGTTCCGCGCGCTCTCGCTCTCGCTCGCGAGCCCCCTCGCCGACTCCCCGGTACAGCTCACGGCGCTCCGATTCGCGCTGTCGTTCGCGCTGGTGCTGGCGCCGACCTTGCCGATGGGCGGCACGCTGCCCACGCTGATCGCCGCCTTCCACGACGACGCGGCGCTGGAGCAGAGCCTGCCGCGGCTCTACGCCGTGAACACGCTCGGCGCCGCCGCGGGGGCGCTCCTCGCGAGCTACGCGGGCGTCCCGGCGCTCGGCCTCCACGGCGTGCTGTTCACGTGCGGCGCGGTGAACCTCCTCGTCGCCGCCGCGAGCCTCTGGATCGCCCGCGCCCCCGCCGAACAGGCACCTTCCAAACTGGCAGTTTCGGAGGAGGCAGAGGCCGACGGCGAAGCACGACTGGCACCTTCCAAACAGCCAATCTCCGACGCCGAAATCGAAGCCGCCGCCGAGGCCGCGGGCGTCACGGTCACCGAGGCTTCGGCCGATCCCGCGCCCGCGTGGCACCTCTCGACGCGGACCGCCGCGGCGCTGGCCTTCGCGCAGGGCGTGCTCGCGTTCCTGCTCGAAGTGGTGTGGTTCCACCTCATCGGCACGGTCGTCGGCGTCACCGTGTATTCCTTCGCGCTGATGCTGTTCGTCATCCTGCTCGGCATCGGCGCCGGCAGCCTCTTTCTCCCCGCGATCGGCCGGCGCACGAAGCTCCCGCCCGCGGGCCTGTTCGCCGCGTCGATGGTGCTCGTGGCCCTCGGCGTCGCGGCGTCGCTCTACGGCTGGGACCGCTTCAGCGTCGTCGTCGGCTGGACGTCGTGGATCGGAGTCGGCCCCTACGCCTACGCCGGCCGCGAGATCGTGCGCCTGCTCTTCTGCGTGGCGCTCCTCGGCCCGAGCACGTTCGCCCTCGGCCTGTCGCTCCCGTCCCTCTCCGCCGCCGTGCGCGTGGACCCGGCCGCGAAGAGCGAGTGGGTCGGCCGCGTCTTCGCCTGGAACACGCTCGGCACCATCGCGGGCTCGCTCGTGGGCGGCTTCGTCCTCCTCGGCCGCGTCGGATCAACCCGTATCCTGCAAGGCATCGCCATCGTCGCGCTCGGCCTGGCCGCGGCGGTCCTCCTGCCCGAGAGGCGCTCTCCGCGATTCACGGCGACATCCAAGGTGACCCTCTCTCTCGGGGCGGCCCTCGCGCTCACGATCGCCTTCGTTTTCCCCGGCTGGAGCCCCGAGCGCCTCACGCAGGGCAGCCACTATTACTGGATGGGCTACTCCGATCCTGGAACGGTGGTGTCGCTGGAGGAGGACGCGCAGAGCGGCTTCGTGAGCGTCACCCGGAGCGCCGAGACCTCGGTGAAGACGCTGAAGACGAACGGCAAATACGAGGGCACCGACGCCGTCCGCGAGTTCCAGGACATGTTCGCGCTCATCGGCGCGCTCTACATGAAGAAGTACGACCGCGCGCTCCAGCTCGGCCTCGGCGCCGGACGCACATTGCGTATGCTGTACGCGATGCCGTTCTCGCACATCGACGCGGTGGAGTTCAGCCCCGCGATGCTGCGCACGGCGCGCCGCGAATTCCCGGCCTTCTCGGGCGCGGCCTTCGACGATCACGAGCGCGTCACCGTGGCGTGCGACGACGGCCGCAACTTCCTCCAGCTCACGACGGCGCGCTACGACTACGTGGCCGTCGCGATCACGGGCGCCGCGTTCGCGGGGACTGGCAACATCTACAGCAAGGACTTCTTCGAGGCGATCCGCGGCAGGCTCGCGCCGGGCGGCGTCTTCATGCTCTGGATCCAGATCCACCACGTGGACCCGGCGGACGTGCGCTCCGTCGTCCACACCCTGCGATCCGTGTACCCGAACGTGCACCTCTACGCCGACGAGCAGCGCGGACAGGGCTTCCTGTTCGCCTCCGAGTCCGAGCTGACCATCGACACCGAGCGGGTGCAGGCGCTCGACCGGACAGGCACCATCCGCGACGTGCTCGCGCAGCAGGGGCTCAATTCGATCCTGGAGCTCGCGAGCTGGTCGCTCTACACGTCGAACGGCGAGATCGACCGCTTCCTCGCGACGGACCGCATCGGCGCGCGCCCGAAGCTCCTCACGGACTGGACACCCGACTTCGAGTATTCCACGCCGTACGGGCTCGCGGCGCAGATCCCGGCGTTCGACTTCGATGGTCTTTCGGACAGGCAGCTCGCGACGATGGATCCGCCGCTCGACGAGGGCACGCGCCTCGGGCTGGTGGCGCAGCGGCATCTGTTCGCGAAGGACGACGCGGGCGCCTTGGCGGCGCTGCGGAAGGCGCGCGAGGCGACCGGAGAGGTGCGCTTCGACGGCGAGATCGGCCGATTGGAGCGCAAGCTCAAGAGTCGCCCCGACTGACGATCTGGGGGATCAATCGCGGCCCGGGTCGCACGGCGGGCAGACGCCGCCGCAGTCGATGCCCTCTTCGCCGTCGTCGACGACGCCGTTCACGCACTGGGGCGACCAGCAGACGGCGCTGTAGCAGCTCCCCGCCTGGCCGTCGGGCAGCGCGCACTCCTTGCCGTCGGGCAGCGGCTCTCCGCATTGGCCCGTCTGCGGGTCGCAGGCGAGCTCGGACCAGCAGGAGTCCGCCGGGCACTCCACGGCCTTCGCCGTCACGCACTCGCCCGCGAAGCACTCCGAGCGGAGCGCGCAGAGGTCGTCACCGCGGCAGTCGGCCCCGTCCGGCTTGAACTGCGGGAGGCACACGCCGGCCGAGACGCTGAAGATCCCGGGCAGCTCGCACGGACCGGCCGCGGGGCACGGCTCCGGCGCGGGCGGAGGCGGCGGCGGCGCATAACACACCTGGAGCATCGGCTGCATCTCGATGAACGGCGTCTCGGAGCTCGCGAAGTAGTGCACCGTGCCCGGCTCGCTCTCCGCGACGAGGAACCCGTAGTTGTCGAACGTGCCGAGCACCCAGCGCTGCACCAGGTCCTGGAGGTCGGCCGCGGCGAACCCGCCGGGCGCGTAGAACGTCGCCGAGGGCTGCGGATCGAAATAGCCCTTCTCGGGGCCCCAGGTCATGCCGAGCGCGGTCTTCTCGTCCCACGGCGTCAGGATGCGGTGGATCTCCAGCGAGGCGCGGTTCTCGACCGGCAGCGTGAAGAAGAAGACGTACGCCGATTGGATCACCGCGTCCGACGGGACGTCGAGCTGCTCGAACTGGAAGAGCGCATATTTCTCGGCGCCGGGGCGGGCCTCGGTGCGGATGTACATCGACTCCGGAAAGCCGTAGTCGATCATGTCGTCGCCCACGCCGACGTCGTCCACGATGCGGGCGTAGATCTTCTTGCACTCGACGTCGCACACGTCGCCGGAGCCGTCGCCGTCCGCGTCTTCCTGGCGCGGATTGTAGGTGCTCATGCAGTTGTCTTCGGCGTCCGCGACGCCGTCGCCGTCGGAGTCGATGGTGCGGGGCAGAGGCTCGCCGTCCTTGTAGCGATCGCTCTGGGCCGGGGTCACGAAGCTCGGGGTGTCTTTCGAGAAGACGAGGGCAGGTTGCGCCCGGAACGACTCGCCGTCGGTCCGAACGGACTGCATGCGGGCAAGCGAGGAGGCTTGCGGATTCGCCGAAGCGAGACCGGCGAACGAGACGAGGAACAGCGGAATCGTGTAGAGGTAGGGGCGCATAACGCTCGGACCTCATCGCATGATCCGCGCCAATGCCACGCTGCGAGCACCGGAGTCCGAAACTGCCTGTTTTCATGGAGACCACACCCACCGACCCGGCGCGAATCCAACGTTCGAGTCGTCTCATCGTGATACGGAGTGAGATTTCGCTCGCGAATGACACGGATCGCGCGCATTGGCCCCCATGTAAGGCCTTGTGTCCCGGCCCTATCGGAAATTCATGCTACGGAGTCGAATTCCGGCTCTGGAGAGATCGCCGCGCGGTCCGTAGACATGGATTCAGGGGTCAGAAATCGACGCCGATCCCGGCCCCGCCGCCGATCATCGAGCCGGAAGCACGGTAGTCGCCCACGAAGTCCGCCGCGCTCGACTTGCGCGTTTGCCGTTCGGGCAGGAGGGAGGCCTGGAAATAAGCGTCGACGTGGAGAGTCCCGGAGAGGACGCTGGCCGGCCGGTTCACCGCGAGCGCAACGCCTGCGCTGATCGTGTGACGGTCCGTGTCCACGAAGTTGGTGACGCCCGTCTGCGGCGGGATCGGCGTGGCCTCGTAGGCGTACCCGGCCCGCAGCGGCACCTGGAACCGCGGCCGCTCCTCGTCGTGGACCTTCACCGTCTCCCCGAAGCCGAGCGTGTACTCGAGGCCGACGCGCGGGACGAAGCGGTCTTCGAATCTGGGGGGGATGACCTTCGAGGGCCGGGTCGCTCCCGGCGGATCGAAGCCGAGCCCGGGCGGCACGGTGATCTGGATATCGGCGCTGGTCTGCGCGGTCGGGCTCTCGTAGCGCGACCAGTTCACCCACGTGAGATCGAAGTTCGCGCGGAGGTGCTTTATCTTCTGGAACGACAGCCCGATCACGACCTGCTGCGGCAGGAACGCGTCGAGCGTGCGCGACTGCAGCGTGTAGGTCAGCGGCACCTGGAGCCCCGCGTCGATGGTGCCTTTGAGCGTGGCGCCGATGCTGAGAGGCAGCTTCGTCTCCCCGCGGTACACGAGCCCGAGATAGCCAAAGTCTCCGATCTTCGCGCGCGCGCCGAGCTGCGGATACCGGAGCGACGTGAGGTCCGCGTCCACCTCGTGCTCCAGCTTGGATTCGTAGGGGCTCGCGAGGACGGCGGTGCCGCGGATGCCGAAGTCGCCGTGCGTGGCCGCGAGGAACGCGACGCCGCCGCCGATCTCCAGGAAAGGCACCGGGCGAATGGCCAGGTTCGCGGCGATGAACACGATGGTGATGCGGTCGTTGTAGAGCTCCCACCGCGGCGTCTCCTGCCGCAGCGCCTTCACGCGCGACAGCCCATCATCCGGGATGTACGTGCCCATCCCGAACGCGAACGGGATCCCGAACAGCGTGCCGGGCGCCACGAGGCCGCCGGAGAGGCCGTGCGGATCGACCACGTCATTGTCCTTGCCGTTCAACGTGAGCCGGTTGTCCGCGCCGAAATAGCCGAGCGACAGGCTCACGGACTTGCTGCTGACGAGGCCCGCGGGGTTGTAATAGTTGGCGGCGAAATCCGTCGTATCGGCACAGGCGGCGCTCCCCATCGCGGGGCCGCGCGGCCCGAATCCATAGGCGTCCGGGGCGTGCGCGTGCGCGACGGCCGGAGTGAGGGCCCCCAGAGCGACGAGGAGGCCCTGGGTCCATGTACGGAGTCGGCGAAGGGCGCCGCGACCCCCCAAACTCTCTCTTTGATCACCAGTCTCCGCGGGCGCCGACAGCCCCCTTGCCCCGCGCGGAATGGCACGCTGACTCCGACGTTGCGCGCTCACAGGTTCACCCCCAACGTGGCGCCGAGCACCGTCATGGTGCCGTGTGTCTGGAAGACCGTGCCGTCCGGTTTGTGGTGGTCGCGGTCGTGCAAGACGTGGAGCTGACCGAAGAGATCCAGGTCGATCCGGGGGAGCGGCTTCGAAAGAGACAGGCCGTATCCCAACCCGATAACGCTCCGGTGGTTGTCGAAATCGTTCGGGAGGCTGGTCTGTTCCGGCGCGGGGCTCGGCTCGAAGGCGTATCCGGCGCGGCCCTTCATCGTGACGCCGGGGGCCAGTTGGAACACGCCCTCGGCCGACAGGCGCGGAGTCACCGTGTCCGAGTAATGCGGCGCCTCCGGGATGGACGGATCGCACTCCACCGGATCCTCCCCAGCCGCCGGATCCGGGCACCGCACCGTCTGCTGCACGGCCCCGGGATACGCGGACCAGTGCCGGTACGTGGCGCCGAGCGAGACATGGTAGTTGCCGATCGAGCGCGTCAGCTCCAGCTCCAGTTGATGCGGATCGTACTGCGCAATTCCGGAGATGTGGAGCGGCGGCACGACGATGGAGCCGAGATCGCGAACCTGAATGACCACGTCGAACGGACCCGACAGCTCCCCTCGGTACGTGAGCCCGAGCCTGTACGGCCCGAAGTCGCGCGAGGCCCCCACGATCAGCCCGTATGCAGCGATCAACGTATCTTCGACGACGGTGCCCACGCGGCCGGAGGCGTCCGTCGCGACGATGACGCTGCCGGAGAGCCCCGCGAGCGCCGCGAACCCCGCGCCGATGCGGATCCCGTACCCCAAATCGAGCCCGAGCCCGAGCTGCACGGTGACGGACTGGGCCCGATCCGCGATGGGGAATTTGGGCCTCTCCGGATAGAGCAGGTGCGCCCGCGCGACGAGCTTGAACGGCGTGAAGAACGCGAGGCCGAGCGTGAGCCGATCCTTCAAGATCCCCTCGAAAGGAAGGGGAAGCGTGCCGCCGATGATGGAGCCGCTCACCGCCTCCGCGGGCAGGCGGCCGTTCGCGTCGAGGTCGTAGAACGCGCCGAGCCAGCCGACGGACAGCGATCGTTCCCGATCCAGCGCGAGCAGCGAAGGATTGGTGTGCACCGTCTCGAACCCCCAGCCGCTCGCGGCGCCGCCGCCGGCCATCGCGATCGACCGCGGGCCGAAGCCGAAGAGGTCTTGTGGAGACGCGTCGGCCGAGGAGGGCAGAGCGCACACGCCCGCGACGATCGCAGCGGACGCGAGGGCGAGGCGGAGCATTCGCGAGGACCGCACCGCGCGACGGTAGATCCAGCGCGCGCCGTAGGCTAGACGTTCCGGGTGACCGTCGCGCTCCAGGCTCTTTTGCCCGAGGATCTCGCCGCTCGCGCCGGCGTCGATCTCGCCGACGCGCGCCGCATCGTGTCGCTCGTGCACCGCGAGGGCGCGCTCCCCGCGCGATCGCCCGCGACGATCCGCCGCGTCGCATTGGATCGCGCGCGGGAAATCGGCCACGTCCCCTCCATCGAGATGGTCGAGCGGCGCGCGTCCTCGGTCGACCCGTTCGTCAAATTCACGTTCCGATTGCCGGACGGCGCGATCGTGGAGACGGTGCGGATCCCCCTGGAAAAGCCGGGCCGATTCTCGGTGTGCGTGTCGTCGCAGGTCGGCTGCGCGATGGCGTGCGCCTTCTGCGCGACCGGCACGATGGGCCTCAAGCGCAACCTGGAGACGTGGGAGATCATCGAGCAGGTGCGCCGCGTGCGAAAGGACATGCTCGAACATCCGCCGACCTTGCCGGACGGCGCGCGCGGCAAGATCCACGGCGTCCTCTTCCAGGGAATGGGCGAGCCGATGGCCAACCTCGACCGCGTGATCGAGGCGATCCGCATCCTCGGGGAGCCGAGCGCGCAGGCCGTCGACGTGCGCAACATCACGGTGTGCACCGCGGGCCTCCCGGCGGGCATCCGGCGCCTCGCGGCGGAGATCCCGGCCGCGCGCCTCGGCGTCTCGCTCGGCGACGCGAAGCCCGAAGCCCGCCGCTCGCTGATGCCGATCGACGGCGCGCACCCGCTCGCGACCGTGCTCGAAGCGGCCGGGGAGCACGCGCGCGCCACGGGCCATGCGCCGATGTTCGCGTTCACGTTGCTCGCCGGCAGAAACGATCGCGACGAGGACGCGGCGGCGCTCGCGGATCTGGTGCTCGGCTTCGCGCGCGATCACGGGGTGCGACCGCGGCTGTCCTTGATCCCGTTCAACCGATTCGACGGCAACGATTTCGAGCGATCCGACAGGCTGTCCGCGTTTCGAGATGCCTTGTCTGCGCGCGGCGTGCCTTCGATCGTGCGGTATTCCGGTGGAGGCGACGTGGGGGCCGCCTGCGGACAGCTCGTGACGGAATCGAGCGGGGCGCGGTCGCGCCTTTCGTTCGCGCAGCCTCGGTGATAAAGCGGGCGCCGCGGACTGCCCAATGCGGGGTGGCACGCATCGATGTGGCGTTTTGCGCCACCTCCTGAGGAGGCACCCTCTCATGCACCGACATCTCTGGATCGCGCCGCTCCCAGCCGCTGCCATGCTGTGGGCCGGGGCCGCGAGCGCAGCGCCGCCCATCGAGCAGCACACCTGCGAGAACGGCCTCACCGTGCTCGTGGCCGAGGATCACTCCGTCCCGCTCATCACGGTGCAGATCGCCGTGAAGAACGGCTCGATGACCGAGTCGCCTCAATTCAACGGCCTCTCGCACCTCTACGAGCACATGTTCTTCAAGGCCAACAAGGCCCTTCCGAACCAGGAGCAATACATGGCGCGGGCCCGCGAGCTCGGCATGTCCTGGAACGGCACGACGAACACGGAGCGCGTCAATTACTTCTTCACGACGACGAAGGACCACCTCGGCGACGCGATGGTCTTCATGCGCGACGCCATCGTTTCTCCGCTGTTCGACCAGTCCGAGTTGGACAAGGAGAAAGAGGTCGTCGTCGGCGAGATCGACCGCAACCTGTCGAGCCCCGGATACCACCTCTACCACGCTGTCCAGGAGCGGGTGTGGTGGAAATACCCGTCGTACAAGAACCCGCTCGGATACCGAAAGACGGTGCGGGACGCCACCACCGCCAAGATGAAGACCATTCAGGAGCGGTATTACGTCCCCAACAACTCGGTGCTCGTGGTCACCGGGGACGTGACGGCGAAGGACATCTTCGCGCAGGCCGACAAGCTCTTCGTCGAATGGAAAAAGGCGGAGGATCCGTTCCTCAAGCACCCGCTCGTGAAGCACCCGGCGCTCAAGGAGAGCGAGGTCGTCGTCGTGAAGCAGCCTGTGCGCACCGTGCAGGGGAGCATCGTGTGGCACGGCCCCTCCACCGTCGGCGACAGCGTGGATCTCACCTACGCGGCGGACGTGCTCGGCACCGTGTTCGACAACCCCACCTCGAAGTTCCAGAAGGCCCTCGTCGACTCCGGCGCTTGCAACGGAGCGGGCCTGTCCTGGTACACGCAGATGAACACCGGCCCCATCACGCTGTCGTTCTCCGCCTCGGAGGACAAGGCGGAGGCCTGCGTGAAGGCGATCTTCGCGGAGCTGCCCAAATTCAAGGACGTGGCCTACGTGACCGACGCGGAGATGAAGACCGCCGCGCACACGCTGGAGGTGGGCCAGATCCAGGAGCGGGAGAAGCCTTCGGCGTTCGCGAGCGTGCTGACGTTCTGGTGGACCTCCGCCGGCCTCGATTACTACAAGGGCTATATCGGCAACGTGAAGAAGGTCAATCACGACGCCATCGCGAAGTTCGTGGACGGCTTCATGATCGGCAAGCCCTTCGTCTTCGGCGTCATGGAGTCTCCGGACATGGCCTCGAAGGGGCTCGACAACAAGAAGCTCTGCGAGCTCGCGGGCGTGAAATACGACCCGAAGAAGGACAAACCGACCGAGGACGACATGGCCGCGCCCGGCAAGGACGACAAGAAAGGCGGCGACAAGAAGGCGGACAAGAAGCCTGCAGACAAGAAGCCCGCCGACAAGAAGGCCGCTCCGGCCCCGACGAAGAAAGGTGGCAAGTGATGCGCCGGACTCTCTCGCTCCTCGCGGTGATGATTGGCATTCTGGGGTGCGATCCGCAGACGACCGCGGTGACTCCCCCCCAGCCGACGGCGACGACGGCCCCTGTCGCGACCGTCGCGCCCACCGCGGCCCCGGCCGATCCCGCGCCCGTCACCGACGGCGACGTGACGGTCGCGTACGTGAACGGCATTCAGGTCCTGGTGAAGCGCAACCCCGGCGCCGAGCTGTCCGCGATGCACCTTTATGTGAAGGGCGGCTCGCGCGACTGGACCGACAAGGACGCAGGTATCGGGGAGCTCGCGCTCTCGGTGGCGGCGTCCGGCGGCACGAAGACGCTCGATAAGGACGCCTTCAATCAGAAGCTCTCGGACCTCGGCAGCGAGATCGAGGCGAGCATGGGCCGCGATTACGGCTCGTTCCGCGGGAAAACGCTGCTCAGCGCCTGGGACGACACGTTCGCCCTCCTCGCGGACGCCTTCCTGCACCCGGCGATGCCCGCCTCCGAGCTGGAGATTCGAAAGAGCCAGTTGGTCGGCCAGCTCCGCCACGAAGAAGAGGACCCGGACGCGGCGCTCGGCGTGGCCGTCTCGAAGCAGATCTACAAGGGTCACCCCTTCGAGAACCGCCCCGTCGGCACCGAGGCGAGCGTCAAGACGATCACCGTGGACCTCGCGAATCAATACCTCGCGAAGCTGCGTCAGGGCGGAAGGCTCGTGTTCGTGACCGTCGGTGACGTGGACCCGGCGCACGTGATCGAGAAGGTGAAGGCGGCGTTCGGCGATCTCCCGCGCGGCGACTACCAGGACGCGCCCTTCCCGGCGCTCAAGCTGGACAAGCCCGCTCTCCAGGTCGTGGAGCGCAAGCTCGACACCAACTACATCGAGGGCGTCTTCGCGGCGCCGTCGTGGTCCGCCCCGGATTTCCCGGACGCGGTCGTCGCGATGAACATCCTGCAATACCGTGTATTCGAGGAGGTCCGCACGAAGCGAAACCTCTCGTACGCCCCGAGCGCCTCGTTCGCGATCAGCACGTCGCTCCCGCAGGGCGTGCTGTACGTCACGGCCGTGAAGCCCGACGACACGATCAAGGTGATGTTCGACGAGGTGAAGAAGCTCCAGAACGAGGCCGTCGCCGACAAGGACCTCACCGCGACGAAATCGGTCTATCTGACGCACTACCTGATGCGCAACGAGGAGACGAGCGGTCAGGCCAGCATGCTCGGCACGGCCCTGCTCCTCGGCGGCGACTGGAAGCTCTCGCGCACCCTGCCCGAGCGGATCCGCGCCGTGACGCCCGCGGGCGTGCAGGCGTTCGCGAAGAAGTACATGGGGCGCATGCAGTTCACCGTCCTCGGCGACCCGGCCAAGGTGGACAAGACGCTCTTCACGTCGATGTGACGCGCCGCGTGGGGGGACACCTCCTCTCACTGCCACGTTCCCCCGAGCGCGATCTGTCATGAAAAATGACAAATTGCGCACAGCCTTACTCGATCCCCCCTCAAGCAAAGCCTCTTTCGCGGTCCGGGCGAGCGTCCGCTTCGCAGTCGGTCCGTCGAAATGTCGACGTCGCGCGGCGGCTCCCGTGGGCGGCGGGCGGATTCGGGCGGTCCGGCGCTCGGCCCGCAGCGTGCAATTCCGGGCCGCATGCGAAACAGCACCAGGTGGTTCGGTGGCTCCTTGATCGTGGCGTCCTCTCTCTTCGTCGCGTCGTCGGCGCTGGCGGACACGTGCGAGCGGGACGAGGAGCACCCGGACTCGGAGTGTCGAGAATACGAGACGTTCTTCATGCCCGGCGGACAGGCCATGATGTACAAGCCGCAGGGCGTCGCGATGCCGTACGTCGGCGGCGGCTTCCACATCGACGTGGTCCGGTGGTCGCACCACAATAACGACTTCGGCCCCGGCGAAGGCGCGGTGTACATGCAGGGCTCGCTGCTCAAGTCCCCGTCGTCGGAGCACACGCTCGGCATCTACGAGGGCGGCTTCAACCTGTCGTTCGAGAAGAACCCGAAGCGCCGGTACCTGATCCCTTATTTCGGGATGACGGCGGGCGGCATGTTCGCGGACGATCTGCCGCACTCGGGCTTCGTGCAGCCGCTGGCGGGCCTCCATGTGTATTCCGCGCCCAGCGTGATCATCGAGGTCCAGGGCGGGTACATGTTCCCGACGGACGCGGTGGACCAGCTGAACGGCTTCCGCGCGCAGGCGTCCTTGCGGTTCCACCTCTGGTGAAGGCGCCTCCCCTGCCCGACCCGCCCGCTTGATCCCGCCGAAGATCCCGGCTAACTGCCGCGGCATGGCGAAGATCACCATCTTTCACAACCCCAATTGAAACTCCTCGGTCAATGCGGTCCGCATTGCAGAAGAGCTCGGCGTCAAGGCCGATGTCGTCCTTTACATGAAGACCCCGCCGGACGCGGTCACGCTGAACAGCGTGATTGACCGGCTGGAGGATCCCGTCACGGCGCTCGTGCGGCGCGACAGCCTGTGGAACAAGCTCGGATTGACCGACGGTGACGTCGCGACCCGGGAGCAGGTGGTCGCGGTCCTCACGAAGCACAAGGCCCTCCTCCAGCGCCCCGTCGTGGCGACGCCGGAGAAGGCCATTGTCGGGCGCCCGAAAGAGCGAGTCACGGAGCTCTTGCGCCCGTTCGCGTCCAAGTAAACTGGCAGTCTGGGGGGGTCAGGGGGCGGCGTTCGCGGTGCCCGGCGTGGGCGCGGTGAGCGCGAAGGCGCCTGTTCCATCGGGGAGGCGGCCCCACGTGTTCGGATCGGCGGCGGCGTTCGCGGGGTATTCTCCCTCCGCCACGGCGGTCTGATCCGGCGCCAGGAGGAAGATCTTCTCGCCGTTCGCCGCGCTGATTCCCCACGTCGCGTAGTAGCAGCTCGCCGGGCCGCCCATGGCCAGGCACGTGGCCTGCGGACCCACGCCCGCCGCCGGATCCTGCTCCGCGACGACGAGGAGGTGGTCGCCCGCGCCGAGCACCGTGCCGGCCGGGAAGATCGCGGCGCTCCCCGTCTTCGGCTGACCCATCGAGTCGCTGTCCGCGAGGCCGTACGCCTCCAGATCGACCGGCGAAGCGCCGACGTTCATGAGCTCCACCCAGTCCTCGCCGACCGCGTGAATCTCGTTGATGACGATCGGGAAAGGCCCGGTGCTGGTCGTGCTCGTGGTGGTGGTCGACCCGCCGCTCGACGTGGACCCGCCGCTCGACGTGGACCCGCCGCTCGACGTGGAGCCGCCCGACGACGTGCTCGTGGAGCCGCCCGCGCCCGAGCCGCCGCCGCCGCTGCCCGAGCCGCTGCCCCCGCACGCAGCGAGGAGGAGCGCAAAGCCGAGAGTCGCCAGGATTCCGATACGCATGGGAGCTACCTCGTCAGGAAGTGAAGAAGGAATGCCGAAAAGCACAAGATGTATTCTTGTGTCCGTTGGTTCATGGGGGGGACGGCCACGGCATCGTGAGCCACGAGGGCGTGTCGCTCCCCGCGTCGAACACCACCGCGAGCTTCCCGGGGGTCGACGCGGCGGACAGGCCCTCCGGCTTCTTCCCCTCGAACGTGCGCACGAGGCGGGGCGCGAGGACGCCTCCCTTCGGCGCGGCGACCGTCCAGAGGCGGCCGGACTCCACGGCTCCCTCCACGCGGGAGGACGTCGACGTGATCACGAGCGATCCGTCCGGCGCGAACAGAAGCTCCGAAATGCCGCCGGGCACGCTCTTTCCGTCCACGTCGGCGTCGAGCTGGACGCGCGCCCACAAGGACAGCTTCGCCGCGTCGAGCGAGCGGGATTTGAAGAGCGCCGCGGGGTCCTCGATCTTCCAGATCGCCGCGCGCCCCTGATCGTCGAGCGGGCCCTTGAGGCCGAGGTAGAGCGCGCCGTCGTGGAACGTCATGCCCTCGATCTCCAGCTCGTCCGAGGCGCCCTCGTGCTCGAAGAGGCCGCGCCGCGCGTCGCCCGCGGACTCCAGCAGATCGGCGAAGTGAAGCTCCGCGTCCGCGCGCAGCTTGCCGCCCTGCTCGAGGAGGCGCACGAGCAGCGTGCGCGACGCGGGCCGCTTGTTGCGCTTGCTGTGGCTCTGCGAGGAGAGGACGTACATCTCGCCGCCGGCCCCGGCCGTGATCGACTCCAGATCGTCGATCTCCTGCAGCGCGTCGATCACGAGCGGATCCGGCGCGACGCTGCCGGCGTCGTCCATCGCGAAGAGCCACGGCGCGCGATCGTGATCGTCCTTCTGGCCCGTGTCGTCGCTGACCACGAGGTACCGCTTCGCCTCGGGGCGCCACAGGATCCCGGACGGCTCGAAGCGCGTCTTCTTGCGGAGATCGTCCGGCACGCGCATGAGCTCCGGCGCGGCGTGGAGGGCGGTCGCTTCGAGCGTGGAGGGCGCGGCGGAGGCTGAATTCGCCGCGGACGGCGCGCCCGTCGTGGCTCCCGCGGTCGCCGGCGCGGACCCTGCGGACGCCGGCGCGGATCGCAGGTCGATCTCGATCTCGAACGGTTGGTTCGGCACGAGCGCGATCGGCGCGTCGATCTGGATCGTCACGGTGCGGCCCCACGCGGGGCGCGTCGGGTATTTCCGGCACGCGAGCGGCAGCTCCTCGACCGTGGAGCCGAGCGCGATCGCGTGGCCGAAGAGCTCGGCGCCGCCCGACAGGTGATCGCCGTGCGCCCGCAGCCGCGCGCGCTGGCCGATCGCGAGATCGAGCGCGTGATCGCGGGGGACGCACGCCGTCACGCGGGGCCGCGCGCTCACCATGGTGACGATCGGCTGACCCGCCGGCACGACCTCGCCGGCGCGGTGCAGCACCGACGCGATCCGTCCGGCCGAGGGCGCGCGCACCGTCATCTCCGCGCGCTGGCGGCGCAGCTTCTCGATGCGGGCGCTCGCGACGAGGAGGTCCGCGCTCGCCGACGTGGTGCCGAAGGAGGCCTGCGCGCCCTGCAGATCCTGGAGCCGCGCGCGCGCCGACGCGAGCTGCTTCTTCGCGAGATCGATCTGCCGCGGCGTCTGCTCCAGGATCGGCTTCGTCGCCGCGAGGCGCGCGTCCAGCGACGCGAGATCGCTCCTCGTGGCGAGGTTATTTTCGATCGCCTTTTGAAGGCGCGCGCGCTCGGTCTCGATGACGACCATCTCGCTCTTCGCCTTCGCGAGCGACGCCTCTTCGTCGAGCAGATCGCGCTCCAACGACGAGATCTCCTGCGCGAGCGACTCGCCGGCGGCGTGCTCCTTCGCGGGGGCGATCGCCTCCAGCCGGGTCTTCTGCGCCTCCGCGAGGGCGATCTCCGCGTCGAGCGCGGCGGTGTCGAGCGACGCGAGCACCTGACCCTGGGTCACTTCGTCACCCACCTCGACGGTGAGCGACGTGATGCGGCCCATCTCCAGCGACGCGGCGGACCACGTCTGCGCCTCGGCCATGCCGTTCACGCGGATCGAGCCGCGGCCCGTGCCGGCGAGGACCGCCGCCGCGCCGAGCGTGACGACGAGCGAGGTGATCGGCCCGTATTTCCTGGCCGCCTCGGTGAGTTGGAAGAGAGCTGCCATCAGAGATCCAGCGTGGGCTCCTGCAAGAGCAGCGTGACGTCCTCCACGCCCGTGACCGCCTGCAGCGCGGCGACGAGCGGCGCGCGTCGCGACGGATCCGGGATGCTCACCTGGTACGCGTGCTCGAGGACGGTCCCCTGCGCGGCCTCGCGCAGCGTCACGAGCACGAACGACCGGCAGTTGTCCTTGAGCGCCTTCGCGACGGCCTGCTCGGTGGCCGCGCCCTGCGGCGCCGTGAAGCGCAGGAGGCCATCCATGTGCCGCTGCGATCCGTACTGGATCACGCTCAAGCCGACGGCCGCGACCACGAAGAACGCCGCGCCCACGACGGCCGCCGCGTACGCCTGCGCGCCGGACGCGATGCCGACCGCGACGGACGCGAACAGGAACACGACGTCCCGCGTGTCGCGCAGCGTGGTGCGGAACCGCACGATCGAGATGCCGCCCGCGATGCCGATGCCGGCGACGATGCTGCTCCCGGCCGCGAGCATCAGCATGCACGTGAGGATGCTGGTGAGCGCCATGCTCTGCACCGCGGACCGCGAGTACGAAAGGCCCCGGAACGTCCACACGTACACGAGCGCGATCGCCTGCGTGAGCCCGAAGCCGAGCAGCACCGCGAAGAGCGCCTCCCGAAAATCCACGGGATCGGCGCTCGAAAACGAGATCCAGTCGAGCATGCTCCTAGAACCCTCCGAGCATCGCGGGCGTGCGGACCGTCGGGAAGAGGAGCTGCGACGCTACGCCGTAACAGTATTTGGAGAACGACATGCGGACGAGATCCAGGCGCTGGATGATGTTGTTCATCCACCTCGGTGGGCGGCGCTCGAACTTCAGCTCGAGCACGCAGATGTTCTCGAGGGTGCGCGTCTGCGCGGGGTGATCCACGTGGCGCCAGCGCCGCGGGTCCACCTGGTTGCCGAGCGTCTCCTTCACCTGGCACACGATCCGCCGATCGAACGTGACGCGCGCGTAGTCGTCGATGGTGCTCTCGTAGGCCTCGCGGTCGTATTCGACCATCAGGCGTGGGCGCAGGTGATAGCGGTGGACGCGATTGACGAACTCGACGACGCCCTTCTTGCCGGTGCGCGCGGCCTCCGCCGGGTCCAGGAAGGCGCGCTGCCATTGCCCCTCTTTCAACGACGCGCGGCTCTTCACGATGACGTCGCCGACGCGCCGCTTGATCTCGAGGAACACGGGGGCGGAGGTGCCTGGGTAGCTGCGGATGCGGGCCTTGAAGCGATCGCGCTGCTCGCGCTCGTTCGCGAGGAAGAGATCGAAGTGATCCGTGTCGAGGTAATGCGAGCGGATCGGGTAGCTGCCGTCCGCGCGCGCGTGCTCGTCGAGGACGCAGAGCGGCTTGATCATCGCCCGCACCTCGGGCACGCGGCGCTCGGGCAGGAGGTACTTGATCTCGTACCTCTCGATATGGGTCAGCTCCGTGGGGGAATGAGTCACCGGATCACGCGAAGTCGAAGGGCGGGCGGACACGAGAGTATCGCAAAGTCTTCACTGCTTTGTCGAAAACCTTTTGCGCCCACACCACGCCGTAACAAGACCGTGACACCCCGGTGTCGGATCGCGCTCGCAGCGGGTCTATTTTTCTTTCGATCGGCCGCGCGACGCGGGATCTGACGAGGGTCGGCGGCTTCGGCGGACGTGGCCCGACGGCTCGCCGAGGGGATCCCCCCGCGAGGACCGCCGCGTCACGACGGGCCGTGTCGCTCGGGCCGCGACTCTCATGTTCGTCGGGCATGTGGAATACAGTATGTGCAACAGGCTCGTTCCGGGGCGCGGTGAGGTCGCGGGGACGGGGCGTCTCGCCTCGCGCGCGGCCCTTTGATTCTCGGCGCGCTGCGCGGTAGGTTGCGTCCGGTGTTCGGCCTCAGCTTCTTCGAGATCCTCCTGATCGCGATCGTCGGGATCGTCGTGCTCGGCCCGCGGCGGCTCCCCACGATGATGCGCACGGCGGGCCAGTGGGTCGCGAAGCTGCGGCGCATGAGCGTCGATCTGCGCGCGCAGAGCGGCATCGACGACCTCATCCGGCAGGAGGGGCTGGAGAACGAGATCCAGGAGCTCCGGAGCCTCTCGCGCATCAACGTGATCGACACGCTGATCACGCCGGCCGCGGGCGCGGGCGCCGCCGGAGCCGCGGGCGCCGCCGCGCAGGAGAGCGCGCCGCGCGCGTCCGTGAGCGTGCCGCAGCCGAAGGTGCAGAGGCCGCAGCCCCTCCGCGAGCGCGAGTACCCGACGATCGGGTGCGACTCGTACGGCGTGCTCGCGGACGACATCGCCGCGAAGATCGTCGCGCCTCCAAGGCCGGCGGTCGCGCTCCCGCTGGAGCCCGCGGTGAAGCCGGAAGGGAGCGCTTGATGGCCGCGCCGAAGGGTCAGAAGGCCATCCAGGGCCCCATCGACGACGAGATCCCTCCGGGCCGGGACGACATGCCCGAGGACGACTCGCCGATGACGTTCTGGGAGCACCTCGAGGAGCTCCGCAAGCGCATCATCTACAGCGTCGTCACCGTCATCGTCGCCTTCTTCGTCGCGTGGGAGTTCCGCGATCCCGTGCTCGACGTGCTGACGAAGCCGTTCATGGATGCGTGGAAGGAGCAGAAGATCCAGGGCGTGGGCTCGCTGCACTACAGCGCGCCGGGCGCCGGCTTCTCCGCGAACGTGCACGTGGCGATGCTCCTCGGCCTCGCGGGCGCGGCGCCGGTGATCTTCTACCAGCTGTGGGCGTTCATCGCGCCGGGCCTCTACGCGCGGGAGAAGCGCTTCGTCATCCCGTTCGTGTTCTTCTCGACGCTGCTCTTCGTGGGCGGCGGCTACTTCGGCTGGCTCGCCGCGTTCCCGATCGCGTTCAACTATTTCCTCGGCTTTTCAGGCCCGATCGGCGCGCACGGCCTGCAGGTGACGCCGACGATCATGCTCGACAGCTACCTGGACTTCGTCGTCCAGATGCTCCTCGCGTTCGGCATCATCTTCGAGCTGCCGCTGCTGATCTTGTTCCTGTCGATCGCGGGCATCGTGAACTACCTGCACCTCTTGCGGTTCGGCCGGTGGTTCGTGCTCATCGCGGTGATCCTCGCGGGCGTGCTCACCCCGCCCGACGTGACGAGCCAGATCATCATGGCGGTGCCGCTGATCACCCTGTATTTCGTGTCGATCGGCCTCGCGTTCCTCTTCGGAAAGAAGCCGACGGATCGCCAGAAGAAGGAGTTCTGGGAAGCCGTCGGCCGCAAGAAGAACAAGCCGGCCGAGAGCGCTTAATGCGCGTACGGCTCGTTCCGTAAGATCGTCATCGCCCGGTAAATCTGCTCGATCAGCACGAGGCGCGCGAGCCTGTGCGGGAACGTCAGCGTCGAGAGGCTGAGGCGCGCGTGCGCTGCTCGCGAGAGGTCCTGCGGCAGGCCGTCCGCTCCGCCGATCAGGAACGTGACGGTGCCCTTGCCGCGCGCGCCGTACTGTTCGAGGCGACGCGCGAACGCCTCGCTGCCGAGCGCCTGGCCGTCCACTTCGAGGGCGATCACCGTCGCGTCGCGCGGGCCTTCTCGAAGCCCGCGCGCACTTTGTCGAGCGAGCCGTCCGCGATCTCGATCTCGTCGATCGCGACGTAGCGACGGATCCGCCCGAGGTACTCGTCGATCGCGTCGCGGAGCGGCCGGTCCTTCACCTTCCCCACGGCCGCCACCACGACGCGCACGCGATCACTCCCGGCGGTCGTCGGCGTCGACCTGCGCGGCCGCGCGCTGCTGCTCCTCGGGGAGCGCGACGCGGCCCGCGTCGATCCACAGGCCCTCGATGTCGTAGAGGCGGCGCGAGTCCTCCTGGAAGACGTGCACGACGACGTCGCCGAAATCGATGAGCACCCACGTCGCGGTGCTGAGGCCCTCCACCGAGAGCGGCTTCACCTTGTTCTTGCGCGCGAGCGCCTCCTCGATGCCCGTCGCGATCGAGTGCACGTGGCGGTCGGAGCGGCCCGTCATCACGACGAGGAAATCCGCGTAGTCGACCTTGCCGGTGACATCGAGGATCTCGATCGCGATCGCCTTCTTGTCGAGGCCCGCGACCGCGATCGCGACCGCGAGCTCCTGCGCCTTGTTCGACGGCGTCGGCGGCGTCGGCGCGGCCTTCGCGCGCTTCGGAGCGGCGAGGGGCGCGCGCTTCGACGTGGGGGCGCGCGCAGATTTCTCCTGCGGGGCCGCGATCGGCTTCTTGCGCACGCCGGGGCCCGACGCGGCTCGCCTCGCGCGCGGCGCAGCCCCGGAGGCGCTCGCGTGCGACGCCTTCAGGCGCGGACGCGCGGATCCCTTCGCGGCCGCGACGGCGGTGGCCTTGCGCGCGGCGCCCGCGGCGGTGGTCGCCTTCGGGGCGCGGGGCTTCGCGGGGGCATCCGCCTTCTTGGTGGTCTTCTCGGTGTCGTCCGAACGCTTCTTCGTGGCCACTGCTCTTCTCTACTCGCTCACAAAAGGTCTACAAAACAAGGGTCAGCGCGTCTGGCCGTCGCCGCGCGCGATCCACTTCAAGGTCGTGAGGCTCGCGAGGCCCATGGGGCCGTACGCGTGCAGCTTCGTGGTGGAGATGCCGATCTCGGCGCCGAGCCCGAGCTCCCCGCCGTCGTTGAACCGCGTCGACGCGTTCACGAGGACCGCGCTCGCATCGACCTCGCGGAGGAAGCGCTCGGCCCGCTCGTAGCTCCGCGTGCAGATCGCCTCGGTGTGGTTCGAGCCGTAGCGCGCGATGTGATCGATCGCCTCGTCCAGCGAGCCGACGACGCGCACCGCGAGGATCTTCGCGAGGAACTCCTGGCCGAAGTCGGAGGGCTCCGCCGCGCGCGCGCTCTTCGCGATCGCCCGCGTCTCCTCGTCGCCGCGGATCTCGAGGCCCCTCTGCGCGAGCGCGTCGACGAGCGGCAACAGGCGCTCCTTCTCGCTGCGGTGCACGAGCAGGCATTCGAGCGCGTTGCACACGCCGGGGCGCGACAGCTTGCCGTTCTCGACGAGGCGCGCGGCCATCTCGACGTCGCAGCCCTCGTCCGCGAAGAGGTGGCAGACGCCCTTGTAGTGCTGGATCACCGGCACGCGCGCATGCTCCGCGACGAAGCGGATCAAGCCCTCGCCGCCGCGCGGGATCACGAGATCGACGAGGCCGCTCATGCCGATGAGGATCTTCATCGCCTCGCGATCGCCCGGCGGCACGATCTGCACCGCGTCCTCGGGGAGGCCGGCCGTCGCGACCGCGCGCCGCACGAGCGCGCCGAGCGCCGCGTTGGAGCGCGCCGCCTCCTTGCCGCCGCGGAGGAGCACGGCGTTGCCGCTCTTCAAGCAGAGGGCCGCGGCGTCCACCGTCACGTTGGGTCGCGCCTCGTAGATCATCGCGATGGTGCCGAGCGGCACGCGCACCTGGCCGACGGAGAGGCCGTTCGGTCGGCTCCGCATGCCGATCACCTCGCCGACCGGATCGTCGAACGCCACGACCTCCATCACGGCGTCGGCGATCGCGTTCAGCCGCTTTTCATCGAGCATCAAGCGATCGACCATCGCGTCCGAGAGGCCTTCGGCGCGGGCCGCGGCGATGTCCTCCGCGTTGGCCGCGAGCAGATCCGAACGGCTCCCCTGGGCGGCGGACGCGCGGATCTCGTCGGCGATCGCGCGGAGGGCGCGGTCCTTCTGCGCGCGCCGGGCGCTCGCGAGGGCACGCGATGCGGCGCGGGCGCGCTGGCACTGCCCGCGGATCGATTCGGTGATGTCGGCCGACATGCGGGCGGACCGTAATCGCGTTCGCACGAACCTTCCAGCGGGTTTCCGCCCCTTCGCCAACCCCGAGGACGGCCTCTATGCTAGGGTCGGCGCCATGCGCCGCCTCGTCGCGTTCGCCTTTTCCGTCGCTGTTACCGCGGTCTTTGCGGGCTGCGGGGCCGACGCGCGCGAGGAGGCGCCCGCGGTCGCGACGGGCGAGGCCGTGGTGCCGGCGCCGCCGAACGCGATCGGCGCCGACGTCTCACGACCCGTGGCGGCCGTCCCCGTGACGACCGGCAAGGTGGGTCACGCGCCCGGTCCGCACGGCGGCAACGGCACGGAACCGATACCCCAACAAGTCGTGCCGGAGCCGAACGCGCCCGATCCTGCCCCCGAAGCCCCCGCACCCGGCGAAAAGCCGCCGAAGGGAACCGACCTTTGAAATCCGCTCTGCTCCTCTTCGCCTTCGTTTTGCCTCTGTCCGCGTGCTGCGGGAGCGCCCCGCCCCCGCTGAAGGGCACCATCCCGCCCGGCACCCCCCCCCCGGAGTACGAAGCGCCGCGCGCCTACGATCCGAGCACCGCGCCGCCCGCAGCCGCGCCGCCCGCCGCGCCGACCGCTGCACCCGCGGCCGCTCCGGCCGCTGCGCCCAAGCCCTGAGGGGCCCCTTCACGCCAATGTTGGCTTGAAGCCAAATCACCAATCCCCTCATTTTGAAGCCATTTCGGAGCGTGTCCCCGGAGCCGCGCGGCCGGTCCACGCCAACGTTGGCTAGAAGCTCGCTCGCGAGATGAACATCGCCCTCGTTCCGTGGTAGCGATGCGCGCATGTCGCATGTCGGACGGCAGTGGGTCCTCATCCTCGACTTCGGATCGCAGTACACGCAGCTCATCGCACGACGCGTGCGCGAGGCCGGCGTTTACTGCGAGATCCTGCCGTTCTCCGCGGGCGTCGCGCGCGTCCGCGAGGCGCACCCGAACGCGCTCATCCTCTCCGGCGGCCCCGCGAGCGTGTACGACGAGGACGCGCCCACCATCGCGCGCGAGCTGTTCGAGCTCGGCATCCCCACGCTCGGGATCTGCTACGGCCTGCAGCTCATCGCGCACGTGCTCGGCGGCAAGGTGGAGTCCGCGAGCGACCGTGAGTACGGCCCCGCCGTCGTGCGCGTCGACGATCCGCGCGGGCCGTTCGCTCGGCTGGGCGCGCTCGAAGACATCGACGTGTGGATGAGCCACGGCGACCGGATCACCGATCTTCCCGAGGGCTTCTACGCGATCGGCACCTCGCCCAGCACGCCGTTCTGCGCGGTCGGCAACGACGACAAGAAGATCTACGGCCTGCAGTTCCACCCCGAGGTCGCGCACACGCCGAAGGGCCGACAGATCCTCGAAGCGTTCCTCTTCGACGTCGCGAAATGCGAGGCGAGCTGGACGGCCGCGTCGTTCATCGAGGAGTCGATCGCGCACGTCCGCGAGAAGGTCGGCGAGGACGGGCGCGCGGTGCTCGGCCTCTCGGGCGGCGTGGACTCGTCGGTGGCGGCGCTGCTCTGTCAGCGGGCGCTCGGCGATCGTCTCGTGTGCATCTTCGTCGACAACGGCCTCCTCCGCGCGGGCGAAGGCGACGCCGTCGAGCGCGCGTTCGCAGGGCGATTCGGCCTCAACTTCCACCGCGTCGACGCGTCCGAGC
>JAXLYM010000006.1:0-445657 GCA_046351455.1 Polyangiaceae bacterium
CCGGCCGAGGATCCTATCGAGCAGAAGCCGCTTCACCGAGGGTCGACCTTAGATGGAGCCGGGCCGGATCGCCACCGTGGAGACGGGCTCAATCGTGCGAATTGTCGGGGCGGAATGGGCCATCCGTCACGACGTGGTCACGGGTGGTACGAGGCCGTCGCGATCGTGAGCGCGCCGCATCCCATCGCGCCGACGCCGACGAGCGCGAACATCGCGAGGCCCAGCATCGCCAGGATCATCATCACCTTCCCCGCGCCGTCCTGGTTCTTGTAGCGTCGCGCCACCAAGACCACGCCGACCACCGCGAGGGCGGTCACGAGGAAGCCACCCCCGATCAGGGCGATGAAGAACAACATGGATTCCGTCACGCGCGGAGCATCGCCGGTCCCGGCCGTCCCTTCAACCGACCCGTCGTCGCGGGCCGTCGTTTTCGCGAGGCGACCGTGACCGAACGCGTGCGGCCGTACCTCTTCTACGGCGCGACCGTGGCCCTCTGCGCGACCTGCCTCCGCCGCGTGGAGGCGAAGGAGGTGATCCAGGACGGCGCCGTCTACTTGCTGAAGCGCTGCCCCGAGCACGGACCCGAGCGGGTGATGCTCGCGGACGACGCGGCCTACTGGCGCATGGCGCGCGAGCAGTTCGTGAAGCCGCCGGAGCAAGTGGCCGAGCCGAACACGCCGTTCGCGTGGGGCTGCCCGTACGACTGCGGCATCTGCCCCGAGCACGAGCAGCACGGCTGTCTCACGGTGCTGGAAGTCACGGACGCCTGCAATTTGCGGTGCCCCACGTGCTACTCGCAGAGCGGGCCGGAGCGGAAGGAGCACCGTTCGCTCGCGCAGATCGAGGCGATGCTGGACCGCATCGTGGCGAACGAGACGGCGCCGGACGTGGTGCAGGTCTCGGGCGGCGAGCCGACGCTGCACCCCGACTTCTTCGCGATCCTCGACGCGTGCCGCCGGCGCCCGATCCGCCACCTGATGGTGAACACGAACGGCACCCGCATCGCGAGCGATCCGGCCTTCGCGGAGCGGCTCGCGGGGTACATGCCCGGCTTCGAGATCTACTTGCAGTGGGACAGCTCGCGCGAGGGGCCGCTCGTCACGCTGCGCGGCAAGGATCTGCGGGACGTGCGGCGCGCGGCGATCGAGCGGCTCAACGAGCTCAACCTGTCGACGACGCTCGTGGTGACGGTGCGGCGCGGGCTCAACGACGACGAGCTGGGGGCGATCCTGGAATACGCGGCGGAGCAGCGGTGCGTGCGCGGCGTCACGTTCCAGCCGGTGCAGGACGCCGGGCGCAACACCGGGTTCGATCCGGCCGAGCACCGGCTCACGCTGACGGAGGTGCGGCGGCGCATCCTGGAGCAGACGAGCCTGCTCCGCGCGGAGGATCTCATCCCGGTGCCGTGCAACCCGGACCAGCTCGCGATGGCATACGCGATCAAGACGCCGCCCAGCGCGGGGGGCCCGAAGCTCGTGCCGCTCTCGGGGATGATCGATCGCGAGACGCTCTTGAATTCGACGCGAAACACCATCGTGTTCGAGAGCGATCAGAAGCTGCGCGCGGAGGTGGTGTCGGCGTTCTCGACGGGGCACTCGCCGGAGGGCGCGGCGTCCTCGCTGAAGCGGCTGCTCTGCTGCCTGCCCGGCGTGAGCGGGCCCGCGGATCTGAAGTACGACCGCGTGTTCCGCGTGATCCTGATGCAGTTCCTGGATCGGCACTCGATGGATCTGCGGACGGTGCGGCGGAGCTGCGTGCACATCGCGCACCCCGACGGCAGGCGCATCATCCCGTTCGACACGTTCAACGTGCTCTACCGCGACGGGCTGGAGCGCGAGGTCCTGACCCCGCTGCGGAAGCTCGCGCGCGGCGGATCGCTCGCGGTTTGACGGCGGGTGGCGTACCTCGTCTTCATCTCGCTCGGCATCGTGCTCGGCGCCCTCGCGCGGCGGATCGCGCCGGAGCCGGAGCCGCCGTTCAAGGAGGCGCTGCGGCTGCTGGCGGTGATCGGCGCGGTCTCCGGGGCCGTGATCTTCCAGATGCCGGCGGACTTCTTCGGGTGGAGCGCCGGGCTCGCGGGGGAGCCGATCGTGATGCGCGCGTTCGGGGGGCGCACGCTGGTGGGCGGGCTGCTCGGCGGGTGGATCGTCGTGGAGATCGGCAAGTGGGCGCTCGGCGTGCGGAGGAGCACCGGCGACGGGTTCGCGCTTCCGCTCGCGGTGGGGCTCGCGTGCGGGCGCATGGGGTGCTTCTTCACCGGGTGCTGCGCCGGCAGGCCCGCGGAGGCCGGATCGTGGTGGTCCGGGCTCGCGATGCGCGACGCCCACGGGATCGCCCGGTTCCCCGCGCAGCTCACGGAGGTGGCGTTCCACGCGGCGTGCGCGGCGCTGCTCTACGTGGGGTGGCGGAGGGGCGCGCTCGGGAGCCGGCGGTTCGCGCTGTACGTCGCGGGCTATGCGGCGTTCCGGTTCGCGATCGAGGCGGTGCGGGAGAACCCGCGGCTCGCGCTGGGGCTTTCGTACTACCAGTGGCTCAGCCTGCCCCTGTTCGCGCTGTCGTTCGGGATGTTCGCGGTCCGCACGCTCCGGCCGAAGGCCGCAACCCCGGCGCCGGCCGCGACCGCGGAGCCTCCCCCCCGCGAAGAGAGGTGAGCCCCCGCGCGACGTGCGTCAGAGGGAGAGCTCTTCCTGGGCCATTCCGCTCGACGCTCCGTCCGCGCCGGAGCCAGCCGTTCCGAAGACCAGCGGCGTGCCCGTGTGGGTGATCGTCGCTCCGGCGCCGCGGACCAAGCTGATGGAGGGGCCGCCGGAGCCACCTCCGCCCTTTCCACCCATGCCTCCGGTCCCGCCGTCCCCTCCTTTGGCGCCGCCCTTCAGATCCTTGGTGCCGGGCTGCTGGCACTGGCACTGGTTGCCTCCGACGCTGACCGAAGCGCAGCTCCCGAAGCACGTCTTCGGTGTCCCGACCGCCCCGAGCGTGCCGGTCGCCCCAGGCAGTCCCTCGGCCCCCGCCGTGCCGGCGCCGCCGTCCGAAGCGAGGATCTTGCCGGCGTCCACCTGGACGTCCAAGACGCCGTACGCGTAGAGCCCCACGGAGGCGCCGCCACCGCGACCCGACTTCCCGGCCGCCCCTCCTTGACCGCCGCATCCGCATCGTCCGGTGCCGGCGGTGTCGGTGAAGACGTTGCCGAGGTTGCCGCAGAACCCCGTGTTGCAAGGGGGGACGGGCGCACCGGAGCACCCTTGCGCCCAGCAGCTGTTGCTCTGCTCGCCGGCCGCGCCGGGTCCGCCGTTTTGACCGGGCGTCCCCGGGTCTCCATCGCCGGCGGCGACAGGGTGGTAACCGTCCGCGCTGAACATTCCGCCGGAGCTTGGCGCCCCCGCCATCCCGGTGTCGCCCATCCCGCCGCTCGTCCCCACGCCGATCTGTGCGCAGGTCGACAGGCCATCGGGATTGCACGTGGCCGTCGGCCCGTCGACGTGCAGCGTGGCAGCTCCGCCGTCGCCGCCTTTTCCAGCATGGACCTCGACGTCTTCGAGGCGGAGCGTGCCGCTGCCGGTCGCGACGATGCCGTAGCAGCTCTCGCCGTCCGCGTCGGGGGTGGTCGCTCCCGCGGCCTTGGTGGCGACCGTCAGCGTGCGGAGCGTGAGCCACGCGTCCGTGAGCGCGATGGTCGCGCCGACGTTGCTGGGAGAAGCGAGGACGGTCTTCGCGCGCGCTCCCGCCGAGCAGTCGTGCGTCCATGCGGCGCCCGTCGCCACCCACCCGCTGTCGATGACGAACGCGCCGGCTTCCCCCGCGGGACCAGCAGGAAGGGTGGTGACCGTCAGCGGCGCAGGATAGGTGCCCTGCGCGAGGTGGATGGCTCTCTTCGACTGGCTGTTCGCGAGATCGAGCGCGCGGGCGATCGTCTTCACCGGAAGGGTCGCGCTTCCGTCGCCCGTCATGTCGTCTCCGTTCGGTGAGACGAACACGCCGTCGCTCGGCGTCTCGTTCGGATCGCACGGGAAGCTCCCGCCGCCGCCGCCGCCGCCCGTCGAGGTGGCGCCGCTCCCGCTCGTGGACGTCGTGCCTCCGGTGCCGCCCGCGGTGGAGCCGCTCGTCGAGGTCGCGCCCGCTGCGCCGCCGGTCGACCCGCCGCTGGCCGGGATCGGCTCACCGATGCCGAGGATGTCGTTGCAGCCGGTCCACACCGAACCACCGGCCGCCGAGAGGAGCACCGCAAGAACGAGCCGGAGACGCTTCGTGGGAGTCATTGGAACCGTCCTTCGAGCGACAGACCCGCGCCGCCCGGCATCCCCATCGGCGCGAGGGCGACGCTCGACGTGGCGGAGCTCGCGCCGGTCTTCGCGGGAGCGCGCGAGGGCCCGCCGAGGATCACGAGCGTGACCCCGGCCGCCGAAAGGACGCCGCCCGCGATCACGGAGATCGTCGCGAGGTCCCCCAGCGAACGCGCGTCCTTCCGCAGCGGCAGGCCCGTGGGGTCGCAGACGTCCCCGTTGCAGTTCTTGTCCGATTCGGCCTTCTTCGAGAGCGCCAGGGCCGAGAAAAGGCCGGACGCGCCGAGGCCGAGGACCCCGACCGCTCCCACCGCCACGCCGGCCGTGCGCAGGGGCGTGAAGAATCCGGGCGGTGAGATCTGCGCCGTCGGCGTCGTCGTCGCGCTCGTCGTGACCTTCTCGTCGGTGAAGGGGCCGACCTTCACGCGGGCGACTTCACCGGCCTTCGCCGTGACGTGGGTGGTGATGGTCTGCTTGCCCGTCGCGGTCGCGACGATGACGTGGTCGCCCGGGTCGACCGGGATCGGCACGCCGAGCGATCCATCGCCGAGGAGGGCTCCGTCGCGCGTGATGGTGAGGCCCGCCGGCCGATCCCCCGCGTTCATCTCGACGACCAGGCGGGGCAGCTTCGGCTCCAGGCCGGCGATCTGCTCTCTGGCGGCGCGCTCGCGCTCCGCGTTCTTCTCGGTGGAGGCCCGCGCGGCGACCTCGCTGTAGGCGGCCCAAGCGCTCGCCGTCTTCCCCTGCCCTTCGAGACAAAGCGCGAGCGCCAGGAGCGTTCCGGTGGCGGGATCGAGTCGGTGGCTCTCCGCGAGCTTCGGGCACGCGGCGTCGAAGTCTTTCGCCTGGAGCAGCTTGCGACCTTCGACGAAGAGCGCCTCTGCGGCGGCCGCGTTGTCCGCAGCGGCGAGCGACGGCGAGAAGGATGCGCACGCCGCGACCAGCAGGAGCGAGAGAAGCGGCCCCGTGGTCCGCCGCCGTCCTCGCGCGCTCGAGCCCATGACCTCTGGCAGGATACGGGGAGCCATTTCGGGCGACGCTATCACGAGGGGAAGCCGGCGACATCCGCGCGCCGCCTCATCGAATCCGCGGGGGCGGCGTCGCGTCCGGACGCCGGACGACCAGGATGGCGGGGTCGATGAGCCACCCGTGCTCGACGCTGACGATCACCCGGCGGAGACCCATTCGACGCAGCGTCGACACGGCGACGTGCACTCGGTTCCTGCCCGAGTCGTGCGACATGCGCGCGCCCGGCCAGCCGGCCCGAAGGAGGGCTTCCAGATCGACCGCCGCGCCGGGATGCGCGAGGCGCTCGTCCGCGAGGCACAGGAGGATCTGGCGGAGCGCCTTTCGTTTCCCGAGCACGACCGGATCCGTCCCCGGGGCGTGGAACCACGCGGCGTCCGCCGCCAGCACGAGCGATCCCTGGGACGGCGGCGCCTCCGCGATCCGCTGGAGCAGCAAGCGCGCCGCGATCCGAACGGACGGCTGCGCGGGAGGAGCCGCGCGGGCGCGGGCGTCCCGCACGCAGGTCGTCAGGGCGCGGCGCTCCGCTGCGGCGGACACGTGATCGTCGGCGCGCTCGGCCGCGAGCGCGCGCGAGAGCGTGATGTGGGCCCTCGCGATGTGCGCGCTCGGGGAGGCCAGCTCGCGCTCCGACAGCGTCGCGAGCTCCGCCTCGGCGGCCATCGGCTCACCGCGATCGGCGAGGTCGGAGGCCAGGAGACAGCGCATCGCGAGCGCGTCGGCGGCGGTGAGCGCCTCCCCCAACGTCGCGCGCGCGGCCGCCTCGGCGGCGTCGGAGTCGTGGAACACCCGGCGGATCCACGCTCCGAGGATCGCGAGCGATGCTCGCTCCTGCAGAGCGCCCTGCCTCGAAAGGGCGCGCTCGCCGGCTTCGCAGGCCTCCACGGCCGCGGACCGGTTGCCCTCCTCCACCGCCAGCATGCCCAGGCTCGCGTGCGCCTCGGCCTCCAGCTCGCATTCTCCGGTGACGCGAGCCAGATCGATCGTCATCGTCAGCTCGGATCGAGACGCCCCGATTCGCCCGAGGTTCGCGTAGACGGCCGCCAGTCGACGGCGCTGGAGCGCCTCGGCAGGACGATCTCCCAGCGCGCGGGCGGACGCGAGCACGGCGCCGATGGTGTCCAGAGCCGCGTGCGCCGCGCCCTCGTCCTCCAGGAATCGGCCCCACCCGGCGTGACCTGCGATCGTCGTCGCCAGCACGGGGAGCTCCGCCCCGAGCGCGAGATCACGCGCCCGATCGAGGAGGGAAGCGCCGCTTCGACCGCAGGCCTGCTCGACGAGGGCCTCCCCGAGGAGCGCCTCCGCCGCGATTCCGGCGGCGTCCTCCGCCATCGCGAGCGAGAACGCGCGGCGGAGATCCGCGCGCGCCTCCTCGAACCGACCGAAGCGCCTCGACGAGCGCGCGCGGAGGACGTGGAGGCGGGCGCGCCACATCGGAGCCGCTCCGCTCGCCTCCAGATCGCAGAGCGCCGAAGACAAGCGCGCCGACCACCGCTCCGGCGAGCCGATCTGGAACGAACCTGCCCCCAGCACCGCGAGCGCGCGAGCGACGTCGATGCTCGCCTCGGCGCCGGCGTTCGTGGCTGCGCGGCGCTCTTCGCGATCGAGCACGGACAGGAGGTTCTCGCGCTCGGCGCTCAGCGTCAGGAGGTCCGTCGGGCTGTTCGACGCGCCGAGGCGATTCGCCGCCTGCTCCGCGAGGCTCAGGTAGTACTTCGTGTGGCGCTCCTCGGCGCCGCGCGGGGGAGGCGCGATCTCCGTCACGAACGCGCGCACGCTCTCGAACATCCGAAGCCGAACCGGCTCCGACGGCGCGCCGCGGATCGACTGGAGCAGCGACTTTCGCACGAGGGTCTGGATACGATCGATGACGCGGCCTCCGCCGGTCGTGATCTCCTCCGCCGCCTCCAGCGTGAAGCCTCCGCGAAACACCGCGCACTCCGAGAGGGACCGGCGCTCGTCGCCGTCGAGCAGCTCCCACGAGCACCCCACGGCGTCGCGGAGCGTGCCGGCCCGCGACGGCGCGCGCGAGGACGGCCCCGAGAGCAGCTCGAAAGGCCGCGCGAGGCGCCCCAGGATCTGCGCAGGCGAGAGCACATCCGCGCGGGCGGCCGAGAGCTCGAGCGCGAGCGGCAGACCGTCCAGGCGCCGGACGATCTCCGCGACGGCCTCCACGTCATCCGCGCTCTCCGCGACGGCTCCACGTGCCGCCCGGGCCCTCGCGAGGAAGAGCTGCACGGCGTCGAAGCGGAGAGCCTGCTCGGGCGCAGCGCCGGCCGGCGGAGTCGCGAGCGGCGCGAGGTCCAGGGCCACCTCCGCCTCGACGTGAAGGCGCTCCCGCGACGTGAGGATCAAGGTCGTGCGCGGCGCCATCTCCGCCCACACGGCGACGGAGGTCGCGGCGGTCGCGACGAGGTGCTCGAAGTTGTCCAGCACCAGGAGCAGCCGGCCGCGCGCGGCGAGCAGCTCTCCGACCCGGGCCACCGACGTGGTCGAAGCTCCTTCGCGACCGACGCCCAGCGCGTCCACCAGCGCCTGACACAGCGCCTCCGCCCCTTGCGCCTCCGTGACATCGACGAACAGGGCCGGCTCCGCGCAGCGGCTCAAGAGCTCCTTGGCGAGGCGCGTCTTCCCCACGCCGGCGGTGCCGGTGATGGTGACGATCCGCGCATGGGACAGCGCCTCCTCCGCGGACCGCAGGTCTTCCGCGCGGCCGAAGAGACGCCTCGCGACCGTGTCCCAAGGGCGCCCCACGAGCGGCTCCTACTTTCTGTTCTGGATGAGTTTGTTCAGGTCGGATTTGCTCGACGCTGGTTTCGTCGAGCTCGAGGGGCGCGGGCCCGTCGGCGACCGGGCTCCGGTCGAGGCAGCGCTCGTGGGAGATGCGGGGGCGGTCGTCGCGACGGGCGGCGCCTCCGCGGGTTCGCTGGACGTCGCCGCGGCGACCGCGGAAGGTTCGGCCGCGGTGACCGCCGGCGCGGTCGCCGAGGGAACCGCCGTGGACGCGACGCTCTCACCTCCGGAATGTCCGCGCGTCGTGACGTAGACGCCGACGCCGGCCACGACGACGACCCCCGCCGCCACCACCGCCGCGATCGATCGGCCGCGGGTCGGGGGGAGCGCGACCTGCCCCGGGATCGGCGCTCCCGCGAGCGAGGGCGCGGAGGCGCGCACGGTGACCCCGGTCGGCGCGGGCGGCGACACCTCGGGAGGTGGGAGCGGGGTCCCCGGTGGTGGTGGAAGACCTGCGCTCGCCTGCGGTGCGGCCGCCGGCAACGCGGCGACCGAACCGAGCGGTCGGGTAGCGCCGACCGCGGGCGAAGTCGGTCGCGGCTCGGTCGCCGCCCCGAGCGGGAGGACGACCATCGCCACGGATTTGCCGCCGGTCGTACGCGCGACGACGCCGAGCGTCCGCTCCACGGAGGCCACCCCGCGGAGGCTCGCGAAGGGGCGGAGCATCTGCGCCAGGATCGCCGCGTTCGCGGGACGCGCGGACGGTTGCTTCTCCAGGCAGGCGCGGACGACCGCTTCGAGGTCGGGCGGCACGTCCGGCCTGTACGAGGAGAGCGGCGTCGGAGGCTCCGAGAGGATGGCCGCGATGAGCCCCCCCAAGCTGTCCGCGAAGAAAGGGATCTGCCCGGCGAGCAGCTCGTACAGGCTCGCGCCGAGGGACCAGATGTCCGCGCGGCCATCGATGTCGCGCCGGCTCTTGACCTGCTCGGGCGACATGTACGCCGGCGACCCGAGGATCGAATCGCCGGTGCGCGTGAGCGCGAATTCGCCTTCCGTCGCGCGCTTCTTCGAGATTCCGAAATCGAGGATCTTGATGAGCGGCGAGCCGTCCGGCGCCTCGGTCAAGAAGAGGTTCGCCGGCTTGAGATCGCGATGGACGATGCCCGCGGAGTGCGCGACCGCCAGCGCTTCGCAGGTCTGCAGCGTGTAGTCGACCGCGTCCTGGATCGGGAGCTGCCCGCTCGCGTGGAGGACCGACGCGAGGTCCCGGCCCGCCAGGTACTCCATCACGATGTAGGGCGCGCCGTTCGAGAGCGTGCCCACGTCCAGGACGCGGGTCACGTGCTCGCTCGCGATGAGCGAAGCCGTCTGCGCCTCGCGAAGGAAACGGGCCACGTGCTCCGGGCTGTCGAGGACCGTCGGGAGGAGAAACTTCAGCGCCACGCGAGACCCGAGCTGCAGGTGCCGCGCGGCGACGACGACGCCCATTCCGCCGCGTCCCAGAACGCGCTCCACCTCGTATTTCCCGGCGAGCACCTCGCCCGGGGCCACATTTTCGGCGGTCTCCATCGAAGGCCAACAGCTCCTCGCGGCACGCTACCACGGTCCCGAGGCACCGGGAGCGGAGCCCCTCGTGACAAACGCCATCCGCGGCGAGATGCGGCGACGGCCCGCGGAGTCCCGTGAATCGATCCGCGCCATCGATCCGGGCTAGAGGCCTTCCGCGCCGTCCGTCTTCATCCCGTCCGTGCGCGCGTAGATCATCGTCGCGCGCGGCGCCTTCGCGTTGGAGAGGTCCGCGCCGCGGAGATCGGCGCCGTCGAGCTTCGCCTCCGCGAGCGTGGTCGCGCGCAGCACCGCGTCCCGGAGCGATGCCTTCTCCAGGTCTGCCCGCGTGAGGTCTGCGCCCGAGAGGTCCGCGCGGTCGGCCACGACGCGCTTCAGCGACGCCGAGACGAAGATGGCCCCAGCGCAGCGAGCGGCGCGGAGATGCGCGGCCTCCAAGCGCGCGCCGCAGAAGCTCGCGCCGGTCACGTCCGCGTCGTTGAGCCGCCCGCCCGCGATGTCGGCCGAATCGAAGACGGCGCCGGAGCAGCGGGCGCCGTGGAGCATCGCCTTCTCGAGCATCGCTCTCGTGAGATCGGCGGCGCGCATGTCCGCGCCGGTGAGGTCCGCCATCCCCATCGTCGCCCCTCGAAGATCCGCGCGCTCGAGCACCGCAGCTCCGAGTCGCGCCGCCGTGAGAACGGCTCGCTGGAGCGACGCGCCGGTGAGGTCGGATCGCTCGAACGAGGCCCCGATCAGCGAGACCCCGTCGAGTCGGATCCCGGCGAGATCGAGGTTCGAGAAATCGCGCCCGTCGAGGCTCTCACCGTCGCGCGCCAAAGCTTCGATCTCCTCCCGCTTGCTCGTCGGCCTCGGGGTCGTCGACTCCTCCTCGGGGGGTGCGCCGTGCGCGGTCGACGCGGCGGCCGTCGTCTCCACGGTCGGAGCGCTCGTCGTCGGAGCGGGCCCTACCCACTCGGGGGGTCGCACGTCGAACGGCGCGATCTCGATCGTCCCGGCCGGAGGCGTCTCGTCCTCGTCGATCGGAGCGACGGTGGCCGGAGCGGACGTGGGACACGCGGGCGCCGGCACCTCTGACGGGAGCGCCGCGTCCTCCCGAGAGGCGGCAGGCAGCGTCGGCGGCTGCGCCGGCGGGAGCGACACCTCGCGGGCCGGCGCAGGAAACGGGAGCGCTCCCGATCCGTCCAACGGGACGGTCGCGTCCGCCACGCGCGTCTCGCGAGGATCGAAGCGATTCGGCGGCGCGGGCGGCTTCTCCGGAAACGCAGGCGGCGGTGCGCCTTCGGCCACGGGGACGAACGGCGTCGGCGGGCGCTGCGCGAGGATCGCCGGATCCACCGCCGAGGTCCCTCGCGGATCCCACCCTCCGGAGGCGCCGAAGGACGCCGGAGGTGAGAGCGCGGGCGGAGGAGGATGCCCGAACACCGGAGGCGGTGGCTTCTGGACGAGCGGCCCCGGGCGTGCCGGCGCGTCAAACGGGGTGGCGCGCACGTTGGCCACGAGCGCCGGATCCACCGCCGAGGTCCCGCGCGGATCGAACCCCGAGGTCGGAGCGCGCCTCGGGGACCGCTCCGGAGCGATCTCGGAGCGCCGCGGGGCAAGCTCGATCCCTTCGGGCCAGAGGCGCACCACCCCGGCCTCCGCGGCGTGCGAGAGCATCAGCGAGGCGCGCCACGTCACGGTGCAGATGCCACGATCCGTGTCGATCCAGAGCGTATCGGCGACGAGCCGGAGCGGCTCCGGGGCGCGACCGGAGCGCTCCACCACCGCCTGCGGAAGGACACGCCCGAGCGCCGTCTCCAGGCGCGGGTGCGACGCGTGGAGGTTCTCGAGCACGAGCCGCGGCTCGGCTTCCAGCGCGCTGAGCTGTTGATCCGGCGGCGACGCCTGGAACGCGGCGTCGTCCGCGTCTTCCTGGATCGCCGCGCCGTGCCAGCCCGAGGAGGGGAGCGCCGCCGATCGTTGCGCTCCCAGCTTCTCCACGCGCCCGGGCCAGAACGGCGCGAGCGGTCCGAACCCGGCCGCGGCGCCCGAGCGGGCGCGGGGATCGCCTTCCGGCCACACGATCGCCGGCAGGGGCACGGTGCCGTAAGCGTCCGGCGCCGCGTGGACGGAGACGCCGGCGGGGTTATCGGGCGTCAGCGCGGCCCGATCCCATCCGAGCGCGAGCTTCGGCTGCGGGGCCCCCTCCAGGACGCGTCCATCCGCGCAACGCCGGCGGTCCGCCCACACTTCAATCGACTTGTCAATTCCCGAAATGGCGAGTCGAGCGCGAACACGCCGCGCAGGCTGTCCGTCGGGAGAGTAGGCGTGCCCGACGAGCACCACGTCCGCGCGCACTTTGTACGGGACGAGATCCGCCGGGGCCCGAACCCAGCGAGCAGGATCCTGTCCTGTATAGAGGTCACGCTCGTGCGCCGGCTCCTGCGCCGGAGCCATCCACGACTGTCCGGGCGAGAGCGTGAACGTGGCCTTGCAAACCACGGTCATCGCGAAGGGACCTCGACGCGTGCGCCAAAGCAGCGAGCCCGAGGCGAGCGGCCCGGTCGGGGCGAAATCCATGCGACCATCTTACACTGGCATGCTCCGCGGATCGTCGAGCGAAAATTTCTTTAAGCGACTTTCAGCCCACTCGAAGAATGAACGGGCTACTCCGCTCTTCGGGCGAACGGCGCTTCGCCCCCGCAGCGTGGAGAATCCCCATGGCCGACGTCTTTACCCTCACGTCCGATGCAATCCCGGCGAGCGCAAAGGTCCTCGGTTTTCGCGGCAGAGAGGCCATTTCGACGCCTTTCCGCTTCGATATCGCCTTGCGAACCCCTCCGGGGGTCGAGGTGGACCTCGCGGGAGCGGTCGGGGCCGCGGCGTCGCTCGCGATTCATCATCAACCCGGGTCCCCCCCGCAGACGACGAACGGCGTCATCGCCGCGGCGGAGCTCGCCTACGAATTCGCGGATCACGCGGTGTTCGTCCTCACGTTGACGCCGCGCCTGGCGCGGCTGGATCTCGCGCGACACAGCCGCGTGTTCACGGAGCTCTCGGTGGTCGGCATCCTCACGGAGGTCCTCAAAGCGAGCGGCTTCGGCGCCGAAGACCTCCATTTCGAGCTGTCGAAGCATTACCCCCTGCGCCACCAGACGACACAATACCAGGAGTCGAACCTGGCGTTCATCAGCCGCCTCATGGAGCGGGAAGGGATCTATTACTTCTTCCGGCACGAGGGTGAACGCGACATCCTCGTCATCGGCGACCACAAGTCGGTTCACGCCCCTTCTCGGGTGGACCCGGTGAAGTACGCGGCGATGAACCCCGGAGACGCGACGGGACAAGAGGCCTTCGGGAAGCTCCGGTGTCGTATCTCGGCGATCCCCGGAAAGCACACCGAGCGCGACTACGACTACCTGCGTCCCAAGCTCGATATCCGCGCGACCGTCGTCGCCGATCCTCACACCGGAGAGCAGGTGGTCGTGTGGGGCCAGACCGCGAAGACCGTCGACGGAGCGAAGCACCACGCGCAAGTCGAGGCCGAGGCTCTCCGCGTGAAACAGGCGCACTTCACGGGCTGGGGGCGCGTCTTCGACCTGAGCGCGGGGTTCACGTTCCAAGTCGAGGACCACCCGCGGGCCGCCTTCAACACGGAGTATCTCGCGATCGAGGTCCGGCACGAAGGGAACGACTCGGGGGGCGCGAAGGACATCGAAGAGCTGTTGTCGCTGAACCCGAAGGAGCTCTATCTGGTGCACGTGGAGGCGATCCCGCACTCCCTCCAATACCGATCGGCGCGGCGCACGCACTGGCCTCGGATCGACGGCATCGTCGAGGGGATCGTGGACGGGCCGGCGGAGAGCCCGTATGCGCAGATCGACGAGCACGGCCGCTACCACGTGCGAATCTTCTTCGACGAGAGCGGCCTGCCGGACGGCCACGCGTCGATGTGGGTGCGGATGATCCAACCTCACGGCGGCAACCCGGAGGGCTTCCATTTCCCTCTCCGCAAAGGCACCGAGGTGGCGATCCTCTTCCTCGGCGGCGACCCCGATCGCCCCGCAATCGTCGGCGCGGTGCCGAACCCGCTCCATCCCTCCGTCGTCACGTCCGCCAACAACTCTCAGAACGTGGTCATGACGGGCGGATCCAACCGACTCGAAATGGAGGACCGGGCAGGAGGGCAGTACGTGACCCTCTCCAGCCCCACGCTGAACAGCTTCCTCCACCTCGGAGCCGGACGGTACAACTTCGTGGGCTCCACTGAAGGGAACGGGTTCAATCACTTCGGGCAGAATCTGGACGTGGAGGTGCTCGCCGACAAGACGGAGGAGGTCCGCGGCACGCTGCGCGAGACGTTCCATGACACCTCGTATACGACCGTCTACGGCGCGACCGACAAGGAGTATCGCGACACCTTCGACATGACGGTGACCGGGCGCGCAAACTACCTCTACAAGAACTGGCTCATCACGACCGTGAACGCCGGCATGCGCCTGCACGTGCTCCAGACGTACGACGAGTCCGTCGACGGCGCGGTCACCCAGCAGTACGGCTCACAGAGCCAGGACGTGAAAGGGCCGGTCGTGCAGGTCCTCCGCGGGGGCCGCTCCGTCACCGTGACGGGCAATGATCACCTCAAGGTCACCGCTGCGCACGAGATCGTGGCGGGGTCGCAGAGCATGGATATCGCAGGACAGCAGGTGATCCACGCCGGGACACAGACCTTCAACATCGACGGCGTCCAGGAGCTCAACGTCGGGGGGCACAAGACGAACACCAAGGGTCCGTGGGTGGTCTATTCCGGGCCGATGTTCGAAGGGTGGTCGGACGGTGACTTCAAGCTCACCGCCGCCGGGGGGAGCGGCCTCGTCAGCGCGCACGCGACGCTCAACTTGCAGGCGAGCTCGCAGATCGTGGCCACGGCGGTCAACATCGAGATCGCCGCCGGCGCGACCGTCAACATCACCGGCGGAGGCGTCGTCAACATCAGCGGCGCCACCGTGAAGCTCAACTGCTGACGAGGGCGTCATGGAGCTGGTCAATGACACGCCCCTCCCTTCGGCGCTCGTCCCCACGACGAGCGGCGACGGGGAGATCTTGATGCTCGTCCTCTCGGCGATCACGCTCGATCTGCGCGGCTCCGGTCCGGTCTTGGCCGACGCGCAGGACCCGCTGCGCATCGCCTCCGACCCCGTGTTCCCCAATGACGCTCAGCTCCTCCGGGAGGGGGTCGCCGTGTGCGCGACGGGGCACCTTTATCCCTCGACGCCCGGAGGGTCGGAGGGTCGTGCGGTGTTGGGGATCGGCGACTTGAAGCGAGAAGTGCTCGGATTCGGCCCGCGCGTCTGGGCCGAGGGCACGCTCGGGAGCGCGCCGTCGGCGACGTCGCCCCGGCCGTTCGATCGCGTCCCGATGCGATGGGAGAACGCCTTCGGAGGCTCCGCGGAGGAGCCGGCCCGCATGATCGAGAAGGACGGTGAACGCTATCTGGCGCCGGCCTTCCAGCGGCACGAGGGGAACAATCCTCTCGGCAAAGGCTACTATGCGACCGCCAAAGCGGCTGTCGATCAACCGCTCCCCCAGCTCGAGCACCCCACGGATCGCATCACGTCGTGGGAAGATCGGCCCGAGCCCGTATGCTTCGCGCCCTACCCTCTCTTTGGAGCGCTCCGGGCGGCGTTCTTGAAGGACGGGAAGAACATCCAGCTGGACCGACTCCCGCGCATCACCGGAAAGAGCGCACCCCGCACGACCTTCGGCGTCATCCCCCCCGGGACCGAGATCGCGCTCGGAGGGATGCGACCCGGCGGACGGCGCATCACGTTCCGCACGCCCGTCGCGCCGGTGTCGATTCACGTGCTCGTCGGGTCCGTCGAGAAGACAGTGACGCCCGCGCTGGACGCGATTGACATCGACGCGGACGCCGAGCGGGTGCGGCTGCTCTTCCGAGCGGGCTTCCGGTATCCGCTCGTCGCCGGCGAGCTGCGGCGCGCCACGATCGCCGCGAGCGAGAGCTTCCCGCCTGCGCAGAGAGGCTGACCATGGCGAACAACTTCCACGATCGCAACGGATGGCTCGTCGTCGGCTTCGACGTCCACGAAGGCATCCAGTTCTTCCCCTTCCTGCCCGTGCTCATCGGGCCTGTCCCTTTCCTGGAGATCAACGCGGTCCACCCGTTCATCATCGCCTCGGATCACCACTCCAAGACGTATTTGAACGGGATCGAAGGCGTGAAGGACGGCCACGAGACGAAGCTCCTCTGGCCCCATTTCCCCGTCGCGCCGACGATCTTCAACCTGACCTTCGCGCTCGATCTGGCGTTCGGCAGTCAGAAGTGCTGGCTGCCCCGGCTGAGCGTGCTGGCGGAGGGCTCCCCCATGACCGCGACGGCGATCACCGGGCCGGTGTCGGTCAACATGGACTGTTTCCTCTTCACCAAGGTCCCGTCGAGCGCGATCCTGCAGCCGGGCACCGTGGAGACCACTCCATCGCTGACGGACTACGCGTATGGCATCGGGCGCGCCGTCGTGGAGGCGGCGTTCGATTTCCTGTTCCATCGGCTGGAGGGGCCTTCCAAGGAGTGGGAAGACTTCTTCCCGGGCGCGGGCGGCTTCGCAAAGGCGTTCCTGGGCAACCTCATGGGGCGGATTCTTCCCTTCAGCTGGGATCCCGGCAGCGGGTTCAGCTCCTCCGTCGGCGCCGCGCTCGGGTGGGATTTCACCGCCACGGGGTCGAGCCCGGCGGCCTTGATCGGCGCTGTCTTCGACCGTCTCGGCATCACGCCTCCGGGCACCGAGGGGAGCGGCCTCACCTGGAAGGACATCGTCGGCTCGCCCCTGCCGCTGGGCGAAGACGACACCGGACAAGCCACCTCCGACGCCGGAATCGTCCTCGGGAACCTCCTCAAGAACCTCTTCCCCTCGCTGTAGGAGCCGAAGTGAACATCCTCGAACAGCTCGCTTCGAACAAGGCCCCTCCCGCCCGCGAGCGGTGGCCCGCGTCGCCGACCTCGGAGCTCTGCACGCTGGTGATCGCCCCGCCGCGCTCCGAGCCGCACCTCGCTTGTCTGGTGCGGAGGACGTACACGCTCAACGGCGGTCGACTGTCGCTCTCGGACGTGCAGGCGCCGCTGCTCACGACGGCGCTCTCCCGGACGGACCCGCGGACGGGCGAGGTCTACTTGTGGGAAGACTCCGATGTTCACGCGCCGAAGCCGGCGACGGACGTCATCCTCACCGGATCCGCCTACAGCCGCTCTCCGACGCCGGAGCTGATGGTGTCCGCGGCGCTCGGCGGGTCGGCGCGACAGCTCCGCGTGATCGGGCCTCGGATCGCCGACGTCGGGCGCGACGGCAGCGTGACGTTCTCGGAGCCTGCCCCGTTCGAAGAGACGGAGCTGACTCCCCTCCTCGCCTATGGAGGCGGCGACTTGCACGCGCAGAACCAGACCGAACGGCGCGGCGGAGTCCTCCTCGGTGACCTGCCGGACAAGGAGCGCCCGACGCGCGCCCAATGGCTGTATTCTTACCCGCGAAACCCCGTGGGCCTCGGGTATTTCATCGACAAGGATCGGGGACGTGCGACGGGGGCGATGCTGCCGCGCATCGAGGACCCGGCGGATCCTCTCACGCCGGAGCGGCTGTTCGTGTCGTCGCCCCGCGCGTGGCTCGCCGCGCCGACACCGGGCCTGCTCGGGTGGATCGGCCCGGACTGGCATCCTCGCTGCGCGCGCGTGATTGGCCATTACCTCGCGCACGATCCCGCGATCGGGCCGGATCGCGAGGCGGCGTTTCCGGACGGAGCGGACCTGTCCGAGATCCGGCGCGCTCCTCGCCTGGGCTTCTCGTCGAGGGGGCTCCAAGGAGCGGCGCCCGGGCTCGCCGTGGAGCGGCTCCGGGGGGACGAGGTGGGGCTCCTCACGAACCTGCGCCCGAACGAGGCGTCCGTGCGCTTTCAGCTCCCCGGGGAGGCGCCCGAGATCCGCGTCACGCCTCCGGGGCTGGGCGAAATGCGACCGGCTCCGGTGCTGCAAACGGTTCGGATCGACACCACGTCCGGGCAGATTTCGCTCACGTGGTGCGCCACGGTGCGGCTCCTCACGCGCGTCCCGGTCTCGTTCCTCCGCGCGTGTCGACTCCAGGTCTCTTACAAGAAGGTCTGACTCCATGCTTGACGCCGCCGATGACGCCGCGCTCGCTCGCAAGGACGAGCCGCACCTATCCACGAATCCCGCCATCGCGACCGACATCGCGCCGCCGCGAATGCTGGCCCTCTCGGGGGGAGGTCGGGTGGACGCCGAACGCGACGCCGGCGGGGTGGACACGGTCCATGTCCGTGACCGCTCCGGGGTCTGCGTGCTTCGAATCCGGATGACGGACGAGGGCCCGGTGCTGACCCTGGCGGGCGCGCGACTGGAGATCGAAGCCTCCCGCAGCATGACGCTGCGCTCCGAGGAGCTTCACATCCAAGCTGGCCGGGCTCGTCTCGACGTGACCGGCGACCTCGAAGAGCGCGTCGCGGGCACCGTGCAACGTCACGCCCTCGGCGACGTGGACGTGCGCGCCCGGCGGCTGCGGATGAAGGCCATGGAAGGGGACGCCATCCTCGAAGCGAACGACGACGTGACGCTGCGCGGGGAGCGTGTGCGCCTCAACTCGGACGATCCGCCGATGCCGCTCACGCTGGCCGAATTCGAGGCGCGGCGGCGCGCGGCGGCCGGAGGGGTGGGCTGACCGGTCGCCCGGTCCCACGCACGCAGAAAGTCGACGGAAGCGGACACGCTACGCTACCATCGCGCCCGAGCCACGCCGGCAAGAGCGTGGAGTCGCATCCTCCACGCGGGATGCGGTCGAAGGACTACATGCACGCCATCGCGGTCGCCAGTCAGAAGGGAGGCGTCGGCAAGACGACCATCTCCCTGAACCTCGGGCTCGCGCTCGCGCGCGCGGGCCACCGGACGCTCATCACCGAGCTCGACGCCCAGGGCAGCCTCGGCCTCTCGCTGGGCCTCCCGGATCGCGCGCGGCCGGGCCTCGCCGAGATCCTCACCGGCGCCGAAGCGCTGGAGAACGTGATCACGCGCACCCGCGATCCGCAGCTCTCCGTGCTCACGGTCGGCCGCGTGGATCCGACGACCGTGAGCGGCTTCGAGGAGGCGCTCACCCGCGGCTCCGCGATCCCGACGCTGCTGTCGAAGCTCGCGCCCGAGTTCGACGTGACGCTGCTCGACTGCCCCGCGGGCCTCGGCAAGGTGATCACGCGCGCGCTCGAGGCCGCGACCCACGTGCTGTCGCCGCTCCAGGCGGAGCCGCTCGCGCTGCGATCCGTGGGGCAGCTCCTCGCGCTGATCGAGCGCATCCGCGCCGACAAGAACCCGCGGCTCAACCTGCTCGGCATCGTGCTGTCGATGTTCGATCGGCAGACGCCCGCGTCGCTCGAGGTCGCGGAGACGCTGTGGACCAAGTTCCCCGCGGGCCTCATCCTCGACACGATCATCCCGCGCGACGAGACGTTCCTGGAGGCGTCGCTGCGCGGGGCGCCGCTCCTGCTCATGCAGCGTCGCCCGCCGCCGCTCGCGCGCATCTTCGATCAGCTCGCGAACGACGTGATCGATCGGCTCCAGCCGGAGCGCTCCGCGGAGGAAGACGATGGCCCGATCCCGCTCCTCGTTTGAGCTGACGAGCGCCATCGCCACCGCGAGCACGCTCGCGAAGGCCGAGAGGAAGCCGCGCTACCCGCAGGAGCTCCAGAGCGCCCCGGGCACGACGCTCGTGTCGTTCCAGCCGGCCGAGCCCGCCGCCGCGCAGGCGCCGGTCGCGCGCCCGACGCCCGCCGTCGCGGTCCCTGCGGCGCCCGCGGATCTCACCGAGCGCCCCACGAGCGGCCCCACCGACGACGGGCTCGACAGCCTCGATTTCGTGCCCGCGACCTCCGCCGAGACGACCGCGCGCCAGCCGATCGAGTCGCGCCCCAAGAGCGTGCCGGTGCTCGCGATCCCGCCGCCTCCGCCCTCCGGCGGGACGCACGACACGCTGGACGACGACGAGCCCGAAGCGAAGCCGCGCCCACCGCGCTTGCCGGATCTGTCGAGCGTCGTGAGCCCGATCGTCCGCTGCGAGCGCATCGTGGAGTGGATCACGGAGGCCACCTCCGGCGCGGGCGTCTTCATCGCGGACGCGGACGGCCTCCCGATCGCGGGCGACATCCAGGACGCGGAGTCGCGCATCGGCGCATCGGGCCTCGTCGCCTCGTCGATCGCGACGCTGCTCCAGGCGCTGCCGGGCCAGCCGTCGCCGCTGTTCGAGCTGCACATCGGCGAGGGGCCGTATTTCCAGCTCATCGGGTTCACCGCCGGCAAGGGCACGTACATCGTCGGCCTCACGCGCGCGGCGCCGCTCTCCCCGCGGCAGGCGCACGCGATCCGGCTCGCGTGCCGCCACGCCTTCGGCGAGACGCTCACGACCGCGGCCGTAGGAGCGAAGCCTTGACCGTCACCGACCTCGACCTCCCGCGCGAGGGCCTGACCAGCTTCGACGTGGAGCCCCTGCCCTCCGATCCAGGGCCGGAGACGCCCATCGGCCCGATCGCGCTCGACGCGTTCGCGGTCGGCATCGATCCGCTCGACGCGCTCGTCGTCTTCAACCTCTCGGACGGCCTCGTCTTCGGCTCGTACCTCCGGCCCGAGGTCGGCTTCACGGCGGAAGAGGTCGCGCAGGCCATGCGCGAGGCCTACCGCACGAGCTTCCAGGCCGCGCGCAAGCTCGCCATCTTCGCCGCCGCCGCGGCCGCCGAGCGAGGCCGCGTCGCCGAGCCGATCGTCACGATCGAGAGCCCCGCGCAGACCGCCCTCCTGAGGCGGATCCGCGCGTTCGTCGTCGCGTGCCTCTTCGACGCGTCGATGCCGCTCGGCATGGCGCGCCTGTGCGCGACGCGCCTCTGCGAGCTCCTGTCGCCGGAGCTGCCGCTCACCGAGCTGGAGCGCCTCACGCTGCCGCCGCCGGGCGTGTCGTCCCCCGCGAGCAGCCAGCAGGGCTCGCGCCCGCCGCTCAGCATGCGCCTCTCCGTCCCGCTGAGGCCGGCGCACGCGTCCACGGCCGAGGTGGAGCACGCCCGCAAGGTCATCGCGTACGCCGAAGCGAACCTGCCCGACAGCCACACCGTGCGCCTCCGCCTGGCCCTGCGCGCGCACACGAGCCGCCTCTCGCTCGACCACCCCGAGACGCTCGCCTCCGACGCGATCCTCCGCGTGGAGACGGCCGCGCTGGAGATGCTCGGCCTGGACCGCGATCAGCTCACGGTGGCGCTCGCCGCGATGACGAAGCCCGCGGGGTCCCGATGACCGCGACGACGCCCTTCGGCCGCCTGCTGCGCGATCTCTCGCCGCACGGCCTCCTCACGCTGAGCGATCACCTCGTCCTCTGCGACAGCCACCACGACGCGCTCTTCCTGGAGCAGACGATCACCGACGCGCTCGGCGGCGAGGGCTGGGGTGTGCGCCAGCGGGCCGCATTCGAGGCCTCGTTCGCGTTGTTGACGTCGCTGGCGCGGGATCTCGGCGCCGTCGAAACAGACACCAAGCTCTCCCTTGCCGCGGAGATCTTCCAGGCGCTCGGCCACGGCCTCTTGCAGTTCGACGTCACCGCGGAGGGCGGCACCGTGCACGGCGCGGCGCTCTACCACGGCCACGGTTTCCTCGAAAAATACGGCGATCGCGTGCTCAACCGGAAGCCGCTCTGCGCGTTCGCCGCGGGCTTCTGCTCGGCGGCGGCGAGCCTCGCGTTCCCGTCGGACTGGGGCGTGCTCGACGCGGAGGAGGTCTCGTGCGTCGGCCGCGGCGATCCCGAGTGCGTGTTCGTCCTCACCCGCAAGCCGGAGCGATCGCGCGGCGGCATCCTGGTCAACCGCGCGGCCGCCGCCGCGATGAACGCGCAGCTCCCGGACGCGCCCGACGACGCGCGCTCCGCAGAGGCCGCCGCCCGCCTCGCGAAGGTCCTCGACAGCGCCTCCGCCGACTCCGCCGGCAGCGTCCGCATGTTCGGCGTCCGCATGGCGATCGTCCCCGCGACGTACGTCGGCCAGATCACCTTCGACACGATGCACCTCGTCGAGAAGCGCTCGCCGGATCTCGTGCCGGCCTTCTTCGCGCTCGTGCGGGAGGCGGCGACGATGGGCGCGTTCCACATGCTCGGCGGCGCCCTCCTCGCGCAGGCGGAGCGCGGCGTCCCCATCTCCGAGAGCCCGCACGAGCGCCTCGCGGACCTCGTCGGCTTCGCGCGCGCGTTCGGCTGGGGCGGCTTCTTTTGCCCGGATTACGTGCCCGGCGCGTCGCTCACCCTGACGGCCACCGTCACGCACGAGAGCGCCTACTACGCGGCCCGCCACGGCTCCACGATCCGCCACCGGCTCGCGTCGCAGCAGGGCCTCGCGATCGCGCTCGGGCTCCTCGTCGACCACGTGGACTTCACGCGCGACGATCCGATCGGCCCGAGCGTGTACGCGGATCTGATGGCCGGCCCCCCGCGCTACCGCGTCGAGGAGACGCGCTCCGTCCTCCGCGGCGACTCCGTGTGCGAGGTCGTCGTCGACGCGCTCGATCGCTGAACCGCCCTGTTTCGCCGCGCGCCGTGTACCATCGGCCGGTGCGCACCTCGATCCTCTCCGGTCCTGCTCCGGCTCCGCTCGGCCTCGTCGCCGCGGGCGCGTCCCTCGTATTCGTGACGGGATGCACGCCGCCGCCGCCCCCGAAGGTGGAGGCGCCGCCGCCGAAGATCGCCGTCGCGCCCACCGCCACGGAGGAGCCGGCCCCGCCCGCGCTCGATCTGTCGCCGGCGCCGGAGCCGGAGGGCCTCATCGGCGTGATCCGGATCGGCGCGCCGTACCGCGATCTCCTGATGCTGCGCGATCTCTTGCCCGCGCACACCTCGATCGGAAAGCTGCTCGCGCCGGGCCCGGACACGCTCGCGAGCATCGTCTTCGGATCGCTCGCGCCCGAGGTCGATCTCAACGCGAACATCGACATGGCGCTCCTCCGCCCGGACAAGCTCGTCGCCTCCGTGGCGATCCGCGATCTCGGCGCGCTGCAGAAGGCGGGCGCGGCCGACTTCGATTTCCGCGCGCAGCCGCAGGGCCGGTTCGCGGTCGTCCCGAAGAAGCGGGGCAAGCACATCGGCTTCCTCGGCGAGCTCGCGTGCGCGCTCCATCCGGGCGGCGATCCGGTCCGGTACCACCTCGTCTGCTCCCCCGATCCGAACGACGTCGCGGCGACCGCCCCGTACCTCGCGCGCACCGTCACCGCGTCCCCGATGGGCCCCGGCGTGCGCCTGGAGGCGGCGACCTCGCACGCGGACGAGAAGCTGGCGAAGTTCCTCACGTCGCCGGCCAACACCAGCAAGGACACGCCGTTCGAGCGCACCACCGAGGGGTGGCTCACCGCGCTCGCGAAGGACTACGCGGGATCGCGCGTCGAGCTCCAGCAGAGCGGCGGCAGCTACTGGCTCACGGCGGAGCTCCGGTTCCGCTCGGTCACGTCCCCGCTCAGCACGATCGCGCTGCTCGCGCCGGGCGGCACGCCTCCGGCCCAGCTCTGGCACGTCCCCAAGGACGCGGACCTCGCGCTCGCGATCCCCGGCACCACCGCGACCGAGATCCAGCAGCGGCTCGGCGCGACGTTCTGGTCCGATCTGCGCGCGGCGGCGGCGGAGGACGCGCGCCCCGAGTTCGCGGACGGCACCATCGCCGAGCTGAAGAAGCTCCTCTTCACGGGCGGCCCGCTCGTCTTCGCGCACGGCCCCGGCACGGTCCCGCCGGAGGACGCGAAGCCGAACAAGGACGCGAAGAAGGCCTTCACGAAGACGCGCGAGACGCTCGGCGGCTGGGTCCTCCTCGCCGGCCCGGAGCCCGTGACCCGCTGGACCGACGGCATCCGCGCGCTGCTCAAGCTCGACGCGGAGGAGTCGAAGGCGAAGAAGGCGAAGAAGCCCGCCGCGAAGCCGGACGCCGCGGAGCCCGGCGAATCGGACGCGGACAAATCGAACCTGGACGACCCCACGAAGCGCCGCGTGAATTCCCACTGGAGCGAGATCGCGTTGCGCGCCACGGACAAGCTCCCGAAGGGCGCGCTCCACCTCCTGCTGCACCAGGTGGCGAACCCCAAGTACGTGCCGAAGGGCGACTCCACGCCGCTGCTCGCCCCCGTCGACACGCACGTCTTCATCGCGGGCACGGACGCGACCACGTGGGCGCTCGTCTCGCCGAACGAGGCGCTCGCGTTGTCGCGACTTCGGGAGGCGCTCTCCGGCGTGGAGGGCATCGGCGCCCGCGCGGACCTCACGCCGTTACGGATGCTGCCGACCTCGGCCCCCGGCTTCGTGACGTTGCGCGGCCTGGTCGACCTCTTCGCGGAAGACGACGCAGCCTCGGACCAGGCGGACCACATCGCCACGCTCCGCGCGGTGAAGTCGCTCCCGGCGGCGGGCACCGACCCCATCTTCCTGAGTTACGCGACGAACCGAACCGGCGATCAGGGAGCCACGTTGACCCTGAGCGCCCAGTTCCCGCCGACCGCCGCCTTCGACGTGGTCCGTTTCATCCAGAATCACTGAAACATCAGCAGGTTCCAGCGCAACTCTCTTCTTTTTCTTGGGGTGCGCATGCCGCCGCCGCCCCCGGTGAAGCGGCACGTGCGCGTCTGTCTCGCATCCCCCCGGATTCGCAGCGCTTCAGCTCTTGCTCTGCTCGGTCGGGGCCGCGACGGTCTCGGCGAGCGCCGGGTCCTCTTCCAGATCGCCCGGCACCGGCGGGGGCGGCGGGGCCGCGGCCTTCGGCTTCGCGTTCCACACGCGCGTCGCGAGCAGGCCGCCGACCACCGCGACCGGGAGCATCGCCAGGATCCACGCCCGCCAGTTCGCGGGGTCCTTCGACATCTCCTTGCCGGGCAGGAGGCCCTTGAACCACGGCGCCTTCTCGGGGCCGAAGCCGCCGTACACCACCGACTGCGCCGCCGTCCCCAGGTACACGAAGCCGTCGATGATGCCGGTCGCGATGCCCGCGTGCTTCTTGCCGCCGAAGTCCGCGCTCGCCGTGCCCGACAGCATGCCGTGCACGCCGATCACGCACAGCGACGAGAAGATGAAGGCCCACCCGATGAGCGGCGACCCGAGAAGCGTCAGCGCGATGAGCGCCCCGACGAGCAGCCCGCCGTACAGCACCGACGCCACCGGCCCGCGCCGCGACTGGAACACGTGGTCCGAGATGAAGCCCGCGAACACGCCGCCGAGGATGCCCGCCACGCACAGCAGCGCGCCCCAGTGCGCGTACACGAACGTGTCCGCGAGCCCCGTGTCCTTCGCGAACGGCAGGAACCACTTCATCACGGCCTGCCGCAGGAACCCCGAGCAGAACTCGATCGCGACGATGATCCAGATGACCTTCTGCGAGAACATCCTCCGGATCACGACGCCGAGGCCCACCGGCACGTCGCTCTCCCCGCTCGACGCGTCGCCGGTGTCGAAGTCCTTGAAGCCGGCGTCCTTCGGCGTGTCGCGGATGACGAAGAAGTCGATCACCGCGAAGGCCGCGAGCACGAGCGCCGGCACGATGAACGCGAGCATCATGCGGCTGCCGTCCTCCCCCGCGAGGATGCGGCTCCCGTCGTACGCGAAGTAGAGGCCGAGCGAGATCAGGATCCCGAACACGCCGCCGAGCACGCCGCGCTCGCGCACGTGGAACCAGGGCGCGTTGACCTTCACGATCGACACCGCGCCGAAGCTCTGGAAATACATGTTCGCCGCGTTGAGCACGGTGATCGCCGTGATGAAGCCGCCGTGATCGAGGCCGCCCGCCTTCATCTGCGAGAAGGCCGCCGCCATCGCGAGGTTCATGACGGCCGAGCCGCCCGCGGACAGGAGGATGGTCGTGCGCCCGCCCCAGCGATCCGTGAGCGGACCGTTCAGGAGGAAGGCCACGCCGTACGTGAGCGAGCCCCAGAAATCGACGCCCCCGAACTCGTGCTTGGAGAGGATGCCGAGCTTGTCGAGCGCGCCGACGTTCGCCGAGAGGTTGTACCGGCCGAAATAGAGCAGCGCGTACGTGGTGCCGAGCGGCAGCCAGTTCATCAGGCGCCGACGTTTGTACTCCGGCGAGTGGCCGACCTCGGCCTTGGGGAGGCGCCACAGGACGACGCCGATCGCCACAAGGAGCAGCACAATCGCGCCGGCTTCACTGATCAATTTGTCGCGCAGCTCGGGGCTCATGATCCTCGGCGCGGACGATACAGGCCGCGAAGCCCCGGCGAAAGCGCTGGTTCTGCATTCCTGGCGTCGTCACGAGCGAGGCCGGGAACCCCGGGCACGGCGCGGCGTCAGCGCGGGGATGACGTCCCACCTTGTCGATGCCGCCCGATCCAGCGGATGCTCCCGGCCCGTGAGCCTTCGAACCCGCGCCTTCCGGTCCCTCGGTCTCGTCTCGTTCCTCGTCGCGCTCGGCGCCTGCACGCCCGAAAAGCCGGCCACCGCGCCCGACGGCACGCCCACCGCGAAGCCCGACGCCACCGCGAAGGCCCACGCGCCGAAGGGGCCGGACGCGTACGCCGCCGCCGGGCCGTTCGCCGAGGAGACGTTCCCGACCGTGGACACCGCGCCCCTCGCGGCCGGAGCGCTGCCGTACCCGTTCCCGGGCGATCGCGGAGGCGTCGGTCCGGCGGCCGCGGTGTGCACCGAGTACCTGAGCAACAAGCCCGTCGCGCCGCCCGCGTGCGGCGACGCGAAGAGCGCGCTCGAAGCCCTGGATCAGGCGCTCCAGGTCGTGAACGCGGATCTGCCGGCCACGCAGCAGATGCTCTCCAAGACGCGGGACGCGAAGCTCGCCGGGCTGGAGGCGTGCGCCGGGATCCCGACGGGCCTCGTGCGCGCGCTGCGGATCGAGCTCGCGCCGGCCGGGTGCGGGGACGTGCTCGCGGAGCCGATGCTGAAGGCGCCGCCGAAGGATCTCCGCGGGGACGTGCACGAGGCGCTGTACGGGCTCGCGCTCGCGGCGAAGCTGTCGCGCGCGTCCGTGGGGCAGCCGAAGCTGGACCCGCCGTACACGAAGGCGCGCGTCGAGAAGTTCACGAGCGACGCGCTGCTCAAGTGGATGAAGAGCTCGGCGACCACGATCCAGGGCCTCTCCGGCGACGCGGTGAAGCTCCATTTCTACGGGGGCGCGGTCGCGGCGGTCGCGTCCGGCGTCGCGGATCTCGGGCTCGTCGACGCGGTGCGGAGCGCGCCGATCCCGGACGAGTACGAGAAGGACGAGGAGCGCAAGAACATCTATTATTCGCGGCTCGACGAGATGCTGGAGCCCCGCAAGAACCGGGGCCGCGACGCCGCGCTCGTGGGGCTCACGCGGTTCTCGGAGGTCGGCTCGGTCGCGGACGGGCGCGTGCAGGAGGCGCGGCGGCTCCTGTCGAAGCTGTACGGCGGCCGGCGCATCGACGCGCTGGATCGGCTGCTGTTTCCGCAGGCGCCGGCCGCGACGGGGTCCACGTTGGAGGAGCGGCTCGCGGTGAGCCTGCCCACGTTCTACTTCGGGATCCTCGTCGACGCGGCGGCCGCGAAGCAGCCGGGCGTGCTGAAGGCGCTCGCGACGCGCGGCGTGCCGATGCCGCACCGGAAGGCGCTGCACGAGGGCGCGCTGTCCCCGGAGGCGGCGGAGATGGAGGCGTGGGCGCACCTCGCGCTCGGCCGCACGTACTGGCGCGCGACCGATTTCGACGAGGCGGCGCGCGCGCTCACCCAGAGCCCGCCGGCCGAGCGAACGCCCGCGAACAAGCTGCTCGCGGCGCTCGCGATGGGGCTGCGCGGCGGCCCGAAGGACGCGGCCGAGATGATGCTGAAGCTGCCCTTCGGGATGAACGCGCACGGCCAGCGCGCGGCCCTGGACAAGCTCGCCGCGGAGAGCACCCCGCTCTCCGGCGCCGCCGCGTTCGACGCCGCGTACCTGATGGAGATCACCGCGCCCGAGAAGGCGGACGGCATCTTCTTCAAGTCGCTCGCGAAGCGCTACACCGCGGCCGCGGATCTGCTGACGGACGCGACGGAGAAGACCGAGGCGCAAGCGCGCGCGAAGGCCGCGGAGGCGATCGCGCCGCACGTGAATTGAGCGCTTCGAATCGCTGAAACGCCCCCTCCCTTCGCGAACGAGAGTGAGCGATTTGGGAGCAACGTCGAGGACTGCGTCCGCTCCGCTGCGGACTCCGCGGAGCCAGGCTCCGCTCCGCCTCCGCGGATCGGACTCCGTCCTCCCAGTGGCGGCCGGAGGGGCGGACGCGCGACAGCGCGGCCGGGGGTGGGCACGCTCTTCAGCGGTAGTTGTTCATGAGCTTGTCGAGGGCCGCGCTTCCGGGGCACAGGTCCTCGTAGCGGAGCTCCGACATCGGCGTGTCGACCGTCTTCGCCTCTTCGTGCATTTCGACCGCGTTTTCGTCGATGAAGAGGAGGCCGGTGGGGACCTCGCCCGACTCCTGCTGCTCTTCGAGGAACGAGAGCGCCGCCTTGCGGTTCGTCGGGTCGTAGTCCTTCGAGACCTTGCGGAGGCGCACGACGCTGCCGTCGTGGAGGCGCACCGACTGCGACGTGCCCTCGGGGTAGCTCACCGTGATCTCCTCCGCGTGCGGGACGAAATCCGCCTGCACGAGCGGGAGCTGGTGCTTGCGCGTGTACACGTAGCTCTTCGTCGAGCCCTCGTGATCGTTGAACGTGACGCACGGCGAGATCACGTCGATGAGCGCGAACCCCTTGTGACGAAGGCCCGCCTTGAGCAGCGGCACGAGCTGCTCCTTGTCGCCGGAGAAGCTGCGCGCCACGAACGACGCGCCCTGGCTGATCGCCACGAGCACCGGATCGATCGGCGGCATCGTGTTGACCTCGCCCTTCTTGTTCTTGCTGCCGAGGTCCGTCGACGCCGAGAACTGGCCCTTCGTGAGGCCGTACACGCCGTTGTTCTCCAGGATGTACAGCATGTGGAGGTTGCGGCGGATCGCGTGGCACAGGTGCCCGAGGCCGATCGACAGCGAGTCGCCGTCGCCGCTCACGCCCACGTAGTGGAGCTGCTTGTTCGCGGCGTTCGCGCCCGTCGCGATCGCGGCCATGCGGCCGTGCGCCGAGTTGAAGCCGTGCGCGCCGGAGAGGAAATACGTCGGCGTCTTCGACGAGCAGCCGATGCCGGACAGCTTCGCGACGCGGTGCGGGTGCTCGTCGAGCTCGTAGAAGGCGCGGATGATCGCCGCCGTCACCGAGTCGTGGCCGCAGCCCGCGCACAGGGTCGACATCGACCCCTCGTAGTCACGCAGCGTGAGGCCGATCTTGTTGGGCTGGAGAGAGGGGTGCCGGGCGACCGGCTTCTTGATGTAGCTCATTCGCCGCGCTCCTCGGTGCTGTGCTCGGAACCGCCCGCCGGAAAGCTGGAGAGGCCCAGCGCGATGCGGGATCGCACGCCTTTGACGACCTGCGCCGCCTGCAGCGGGAAGCCGCTGTACGGCAGGATCGACTGCAGCTTCTCCTTCGAGCAGCGCGTCTCCAGGAGGAACAGCGCCCGGAGCTGCGCGTCGCGGTTCTGCTCCACGACGAAGATCTTGTCGTGCTGCGCGAGGAAATCTTCGACCTCTTCGTTGAAGGGGAAGCCGCGCACGCGCATGAAGTCGCCCACGTAGCCCTCCGCCGCGAGCAGATCCATCGCCTCCCGCGTCGCGAGATCGCAGCCGCCGATCGTCACGACGCCGAACGTCGCGCCCGCGCGCCGCTCGATGATCGGGGCCGGGACGAAGTTGCGCGCGGAGCGGTGCTTGCGCGAGAGGCGCTCCATCACCTCCGCGTACTCCTCCGGGATCTCGGTGTACTTGCCGAGCTTGTTGTGGCCGGAGCCGCGCGTGAAGAAGGCGCCCTTCGGGTGCGTGCCGGGCAGCGTGCGCGCCGCGACGCCGAGCTCGTCCTCGGGCGAGTAGCGGTAGTACACCTGCATCTGCTCGATCTCCTCCTTCGTGAGCACGCGCCCGCGATCCGGCCGGTACGCGTCGTCCCACTTGAAGCGCGGCACGACCCAGTCGTTCATGCCGATGTCGAGGTCGGTCAGCATGAAGACCGGCGTCTGGAAGCGCTCCGCGAGATCGAAGCTCTTCGTCGCGAAGTAGAAGCACTCCTCGGGGTTCGCGGGGTAGAGGCAGAGGTGCTTCGTGTCGCCGTGCGAGGCGTACGCGCACATCAGGATGTCGCACTGCTGCGTGCGCGTGGGCATGCCGGTGGATGGGCCGACGCGCTGAACGTCGACGATCACCGACGGGATCTCCGCGTAGTACGCGAGGCCGATGAGCTCGCTCATGAGCGAGATGCCGGGGCCCGCCGTCGACGTGAAGGAGCGCGCGCCGTTCCACGAGGCGCCGATCACCATGCCGATCGCGCCGAGCTCGTCCTCCGCCTGGAGGATGCAGAACTTCTTCTTCCCGGTCTCCTTGTCGACCCGGTACTTCTCGCAGAAGGCCTTGAACGCATCGAGCACGCTGGTGCTCGGCGTGATCGGGTACCAGGCCGCCACCGTCGCGCCCGCGTAGATCGCGCCGAGCGCCGTCGCGGTGTTGCCGTCGATGAGGATGGAGTCCTTCGTCGCGTCCATCGTCTGGAGCTTCATCGGCAGCTGCTCGAAGTGCTCCTTCGCGTAGTCGAAGCCGAGCTTCACGGCCTTCGCGTTCGAGTCGAGCAGCGACGGCTTCTTCGCGAATTTCTCCTTCAGCATGCCGCTCACGACGTCCATGTCCATCGACAGCAGGTACGCGAGCGTCCCCACGTAGGCGATGTTCTTCATCAGCGTGCGCTCGCGCGAGTCGTTGAAGGTCTCCGCGCAGAGCTTCGCGAACGGCACGCCGAGGAACGTCACGTCTTCGCGCAGGAGCGATTTCGCGAGCGGCCACGTCGAGTCGTAGAGGACGTAGCCGCCGGAGCGCACCTCCTTCACGTCGGCCGCGTAGGTCTCCGCGTTCATCGCGACCATGAGGTCGTACTCGCTGGTGCGCGCGGTGCGGCCGTCCTTGTTGACCCGGATCTCGTACCAGGTCGGCAATCCCTGGATGTTCGACGGGAACAGGTTCTTGCCGGACACCGGGATGCCCATGCGGAAGATCGCCTGCATCAGCAGGCCGTTGGCGCTCGCGGAGCCCGTCCCGTTGACGTTCGCGAGCTTGAAGGCGAAATCGTTGATTTTGGTCTTCACGGCTTGTTGCTGCTCACCGCGGGTTTGCCCGCGTACGCGATCCGGAGATCGAGCCTCTGCATGTCCCACGCGGCCGTCGGGCACCGCTCGGCGCACAGACCGCAGTGCACGCAGAGGTCTTCGTCCTTCACCATCACGCGCTTCGTCTGCGGCAGCTCGGTCGACACGAAGATGTCCTGCTTCGGGTTGATCGAGGGCGCGCTCAGGCGGCCGCGGAGGTCCTTCTCGTCGCCGTCCTTCGTGATCGTGAGGCAGAGCACCGGGCAGATGTCGACGCACGCGTCGCACTCGATGCACTTCTTCTCGGTGAACACGGTCTGCACGTCGCAGTTGAGGCAGCGCTCCACCTCGCGCGCGGTCTGCTCGGGGGAGAAGCCGAGCTCCACCTCGACGTCGAGCTTCTTGAAGCGCTCGGCGAGATCGACGTGCACCATCTTCTGGCGCTTCGAGGCGTTGTAGTCGTTCGAGTACGCCCACTCGTGGATGCCCATCTTCGTCGAAAGGAGGTTCATCCCGGGGGCGGGGCGCTCGGTGACGGGGACACCCTGGCAGTAGTTGTCGATCGAGATCGCGGCCTGGTGACCGTGCTCCACGGCCCAGATGATGTTCTCCGGGCCCCACGCGGCGTCGCCGCCGAAGAAGACGCCCTCGCGCGTGCACATGAAGGTCTTCTTGTCGACCTTCGCCATGCCCCACTTATCGAACTCGATACCGATGTCGCGCTCGATCCAGGGGAACGCGCCCTCTTGTCCGATCGCGAGGATCACGGCGTCGGCGGGGATGAACACCTCGTCCTTGAGGGTCGACTTGGTGGCGTCGGCGTTCCATTCGAGCCGCTCGAACACCATGCCGCGGAGCTTGCCGTCCTCGATCACGAAGCGCTTCGGCGCGTGGTTGATGATGATCTCGACCTGCTCCTCTTCGGCGTCGTCGAGCTCCCAGGGGCTGGCCTTGAAGTACTTCCGTGGGCGGCGGGCCATGACCTTGATGTCCTTGCCGCCGAGGCGCCGCGACGTGCGGCAGCAGTCCATCGCCGTGTTGCCGACGCCGATGATGAGCACGCGCTCCTCGATCGACGTGATGTGGTTGAACGCGACGGACGTGAGCCAGTCGATGCCGATGTAGATCTTGTCGGAGTCGTGGCGCCCCGGGATCTCGAGGTCCTTCCCCTTCGGGGCGCCGCTGCCCACGAAGACGGCGTCGAACCCCTGTTCGAGCAGCGCCTTCATGCTCTCGATCGGCGAGTTGTAACGGATGTCCACGCCCATGTTCAGGATGGCGTTGCACTCGTCGTCGAGCACCGCCGCGGGCAGGCGGAACGACGGGATGTTGTGGCGCATCAGGCCGCCGGGCGCGGACGTCTTCTCGAAGATCGTCACCTCGTAGCCGAGCGGCACCAGATCGTTCGCGACGGTGAGCGACGCGGGGCCGGCGCCGATGCAGGCGATGCGCTTGCCGTTCTTCTGCGCGGGCGCCTTCGGGAGCAGCTCCGTCACGTCGTCCTTGTGGTCGGCGGCGACGCGCTTGAGGCGGCAGATCGCGACCGGCTGCTCCTCGACGCGGCCGCGACGGCACGCGGGCTCACAGGGCCGGTCGCACGTTCGGCCGAGGATGCCGGGGAACACGTTCGACTCCCGGTTCACCATGTAGGCCTCGGTGAAGCGGCCCTGGGCGATCAGGCGGATGTACTCCGGCACGTTCGTGTGCGCGGGGCACGCCCACTGGCAGTCGACGACTTTGTGAAAGTAAGCGGGGTTCTTGACGTCTGTAGGGGGCACGTTCGCTCGCTGCCTCGGCGCGCGCCACAAACCCCGGCCACGTCGAAGGCGCGAAACGTTATCGCGAAACTCGGCGTCGCTCGCAAAAAAGCGAACGAGTTTCGCAACAATCAGAGGGTGGAATGGTGGGGCAGAACGGGCGTCGGACGGCCCTTGGACAAGCCGCGACTCAAGGGGAAGCGCAGCTCAGAAGTAACCGCGGCTCTGTCCGCCGCCGTTGAAGAATTCGTCCACCGGCGCGAACTCGATCGCGAAGCGCGGGTTGCCGTCGGCGATCTTGCGCAGCTCCGCGCAGAGCTTCTGGGCCGCGGACCACGCCTGGGCCTGCTCCTTCTTGATCGTGTCGTCGATGCGCTGCTGGAGGAGGAACACCTCGCGGAACAGCGTCTTCAGGCGCTCGGCGTGCATGAAGGCGTTCTCCATGTCCTCCACGCTGGTGCCCTCGGCCACGATCTTGTGCTTGCGCGAGAGGTGGGCGACCGCGGCCGCCGCGCCCTCACCGCCCGGGAGCATCTTGGGCAGGGCCTCCCGCTCCGGCGGCTGCAAGACGAGGGTGAAGTCCGCCAGCTTTTTGTCCACGGACCGAAGCTCGTCGATGATCCGCTCGATTTCCTTGTGGGTCGGAATCCTGATGCCTTCCACGAATGCCTCCGCTGCGTGACTCCGTGCGGCCTCGGCGAGGGTTCGCCACCGTCTCGGAGTCGGACATGGTCGCGCACTCTTTCGCCCGAACGCAAGGGACACTACAGCCCACCGGATGCGACTCGTAAAAATTGGGCTCGCCAGCGTGAACGCGACGGTCGGCGCCGTTCGCAGCAACACCGATCGCTCCATCGCGCTCGCGCACGCGATGGCGAAGGACGACGTCACGATCGCGGTGTACCCGGAGCAGGTCATCGGCGGGTACGCGCCGGAGGATCTCGTGCAGTGGCGCAGCTTCGTGGCCGCGCAGCGCTCGGAGCTCGGGCGCTTCGCCGCGGAGACCGCGAGCCTCCCGACGGTGTTCACGCTCGGCCTCGTGGTGCCCGTCGGCGGCGATCTGTTCAACGCGGCGGCCGTCGTGCACGCGGGCAAGGTGCTCGGCTTCTGCCCGAAGGAGAAGCTGCCCACGTACAACGTATTCTACGAGGCGCGCACCCTCTCGCGCGGGGCGCCGCTGCTCGCGCTCGACTCGGACGGCGCGCCGCTCGGCGATCACATCTTCCGCTTCGACTTCGGCACGCTCGGCGTCGAGGTGTGCGAGGACATCTGGTCGCCGGACGGGCCGATGCGGCGCCGCTGCTACTCGGGCGCGGAGATCATCTGCAACCTCTCGGCGTCGCCGTTCCGCGCGTCCGTCGTGGGCACGCGCCGCGAGATGATCGCGACCCGCGCGAGCGACAACCAGTGCACGATCGCGTACGCCAACCTCGTCGGCGCGAACGACGGCCTCGTGTTCGACGGCGGCGGCTACGTGAACCAGAACGGCCGCCCCGTGCTGGAGGCGCCGCGCTTCGTGGAGGGCTTCGCCGCGGCGGTGGTCGACCTCGATCGCACGACCCGGTGTCGGCGCGAGGCGAGCACGTGGCGCAGCGATCTGGAGACGTTCCGCGCCCGCGAGCAGCCGGTCCCGGTCATCGACTCCCCTGCCCCGACCGCGAGCCGCGCGCACCTCAAGTACCCGGCGCCGCCGAAGGGCACCACGTTCTTCTTGCCGGCCAAGCGCGTCCCGGAGGCGTCCGCGACGAGCTGCCCACGCAACGAGCTGCTCGACGATTTCTACGAGGCGCTCACGCTCGGCGTGGCCGACTATTACCGCAAGACCGGCGCCTTCAAGAGCATCGGCCTCGCGCTCTCGGGCGGGCGCGACTCGCTGCTCACGCTGCTCGTGGCGTGGGGCGCGGTGCGGAAGATCCACGCGGATCTCGACGGCGACGCGCTCGCGGCGAAGATGCGCTCGTCGCTGTTCGCGTTCTACATGCCGACGCGCTTCTCCAGCGACGGGACGCGCGGGGCGGCGGAGCAGATCGCGAAGGACCTCGGGGCCACGTTCCAGGTGCTGCCGATCGAGGACGCGTTCACGCGGGAGCTCGACGCGACGGTGAAGATGCTCGGGGACGGCGGGCCCGCGCCGACGCCGATCACAAGGCAGAACGTGCAGGCGCGCATCCGCGGCCAGCGCATGTGGAACTGGGCCAACACGAGCGGCGCGCTCTTCCTGCAGACCGGCAACATGAGCGAGAAGGCGCTCGGCTACACGACGGTGGGCGGCGATCTGGAGGGCTGCTTCAGCGTGATCGCGAACCTCCCGAAGACGGTGGTGATCGCGCTGATCGAGCGCCTGTACGAGCGCTTCGGCTTCCCGGGCATCCGCGCGACGCTCGACACGACCGCGGGCCCCGAGCTCGACGCGAACCAGTCCGGCGAGGCCGAGCTGATGCCGTTCGAGGTGCTCGACGCGTGCCTCTACCTGTACGGGGCCGAGAAGCTCTCCACGAGCGAGGTCGCCGAGGCGCTCCCGAGCCTGTTCCCGGAGCGTGATCCGGCGCAGCTCGCCGCGTGGGCGCAGAAGTTCTCGCGCCTGTTCACGCAGTCGATCTTCAAGTGGGTGCAGTCCCCGCTCGCGATCCACCTCGGCTCGCTGGACCTGGATCGCGAGCGCGCGCTGCAGCTGCCCGTCGTGCAGCGCACCGAGTGGAACGGGCGCTAGAGACGCTCGCTGAACGACCTACGCCCCCTCCCATCGCGAACGAAGAGAGCGATTTGGGCGCAACGTCGAGGACTGCGTCCGTTCCGCTGCGGACTCCGCTCCGCCAAGCGGAGCTCCGCCTCCGCGGACCGGACTCCGTCCTCCCAATGGCTGCCTGAGGGGCGGACTTCGCGAAGCGAAGGCCGGGGGTGGGCACGATTACTTGCGGGTGGGGGGCGCCTTCACGTCGTGCGGGACGGGCGGCGGGCGGAGATCGGGGGTGCTGCGGCGCGCTTCCGGGACGCTCGGGCGCGATGGCGGGGAGCTGGGGCGCGACGGGGGCGTGCTCGGGCGCGGGGGCGTGCTCGGGCGCGTGCGCAGCTCCTGCGAGGCGGAGGCGTCCGTCGGGACGGGCGGCGACTTCGGGCGGCCGGGGACGATCGGCTCCAGTTGACGGATGATTTCGGTGTCGGAGCCGTCGGGGTTGATGCTGACCGGCTGCACGCTGATCGCGGGCGCGTCCTCCACCTCCACGGGCTTCACCGGGACGGGGGCGGTGCCGGGCTTCGGATCGCCGCCGGGCATCACGGGGGACTCGGCGGTCTCCACGGCGTCGAGCGCGGCCTTCCGCTTGCGCTCCTGCTCGATCATGTACTGCGCGAAGCCGCGCGGGTCCTTCACGACGACGAGGATGACCGTGATGTTGTCGCGGCCGCCGCCGGCGTTCGCGCTCTCCACGAGGGCCTTCACGGCGTCGTTCGGGTCCTGATGGGTGGAGAGGATCGAGCAGATGACGTCGTCCTTCACCATCTTCGACAGGCCGTCGGAGCAGAGGAGGAACACGTCGTCGTGGCGCGGCTTCGCGATCACGAGATCGACCTTCACCGCCGGAGCGATGCCGACCGCGCGGCTCAGGTGATCCGCGAACGGGCCGGTCATGCCGATCGCCGCCATCGTGTGATCCGTCGTGACCTGCGTGAGCTGCCCGCCGCGGAAGCGGTAGCAGCGGCTGTCGCCGACGTGACCGATGTAGACGCGCTGCTTTCCGGGCGTGAAGCGCGCGCTCACGATCGTCGTGCCCATGCCCGTGAGCTTCGGATCCTTCTTCTGCTTCTCGAAGATGGCGGCGTTCGCCATCTGGATCGCGAGGGCGAGCTCACCGCCGCGCTTCGGCACGTTCTCGTAGGGCGTCCCTTCGAAGTTGCCGGTCTTGAAGGCTTGCTCGATCGTGTCGACGGCGCACTGGCTCGCGACCTCACCGCCCGCGTGCCCGCCCATGCCGTCGGCGACCACGAACAGGTTGTGATCCTCCATCACGAGGTAGCGATCCTCGTTGATCTTCCGCTTCTGCCCGAGGTCCGTCTGGCCGGCGGCGGACACGAGGATGACGGCGTGCGTGCGCGTCGGCTCGTCCTCCGCGGCGTCCTCGTCGTAGATGATCGGCACGGCGGCGGGCCGATCGCTCTCGGGCGGCGGCGCGTCGTCGTCGTCGCGATCCTCGTCCGCGATCTCCGGCACGCGACCGGCGGCGGCGGCCGCGATCAGATCGAGCCGCGGCGTCAGCGTGACGATCGTGATCTCGTCATCGTCGTCCGCGTGCAGCTTCTCGACCTGCGGGATCGATTTGCGAGCCATGGCGGGCTCGCGGACGGTCTCGATGCGCCGCGGGCCGGGCTTGTCGCTCTCGGCGGCGGGCTTCGGTTTTTCGCTCTCCTTGCCCTTCGCGGACGCGGGGGCGGCCTTCGTGGACGCAGGCGCAGCGGCCTCCGCGCTAGGCGGGGGTTTCGAGGAGCTCGCGTCCGGCTTTGCTTCCGTGGGCTTCGGGTCTTTCGGAGGAAGCTTCGCGGGGGGTGGTGCCTCCCGTTGGCTCCTGAAAAACACGAACAAGGCGAGAACCACGCCCGCGGCGATCAGCGCAACGACCCAGGATTGTCCCATCGTCTCTCGTCGCCGTTGTCCAGGCGCGAAGTGACCGCGCCGGCTCTCCGACAGTCGGCGAGGGTAGCCGCGTTCGCCGCGCGGGCGCTAGTGCTGTCTGTATCAAACGTCGCGTTCCCCCAACGCGTCTCGTGGACTAGGCTTGCGCCCCGTCGCGATGCCCCCCGCCGCTTCCGAGACGAGCGAGCCATCCCTTCAAGCCGGCGACACGCTGCGCGACGGGCGATTCGCGATCAGCGGGCGCCTCGGCGAGGGCGGGCAGGCCACCACGTTCGACGCGATCGACAAGCGCGAGGGCCGGCGCGTCACCGTGAAGCGGTTCCGCGTGCGCGGCGCGTCGAGCTGGAAAGAGGTGGAGCTGGCGGAGCGCGAAGCCAAGGTGCTGGCGCACCTCGCGCACCCGAACCTGCCCGTCTACATCGATCACTTCGAGGAAGCCGGCGCGCTCTACCTCGTCACCGAGCACATCGAAGGCGTCACCGTCACGCACCTCCGCGCCGAAGGCCCCGTCGATCCGCGCGAGGTGATCCGCTTTCTCCACGACGCGTCGGACGCGCTCGACTACTTGCACGGCCGAACGCCGCCTCTCGTTCACCGCGACATCAAGCCGAGCAACGTGATCCGGCGGCCGGACGGATCGTTCGCGATCATCGACTTCGGCGCCGTGCGCGATCGGCTGAAGGTCACGGGGTCCACGGTGGTCGGCACGTTCGGCTTCATGGCGCCCGAGCAGTTCCAGGGGCGCGCGATGCCCGCGAGCGACGTGTACGCGGTGGGCGCGACGGCCGTCGCGATGCTCGCGGGCGTGGAGCCGGAGGAGCTGCCGCACAAGGGCCTCGCGATCGACGTGGCGGGCGCGCTCGGCGGCAAGGTGTCCCCGGCGCTCGTGCGCGCGCTCACCGCGATGCTGGAGCCGGACCCGGACAAACGCGCGGGCCGCATCGCGCCTCTGCTCGCGACGCTCGACGAGATCGACGCCGCCGGGCCCGACGGGCGCGATCGGTTTCGCCACGATCCGCGGGGGAATCGTGACGATGCTCGCGGCGGCGGTGAGGACGTTCGCGGCGGTCGTGAGGGCGCTCGCGGAGGTCGCGCCGACGCGGATCCTCCGACGGGGCCGACCGGCGAGACGCCGAACAGCTTCGGCAGCATCTGGGACGAGCCGGGGCACTGGGGCGCGGGCCGCTCGGTGAGCACGGAGGCCGGCAAGCAAGCCGAGCGCGCCGTCGCCGAGGCCGAGGCGCAGGTGAAGCGCGTCGTCGAAGAGGTCGGCGAGCAGGTGCGCCGCGTCGTGGCCGAGGTCTCCGCCGGCAACTCGGGCAACGCGCGCCGCGAGGTCCGCCGCGTCGCCGAGGTGGCCCGCCGCGAGGCCAAGGTCGCCTTCAAGGAAGCGAAGCGCGCCGCCCGCGAAGCCGAACGCGCCGCGGGGGACGCCGAGCGCGGGGCCCGCGATCAAGAGCGACGCGCGGAGGCCGCCGCCCGCCTGCGCGAAGCCGAAGCGCGCCGCCTGGAGATGCGCGCCCGCCTGCGCGATCGCCGCGCGGCCCCGCTCGGTGGACCGATCCTGCTCGTGGTGTTGCTGTCGCTGTCGGTGGCGCAGCTCGCGGTGCTGCTCGCGCTCAAGGTCGTGACGCCGGTCGTGCTGTACATCGTGTCCGGCCTGTTCTTCGGCTCGATCCCGGGGCGTGCGCTGCGCGGCGCGGCCCGCGCGGTGTCGGAGGCAGGCTCGCGCGCGAACGCCGCGATCGGCCGCGCGAAGGACGTGGTGCGCGGCCGCCTCCCCCCGGCGTCTCCGGCCACCGCCGAGGCCCCGGCGCACGTGATCGGCCCCGCGGAGGTGAGCCCGCACGCTCGCACGGAGGTGGGCACCGTCGCGGACGTGGACCCGTACGCGAGCACCCACGTGAGCAGCGTCACGCACCGCGACCCCGCCGAAGCTCCGCGCGGCGCGCGCATCACCGAGAGCGGCGCTGCCGGCGGCCGGAGCCGCTTCGCCGATCGCGACGTGGATGTGGACGTGGACGTGGAAGAAGAAGCCGCCGCGGAAGAAGAAGCCGCGGCGAAGCGGAAATCTTAGAGCGCTTCCAAGAAGCACGAGACGGGGTCTTGGGTGCCCACCCCCGGCCTTCGGTTCGCGATGGGAGGGGGACGTTACGTCACGCTTGGAGCCGCTCTGGATTCGTACCCAGCACACGCACGGGGCAAAGCGGGGGAGTGATACGAGGGGGCGGAGCCCCCTTGTAAATTCACAAAAAGAAGCGTCCCTCCGTCTGTATTCGTCGCGACGTGAGCCAGCTCTGGTGCGCGGTTTCCTGTAGCTTGCGGCGATGTCGTTCGGGCTCACCGCGTTTCAGCAGGCCGCCGATGCGCTCGGTCTCCAGGTTCAGGAGGGGTACATCGGGCGAGGCCGTTCGCAGATGCTCCGCGGCGCGATCGAGGGGCAGCCGGTCACCGTCAAGCTGTGGCGCGGCGACTACGTGTGGCTCGAGATCGACGTGCCGTTCGATCCTCCTGCGGATCTGCACCTCCACCTCGGGCCGGCCGGCGCGCTCTCGCGGGCCGCGAAGGCGCTCTTCGGCAAGCACGACATCGAGGTCGGCGACGCGGCCTTCGACGCGGCCTTCGAGATCAAAGCGCACGAGGCCGATCGCGCCCGCGCGCTCTTCGTGCCCGAGCTGCGCGCGATGCTCTTCACGTGGAAGGAAGCCGGGCACCTCTTCCACGTCGACGATCGCGGCGTTCACATCTCCGTCACGACCGGCACGTTTTACTCGGAGCCGGAGGTCGCGACGATCGTGCAGAACACCTCCGCGGCCGTGGCTCTGGGGCGCGCGTTCGTGGGGGCGATGGCGCGGGTGCCGCCGCTGCACGTGGACGCGACGATCGTGGACGCGTGGCGCGCCTTCGCGGACGATCGCGGGCTCACGCTCGGGACCACGCCGCTCCGCCTGCGCGGCTCCCTGGCGCGCGCGGGGTACCGCGAGGCGGCCACGATCCCGTTCTCGGCGCGCGTCGCCCCGCTCGGCGACTCCGCGTACGGCGTCGAGCTGCGCGTCCGCGTGGAGCCGGCGCTGCGCTTCGACCTGCGCGTTCAGCCGGCGCGCTGGTACGACTTCGCGCTCCGCAAGCACGAGCCGCTCGGGGACGAGGCGTTCGACGCGGCGCTCCACGTGACGACGGACGATCCCGATGCGGCGAAGCGCGCGCTCAGCGCCGACGTCCGCGGCGCGCTGCTCTCGCTCCACGCGGAGCACGCGGACGTCGCGGTGGAAGAGGGAGAGGTCGTGGTGCGAACGAAGGCGCTGCTCGCTCCGCGAGCGTTCGAGGACGTGGTCGAACGAATGGCGGCCGTCGCCCGCGACATGACTCGCTGACGGCGCACCGACCGGCGCGTCACGCTCCCCGCCCGAGCACGAAGCGCGTCGTCATCTCCCCTCGCCCCTTCACCTGCACGCTCCGCGGCTCCGACAGGCGAATCGCGGCCGGCAGCAGCTTCGCCACGTCCTCCGTGACCTGGATGCGGCCGGGCGCGCCGTGCGACTCCATGCGGCTCGCGATGTTCACCGTGTCGCCCCACAGGTCGTAGATGAACTTGCGCTTGCCGATCACGCCCGCCACCACCGGGCCCGCGTGCACGCCGATCCGCAGCGCGAGCGGATGGCCCGACTCCTTCCCCCAACGCGTGGCGACCTCCAGCATGTCGAGCGCGAAGAGCACCAGCGCCTCCGCGTGATCCGGGCGCGGCTCCGGCAAGCCGGACGCCACCATGTACGCGTCGCCGATCGTCTTGATCTTCTCCAGGCCGCGGCGCTCCGCGAGGTCGTCCAGCTCCGAAAATAGCTTGTTCAGAAGCGCCACGAGATCGCTCGGGGGCATGCGCGCCGACAGCTCCGTGAAGCCGACGATGTCCGCGAAGAGCACGCTCACCTCGGCGAAGCCGTCCGCGATCGCCGCGCGATCGCGCTTCAAACGGCGGGCGATCGCGCGCGGCAAGATGTTGTGCAAGAGGCCCTCGGAGCGCTCGTGCTCCTTCGCGAGATCCGCCTCCGCGACGAGGATCGTCTGGTAGAAGAAGCCGACGATCAGCGCGAGCGTCACGAACACGAGCGCGCTCGTCACCGCGCCGAGCGGCGCGTGCCACGCCTCGGGCACCGGCGTCGCGCCCGTCGCCGTCCACGGGTGGTGCTCCACGAACAGGTACGAGGCCGGGCTCAGCGCCGCGATCGCCCACCGCCACGCGCGCTCCGAAGCGCCCGGCATCAAGAGCAACGTCACCGGCGGGAACAAGAAGAAATACGACTGGAAATCGAGGTCGCGGCCCACGAGCAGGCAGCCCAGCGCGACGTGCAGGTTCGCCGACGTCATCACCACGACGCGCGCCGCGCGGTGATGGGCGCGCGCGTTCCAGAGGAGCGCCGACGCCATCAGCGCCGCGCTCACGGCGCTCAGCGCGAGCATCTTCCAGTAGAAGAACGGCGACGCGATCGCGAAGAACGAGCCGAACGCCAGCGTCGACGCCGTCGCGATCAGCGAGCACGCGTTGCAGAGGCGCACGCGGCGCTCGGTCGCCGGGCCGAGATCCGCGCTCGTCCCGAGCTGGAGGAGGCGATCGAGGAGGCTCATGGATCGGCGCGCAAAGGCCCCGCGCCCGCACCGCGCAGGCCGCGGCGCGACGCTATCACGGCAGTGGTCCGGCGCGGTGTATCGTGGTCGTATCCCAACGAGCGAAATCGAGATGGAGAGCGGCAAGGTCCTCGGGGAAAGGTTCGAGCTCGGCGAAGAGGTCGCCAAGGGAGGCGGCGGCGCGATTTTCCGCGCGATCGATCGCGTGAACGGGACCGCCGTCGCCGTGAAGATCCTCCACGCGCTCGGGCACCGCGAGATGTCCCGGTTCGAGCGGGAGATCCGGACGCTGTCGCGGCTCTCGCACCCCGGCCTCGTCGCGTACGTGGGGCACGGGGACCACGAGGACCGGCCGTACCTCGTCACCGAGTGGCTCGACGGCGAGGACCTGCGCGCGCGGCTCGCTCGCAAGGAGCTGTCGCTCTGGGGGACCGTGACGCTCGCGGAGCGCGTCGCCGCGACGCTCGCGTACCTGCACGGCGAAGGCGTCGTGCACCGCGATCTGAAGCCGAGCAACATCTTCCTCGTCGGCGCGCGGCCCGATCAGGCCAAGATCATCGACCTCGGGCTCGTCACCGCGAACGACGACTCGGTCTCGCTGACCGCGACCGGGATGGTGGTCGGCACGCCCGGCTACATGGCCCCGGAGCAGGCGCGCGGAGAGCGCGATCTCGGGCCGCGGAGCGACGTGTTCGCGCTCGGGTGCGTGATGTACCGGTGCCTCTCGGGCAAGCCCGCGTTCGGGGGCGCCAACGTGATGGAGCTGATGACGAGCCTGCTCCTGCACGAGCCGCCCGCCCTCGCGCGGGCGCGGCCGGATCTGCCGTACGAGCTGACGGATCTCGTGCACCGCATGCTGCAGAAAGATCCGGGGCGGCGGCCCGCGTCGGGGCGCGAGGTGGCCGGCGAGCTGTCGGCGATCGATCTCGGGGAGGCGGCGGCGAAGGACTCGCGCACGGGGCCATCGAAGGCGAGGACGCTCACCGGCGAGGAGCGGCGGTACGACGTGACGCTGCTCGATCGCGACGTGATGCACCTCGGCGAGGAGCGGCTCCTGCTCGGCAAGGCGACGCCGTTCGTGGGGCGCGACTGGGAGCTCGACACGATCCTCGGCATCGTGCAGAGCGCCGTCGACGGGCCGAGCGCCCGCGCCGTGCTCGTGACGGGGCCGCCCGGCGCCGGCAAGACGCGGCTCGCCCGCGAGGTGCAGCGCGCCGTCCGCGACGCGCACCCCGCGGCCAAGATCTGGCAAGCCACCTGCGTCACGCGCGCCGCCGGATCGCCGTTCAGCGCGATGGCTTCGCTGGTGCGGAGCGCGCTGGATCTGGAGGACGATCCGGGCGGTCCGGGCGCCGCCGAGCGGCTCGTCGGGGCCGTGAGCCGGCGGCTCCAGAACGACGAAGCGGCGCTGCTCGCGGCGGAGGTGCTCGCGGACGGGATCGGCGTCCCGTTCGCCGCGCCGAGCCCATCGTTGCGGGAGGCCCGCCAGAGTCCCCGCCTCTTCGCCGAGCGGCTGCGGACGACCTGGCAACGGCTGCTCGCCGCCGAGACCGCCGAGCGTCCGGTGGTGATGTTCCTGGAGGATCTGCACTGGGGCGACGGCTCCACGATCCGGCTCCTCGGCGATCTGCTGGGCGCGCTCCCGGACCGGCCGTGGCTCGTGATCGGGCTCGGGCGGCCGGAGATCGACGAGTCGCACCCGCGGCTGTGGCAGGAGCGGGACTGCCAGCACCTGCGCCTCCGGCCGCTGCACCGGAGGCCCGCGGAGCGCATCGTGCGGTGCGCCCTCGGCGACGACGCGCCCGCCGAGGTGGTGGAGCGGATCGTCGCGCAGGCGGACGGCAACCCCTTCTTCCTCGAGGAGCTGTGCCGCGCGCAGGCCGCGAACGGCGGCGGTGAGGCGGAGGGCGCCGTGCCCGAGACGGTGCTCGCGATCGTGCACCGGCGGCTCTCGCTGCTCGACGCGGGGGCGCGGCGCTTCCTGCGGGCGGCCAGCGTGCTCGGGGACGTGTTCTGGGTCTCCGCGGCGGCGGAGCTGCTCGGGCCGACGTCCGCGGGCCTCGTGGGGCTGTGGGTCGAGGTGCTGGTGGCGCAGGAGATCGTGGTCCGCCGCGCGCGCAGCCGCTTCCCCGGGGAGACGGAGCTCGCTTTCCGGCACGCGCTCATCCGCGAGGGCGCCTACGCGATGCTCACCGAGCAGGACCGCGCCCTCGGTCACCGGCTCGCGGGCGAATGGCTGCGCGACAAGGGCGAGGTGGATCCGCTCGTGCTCGCGAAGCACTTCGACGAAGGCGGCGCCCGCGACGTGGCCGTCACGCTGTACCTCGAAGCCGCCGCCCGCGCGCTCTCGGCGACGGCGTTCGAGACGGCGACGGCGCTCGCCTCGCGGGGGCTGGAGCTCGCGCCGCGCGCGATCGGAGCCGCCGCCGACCTCGGGGACGCGGATGCGCACGGGGTCCCGAGCGTCCGGACCGCGGCCCTCCACCGGGTCGTGGCGGAGGCGGCCCTGGCCCGCGGCGATCGGCCCCGCGCCGTCGCCGAGATCCTGCGCGCCGAAGCCCTGGTCGATGAGATCGCCGCCCGCATCCCCGACGACGAGGTCCGCGCGCGCTACCTTGCCCTCCCCGAGACCGCACGAATCCTGCAGCTTTCCGCGTCACTGGCGACGCAGTCGTGATAGTGGGACGATCCGCCCCATCGGGGAAAGCCCGAAGGAAAGATGGAAGTCGGGAAGATCCTGGGAGGTAGGTTCGAGATCGCCGCGGAGGTCGCGAAGGGCGGCGGCGGGACGATCTTCCGAGCGCTGGATCTCGGGACCGGCTCCTTCGTGGCGGTGAAGGTGCTGCGCGGCATAGGAAGGCGCGAAGAGGCGCGCTTCGGGCGTGAGACCCGCATCCTCGCGCGGCTCTCCCACCCCGGCCTCGTGCGGTACATCGCGCACGGCAAGGACAACGAGGTCCCGTACCTCGTCACCGAGTGGCTCGAAGGCGAGGACCTGCGCGCGCGGCTCGGCCGCAAAGAGATGTCGGTGTCGTCGGTGGTGGCGATGGCGGGGCGCGTCGCCGCGACGCTCGGCTACCTGCACGCGCTCGGCGTGGTGCACCGCGATCTGAAGCCGAGCAACGTGTTCCTCGTGGGGCGGCGGCCGGACCAGGCGAAGGTGCTCGATCTCGGCCTCGTGCGCGCGACGGAGGACACGGGGCTCACGCTCACGAACACGGGCATGGTCGTCGGCACGCCCGGGTACATCGCGCCCGAGCAGGCCCGCGGCGATCGCGATCTGGATCCGCGCACCGACGTGTTCTCGCTCGGGTGCGTGCTCTACCGCTGCCTCGCCGGCAAGGTCGCGTTCGGCGGCGCCAACGTGCTCGAGATGATGAGCAACCTGCTCGTGCAGGAGCCGCCGCTCCTCGCGCGGGTGCGCCCGGATCTGCCGGCCGAGCTGTCGCAGCTCGTGCACCGCATGCTGCAGAAGGACGCGGATCGACGGCCGGCCTCGGGGCAGGAGGTGGCCGCGGCGCTCGCGGCGCTCGACCTCACCGAGACGAACCAGGGGCCGGACTCGATCCCGCCCACGGACAAGCTGCCGACGCTCACCGGCGAGGAGCGGCGCCTCGACATGATGGCGAGCGTCTCCTTCGACGACGCGCGCGAGCGCTCGGAGCGGCCGCTGCTCGGCAAGACGGTGCCGTTCGTGGGGCGCGACTGGGAGCTCGGCACGATCCTCGGCGTGTTCCAGGGCGCCGTCGACGGACCGAGCGCCCGCGCCGTGCTCGTGACGGGGCCCGCGGGCGCCGGCAAGACGCGCCTCGGCCGCGAGGTGGAGCGCGTGATCCGCGAGAGCCACCCCGACGTCGAGGTGTGGCGGGCCGTGTGCGTCGCGCGCGCCGCGGGCTCGCCGTTCGGCGTGATGACGTCGCTCCTCCGCAGCGCCCTCAACCTGAAGCAGGACCTGGCCGGCCCCGACGCGGAGGCGCGCCTCTTCGCGGCGGTGGCGCGGCGCCTCCCAGGCGAGGAGGCGGCGCTCACCGCGGAGGTGCTCGCGGACGTGATCGGCATCCCCCTCGCCGCGCCGAGCCCGGTGCTGCGGGCCGCGCGCGACAACCCCCGCATCTTCGCCGAGCGGCTGCGCGCCGCGTGGCACGCCCTCGTGAGCGCCGCGACCGCGGAGCACCCGCTCGTGACGTTCCTGGAGGACCTGCAGTGGGGCGACGGCTCGACGATCCGGCTCGTCGGCGATCTGCTCGGCGCCCTGCCCGAGCGCCCGTGGCTCGTGATCGCCCTGGCGCGCCCCGAGATCGACGCGGCGCAGCCCCGCCTCTGGCAGGAGCGCGACTGTCAGCATCTGCGCCTGCGCCCGCTCCACAAGCGCGCGGCCGAGCAGATCGTGCGACGCGCGCTCGGCGACGAGGCGGACGCCGCCACGGTCTCGCGCGTGGTGGCGCAGGCCGATGGAAACGCCTTCTTCCTGGAGGAGCTGATCCGCGCGCAGGCCGAGGGCGCGGACGACAGCCCGCCCGGCGCGCTCCCCGACACCGTGCTCGCCACCGTGCACGCGCGCCTGTCGCAGCTCGATCCGGAGGCGCGCCGCCTCCTCCGCGCGGCGAGCGTCCTCGGCGACGTGTTCTGGCTCTCCGCGGCCGCCGAGCTGCTCGGCCCCGACGCGGCGGGCACCGCGGGCATGTGGGTCGACACGCTGGTCGCGCAGGAGATCCTGGTGCGCCACGGCCGCGGCCGCTTCCCCGGCGAGGTGCAGCTCGCGTTCCGGCACGGCCTGCTCCGCGAGGGCGCGTACGCCATGCTCACGGAGGCGGATCGCGCGCTCGGCCACCGGCTCGCGGGCGAGTGGCTGGAGCGCATGGGCGAGACGGATCCGCTCGTGCTCGCGAAGCATTTCGACGAAGGCGGCGCCTCCGAAATCGCCGCGAAGCACTACCGGAACGCCGCGCGGCGCGCGATCGCGGCGATGGAGCTCGACACGGCGATCGCCCTCGCCGGCCGGGCCCGCGCGCTCTCTCCGGCGGAGCTGCAGGACGGGACGGCGCTCCTCCTCGCCGAGGCGCACCTGTGGCGCAGCGACGTCGACGAGGCGCACCGCCTCGCGCGGGACGTGTACGAGCGCAGCCGCCCCGGGAGCGACACCTGGATGCGCGCCAGCGAGGTGCTCCTCAGCGTGTCGTTCGCGCGCGGCGACCTCATCGGCCTGATGGAGTGCACGCTCGGCCTCACGACGGTGGAGCTCGACGACGACGCGGGCCCGGCGGCCGTCCGCGTGCTCGCGCTCACCACGTTCTTCTGGGCGCTCGGCGGCCTCGGCATCGGCGCGCGCCGGCTGCTCACGCGCCTCACGGCGGTCGTCTCGGCGCTGCCGGAGCGCCACCTGATGCCGCTCGGCTACGCGGCCGTGGCGCAGGCGGCGGTCGCGGCGATGGTGGACGGCGATCCGTGGACCGCCACGCAGCACCTGAAGACGGCGTGCGCCCTCGCGGACGAGGCCGGCGACACCCCGAACACCTGGTACTTCCACGGCATGCTCGGCCTTCAGTACGTGGAGCTCGGCATGCTGGAGGCCGCGGAGCAGGCGCTCGCGCGGATGGGCCCCGCCGACGAGACCGAGTCCTTGATCGCCCTGATGCGCCGCGATCTCTCGGTGTACCTGCGCATGGCCCGCGGTCATGACGCCGAGGTGCGCGCGGCGGTGGCGGCGTACCTCGGCAAGGAGAAGAAGGCCGGCCTCCTCGACGCCCTCCGCGACGGCCGCGCGCACCGCCTGCTGGGCGAGATGGCGGAGCGCGCGGGCGACCTGGAGACAGCCGAGCGAGAGCTGCGCGCGGCCTGCGAGACGCTTCGTTCGACCCCCTGGATGTGGAACCCGTCGGTCGCGGCGCTCGCCCGGGTGCAGGTCGCGCGCGGCCGGCCCGGCGAGGCGATCGCGACCATCCGGAGCGCGCTCTCGCCGCTCGAAGCGCAGGACATGCACGGCCCCGGAGAGGTGGCGCTCCGCGCGGCGCTGGCGGAGGCCCGCTTCGCGAGCCGCGAGCACGACCTCGGCAAGGACGAGATCCGCCGCGCGAAGCAGCTCCTGTTCACGGTCGCCGAGCGCATCCCCGACGCGGAGATCCGCGCGAGCTTCCTCGGCCGAAACGATCACGCCCGCCTGCTCCAGCTCGCGGAGCAGACGGGCGCGGTGTGAGGGGCGTCGGGGGAGACGAGGGCCGCAGGCGAGCGCCGCGCGGCCCCCGATCACGTCACGGGACGGCCTGGATCGTCTTCCAGAGCGTGTCCACCGTGAAGCTCGGGTTGTGGATGCCCTTCGAGGAGTCGCCCTCGAACAGGAAGTAGTTCCACCCCGCCTTCACCACCGGGCTCGTCGCCGGGACGATGAGCGCGCCGGCCGAGTTGCAGGTGTTCGACAGCGTGTTGCGAACCGATCCGAGCTGCACGTGCAGCACGTTCGACGAGATCTGCGCGCCGCAGTTGCCCGCGCCGTTCACCGGCTGCCACGACACGTTGCTCGGCAGCGTGAGGATGAGGCCGATCTGGCCGTGGTTCTCCTCGAACGTGATCTTCGAGGCGAGCTGGCTCACGGTCACGTTGGAGGGCGCCGTGCCCGCCGCGCAGAACGTGGAGTAGCAATCCGTGACCGGATCCCACGCGCGGAGGTAGTACGAGGCGCCGCCGTTCACGACGCCGTTCAGCGTCGCGGACAGGTTGTTGCCCATCTTGTTGCTCAGGTTCGCGAGGAGATCCTCGACCTGCGCCTGGAGGCCTTCGCCCGACGTCGCGCCGTGGCAGTTCGCGCAAACCTCGGCCTTGTCGGCGGCCTCGATCGTGAAGGTGTGCGGGCCCTTCGGGTTGTATTCCATGTGGCAGCCCGCGCACGTCCCCTCGATGCTGGCGTGCTTCGAGAGGTGCGGCGTGCCCGCGGCGCCCGCGAAGTAGGCGTTGCGGCCGTTGAACACGTCGCCCTGCGCGGCGTAGCTGTGCGGCGCGGAGAAGCCCGTGGCGGGGCCGTTCACGGTGTCGCCGCAGGAGTCGCCGTCCTCGTGCAGGTACGTGTTGCCGTTCGGGTTGCAGTTCGCGAACGTGCCCGTCGTCGGCTCGGTGCCGTTGCGCGTGTTGTGGCAGGTGATGCAGAGCGCGCCGGCGCCCATGCCCTTCGCCTGGAAGCCCGCGGGCAGCATCGCCGTGTCGTTGTACACGCGGAGCTGCTTCGGGTTCGTCGCGTCGTGCGGGTCGTGGCAAGCCTCGCAGGTCGGCGTCTGGATCAGCGCGTCGACGAGGCCCATCTTCTTCGCGGCCGTCGCGTCGGCGACGGTGAGCTGGCCCGGGTTGCCCGCGTTGAGCTGCGGGAGGAACTGCACGAAGCCCTGCGCCGAGTGGCAGCGGCCGCAGTGACCGGCCGTCGTGCCGCGCATCTCGAAGGTGCCTTCGAGCCGGGCGAGCGCGAGGTTCGAGTGCGCGCCGTTCGACCACTCCGCGAACTCGTTCGCGTACGGGGCCTGATCGTGGCACTGCGCGCAGACGGACGCCGAGTACGTCACGCGGGCGGACTCGTACTTGCTCGTGGTGTACGAGTCGGTGTGCGCCGCGGAGAACGCGTTGCCGGCCTTCTGCGGCCCGTGGCAGTTCTCGCACTGCACGTTCGCCATGCCGGCGGTGAGCGGGTGCGCGGCCTTCATCGCGTCCCAGCCGCCCGACGCCAGCGTGGCCGGGGGCGTCCAGCCTTCGCTCATCGCGACGTCGTCGAAGCCGCCGTTGCTCACGGCCGGGTCGTAGCCCACGGTGCCGTGCTCCAGCATCGACGGGAAGAAATTCGGCCCGAACGCGCCGTTCATCGCGTTCTCGAAGAAGTGCGAGTGCGCCGTGTTCGACCACGGGGTGAAGTTGTCGGGCGCGAACCCGCCGACCTTGTGGCAAGTCTGGCAGAGCCCGTCCATCGAGCCGCGCCACGAGGCGGAGGTGACGGCCATCGTGTTGGCGCCCTCGGCGAGGGTGTACGTGCCCTCGGCGTCCGGCGTGAGCTTCGGCGTCTGCGTGGTGCCGCCCGAGAACACGGCGGCGGCGCACGCGGCGTTCGCGGGCGTCTTGCAGGTCCACGCGTTGGTGCCGCCGTGCCCGCTGTTCGCGTACACGGGCATGCCCTTCGGCACGTTGCGGATGGCGGGGAACGCGTCGCCGGACGTCACGGTGACGGTGCCGGTCGCCTGCGCGCCCTTCTCGTCGGTCACGGTGACGCCGAGCGTGTACACGCCGCGCCCTTGCACGGAGATGCCGACCATGCCGAAGCGATCGCCGACGGTGACGACGTCCGTGAGCGCCGCGGTGGTGAACGAGACGGAGGAGCCGTCCGCGCTCGGCGTGAGCGTGACGGCCGGCCCGCCGAGCTGGGTCCACGCGTAGGTGAGCGTCCCGGCCTCGGGATCTTCGGCGTTCGCGTTGACGGTGACCATCGTGCCGTAGCCGACCGCGTGCTGCTCGGTGAGGGCGACGGTGGGCGGCTGGTTGTCGACGACGACGGCGCTGAGGTTGAAGTTGACGGTGGAGGTCGCGCCGGACGCGACGGCGGCGGTGGCGGTGCCGTCGTTGTACCCGTTGGCGGCGACGGTCATCTGGTAGGCGCCGATCGGGATGTCCGCGAACGTGTATTGCCCGGCCGCGTCGGTGGTGGCCTCGAGATCGCCGGCCTTCACCGTGGCGTCCGCGATGCCTGCGCCGCTGACGGCGTCGGTGACCTTGCCGGTGAGGCCGCCCGTGGTGACGGCGTCCTTGCCGTCCGTGCCCGGAGCGCCCGTCGCGCCCGTCTCGCCCGTGGCGCCGGGATCGCCCTTCGCGCCTTGCGGGCCGGTGTCCCCCTTGGGGCCGGCTTCGCCCGTGCACGCGGCGAGGGCGACGGCGAACGCTATCAACGACGGATACTGCCAGGTTCTGCGGGACCAGGTCATCGGAGACCTCCAATCGCCCGGCCCGCGTTGGTGGAGGGATGCCCCCTGCTGCGAGCGCCGGACAGAGGCCCCTCCGCACGTTCCGCGCCACGCGCGCCGAGAGGCCGAGTCCGGAGCGCCCCCGCGTGAAACACCGTGTTTGCGATTGTTTCAGGCCGAGCGCGCTCAGCGGGTGATCCGCGCCGGTTGCGTCGACGCGTGCAGTGGTTGCGATAGCCCTTTTGGGGACGCCGAAATTCCTTCGGAGCGCGCCTGTCAAAAACGCTTGATTTGCTTGTTTTCAAGCCGAAGTCGGCTCACGGCACGGAGGCGCCGCCCCCCTTTCTGCGGTGATGTGAGAGGCTGTGAGGACCGGCCGAGCGGGGCCGGGAGGAGGCCTGTTCGAGGCGGCGGGATCAGAGACCGCAGGACTGGATGCACTGCCCCTGGAGGCAGTCGGCGACGGCGCACGACCCGTCCGGGCACGGCTTGCAGATGTCCGGGAACACGCAGTCGGACGTCGTGGTGCAGGAGCCGGAGCCCTGGTTCTGGCAGGTGAGCTCGCACGCGTTGTTGACGCACTTCACCTCGGCGCAGGTCCCGTCGCCGCAGTCGAGGCAGAGCTCGATGGCGGCGCAGTCGGAGTCCGCGGCGCACGTCGGCGTGCCGGGATCGTCGCCGCCGGAGGAGCCGGGGCACGAGTAGCCGCACATCCCGTTTTCGCACGTTCCGGTGGCGCAGACGCCTTCGCTGCAGAGCTGGCAGGTGGCGTTGCAGTCGGCGTCGGAGGCGCACGCGCCGGAGGGGGGCTGCGGCCCGCCGCCGCCCTGGCACGAGAACCCGCAGGCCCCGTTCACGCACGCGGTGACGCCGCAGGTCCCGTCGGCGCAGAGCAGGCAGATATCGGGCATCACCTGGCAGTCCGAGTCGACCTGACATTGCGCCTGATCCTGACAGGCCTTCTGGCAGGTGCCTTGAATACACACCGTCGGAGCGCAGGACCCGTCGCCGCAGAGCATGCAGGACGCGTCGGAGATGGTGCAGTCCGCGTCCGAGTTGCAGTCGGCGGTGCCCGTGGAGGTGGAGGTGCTGCCCGCGGAGCCGCCGTCGCCGCCGACGTTGACGTCGCCGCCGCAGCCGGAGCCCTTGGCGCCGGTGAGGAGCGGGATGGCGAGCACGAGGACGAGGGACGCGAAGGGCGAAGCGAAGCGGCGAAGATTCAGCATGGGAGCCTCCAGAGAGATCGATGCAAAGGCGGGCGAGCGGCCCGGCAGTGGAAGGAAGTCGTCGTGTCGACGAGCGCCCGGAGAGAGCGAGCCATCGCGACGCGGCAAACCGATTCGAACCGCCGCGACCCAGTGTCGCGGGCCGTTCGTAGTGTGTGTGTCCGCCCCTCCCCGCATCCGTGACGCCCCGTGAAGATTTTCTCCGGAGCGCTCACGATTTTCGAAAAGTGGCTTTTTTGTAGGTCGACGGAGCCTCACGTCCGCTGGGGGATGCGCCCGCAACGTGAATGCCAGCCCCCGGAAGGACCGGGGTGGGCGCCTCAGGATTCCTCACGATGAAGAGGGAGAAAGACGGCGTGGGGGGCTGGGGCGGCGCGGGCCTGCGTGGCACCGCGCACGTTCCGAAAAACGGTCTCGCAGAAGGAGATTCGGAGATGGGAGGAATGCTCAGGTGGGCGCAGCAGGCGTTATTTGCCGCAGGCGTGCGCGATTTTCTGGGCCATCGGGCTCTTCGAGTCCGGGCCGTAGAGGGCCGTGACCTCGCGGAGGCCCTCTTCGGTGCGGCCCGCTTTGCAGAGGGCCATCGCTCGGGTGGCGCGGCGTTCCGGGGCCATGGTGCCGCGCGGGTATTTGGCGGCGTGCTCGTCGAGGAGGGCCAGCGCGCCGGACGGGTTTCCGCGGGACAGCTCGGCGTGCGCCGCGGCGAGGAGCTTCATCTCCTCTGGCAGGGTGTCGACCGGAGCCGACGATGAGGCCGCCGACGGAGCGCCGGACGACGGAGCGGCCGATGCTGCCGCCGGGATCACGTCGAGCGGGTTCGCGCGCGGCTCGTTCGCGATGGCGCCGGCGGAGGGGAAGCCCGTCGGCGCTGCGGTGTCGGCGGCGGTGGCGCTCGCGGACGGCTCCTGGACTGGGGGCGCCGAGGATGGAGGCGTGTCGTCGTCGAAGGGGTTCGCGGTGGTCACGATGGACGGGGCGCTCCCCTGCCCGCGGGGCTCGTGGGCTCGGCTCCAGAGGAGCGAACCGGCGCCGATCGTCACGACCGCGACGGAGACGCCGACCTTCGCGAGGAGCGAGAACCCCGCGGCTTTCACCGCGCCGCCCGCGAGCCCCGCTCCAACTCCGGCGCTTCCGACTCCGGCGCTGCCCGCGCCCGCGGCTCCGACTCCGGCGCTTCCGACTCCGGCGCTGCCCGCGCCCGCGGCTCCGACTCCGGCGCTGCCGGCGGCGCCGACTCCGCTGCTTCCGGCTCCGGCGGCGCCGATTTCGGCGGCTTTCGCGGCTCCGGCGGCGAGGGTGGCTCCGGCGCCGGCGGCGACGGCGGCCATCACGCGGCCGCGCAAGTGGGCTTTTCGGCTCTCCGAGAGCCGCTCGTGCGGGCGGGCGGCGTCCACGAAGCGACGCGCGCTCTCGCCGAGCGGGGCCGGCTCCTCATCCGCGGTGCTCATGACTCCTCCTTCGAACGGAAGCGGGCCACGGCCTGCTCGAAGCCGAGCCGCGCAGCCCGGATCCTTGCATACACCGTGTTCACATTCAGCTTGAGCGCGGCCGCGATCTCGGGCGCGGTCATCTCTTCGAGGTCGGCCATCACGAACACCTGCCGTTTGTCCTCGTCCAGCTCGTCGAGCAGCGCGTGGAGCGTGCGCACGGCCTCGGCCGACTGCGCGTTGCCCTCCGGCGTGCGGTTCGAGGGCGAGGGCATCTCATCGTCCACCTCGCTCGCGAGGACGCCTTCGGGCGCGCGGCGGCGGACGCTGCGCCGCTGGTTCTTGGCGACGCCGAGCACGACGCCGAAGAGCCAGGTCTTGAGGCTGCTCCGGCCCTCGAACTCGTGGAGCCGGCGGTGCACCACGAGGAACACCTCCTGGAGCGCGTCGTCGACGGACGCCTCCGGGACGCCGAGCCGGCGCAGGGAGCGCCACACCATCTCGGCGTGCTCGTCGTACACGTCCTCGAACGAGGGCACGCTCGCGGAGCGCCTCGCGCGGCCGGAGGGGACGTGGTCGATGTCGGGGGCGGCATCCATCGGGGGGAGCAGTGTACTTCCACCGCTGGGTGTCCGCGGAAGCCCCTTTCCGTGATCGCGCGCCGAAGAATCGTCCCTTCACCGGGAGAGACGCCGGGACCGCCCCCTTCGCGGCGCGGCCGCGACGCGATTTGGGGGCGGCGCCGCCCGCAGGCGCGAACGCGCCGAGGACGGCGGGTGGGGGCACCCTCCAAAGACGCTGTTCGAGCGACGCGGCCGTTCAGGAATTTTCGGACGAACCCTTCATGTGCCATGCTCGGGCGCGTGAAACGAACCACTCGAATCGGACTGGGCCTGACGGCGGTGCTCTTCGGCGCCGCTTGCACGTCGGCGGCACCCAACGCGGGGGCGCCCTCCACCAGCGCGACCCCCTCCGGGACGTCCAACGCGACCTCCACCGCGACGGCCACCGCGCCCGCCGGAGGGAGCGATATCGTCGCCACCAGCGCGGGCGATCTGAAGATCACGCCCGTGTACCACGCGACCACGGTGCTGGAGCACGGCGGCAAGGTCGTGATCGTGGACCCGTGGTCCAAGGGGCCTATCGACAAATTGCCGAAAGCCGATCTCCTGCTGATCACCGATGTCCACTTCGATCACCTCGACAAGGAGGCCATCGCCAAGGTGAAGAAGGACTCCACCGTGATCCTCGGGCCGGAGGCGGTCGCGAAGGAGCTGCCCGGGATCAAGGTGATCAAGAACGGCGAGAAGACGACGGAGATGGGCATCGGGATCGAGGCGATCCCGATGTACAACAAGGTTCGCGGGCCGGAGCCGGGGAAGCTGTTCCACGACAAGGGGCGCGGCAACGGGTATGTGCTCACGTTCGCGGACAAGCGGGTTTACCTGTCCGGAGATACGGAGTGCACGGACGAGATGAAGGCGCTCCAGAACATCGACGTCGCCTTCGTGTGCATGAACCTGCCGTACACGATGCCGCCGAGCGAGGCCGCGGAGTGCGTGAAGGCCTTCAAGCCGAAGATCCTGTATCCGTACCATTACCGCGACTCGAACCTGGGGGACCTCGAGAAGGGCCTCGCGGGCGAGAAAGGCATCGAGATCCGGGAGCGCAACTGGTACCCGTGAGTCTCCGGGGCGGCGCGTTCTCGGGGGGAGTCGCCGCCGCGCTGGTGGTCAGTGGTTGGGCGGGGAGCGCAGAGGCCATCAAGCGGCGCTTCGAGCCGACCGACCTGGAGCTGGAAGAGCCCGGGACGGCGCAGATCGACGCGCAGCTCGGCTTCGTGCAGAGCGACGGGCCGGGGCGTCTCGTGGTGCCGGACGCGGAGATCGACGTCGGGCTGTCGTCGAACGTGGAGCTCGACGTGGACTTCACGTTCGGCGTGGAGGGGCCGCCGACTGGCAAGTTCCGACTGGACCACACCACCACCGACAACACCTGGCTCGCGGCGAAGCTCGGCCTGTACGACGCGGTGGAGCCGGTGACGGGGTACGCGTGGGCGGTCGGGCTGCAGCTCGGACCTAAACTGCCACTCTCCCGGGACGCGCACGGGATCGGGTACGAGGCGCTCCTGCTCGTGGGGCGAAACATGAAGTCGCTCCGCCTCGGCTTGAACGCGGGCGCGCTGGCCGATCCGGGGCCCGAGATCGCGCGCGGGAGGCCGCTCGGCGGCGTCCTCGGCCTCGACGTGGAGTGGGACGTGACGGGCGACTTCGCGGTGCTCGGCGAGCTCGGGGCGGTCTATTATTTCTCGGGCGATCCGAATGAACTGGCCGCGACGCTGGGGCTCCAGTATTCGCCGACGGACGACATGGATCTCTCGGTGATCGGGCTCGTCGGGCTGCCCCCCGGGAGCGACCGATACGGGGTCCTGGTGGGGCTCGCGCGGCGATTCCACCTCTGGCGCTGAGGGCGCCCGTTCGTCAACCGGAGAGGGCCTCTTCCGCCGAGGCCGCCGTGAGCGCGCGGAGCAGCCAGCGCTGGAGGAGCTCCGTGTCGTCGCAAGCGTTCACTTGCTCGCGGAGGGCGTCCGAGCACGGTAGGCCGCGAGACTCCAGCGCTCCGAGCACGCCCGCCCGCAAACCGGCCAGCGCGCGGTCCGCCTTCGCCTCGGCGTCCTCCGCCTTGGACTCCAGCGAATCGACCATCGTGGTGAGGCGGCCGATCAAATCGTCGGAGCCGATCAGCTCGCCCATGCCCGAGAAGATGCGGAGCGAGCCGTCCACGATCGCGAAATCGAGGCCGAGCACCGCCGAAGAATGATGGCCTCCTTGCGGGAGGATGCGCTCGTAACGTCGAGATTTGGAGGTCGACAGACGGTACGCGATGAGGCTCTGCTTCGCGCGGTCGTAGATGAAATACTCCGGGATGCCGAGCGCGGCGTAGCGCTCCACGTTCTCCACGAGGTCTTTGCGGCGGTCGCCCCGGTGCAGCACCTCGAGCACGAAATCGAGGCCTTTGCCCTCGTCGGCGACGACCCACGCGAGGCGCTCGTCGTCCGCGGGCTGCGGCATCCCCACCACCGCGAGCACGTCCGGCGCGAAGGGCGCGGCCCCCGGGTACACGACCGACAGCTCCTCCGCGACGTACACGACGCGGCCGGTCTTCTTGAAGTGGAGCCCGAGCATGTCGACCGCGCGCGATTTGGCCCGCCTGTGCGGCTGGCCTTCGCTCATCGCGCGGGCCATCTCGGTGAGCGTCGAGTTCACCCCGACCACGAACTCCAGCCGCTGCTCGGCCGACATCGCGCGCCACTCCTCCACGGAGGGGCCCACCGGGAGCGAACGGGGAGGACTCGGGGGCTCGCGGAGCGGCGACGTCATGCGCGCAGCCTACGACGAACGATGGGCGGAGACAATGCGCCGCCCGGCAGCTCTCATGGACACGATTGCACGGGTGGAGCCTGTCCTCGGGCGCGGCGGAGCGCGGTTCACGAGCGGATGAGTGGCTGTCTCAGAAGCGGTACGACAGGCCGGCTCCGAAGCGCACCGCGGCGGCGTTCGGCTCGTGGAGGGCCGTGCGGGTGCCTGTCAGCGTGAGGGTGAAGGTGCGGCGATCCAGCGGGACGGCGAGGCCCGCGTCCAGCGATAAGGCGAGGCCTCGGTAAAGGGGGATCTCGGCGCGGACGGCGGCTCTCGGGGCCGTCCACAAAGCGCCCGCGGAGCGCGGGACCGTGACGCCGAAGCCATCGCCGTGCATTTCGCCGAGCTCGAAGCCGAGGCAACCGAAGAGTCCGAAGTGGCCCGTCTCGGTCGGGGCGGTCCACGGGTACGCGCGGCGACAGAGGTCCAGCGAGAACGCGAGGAGGCGGAGATCCGCGCCGATCGACGGGCGATCCGCGAGGGCGCTGCGCGACGACGGCCACGCTTCGAACGCCGGCTCGATGCGGTACGGACCGACTCCCACCGAGACGCCCGCTCGCACGCCCGGCGCCGCGCCCGGGAGACTGCCCACATCGAGCGCCGCCTGCACGAGCGCGCCGAACGTCACCGGGGTCGACGCCAACGTCGAAAAAGGCGCCGATGTGAGCGGCGTGCGCCGGAGCACCACCGGAATCCGCACCACGCCCGCGGCCGGCGGGGGCGGGGGCGCGCCCGGATCGCCCGGGAATGCACCGCTGTTGGCGGGAGGTGCGGAGTTTCCAGGGCCGGAGTTACCAGCGTCCGAATTACCAGGTGCAGAGTTTCCAGGACCCGAGTTGCCAGATGCGGAGTTGCCGGTCCCGTCTCCGGACGCCGCGTCTCCGGAGGTGGCCTGTTTGGCGTCGGCGGCGGCGACCGCGTCGGGGTCGAAGGCGAGCGCGATCACCAGCGCCGCGGCGTCGGCCACCGCGTCGCACTGCGCGCCCTGCAGGATTCGGGTGCTCGAGTAATCGCCGCTCGTGACGGTGATCTCCAGACGATATCCGCGCGGCAGCGGCTCCACCGTGGCGGTCGCTTCGAGCTTGTGATCGCCCGGCTTCGGCGGGCCGCCGAGGAGGCGGTTCATCCGCGCCGCGACGTCGTCCGCGGCGGGGCACTCCGCGGGTGCGGTCCAGTGGAGTGTGATCGGGCCCGCCGCGCTCCCCTGCCCCGCAGGAAACGCTCCCTGCGCGAACGAAGGCCGCGCGACGAAGATGCTACACACGCTCGCGAGCGCTCCGATCCACACGGAACACGAGCGCCGGCCTCCTCGAACGGCTCTCTTCCCAGGGGCGGCGGGCGCGGGCATGCGGCCCGGTTACACACGCGCCGCCCCGGAAAAGCAAGCGGATCGCGACGCCCCCCTCCCTGCGACTGCGAAGCAGGCGCTTTGGGAGGGGCGGGCCGCCCGCAGCGAAGCGAGGACGGACCGGGGGTGGGCACGCTCACCGATGGACGTCACTCCGGCGCGAGGATCACGTAGTACGAGGCCGCGTCGGCCACGTCGCCCGCTGCCGTGTTTTGCAGGATGTGGCGGCGAATCAGGCCGTCGGGCGGGGTCGCGTGGGACTGGTCCCACAAGGCGATCTTGCCGTTCGCGCAGGACGCGAGGAAGCCCGCGTGGCCCTTGTACGCGCTGCCGACTCCGAAGAACGTGCCGATCGCCGTGCCGATCGGGATGCTCGCGCACGCGCCGAGCACGCGCGGGCCGCGCGCCCACGTCGTTTGATGCGAGATGCGGCCGGACAGCGACTTCACGAACGACTCCGGTCGACCGAGCATGTCACCCTCCGCGAACACCCGCGTGAAGAGCAGCGCGCCGACCTTGTACGAGACCTTGTACGGCGTCGCGAAGCGCTTTCCGCCGCGGAGCATCGTGTCCGTGGAGTCTTCCCAGAAGAGGCGATTCGAGGTGTCGAAATTGCCGTGGAGGAGCACCGCCAGCTCCGATGTCTTCGCGAGGATCGGAGTGCCGGCGTGCGTCACCTGCGCCTCCTCCACGCCCGCGACGTCGCTCTCGTCGGGGTCGACGTCCGGAGAGGTTTGTGCACAACCCCCCAGGGCCAGGACCAGAATCGCAAAAGCCCACTTCTTCATGACACGCTCCTCTCCACCGAGGAACGTCCGTTTTCCGCAGGGCTTGAGTGCGCGCCGGTCCCGAGCTCTTTTTTCGCGGCCGAGCGGTCAGGCGGGCGCCGGCTCGCCGAGCGTGATGACGCTCATTCGATCCGGGTGCTTGCCCTTCACGTGGCGATAAAACTCCGCGATCTGGGCCATGTCGGCCGCGAGATCGCCGCTCGGGCGGAAGACCTTGCCGAGGCCGCCGACCTTGCGCTCGAAATCGAGGAAGCCGAGGATGATGGGCACGTCGGCGCCGACGGCGATGTAATAGAATCCCGTCTTCCACCGGGCCGTCTTGGAGCGCGTCCCCTCGGGCGGGACGATGACCATGAGGCGCTCGCTGTCGTTCAGGACCTGGACCACCTGCGACACGAGGTCGTGGCGGGCGCGGCGATCGACGGGGATGCCGCCCATCCACCGGAAGAAGTGGCCGTGCCACCCCTCGAACAAGGTGTGCTTTCCGAGCCAGGAGATGTCCATCTCCAGCGCGAAGGCCACGGCCATCGTGAACGGAAAGTCCCAGTTGGAGGTGTGCGGCGCGGCGACGACGACCGCCTTCTGCACGTCGGGGACGCCGCCCTCGACCTTCCAACCGAAGGCCTTGAGCCAGGTCTCACCAACGAGCTTGCGAATCCGACGAGGAAGATGAGAGGCGCCGCGCATCCGGCCGTTATCGCCCGCGCGGCGCCCCCGTGTCATGTCATGATTTCAACATGATGGCCGCCACTGGGAGGACGCAGTCCTCGACGTTGCATGGCCGCCACTGACGACTACGCGGCGCGTCACTGGAGAGATTCGGTGACCGTGCCGTAGACGTCGAATCCGAGCTCGTCGCCGAGCTGGTGGACGACGCCGGCCAGCGAGGAGGTGCCGAGCGCGGAGCAGTTCGAGCCGCTCTTGCGGTACACCGCCAACCCCGTGAATACGGGGCCGATGCCGTGCACGTGCTGGATGACGTTGCTCACGCAGGCCGGGGTCGTCGGAGGCGTCGTGAGCAGGACTTCCGTCGGGGACGAGACGCCGCACTCGCCGTCCGCCACGACCACGACCGGCGTCGAGCACTGGGCGTCACCATAGAACTTCACGGTGGCGGCGTTGATGGGGACACACCGCATCTTGCCGTCCGAGAAGGCCTTCACGTCGCACGGGAGGTTGCGATCGCTGTCGCGGAAGGTCGTCGGCGGCGCCATCGACAGGCCCTCTTCCGAGAGGTCGATCGGCGCCCGGAGACGGCCTGTTCCATTGGTGGTCCGGAACACTTGCTGGAACGTGGCGGACGGCGCCGCCGCGCCCTCGGCGTAGAAGGACCAGTTGTTCGGGACAATGCCGAGCGGCGTGCAGATCTGGCCGTTTCCCTGGAAAATTTGCGACGGCGTCTGCGCGGCGCCGACCGCGACGGCGCTCACGATGTCGGTGCAGCCGTCCGTGCCGTGGTGATCCAGCGCGTACGGCGGGAGCGCGCAGTTGGCCCCGTCCGTCCGCACGAGGAGCGGATTGGTGCAGCTCGCGTTGCCGTACACCAGGCCGCCTGTCAGGTTGCTCTGCGGCACACACCGCATGTCCGAAGGGCTCATGAGGCCGGCCGCGCACGTGGCGCCCACTTGCGTGTCCTGAATGCCGCGCGTCTCGCGGGCGCCGTCGTCGATGTCGAGGACCTGGAGCGCCATCCGCGGGCCGTGCGGCTCGTTCGTGAGCGTCGCCGCGACGAACTGGTCCGGGAGCACCGGAGTCGCCGTCGACAGGGAGAGCGTGGCGTCGATCATCTTCGGCACGCACTGGGTGCCGAGGAGCGCATACGTGGTCTGGTTCGGCAGCGCCGTCCCCACCTCGTACACCGCGTTCGGCTCGGAGTTGGGCTCGCAGCCCGCGAGGCCGTCCTTCACGACGACGTAGCGCGCCGTGGAGCCGCAGCTCCGCGCGATCACGGGCTGTGTACAATTGTTGTCCTTGTACCGGAGGATGGCGTGCGCGTCGTCGTCCGGCAGGCACCGGGGGACGCTGTCCTCGCCGCGGCGGAAGTGGCAGTTCTCGTCGAGCTGCGTGTCGCGCCACCCCGCGAACGCCACCGCGCCGCCGCCGCCGTCGCGCACGCGGGCCTGGAGTCGGGACCCGCTTGAATACGGCGCCGGTCCGCTCGGCTCCACCGCGGTCGTGGTGTCGGTGGAGCTGGAGCTTGAGGTGGTGCCGGTGGAGCCGCCGGTGCCCCCGATCTCGATGGTGCCGCCCTGACCGCCCTGCCCCGTGCCGCCCTGTCCGGAGCCCCCTTGTCCGGTGGTGCCGGAGCCTCCCTGGCTGGAGCCGCCCTGATTGGAGCCTCCCTGGTTGGAGCCGCCTTGTTGCGCGCCGCCCTGACCGCTGCCCCCTTGTCCGGAGCCGCCTTGTTGCGCGCCGCCTTGACCGTTGCCGCCCTGTCCGGAGCCGCCTTGTTGCGCGCCGCCGTGGCCGCTGCCCCCTTGTCCGCCGGAGCCGCCTTGTCCGCCGCAGCCGGGCGTGCGTATCGACTCGATAGGAGCGCGGCCGGTGTCGTTCGTGTTGCACCCTGCGAGAAGGAGCAGGACGGGCAGCCCCAGGGCCCCCGAGCGCACAGCGAGCGACGTTCTCCGAGCGATTCGCGTCATGATCATCCCCTCCGTCCGCTAGTGTGGCGTCACCGCACGTGAGCGCCGCCGCACGAACGTGTCGTCCGTGCAGGTAGCGCGAGCGTTCGACGCACGTGGACCGACGCCCGCGGCGGCACGTCGACGCGCGCTCCACCTCCGCAAACTTGTTGACAGGCCGGCACCCGGGGGCGTTCATGGGCGTGTCTTCTTTTCATGGAGAGAACGCGTCATGAACATCCTTTCTCGACTCCCTGGTTCGCTTCGTTCGACAACGGTCCTCCGGGGCCTCACGGCGGCTCTTGGGGCCGCGTTCCTCGCTGGCGCGCTCACCGCGTGCGACAGCAGCCCGAAGTGCACCAGCAGCTGTGGAGGGAACGCGGGGACGGGCGGTAACGGCGGCACCGGCGGCAGCGCGAGCTGCACCAGCACCAAAGGCACCATCGCGGGCACGGCCTACCTCGACGCCGGCAAGACGATGCCCGCGGCCAACGCGGATATCCAGTTCGTGCTGATGCCCGCGGATCCGAGCGGGACGGTGCTCCACGGCACGACCGACGCCGAGGGGAAATTCAGCGTCGAGCTGGACCCGGGCACCTGGGCCGTGGGCGGAAAGGAAGCGAGCGGCTGTATCCCGACGACGGTCCCGCAGGTGACGTTGGCGGCGTGCGCCACCGAGACGGTCGAGATCGTGTTCGACACCTGCCCCGGCTGAGGGCGGGGTGCGATCGCCGAAGGCCCGCACCCCGCGGTGACGGGCCTTCTCAGCGACAGACCTCGATCCGGGTGATCTCGAAGGGCACCTTCTTCGCGCGCATCACCCGGTAAATGAAGGCTCCTTCCCACTTCGCGTTGGCCATCTCCACGTTGGAGGGGGCCTTTCCGTTCACCTGCCCCGAGTACATCAGGAAGTCGCCGACCTTGAGATCGCTCGGCGGCACGTCCTTGAAGTGCGCGGTGAAGGAATACACCTCGACAGGGGCCTTGTCGACGTACGAGCAGTCGTTGTAGCCCGCGCCGTCCCAGTGATAATTGCCGGTGTGCGAGCACTCGTACGGCGTCTCGATGCGCTTGCCGGTGATCGAATACGACCCGTCGGCCTCCTTCTTCACGGACTTGACGCGACCGTACTCCGAGGCCGTGTGGAGGAGCTGCTTGTCGTGCTCCTGGAGGACGTCGGAAGCGGCCTTGGTGATCGACGAGAACTTCGCGTTGAACTTGTCGAGCTCGTCCTTGGTCATCCAGTGAGCGACGTTGTATCCGACGCCGCCGATGGCCCCGAATCGCTGGCCGCCGGGCAGCGGGAGGCCTTGATTGTGGACGCTGAGGCAGAAGGCGTTTCGGTCGAACTCGTCGTCTCCGGTGGTCGGCACGTTGCGGACCATGTCGTGGAATTGCACGGTGTCGAAGAGCTGGACAGCCCCCTTCTTCGACTTCATCTGGAGCCGCGCGAGCGCCTGCTGGAGCGCCTGTCCGGTGCCCTCGTTGTTGGCGTACCGGAGCATCCACCCGGTGGTCTTCGCGGAGACGCACGTCTTCGTGATCTGGGCGGTGAGCTTCTGTGCGCCGGCGTAGAACTCGCCGTTCTCCGTTTCCTGGATGACCTTGCGAGCCTCGTCGTCAATGGGCTTCCACTTGGACATGAACTCGTCGTAATGGGCTGAGCACTCTTTGAACCAGGCTTTGGAGGCCTCGGTCACTTGCGGCGCCGCTGGCTTGGAGTCGCCGCCGGAGGTGGAGCTCTCTGGCTGCTTCTCTTCGGAGGAGCCATTGCTGGCGCCGCCGGCGGACACGCTGAATTTGCAGCCGACCGCGAGCGCGGCGGCGGCGACGAGGACGGGGATCGTGGCGTTCTTCACGCGGCGCGAATCGCATGTTTGTGTGCAATTTGCAACTGCCGCGGACCATTACGCCCATGGGCTGCACGCGATGGCGTCCCGGCCGTGTGTTCAGCCTGCATCGAAATCGCTGGTCGTCCACGCCCGAGCGGCGCTAGGATGTAATCTCCGCTGGAGGGCTCGGGGGCGAGCGGCGGGAGGGGATCATGGGGAAGAACACGGCGGCTCGGCGCGCGGGCGAGGTGACGGCATGAACATGGGTATTGTCCTCCCGCTCATCGTGGTGGGCGCGATAGCGATCGCGCTCGCCGTCACGTCCATTCTCTTCACGCGGCCAGGAGCGTCCACAACATGAGAACGACCCAGAAACGACCCTTCCGGGTCGCCGCCAGGGCTCGGGGCGTCCCGGCGCCGAGGGCTTTGCGCATTACGAGACTCAAGTTGAGCGCGGCGATATGAACGAGGTAGCGCTTTCGCACGTTGTCGCGACCTCGAAGTCTCACCCGACGCAGCCCCTGTTTCGCAGGCGTGGGCGAACGTGCGCTCAATCAGCTCCCTCGGCGCCTTTGCAGGGCTCGCCCTTTCACAGTCCGCGTCCGCGCGCGATTGGCGTACAGAGTGCGTTGCATGTCCCGCTTCGCCTCTGTCCACTTGCGGGCGCGATGCTTCTTCTCCGGCAGATAGGTCCGATAGCCCGAGCGCTGCAACTCGTGCAACAGGGCGGTCTTATGATACCCCTTGTCGGCCACCACTTCGATGAGCTCTGTCCCCTCGTTCACCGGAGCGCTTGTCGTCGCACTGGGCGGCTCGTCGTCCGAGTCGTCGCGCTTCTCTGCTCGCGCCTCTTGCATGTTCGAACGAGCCTGTTCGAGGCTCTGCGGCAGTGTCTTCGTGTCGGCCTGGTCCGCGGTGTACACCTCGGCAACCACCACGACGCCTGTCTCCATGTCGACGACATGCTCGCTCTTGTACGCCAGTCGCGTTCGACCATCCTTCAGCCGGGCGATTCGAGCGTCCTCGTCTGTCTTGCTCTTCCAGTCGACGTTCGAAGTCTTCTTGCCCTTTCGATTCCGGTCGTGCCGAACAGCCTCCTCCACCGTCGGCTCCGGAATCCCGTCCTCTTCGCCAGCCGCTTGATGAACTCCTGGTAGACCTCTCCCGTATCGCGCCGAACGATCGTCTTCATCGAGGCGTCCGCCCGCAGATAGGTCGAGTCCACTCCCATGACTTTGCCCTTGAGAAGCCCCGACTTCTCCACCACTCCGAGCACGAATCGGAACATCGTCTCGAAGGCGTCGCTCCCCAATCGCTTGCGCATCTTCGAGATCGTCGAGTGGTCCGGCACTGTCTCGCCCGGCAGCAGCCCCAGAAACTCGCAACGACAGCGAGTCCGAGCAGCGCCACGCGATCCTCGCTCCGACTCGATCCCTTCGAAGAAGCCCACCATCAGCATCCGGAAGTACACTCCCGGTGCGATCGACGGACGCCCCACTGTCCCGTCTGCTTCGAAGTGCTTGGCGCACGCGGTCTCCATCGCCCCGTCGAACTCGGCCTCACGCAGCAGCTCGTTGAGCTTCTCGTAGAACCGATGCCCAGGCGACCGCGGCAACGAGGGCGCCGCCACCCACAGCGGCGCCTGCTTCTCTCGTCTCCGTCCCATCGACATGACCGGCCCACCCTATCCATTCCGAACGAATTCGTCGATCCTTGTCGAGCAAAAATCCACAGGCTGCTAGGATGTAATCTCCGCTGGAGGGCTCGGGGGCGAGCGGCGGGAGGGGATCATGGGGAAGAACACGGCGGCTCGGCGCGCGGGCGAGGTGACGGCATGAACATGGGTATTGTCCTCCCGCTCATCGTGGTGGGCGCGATAGCGATCGCGCTCGCCGTCACGTCCATTCTCTTCACGCGCCATGTCGGACGCTTTCGGCAAGAGGCGGAGGCGCTCCGCACCGACGCCGTCCGCCTGCAGCAGGCCGTGCAGGTCGCAGAGGACGCCGAGAGGATCGCGAACCAGCGCGCGCAGACGCTCGCGCACTACGAACAGGAGCGCGACAGCGCGCTCGCGCAAGTGAACGACCTCCACCGCCAGTTGAGCGAGCAGAAGGGCTTCGTCGAGCAGGCCGAGCACGACATCGAGTTTTATCAGGCAGAGCTGGAGAAGCGCCCCAAGGTGGTGCGCAAGACGTACAAGATCCTCACGCTCGGCGTCAGCGGCACGGGCAAGACCGCCCTCACGTTGAAATGGGCCAATCCGCTCACCGATCTCGGCGCGCTGCAGGGCACGAAGATCGAGCGCTACGAGCGCACCGTCAGCCACGTCCCGGGCAAAGAGCAGACGATCGAGCACGTGTTCGAGGTCGGCGATTGGGGCGGCGAGCACATCGTGGACGCGCAACAAGAGCTGGTGATGGAGGAGATCCACGGCCTCTTGATGGTCGTGGATCTCGCGCAGAAGGACAGCAAAGCGGTGGAGCCCGGGCGCGTTCAATCGCAGCTCCGCGAATTCCAGCCCGAGTCGCTGAAGTTCTTCTTCGGCCCGAAGACGATCGCCTCGTGCAAGACGGTCGTCCTCTTCATCAACAAGGCCGACCTCATCTCCGGCACGCCGGCCGACGTCGAGCGCGAGGCGCGGACTCTGTACAAGCGGCTCATCGACGATCTGGAGCGCTTCAAGTCCCAGCTCGACGTGCGCGTGCTCGTCGGATCGGCGACGTACGGCCACTCGACGCATCACCTGTTCTCTCACTTCGTGGAGCGCATCCTGCCGAAGAACGCCTACGACCCGCAGCTCCTCCAGCGCATGAAGTCGGACGCGATGGCCTCGGATCTCGCGGCGGGCTCGTATGCGGCGCCGCTCCAGCAGACGCAGCCATTCCCGCCGACGCCGGGCGGACAGGGGCCGAACGGACAGCCTGTCAACGGGGCGCCGAACGTGTATTCAGCGACTCCGCCTCAGCGCCCGCCGGCTTATCCGCCGAACGCCGCACCTACCGCGGCGCCCGCGCGTCCCGCCGGCGCGGTCCCGAATCTGGCGGCCATCCGGAGGCCCGATGCGAAGCGCTGAGACGGCTTCCGGCTACGTCATCCCACGGTACGTGGCGGAGCGCGATCCGACCTGGTTTCACGCGCTGCTCGGCGCCGTCCCCGGCCACCAGATCGACTTCATCTATGCGCCGGAGGTGCCGCAGGGCGCGCTCGATCGCGGTCACCTCGGCCATCTCTGGCGCCTGATGAAGTACATCGAACCGCGGGAGAGCGCGCGGTACGCCTTCGCGCTCGGCAACCTCTCGCGCGACGACGTCGGATACGAGCCGGGGCACGGCGGCGTCGCGATCCTGTATGCGCTGCGGGTCGCGGGGGTGACGGATCACGCGGGCCGCGCGATGCCGCCGTATGCGCACAGCGTGCTCGCGATCGATCGCGCGCTCGATTACGGCACGTTGCTGGAGGCGATTTCGGTCTTCTATCGCCGCTTCCTCGAAGGGTCGACGCCGGGCGGCGGGGACACGGAGGGGGCCTTTTATCGCCGCTACTTCCAGATGGTGCAGGAGCGTCCGGAGGAGGTGGTGCCGTTCCTGGACGACTACGTGGCGAACTTCGACGAGCTGCCGCAGGTGCCGCAGAGCAAGCTCGGTCTCGATTGGGAGGCGGATCCGGAGACGGTGCCGGCGCGCGTGACGATCGTGCACGCGGACGACGAGCCGTTCGGCAACATCGCGCACACCGCGGCGACGCTCGGCTCGATCCTGTATCGCTCCAACGTCCGCTGGACGACGATCACGAGCGGCCGCGAGATCGAGATCCCGGGCGGCGTGTCGATCCGCTTCGTGCCGGCGAGCGAGGCGCCGCACGCGGAGCGACCGAACCTGCGCGACATGGGGCGCGCGGCGCTGCAGGAGCTCCGAGTCGCGGCGGCGCGCGATCCGAAGGGGTTGCAGCTCCACCTGGACGATCTGCCCGCCGACGAGGCGACGCTCGCGCACGTGTTGTTCGGCGCGAAGCCCCCCGGCGAGGACGAGAGGCGGCGCCTGCGAAGGGCGCGCGCGGAGGCGCCGGAGGAGCCCGCGCCGGACTCGGTGGACGTGAGCTTCGACGACGTGCGGACGCTCCAGGCGCCGCTGGAGTCGGCCCCGCACGAGGAGAAGGAGCACGCGCAGGTTGAAGAGAAGGAGCACGCGCAGGTTGAGGTGAAGGGCCAGGGGGCCGGCTCGGCGACGCCGGTGCCTCAGCCTGCGCTGACGACGCCGGTGCCGCGGGTGGAGTCGCCTGTGCCGCCGGCGATGGAGTCCGGGCCCCATGCGGCGCTCGACGGCGAGGGCCCCGGTGGACCGAAGTCGCGACTCGGGATGTGGATTGGCGTCGTGGGGGCGATCGGGGTGATCGCGGCGATCTTCGCGGCGGTGGCGGGCGGCGGGGGGGACGGCTCGGCGGCTCCGGCGGCAAGTGGGGAGTCGGCGGCGGCGGTTGCTGCGGGGACACCCAGCTTCGACGCGCCGGCGGTGGCGACGTCGATCGCCGTTCCCGCGGTGACGGCCACTCCAGCTCCGCCGACCGCTCCAACTGCGCCGACCGCGACATCGACCTTGACGACCGGCGCTTCGACCACCAGCTCCTCGACGAACACCGCAGCTCCGCCGAGGACATTGAAAAAGCCCAAGTGGGGCGGGGTCCTGCTGTGACCTCGTGAGGCGACCGGAATGAATTACCGAACAGCGGATCTCCAAGCGGCGCTGGGACATCGCTTCACGAGCTTCAAGCTCCTCGGTCAGGGGGGAGAAGGTGCGGTGTTCGCGGTGTACGACCGTGAGCGGAAAGAAGACATCGCGCTCAAGATCACGATCGACACGGGGGAGGTTGGGCTCGCGGAGCGGTTCGAGACCGAGTATCGCATCCTCGCGGCGACGCGCTCGGACAGGCTCGTGCGCGTGTACAACCGCGACCGCGCGATGGTGCGGGCGGCCGACGGCAACATGTACCCGCATTTCTGGTTCTCGATGGAGAAGTGCGACTCCAGCGTGCGCCGCTCCTACCAGCAGATGACGCTCCGGGATCGGCTCACGATCGTGCTCCAGATGCTGGACGGCCTCGCGCTCCTGCACGCGAAGAACATCGCGCATCGCGACATCAAGCCGGACAACCTCTTTTTGGTAGGCTCCAGCCGAGGTCCGTCGGTGAAGATCGGTGATTTCGGCATCGCGACGACGACGCGCTTCGCCCCCAACTCGCACAACGGCCGCATCCACGGGAGCCCGGCGTACCTCGCGCCCGAGCGATGGTTGAACAGCGAAGACGCGGATTGGCGCCCCGCGGACCAGTACGCGGCGGGCATCACGATGTACGAGCTCCTCAGCAATGGCGAGATGCCGCTCGATTTCACGGCGCCGCCGGGGACAGCGCCGGAGCTGGCTTCGATCGCTGCCTTCAAGACAGGCCACCAGACAAGCGCGGTGCGCCCGCTACGAATCCCGGAGCGCCGGGGCCGTCCGGTGCGCAGCGTGAATCCGGTGCTCGCGCAGATGCTCGCGAAGAGGCCGGGCTGGCGCCACGCGGACGTGGCCGAGTGTAAAAGGGAGCTGGAAAATGCGCTGTTGATGGATGGGCTCAGCTCTTGAGCGCGCCGGGGGAAGGCGCAGGGCAACGCCTTTGACATGCTCGTGGCCCTGCGGTCCGGGTTTTCTGGAGGGCCACAGGGTCAATTGCAGGTGCCGTTGGTGCAGGTGCCGGCGGTGTTGTCGTTCTTGTTGCATTTGGCGCCGTTGCTCACCGTCGAGCACGTGCCGTTCGACTGACAGGTCTTGCAGCCTCCCGTGCACGCGGTGGCGCAGCACACGCCAACGGATGCGAATTTGTCGGTGCAGTGGCCGTTCAAACAGGCGCCGTCGCCAGCGCACGGTGTCCCGTCGGGGGACCGGCAGGCGCCCGCCCCGTTGCACACCGCAACCCCAAACGGCGATCCCCCCAGACACTCATCGTCAGGGTCCGTCCCCGCCGGAATCGCTGCGCAAGTTCCTTCCTTGTCGGTGACATTGCACGACACGCAGGTACCTGTACAAGCCGTGTCGCAGCATACCCCGTCGACGCAGTTCCCCTTCACGCACTCGGGGTCTATCGCGCACGTCTGGCCGTCCACGAACGCACATTGACCGGCGCCGTTGCAGGCCTGGTTGCTCATGCTGCAGTCGCCTGACTCCGCCTTTCCCGCGGGCAGCGGCGTGCACGTACCGGCGGTGTTGGCCTGATTGCAGCTCTCGCAGAGGCCGTCGCATGCTTCGTTGCAGCAAACGCCATCCGCGCAGAAGCCGCTCTTGCAGATGGTGCCGTCCTGACCGCAAAGAGATCCGTTCACGAGAAGCAACTGACACGCGTGGTTGCCATCGCAATAATAGCCGGTCACACAATCGCCCTTGCTCATGCATTCCGGCTTGCACTTCTTCGTGACGCTGTCGCACTGGAGATCGCCGCACGACATCTTGATCCCCGTCGTGCACGCGCCCGCGCTGTTGCAGACGGCCGTGGTTTGCTCCTGGTGCACGCCGTCCGCACCGACTCCGCAGATGGACGGCATGCACTCCGTCCCGGCATCGACCGGAGCGCCCACGAGAGGCGTCGAGCCCACGCAGCCCCACACTTTGCACGGCTCCGGGCCCCCGACCGGTGCGTCGGCCGTGTTCGTGGTGAAGATCAGCGCCCCTCCTGCGCAGGTGGCATTCTTACAATCCCCCACCGGATCGTGGAACAACGCCGTCTCGCCGTTCGTGGGGACGCATTTCTTGTTCGTGCACTCCCAACTTCGGCATTCGGTGTCTGGCAGGCATTGCGATCGGTCCGTGCAACCGATGCACTCTCCGTTCTCGCAGCGAAGCTCGCTCGCGCCCCCGGCTCCTCCAGCAGCCACGTTCCCGCACGGCTGGTCTTCGTTGTCCGGCTCGGTCCCGCATTCGCCGTTGTTGCAGACGGGCCTCGTGCAAGGATCCTGGTTATCCACACAATCGCTGGCGGCGGAGCAACCGCCCTGCCCCGAACAGTCCACCGCTGCGTTCAGAGCACAATCATGCGCGCCGTCGAAGCAGCTCGCAACGACCACTCCACCCGCCAGCATCGACAGCAAACCGACCACGAGATATCGCATCGCGCCCTCCTCAGAAGCTGCCGCGAACCACGGCTCCGCCCTCGCCCGCCGTCGCGTAGGGGACGAGCACCGTCCCCGCCTCCGCCTTCTTGGGTGCCGTCGGCCACAACCCGTAAATCGCCGTCGCCAACGCGATCGCCCCGCCGGCCGACAGGAGAAGGACCGCAGTGTTCCCGAACGAATCTCGCGCGGTCACGGTGGCCAAATTCGTCCGGCACTGCGCCGCCATGGACAGCGGCGGGTTCTTGCAAGGCGCCCTTCCGTGATCGGCTCTCAGCGTCGCTGTCTGATTCGCGGCGTCCAGGGTCTTGCCGTCCATCATCACCAAGAGCACGGCCCCGGTCCCCAACAACCCCGCTCCGAGCACGCCACCCCCGATCAAGATCGTGGGCCGTAGTCCGTTTCCGCTCGGCGGCGGCGCCGTTGGTGGCGCCGTCACCAGCGCGCTCGCCGTCGGCGTCGCCACCACCACTGGCTCCTTCGGCGACAGCGCTAGCTCGCGCACCGTCCCTTTCTCGTAGGGCCCCGTCGCCTCGTCCTTCGCGTTGCCCACGCGCACGCTCACGGTCCGCGTCCCGTCCTCCACGTACACCTCGGGCGGCAACGGCCCCTTGTATCCAAGCCGCTTCCCGTCCACGAGCAGCTCCATCTGCGCGTCCCAACCCGGGCCCGCGCCCGGCGGCGGCGTCACCTTCACGCGCAGCGTCGCCACGTTCTTCTTCGCGGTCTCCAGCATCTGCCGGACCGACTTCAGCTCTCCGAGCTCCTCCAGCTCCTTCTGGCCCTTGCGAATCGCCTTCTCCAGATGCTCGGCCGCGTCGCGGTACCGCTTCATTCGGCTCTCCGCCGTGCCGAGGCTCCACGCGATCTGCGCCTTGCGCTGCGCCCGATACGCCTTCGTCAGCTCGTCAATCGCCTTCGGGAGCTGTCCCCCGTCCAGCGCCTCTTTGCCGTCCGCATAGTGCTTCTTTGCGTTGGGAGTGGCCGGCGCGTCCTCCCCCGCCTCCGGCGCGTCCTCGTCCGCCGATGCGTGCGCCGCGACGGACGTTCCCACCCCCGCAGACGCCCCACCGCCGGCCGTCGACCCCGCAGGCACGTCCCCTTTCAAAAGCGCCCCCTGCGCGTACGCCGTCATCGACGACGCGAGCACCGCCGCCACCCCGATCCCTCGGACCCACTCCCGTGACAATGCGCGTCCCACCACGGTCCTCCCCGGCGCAACAGCCGCCTTCCCGAAAGCAAAGGGGCGCTCTCCGCCCCGCGCCCCTTCATCGCACGCCCGACCCGGCCCACCGTCGAGCGAAATGCCCGGCCCGTTGTATACGCCTCCCCAGCGCGCGCGCCACCCCACTCCCCTGCGTCATCCCCCCATCACGGCAGCGTGGAACGCAAATCGAACATCACGAGCCACCCCTCCGCGCTTCGATCGCCTCCTTGAGCGCGCCCTTCGGCGTCCAGTCCTTCTTCGCGCTCTTGGGCTTCAACGCGAGCAGCAGCTCCGTCCCGAGGTCCGCCGCCTCCTTCAGCATCTCCGCCGTGACGGGCGTCTTGCCGCGCACCGCCGCCGCGAACTCGCGGAACAGCGCCGCGAGATCCACCGCGTCCTGCGCGGCGTCGATCGATCCTCGCCCCTGTCGCGCCCGGCGATCCATCGCGCCGAACGAGAAAACGCGGGCGCCCGTTCCGCACGACCCGCCGTCCGCACACGCCGTCTCCTCCCGCCTTGCGTCGGCGGCGCCGCGACGCCGCTCAGGGCTGGAAGCCGCCGGGGGGCCGCGCGTCGGGGGGCGCGACGGTCTTGTCGGAGCCGAGCATGCGCTCGACCAGGCGGCCGAGGAGCGTGGTCGTCCGGAGTCGGCCCTGGAAGGCGCGGATCGCCGCCAAACCGCACACGAGGAGATACACGAACCACGGCAATGCCCAGCCGAGCACGTAGAGCACCAGCACGAACCCCCCCATGATCTGGTCGCCGCGACCGTGGTGCCCGTTGTCCACGAGCACCGCCACCGTGAACGCGAGGACCAACGCCAGGATCCAGCTCGCGAAGAACACCGGGATCGCCAGCATGTGAAGCAGCGCCGCGCGGAGCGCATGATGGGCGACGAACCGCGACTTCTCCCGCTTGACCACGTAGATCACGATGGGGGCGACAAGCCACAGCCCGGTGAAGTACCCGACATACGACACCGCCGCGAGGATGCGATCCTCCTGCGAGATCTGGTCCTGGGAGACCGTGGGCGGTGGCGATCCAGGCGGCGGCGCGGGCGCGTTGGGACCGAACGACATGCTCCCTCTCCAATACCATGCTCCCTCCAAGCCGGCGGGGAGCGTCACGAATCCACGTCGTGCGCAGCGCCGAGCCGTCCCCCTCAGCTCCCCAGCAGCGCGCCCCCTCGAAAGAGAGCACCTCATCGGTTCCGCACCGAGGAGGAGGCCAAAAACCGAGAGCCTCCCCCTTCCGGATGGGAAAGCCGACGGGTTGTGGCCTGATTTCCCGCACTTGAGCCCGTTATTGGGCCGAACGAACAGAGACGCTCGGCCGCGAGGGGCGGTCACATCGCTCGGAGGCGCAGGACCACCGCGATCAGCTACCAAAGAGCTCTCAGTCGCAGCGCCGTGATGAAGAGCGCGAGCCCGATCGCGCAGGTCGTGAGCACGAGCCGCAGCAAGAACGGCCGACGCGCGGCGCGGAGGGCCATCGGAACGCGCGCCACCACCACGGGGTCCGGCGCGGCCGCGGGGGCCTTTTCCCGATACGGCGCCTTCGGAGGCGGCTCGGGGGGCGGGACGAAGCAGATATGACCCATCGCGAGCCCCTCGTCGGTCCCGCCGAACAGCGGCGTCACATCGAAGGCCCCGGGGACGAGGCGATAGCTCTCCAGCTCACCGCGGAAGAGGCGGCCCAGCCACCTCAGACGGCGCACGTCCCGAACCGCCAGGAGCCCGAACATCACGAGCGCGACCACGACCGCGCCGCTGCAGATGACGATGCACCAAGGGCTGGTCACCGGCGCGAGGAGGGACACCGGGCCGACGACGAGCAGGAGCGTGAGCGCGCTGGGCAGCAACGCGCGATCCATCCTGTCGAGAACGCGGCTCTCCTCTGCCTCCGCGCCCAGCACGAACGCGGAGATGAGCCCCACGCCCAAGGCCGTTCCCAAGAGCGCGCCGACCACGCCCAGGAGCACCAGCGCGAACCCCAAAAGGGTGAAAGAGAGCCCGCTGTCCGGACCGTTCCCCGGCCCCCAAACCAGGTCGCACAGGATCACGGCTCCACCGACGACGGCGCCTGTCGCTGCTGCAGCCGTTCGGTCCCTATTTCTTGCAGCCAACTCCGAACGTGTTCTTGCAGCCGCCCGATGTCGACTTCGGAGGTGCCGTCACCACGGGCTTCGGAGGCACCGTCACTGCGGGCTTCGGAGGTGCCGTCACTGCGGGGAGCGGCGGCGTCACCACGGGCTTCGGAGGCGCCGTCACCACGGGCTTTGGAGGTGCTGTTACTGCGGGCTTCGGAGGCACTGTCACCGTGGGAAGCGGCGGCGTCAGGTCCGTTGTCGGTGCGGGCGACTCGGGCTTTCTGTCCTCCGTCGGGACGACCGAAGGCGGCGGCGGTGCAATGACAGGCGCGGTCAGATCCATTGTCGCCGTCGCGCCGGGGAATGGGTCGGCTCCCCCGGATCCCGCTTGTCTTCGCGACACCACGAACAACGCCACACCTGCCATCAAAGACACGCCCACGACGCCGACGATGACGCCGAACAGCCTCTTTCTCCGGTTGTCTCCCGCCCGGCCGACGCTCGATGGAGGGGCCGCCGACGCCGCCTGAAACAGCGGGGCCGTCGATGACGCCACCGGGCTCGGCTGCATCGGAATCGTCGCGTGCACCGCCGCCGTCTGCTGCGGGAGCGGGGCTGTCAACGAGGCCGCTCCCGTGGACGCGCCGGGCGCCGATCCAGGGTTGGACGCGGTCGGCCGCGGGGGCGCCGGCAGCGGCGAAGGCGGCTCCGCGCTGGTGTGGCCCCGCGCCGCGATCGCCTGCGCCACCGCGTCCGGATCGATGCGCACCGTGCCGCTCGGCCCGATCTCTCCGGCCGTCACCACCGCCGCCGGAAAGGCCCCGGATCCCGGACGCGGCGCCATCATCCACGGCTGCATACGCGCTGTCGATGCATGCTCGTAGGCTCCGCCCACCGCTCCGATCGGTGCCGTCTGCTGAAGACCCACCGCTCCGGGCGCCGTCGCAGTCAAACCAATGCCCCCCGTGCCATACCCAGGCGACTGGCCCGCTGCATATCCGGGCGACTGGCCCGCTGCATATCCGGGCGACTGACCACCATATCCAGGCGACTGGCCCGCTCCATACCCCGGCGATTGCCCTCCGTATCCAGGCGATTGCACCGCACCCGGACCCGTGCTGGATGGCCGCGGCTCCGGCGCGCGCGGGTGCGACCCGGAGCTCGACGTGAGCGCGCCGTCCTCGGAAGAAGAGGCGGTCGGCGGGCCATCCCCGGGTTGCGCGAGCTGCTGGCGAATCGGATCGTCCGGGAGCGACGGGAGCCGGCCGCGCCCTTCCGGCTCCGCGTGCCGATCGAGCAGGCTCGCGATCTCTCCCGCGGGCCCGAGGCGCTCGTCGAGATCGCGCGTCAAACAGCCGCTGACGAGCGCGTCCAGCTCGGGATCGATCTTGCGGATGCGGCGGCCCACCGTCGGGATGTCACCGCGCTGGATCTGATGGAGCACCTCCGCCAGATCGCCGCGGAACGGGCGCTCCCCCGTCAGCATCTCGAACATCACGACGCCCAGCGACCAGAGGTCCGCGCGGTAATCGATGTCGGGCGCGCGCCTCGCCTGCTCGGGGCTCATGTACATCGGCGAGCCGACCGCGCCGCCCGTCGCCGTGCGGAGGCCGTCGTTGTTCGCGAGGTTCTTCGCCACGCCGAAATCGAGCACCTTCACCACCGGGCGATCCTCCCCGGGCTCGCTGTGAAGGAAGATGTTCGCGGGCTTCAGATCCCGATGAACGATGCCGGCGTCGTGCGCGACCGAGAGCCCCCGCGCGATGTCCCGACCGATCGCCGACGCCTCCGCAGGGGGCAAACGACGCTTGCGAGCGAGCAGATCCGCCAAGGTCTCCCCCGCGAGCAGCTCCATCACGAGGAAGGGATCGCCCGCCTCCGTCATGCCGACGTCGTGAATCTGAATGATGTTCTTGTGGCGAAGTCGACCGCACGCCTGCGCCTCGCGGAGGAGCCGCTGGCGGTACTCCGGCTCGGGCTTCCAGATGAGCTTGAGCGCGACCTTTCCCGACGTCATCTCGTTGACCGCCGACCACACGACGCCCATCGCCCCCTCGCCGATCGACTTGATCAGCCGGTATTTGCCGGCGACCAGAGAACCCGGGACGAAAGACGAACCGCTCTGCGAGCTCGAACCGGCCATCAGCCACCACCCGTTTCGAAGACCCTGCTCCCACGGGCAGAACGGAATCGCCCCCGTCCCCACCCGCTCCGAAGGATTCAGCCTAGGCCAGTTCCACGTGCGGGCGAGGGATTTCGTGCTGTATACAGCACGCGCGTCCATCGAGCGCAGACGCGCCCCACCTGCCGGCGTGCGGCGTACACTCCCTGCGTTCCGCGACGGAGGATTACGCCGCCGGCCTGTCCGGGGTGAGCGCCCAGCGCCAATACGCGATCGCTGCCACCGTGCCCATCGCCGCGGTCGCGCCCACGAGCCACTGTGTCTGCGGGGCGTGGAACAGCGCCGCCGTCACCGCCGCGAATTGCAGGGCCGTGGCCAGCTTGCCCGGCACGTTCGCCTTCGCGTGCTCCCGCTTTCGCTTCCGCGCCGCGCGGTCGATCGAGAGCCAGATCACGAGCGGCAGCTCCCCGATCTCCCGCGTCGACAGCAAGAGCACGCTGCCCAGCGAGAGATCGCCCGCGCGCACCAGCGTGAACGCCACCGTCAGCACGAAGACCTTGTCGGTGATCGGGTCCACCACCGCGCCCGTCGCCGTCGCCTGGCCGAAACGTCGCGCCCAGAAGCCGTCGAGCACGTCCGAGAAACCCGACGCCACCATCACCCCGAACGCCAGCCACGGCCGCGCATGCACGAAGGGGAACACCGCCGCGAGCGGCAGTCGCACGAAGCTGATCAGCGACGGCGGCAGGAGGAGGTCGCGGGCTCGGTAAAGGCCCATGACCGCAACGTAACGCCTCCGCGGCGCGTCCGCCCCCCTCGACGCGACGGTGCGCAGCGAACGTCGGCCCGTGCTCCTCCGCCGCGCCGCCGAACGACGTGCCGAGCCCTGAATCGGCAGCGCATCAACGCCCCGCGGCGCCCCGCCTAAGGTATACGAGGGCTCGAATCCCCTCGCGGAAGGAATGCCCCGTATGCCGCTGCGTGAGAGCAAGATCGCACCCGCCTTCTTCATCGGTCTCGGCGGATGCGGAGGCGCCATCGTCGACGAGCTCGCTCGCAAGGTGAAGCAGGAAGACTCGTACGATCGGTACCGCGATCTCGTGCATTTCTTCGCGTTCGACACGGACGCGGACGACCTCTCGCGGCTCGCCTGGATCGACACCGCGCACCGCTTCCTGCTGAGCGATTTCCACAAGCCCGAGTACGTCGATCTCAAGCAGGGGAAGCTGCACGCGAAGGCGGACGCGCTCTTCACGCAGTGGTGGCCCGACTACTACCGGCCACGCGACACGCGCGGCAAAGGCGCCGGGCAGATCCGCATCGAGAGCCGGCTCGCGCTCTACCACCACCTCGAAAACGATCGCGGAAAGATCCTGGAGACGATCGAGAAGGCCATCCGGCGCGCGTACGACATCCACAACCCGTTCCGCGCGAACAAGGCCGCGAAGGTCTACATCTACGCGTCGCTCGCGGGCGGCACCGGCTCCGGCGGCTTCGCGACGATGGCGTGCACCATGCGACGGCTGCTCGGCGGATCGCGCGGGCACGTGATGATCGGGACCTTCGTGCTGCCGAACGTGTTCAAGGCGAAGGGGCTGCCGCCGAACCAGTTCGACAAGATCATGGCGAACGGCTACTCGGCCATGACCGAGCTGGAATTGCTGGAGAGCGCGAGCCCGTCCGCGCCCGTCGAATTCCACTACGACCCCGACAGCGAGGAGCGCACGCACGTCGATCGGCCGCCGTTCGATCAGATTTATCTGGTCGAGGAGAAGACCTCCGACGGCGTCGTGATCGCGGATCCGTCCGGCGTGTATCCGGCGATCGCGGACGCGGCGTTCGCCCAGATTTTCTCGACGATCGTGGACAAGGAGGGCTCCACGCTCGACAACGACACGCGCGAGCTGGCGCAGCTCGACGAGCAAGGGTTCACGAAGGCGTTCGGCTCGTTCGGCATCAGCGCGCTCGTGCTGCCGACGCAGGATCTGCTGGAGTACACGGCGCTCCGGCTCGGGGCGGATCTGCTGCTCGCGGCGGTTCCGGGCGGCGCGGCGGCGCTCGGGGACGGGACGGATCTCGACACGGCGGACGACGCGTTCGCGCGCGGGTTCGAGGCGAAGGCCGCTTCTCCGGGCGAACAAGGGGAGCCGTTCCGGCGGTCCGTGGAGTGGGTGCGCGGCGGCACCGGCGGCGGTGAAGGGGCGATCGCAGCGTTCCTGCGGCGGTGCCGCGAAGACGTGCTGAAGCGCATCGACGCGTGCATCAAGCTGCGCACCTGGGACGAGGCGGAGCTGTCGACGTTCGAGAAGGATCCGGAGCGCGTGCAGAGCGAGACCGCCGCCGCGTGGGGCGCGCTCGCGGGCCAGATCACGAAGAGCGAGGAGTCGGCGCGCGCGCAGGCCGCGCAGGCCGCCGTCGAGGTCGCGACCGGGAAGAGCGATCTGTCGCTCGCCGAGATCGCCCGCGGAAAAGGGCCGACGGAGACGCGCTACCTCCAGGCCGTCCTGCGGCAGGCGCTGCTCGCGCAGCAAGAAGAGATGCGGAAAGCCTACGAACGGAGCCTCGTGCTCACGGATCCGCGGCTCCTGGAGGACTTCAAGCGGCGCGTGGAGGCGCTCCGGGTGGCCGCGCCCGAGACGTTCATGGAGAAGCTGCCGGGGCGGCAGAACGACTACTTCGAGGTCGCCGCGGCCTTCGCCGGTTGGTACCGCGAGGTCGTGGACGGGCTGCGGTGGCGCATCCGCGCGAACGCGATGCTGGAGTTCACGTCCGCCGTCATCAAGGAGCTGGATCGGCGCCGTACGTCGAGCTTCCACTTCTTCGCCCGCGTGGATCGCGTGCTTCGGCAGCTCGAGCAGCGCGCGGCGAAGCTGCTCGCGGAGGGCGGCGCGCGCGCGGCCGGCAGCGACGCGAACCGCTTCGTGCTCGACGTGGAGGTGCTGCAGGATCACCGCACCGGCGCGCGGCTGTGGGAGCACCTGTACCGGCGCATCGTGCGGACCTCGGATTTCCAGCTCTCCGGCGCGCTCTCACGGCTCGCGGAGGTCGCGGGCGAAGGCGGCGCGGAGCTGGACGTGCAACGGCGCATCATCGAGGAGCTCCTGCGGATCGCGTCGACGACGCTGCGCGGGCGCATCCTCGGGGATCGCGACGAGCGCGGGCTGCGGCTCGACGAGGAGCTGACGTTCGAGGCGCGGCTGGCCCACGCGCGGCGCTCGCTGGAGAAGACGGCGACGGGGCTCCCCTCACCCGCGGATCCGGCCTGGATCGAAGAGGCGCGGCGCACGAGCCAGGAAGACATCGACGACTACATCAAGGACAAGCTCGAGCACGCCGCGAGCAAGTGCAAGCCGTTCGTCACGCTGAGCGTGGGCGCGCCGCTCCTGCCGGACAAGGCGTACGTGGTGCACCACCCGGACTACGCGGGCGTGCTCGGGCAGCATCTTTCGCGGCTGCAGTCGCACCGGATCGATCGCGGTCAGGTGATCTCGACCGAGGATCCGCACGCGGTGATCTTCTACTACGCGCAGCTCGGCTGCCCGCTGCACGCGATCAAGAGCATGGTCGAGTACGAGCGGCGCTACCTGAGCGTGAAGACGCGCGAGCTCGGGGAGTCGGCGAAGGCCACGCACCTGCCGAAGGGCGTGCCGCAGATCCCGATCCACCAGGACAAGAACTGGGAAGGCGCGCCGGACGCGGAGACGCGGCTGTTCCGCATCTCGATCGAAGGCGTGAAGGAGAACGACGCGAAGGTCGCGTACGCCGACAGGGTGGCGAAGCGGCGCGAGAAGCACACCGACGTGGCCGTGGCGAGCGACGATCTGCGGGATTTCGCGCTCGGGAGCGCGTTCGGCTTCATTGCGCACCACCCGGGCGGCGCCGCGGGCGAGGGCTTCTACCTGGAGGATCCGGACCTCGACGCGGAGCGCCGGCGCCTCGGGAAATTCCGCGATCAGGCCTTCGCGCAGTACCGCGGGCGCGTCGCCGTGCAGCGCGCGTGGGTGCAAAGAGGCTGGGAGAAGAAGCTCGCGGCGCTGCTCGACGATCGTGACGAAGCGGCCATCAAGAGCGCGCTCGACGCGCACGAGGCGCTGCTCACCAAGCTGACGAAGACGGCGGACGGCGCGGGCGGCAAGCCGCTCAGCGAGCACCTCGCGAAGGAGACGGCGGTGCTCGCGGCGTTCCGGAAAGAGCGCGGGATCTAGGGCCGGGGCTCTTTCTGGACCACGGCCCCGCGCCCGCACCCGGCGATCTCCGCGTCGCCGAGCCGCAGCACCCGACGCTGCTGGTGGGCCTCGGTGCGTTCGGGCGCGAGGTCGCGGAGGCCGCGTTCCCCGATCCGGCGGGCCGCGGGAGGAACCTCGTCTTCATCGAGGACGCGGATCCGGCGAAGGTGATCGAGGGCGCCAAGGAGGCGATCCGGACGCTGCTCGACCTGTCTCACTTCGTCGAGACGACCGACGCGACCGACGCGCGCGGGCCGCGGTGCGACGTGATCCTCGTGGGCGATCTGGGCGACGAGGCGACGTGCGCGCGGGCCCCGGCCCTCGCCTCGGCGCTCGCGATCGAGCTGCGGCGGGAGCTGCCCGGCATCTTCGTCTCCGGGGAGGGCGCGCTGTGCGTGGTGCCGCTGCTCGCGCTGCCGCGCGCCGCGGACGCCGCCAGGGTGGGCGCGGCGCTCGCGGCGCTGGAGAAGGCGAGCGTCGCGTACGGGCCGGAGCGGCTCGGCGGGCGCGTGTACCTCGCGGAGGATCAGAGCGGGAAGTACCTCTTGTCGCGCGCGGAGCTCACGCGCACGTTCGCCGCGTTCCTGAACCTGCTTCTTTTGTCGAGGCTCCGCGATCGGGAGGGCGGCGCGCGGCCGCTCGTCGAGCTGGAGAGCGCGGACCCGTCGTGCTGCTTCGCGACCTTCACGTGCGCGACGCTGCTGTTCGACGACGCGGCCCTCACGCGCAAGTGCGCAGCAAGGCTCGCGACGGAGATCCTCGGCGTGTTCCGCACCGGGCAGGCGCCTTCGATCGAGGAGATCGGCGCGGAGGCGGGGCGGCTCGCGCTGTCGCGGAGCGCGCTCGAGGTGGAGCTGTGGAAGGAGGGCTCCGGGCCTTCGCGGGACGCGTCGCTGCTCTCGAAACACCTGGATCCGCCGAAGATCGCGGTGCCCGAGATCGGCGAGGACGACAGCCCCGAAGACATCGTCGAGCTGAGGTTCGGCCCGCTGTGGCGCGCGAGCGTGCTGCACCAGATCCAGGCGTTCCGCGACGACGTCGAGCGCTTCAAGATGGACCGGCTCGCGGCCGAGATCGAGCACCGCGGCAAGGCCTGCCAGGAGCGCGTCACGCGGGAGCTCGGGGAGCGCGTCGATGAGCTGTGCTCCGGGAGCCCGCGCGGTCATGCGCGCGCGCTGGAGTTCCTGCGCGAGGCGCTGTCCCGCACGAAATCGGATCTGGACGCGATCTCCGCGGCGATCGAGGCGCCGGACCTGCAGGATTTCCCGTCGTCCCCGCTCGACGCGAAGCTCGACGCGCTGCGCACGGCGGTGTTCGCGCGGCCGCGGCGGCTCCGGATGCGCGTGTTCGGGTCGATGGCCGCGGGCGTCGGCGCGGTGTTGACGGCGGGCATCCTGCGCGGGGCGCTGCGGTTCCTCGCGGTGCCGGATCCGCATTTCTTCGACGCGCTCGCGCCGCTGCCGAACGAGCTGCCGTGGATGCTCGCGAACGGCGCGATCCCGTTCGCGCTCGGCGCCGCGTTCTCGACGTCGTCGACGTCGTACCGGCTCTACAAGCACCGCAAACGCCACCACAACTGGGTGGTCGAGGCGCGCGACGATCTCGATCAGGCGATGGCGCGGCACGTGAACCACGACATCGTCGGCTACTTCTACGAGCGGCTCGACTACACGCGGCTCCTCTGGCTGAAGCGGATTTACCGCGCGTACAAGGAGCGGCTCGAAGAGGCGCTCCTGCGGCTGGAGGGCGTGCGCGCGGCGCTCGCGCGGACCGAGCACGCCCTTTCGCAGGAAGAGCGGCGGCTCGACGAGCGGCTCGATGATGCGAAATCGAGCGGCGGCATCCTGTTCCGCGGCGTCGTCGCGAAGTCGGACGCGCTCGCGGTGTACGAGGACGTGCGGCCTCCGGAGGTGACGGCGGTGGCCGGGCGGCTGCTCCGCGACTCGATCGCGGACGAGCGCAAGGTCCGCGAGAAGGACGGGCGCGACGTGGCCTCGGCGTGGGCGGCGGCGCCGTTCACGGAGCCTGCGCGGCTGCTCGCGTTCAGCCTGCGGGAGCTCGCGACGGGCGGCGGTCTGTCGCCGTTCTCGCATCCGAGCCCGGCGCTCGCGACCGCCGTGGCCGAAGCCGTTCGCGACATGTTGCGGAAGCTCGCGCTGAAGCTCTCGGCGCCGCTCACGGTGGCCGCGGTGGGCGCTTCGAACGAGCACACGCGCCGCGTCGCGGTGGTGCCGCCGGCCGCGCGCGAGCTGTTCGAGAAGACGTTCGACGCGGAGAACGTGCGCGGGACGTGGGAGATCAACCCGGTCTCCGAGGACGAGAGCCGCGTGCATTTGCTGGTGGTGCGCACCGATCTCGACCGCGCGTCGCTCGTGCGTGCGGGCGCGCCGCGCGCGAAGAAGGCGGAGGCGACCTCGTGAGCCGCACCGCCGCTGCGATCCTCGACATGCTCGGGGCGTGGGTGCTCGGGGCTCGGTACGCGCCGGTTTGGGCGGCGTTGATCGGCGTTTCGGCGGTCGTCGCGGCGCTGCTCGCGGCCGGGTCCATGGTGCGCACGTGGCTGGAGCAGCGCGCGAATCGCATCGCGACCGGGCCGATCTTCGCGCTCGCCGGGATCGCGACGATGGCGCTCGCGTTCGCGGTCTGGGTGACGGACGCGCTGCTCTCGGCGCTCGGGGAGCAAGGGCTCGGGCACCACGCGGCGCTGCTGCTCGGGCAAGAGGCCGAGGTGCGCGAACGGCTTCATATCCCGACGGGGCCGATCGTGCTTCCGGGGCCGGCCGCGCTGCCGCTCAGCGTGATCCTGCTCGCGCTCGTGTACCTGGCGCTCGTGATCTGGGCCGGGCGCACGCTCGCGGAGATGGCGAGCCTCGAACAGAAGCCCGACGACATCCTCGCGAAGGAGCGCGCCGAGCACCAGAAGGCCATCCAGGAAGCCCTGAAAGAAGGCCGCAAGATGCCCGAGGCCGAGATCGTGAGCCTCCCGCTCTCCGACGATCTCTTCGGCCGCACGTACAAGCTGCTCGGGCACTGGACCTCGGTCGAGATGGTCGAGGAGCGCTTCGTGCGGTGGCAGCGGCCGCTCGTGCTCGCGATGGTCACGCTGCTGGTCTTCTCGCTGCCGGGCGCCGCGGGCGGTCACCTGCACACCGCGCTGTGGGCCGGCGCGCTCATCCTCCTCGACGGCCTGCAGAAGAACCTGCGCACGCCGCCGAAGCCGAAGGAGGAAGAGAAGAAAGAGCCGGAACAGAAGCCTCCGCCGCCCGAGCTGCTGGCCGTGCGACCGATGATCGAGGCCGTGCACAAGAGCGCCGGTCCGCTCGCGCTCGCGCCGGTGGAGCCGATTTCGGGGCCCGCGCAGATCTCGCCCGGCACCGAGCTCGCGTCGAAGCGCGTGCTCGAGGACATGCTGCGCGAGCTCGGGATGGGCGCGGGTTTGTACGTGCACCAGGGCCTCGCGTGCGACGCCTTCGCGCAGCGGCGCAACGTGCTGCTCACGACGCCGCCGCTCAGCGGGAAGCGCACGCTGCTCGATTTGCTGGTGTTCTACACGCTGCTCGTCGACAGCGAGACGGTGCTCTACCTCGCGCCGGACGCGGAGGAGGCGCGCCGCGCCGAGGAGCGGTTCCGCAAGCGCGCGGCCGACGCGAAGTGGCAGTGGAACATCCACGCGGCGCGCATCGCGGGCTCGGCCGGCGCCGTGGATCCGGGGCGCGCGCAGCCGGGCCTCGTGTTCGCGGATCCGGAGGCGGTGCACCGCGATCTGTGCGGGCAGCAGGACGATTGGGGCGCGTACCTCGGCACGCTGGGCCTCATCGTGGTGCCGGAGCTGGACCGGCATCACGGACCGCGCGGCGCGCACCTCGCGCACCTGCTCCGGCGCCTCCGCCGCGCGGCCCGACGCGCGTCCCCCGCCCTGCCGCCGAACGCGAACGGCGAGCGGCTGCGGTTCGTGGCGACGGCGACGCCGCTCTTCCGTGATCTGGGCCGGTTCGCGGAGCGCATCGTGGGCCGGCCTTTCCTGGTGCTCGGGCCCGAGGTGGACGGCGCGCCGCACCCGGACGGCGTGTCGTACGTGCTGCCCGCGCGCACCGCGGCGAGCGATCTGCACCCGGCCGTGCACGCGCTCGGCGAAGCGCTCGGCGTGGGGCTCTCCGCGGAATTGTTCGGCTACGACGAGATCCTCGCGGCCTCGGACGTGACGCGCGCGAACGAGATCATGATCGGCCGCGGCGTGGCGACGCGCGGGCGCTCGTTCGCGGATCCGTCCGTGCGCGGGAACGACGCGCTGTCGAGCGCGCAGGTGGTCGTGGCGCGCGCTTCGGCCGCGCGGTGGGCGGCGCTGCCATTGCTCACGTCGCACGTCGGACAGAAGGTCGGCCGCTTCCCGAAGGCGAAGCGCGTGGCCCTCGGCAAGGGCGAGAGCGTCGGCTCCGGCGCCGCGCGCAAGGACGAGCCGCCGGAGGAGATCCCGATCGAGACGACCGAAGAGGCGCCCGCCGCGCTCACGGACGAGCAGATCGCCGCCGCGAACCTGGAGCAGAAGATCGTCCACTTCTTCCAGCCGGATCTGGAGCCGTTCGCCGCGCTGCTCGTGAAGGAGCGCCCCGTCCCGTCGCACGTGGACCTCGGCCACGGGTGCACGCTCGTCGTCGATCCGTCGTCGCGCAACGTGCAGATCGCCCACATCCGCGCGGCCCTCGCGGAGGCGGAGCACACGGAGGAGGAGCTCGCCGTCGACTTCTCGCACGCGCTCGTGAAGGAGACGCTCGCGGCGCTGCGCGCGGAGGGATCGCGCCCGGCGCTGTCGGCGAAGGACGATCCGCGCACGCTCGTGCCGGCGCGCCTCGTGGAGCGGTCGCGGCGCGTGATCGATCCGTCGACCGGCGAAGCGCGCGTGGAGAAGACGTACCGCCTCTCGACGGGCGCCTCCGGGGAGGCCCCGGCGCTCGGCGCGGGCGACGCGGCGCGCGTGGTGGACCGGCCGACGGGGGACGTGCTGTTCGAGGTGGAGCGCGAGCGCGCCCTCGCGGCGGCGTACCCGGGGCGCGTGTTCGTCCGACAAAAGAAGCGTTTTTCGGTGCTGCCGCTGGAGGAGCAGGACGGCCTCGATGCGGGCCGCGTCGCGTGCGAGCGCGAGGAGCGCGCCATCACGACGAGCCGCATGCGCCGCGTGGAGGTGACGCTGCTGGAGCGCCGCACCGGGGACGATCGCCGCGCGACGTCGACGCCTCCGAAGGACGACGCGCGCGCTCGCACCCGCCGCGCCGAGGCGCTCCGCACGCTCGGGGGCGCTTCGTTCGCGCTGCGCCACGTGCCGGTCACGGTGCGCGAGGAGACGTTCGGGTTCCGCCGGTTCGATCCGAACGGCCTCGTGCGCGACACCACGCTCTACGCCGATCCGATCGCGTGCGCGTACACCACGCGGGCGGCGGTGCTCGGGCTGCCGGCGGCGTCGTTCGGCGCGATCGACGCGGCCTCGCTGCACGCGCTCACGCACCTGTTCCGCACGACGCTGCCGGCCTTCCTGCACCACGGCGAAGAGGACATCGAGATCACGTGGATCCAGGCGTTTTCCCGCGGCGACGGTGAAGCGGAGCCGTCGATCGCCTTCGTCGATGCGCACCCGGACGGAGCCGGCTTCGCCGACGCGATCACGCTCGACGTGCTGCGCGCGTGCGTGCGCTGGTCCCTCGCCCTCACGCGCCGATGCCCCGGCGGTTGCACGCGCCGCGCGGGTTGCCTCTTCTGCCTGCAGATCCGCGACTGCCACAGCGATCCCGACGGCGCGCTCGACCTCGACAAAGCGGGCGCGGATCGCGTATTGGCCGCGCTCGTCGGAGAAGCCGAGGCGCTCAAATTCGGCGCCGCCCCGAAATCCCCATGAGCGACCGTCGACCATCGAAGCGCATCTCCCTTTGGCCCGCGGGTCGCGCTCCATCGCGAAAGAACCCTCCCCACGCGTCTCGCATCCTTCTTCCGGGGCTCCTGATCGCGCTGGCCCCATTTGCCTCGGGTTGCGGCGATTCGCGACGGCCCACCGGCGATGGGCCGACGCCTTCGAGCCAGTTCGCGGGCGGCGCGACCACGTCGGAGAGCGGGGCCCCGGCGCGCGCCGCGAACAAGGAAGAGCTCGCGCTGATCGCGCCCGTCGCGGCCGGTCAGACGCTCGAAGGGTTCGACGTCGTCGACGTGCGCGGGGTCACGGACGGAGGGCTCGATGTGGTGCTCCGCAAGGGGTCGGCGCGCATCGTGCTAACGGTCGCGCTGCTCGGCAAAGGAGGTCCCGAGCCGCCCGCATCGACCGATCGGTACGCCGTCTTTTACTCGCTTCGCGGCGCGGAGCCCGCTGACGGGGAGCGCGCCGCCAAGGCCCTCGCGAACGTCCTCGGGACGCACCGCGACTCGCCGCCGCCCCCGGGAATGGGGCCGTTCGTCCCGCGTCCGCTGTCGCTATGACCGAAGCCGATTCCGTCCCGTCGTCCGGCACGCCCGAGCCGGAGATCGCGCCTGTGCCAAAGGCGGCCGATCCGGACGCCGCGATCCTACCCGGCTGGCCCGCCGCCCCGATCGTGCCCGAGGTCGGGAACGTCCCCGTGAAGGTGAAGGCCCCCCGCGCGTGGGCGAAGGCGCACCTCGCGCGCGCGCGCATCCGGAAGCTCCACCGGCTCGCGACCGCCGCGTGCCTCGCGATCCCGGGCGTGGGAGCGCTGATCGCGGACATCGCGCGGCGGCCGGTGCGCGTCTTCCATTTCGATGCGCCGCACGCCGCCGGGTACTGGGGCAACTCGCTCCTGGTGACGGTGATGTGGGGCGCGCTGCTCGTCGCGGCGGCGCGGCGAAAGGGGCGCGGACGGCAGCTCGCGGCGGGCGTCTTCGCGACGCTGGTCGGCCTCGCGGCGGGCGTGCAGCACGCCTTCTTCTGGCGCCACAACGTGTACGCCGGGTACGACACGTCGCTCTATTCGGCCTCGTTCCCGAGCGTCCTCGTCGCCACGTTCCCGATGGGCACCGCCGGCACGCTCGCGATCCTCTTCGCGACCGTGGTGATCGCGCTCGCGATCCTGGTGCTCGCGCGCCTCGTCGTGCGGCCTCGCCGCAAGCACCGCATCGTCGCGCAGGCGATCTCCTTCGGCCTCGTGATCCTCGCGTTCGGCGTGCCCGTCAGCTACCGCGCGAACATCCAGTCCTCGCCGCCGGATCTCATCTATTTCCACTCGGTCGCGCGCTACGCGCTGGAGCGCGCGGAGTGCATCCAGAAGCCCGAGAAGCCGACGCTCGTGCGCGTGCAGCGCCGCTTCCCGGACGAGCTGCCCAAGCTCACGCCCGCGGTGCCCACGCCTCGCAACGTCCTCTTCATCCTGCAGGAGAGCGAGCGTGTCGACCACGTGTGCAACGAGTACGAGCCCGCGTGCGACAAGCCGGGCCGCTTCACGAACGACCTCACGCCGCGGCGATTTGCGTTCACGCAGATGCGCTCGGCCGCGTCCTCCACGGCGGTCGCGGTGTCGAATCTGTGGGCCGGCATCGACCCGACGTCGAGCTTCGAGGTCATCCACAAGGCGCCTCTTCTGTGGGACTACGCGCACGCCGCCGGCTACGACACGGCCTACTGGACGAGCCAGAACCTCATCTTCGGCAACTCGCGCCTGTACGTGCAGGATCTCCCGCTCGGCCACTTCGCGGGCGGCACCAACATCGACCCGAAGAGCGACACGCTGATCGGCGCGCTCGACGCGCAGCTCTCGAAGTACGCCATCAAGCACTGGGACGACTTGAAGGAGCCGTTCTTCGCGGTGGTCCACTACTCGAACCTCCACCGCCCGCGGCACGTCGACGACAACGACGCGCCGTACCAGCCCTCCGCCGACAAGCACACGAAGAAGGAGGAGGGAAAGAACCACTACAAGAACGCGGTGTACCTCTCCGACAAGGCGGTCGCGAAGCTGATCGAGCACGTCCGCAAGACCGAAGCCGGCAAGCGCACGATCATCGTCTACACGTCGGATCACGCCGAAGCGCTCTACGAGCACAGGAACGAGAACGATCACTCCGCGACCGTGTTCGAAGAGGAGATCCACGTGCCGGCCTGGATCGACGCGCCCGAGGGCGTGCTCACCGCGAGCGAAGAGGCGCAGATGCGCCGCAAGAAGGACGCGTACCTGCTCCAGTACGACTTCGCAGCGACGGTGATGGATCTGCTCGGCGTGTGGGGCGCGCCCGAGATCGCGCAGCACCAGAACCGCGTCATCGGCGCGCCGCTGACGCGCCCGGAGACGTGGGATCGCCCTCGCCCGCTCACGAACGTGTCGTGGGTGTGGGAGTACTACTTGCCGAACTGGGGCATGATGCTCGGCTCGAAGAAGGTCCTCGCGCGCGCGGAGGACCCTGAATACCTCTGCTTCGACGTGCTGAAGGACCCGCACGAGCAGGCGCCGATCGTCCGCGATCCTGCGTGCGACGCGCTGATCGCGGCGGCGAACGCGCAGTTCGAGATCCTGCCGAAGGACATGACCGCGCACATGCGGAGCCGACAGGACATCTGGGGCGTGTGGCCTCCGCTGCCCGCGCCCTGAGCTACCAAACAACGTCCCACCACCGCAGAGATCACGCCTCTGGTCTCTTTCGATCGCCGCGCGCATCGGCCATAGTGCGCGCGTGGCTTCGGAATCGAGGCGCCCGGAAGGGGCGCTGGTGTTCGCGGTTGTCTCCGGCTCGGCCCAGGCCAAACGGCACCTCGCGCTGCTCTGTCGGGATCTCGCGCGGACGCTCGGCCGCGAGGTGACGCCCAAGGTGCTGCCGAGCTACGCGGCGCTGCCCAAGTGGATGGAGTCGGGCGGCGCGCACGTCGCGTGGGCGCCTCCCCTCGTCGCGATCGATCTCTCGCGCACGCACGACGACGGCAAGCCGGCGATCGCGTCGCTCGCGCTCTGCTGCACGCGCAGCGGCGACACCGGCTACCACGCGGCGATCTTCACGCGGCACAGCTCCAAGATCGCGACGCTCGCGGACCTCGAAGGCGCGCACATGGCGTGGGTCGACACGAGCAGCTCCGCCGGCTACCTGGTCCCGCGGATGCGCATCGCCGCCGCCGGGCTGGACCCGGCGAAGCTCTTCGGCCGCCAGAGCTTCCTCGGCTCGCACGAGCGCGTCGCGTGCGCGGTCCTCGAAGGCGACGCCGACGCGGGCGCCACGTACCTCTCGCTGGATCCTGCGACGGGCCAGCCGATGAGCGCGGGCTGGCTGGAGGCGGGCGCGGGCATCAACGGCGCGTTCCTCATCGACACGGCCGGCCCCATCCCCTCGGACGCGCTCGTGCTGTCGAACCGCCTCTCCGAGGAGACGCGCGCGAAGGTGACGGAGGCGCTGCTGGCTCTCCCTGCGATCGCGCCGGATCCGGTCGGCGCGCTGTTTCGCGCGGACGGCTTCGCGCCGGCGGAGCGCAGCCGCTACGACGAGCTGGCGAAAATGGCGGACGCCCTTCGCAAATCCTCGGCGGCGTGAGCAAGTCCGGGTGATCTTCTCTTGGGCCGCGGGGCGCGCCGCGTCTCGGGGCGGCGCTCCGTCGCGCGTCTCGGCTCGTCTTCCCCCGGATTCACGGCCCGTTCACGCCTTCTTCTTCGCCGCCGCTTCGTCCGCTTCCAGCTCCGCGAGCGCCGTCACGAGCGCGTCGTCCGCGCCCTCGCGGGCCGCTGTTTCGATGGCGATCCGCAGCTTCGGGGCCGCCGTCGCGGAGGCCGCCGCGCGCAATCGGGTCCGCGCGTCCTCGTCGGCCGTCTGACCGAGGGCCACCGCCGCGCCGGCCCGCGCGTCCGGCGGAGCGGCCGGATCCTCCACGATGCGCCACAGCTTCTCCGGCAGCACCGGCGCCGTCCGCGCGTCCGCGTTCGCGCCCGAGCCGATGCTCCGCAGCGCGCGCACCCAGTCCGACGCCTCGCGCCCGCTCCTGCGCACGAGCGCCGCGTCCGCCACGCCGTCGCCGCGGCTCCACGTGTCGATCGCCTCCGAGATGCGCTCGTGGATCACGTACACCTGATCGCGCAGGCTGCTCTGCTTCGCGATGATCGGCAGGTGCACCTTCTCCCCGCTCTTGAGGCTCACGACGAGGCCGGCCCAGCGGTTCTTGCCCATGCCCGGCTCCTCGTACGGATCGATGTGCGTGATGTCTCCGTACGCGAGGAACCGCTGGCGCCGCATCCACGAGATCTGAAGCCCGTCCGCGCCGACGCGCAGCTTCGTCGGGATCATCGCCGTCACCGCGGTCGACAGCGCCACGAGCGCCATCAGGAACGGGAAGAACGGCGCGACCGCGGGCAACGTGCGCGCGAACATCGCCGCCGTGAACGCGAGCCCTCCGAGCACGACGCCGAACCGCACCATGAACTTCTTGCGCGCGGCCGGGTCCGCGAACGCCGACGAAGGCAGCCGGAACTGCGCCACCGACTGCGACGCGTCGAGCCCGAGCGCGCGGAGCAGCCCGCGGCCCTCCTCGCGATCCGCGACGCGCACCTCCACCGGCAGCCGCGCCCCCTTCCTCCGCAGCCGAACGAACAGCTTTCCATCGGGCCGCGGCAGCACGAAGCCGCTGTCGATCTGGTCGCGCTGCGCGATGAGCCGGCCCTCGAACCAGACGCCCTTCGCGTCGGCCAGGAGCTTCCCCGGCCGCTCGATGTGAAAGAAATTCCTCTGCCACGCGAGCACCGAGAACACCGTGCCCAGGATGAGCATGTGCGGCGTCAGGAACATCGGCTGCGGCGCGCCCGAGCGGATCGCGATGACGCCCAGGACGAGCAGCGCGAAGAACGGCAGCGCCGCGAGGCCCAGGATCCACGGGTTTCGGTGAACGCGCGCGCCGCGGTCCGTCTCGAACGGGGGGGTCATCCGGCCGCGGAGCATACCGCGTCCGCAGGGCCCTCGCGGGTGGTAGCATCGGCGCGATGAAGGCCGCCGATGTGGTGCTCGTCGATGTCGATGTGCAGATCGACTTCTGCGAAAAGACCGGAGCTCTGTACGTCCCCGGGTCGCCCAACGACCGGTTCCGCGAGCTCGTGCGCTGGGCTGTGGCCGGCGGCGCCCGCATCGTGGGCAGCGTCGACTCGCACGCCTGGGACGCCTGGGAATTCGCCTCGAACGATCGCAAGGGACCGAACGGCGAGAAGCCGAATTTCCCGGACCACTGCGTGAAGGGCACGCCGGGTTGGCTCAAGGTCGAGGGCACGTTGCCGCCGCGGTTCCGCTTCCTGCCGAACGTGGCGGACGCGCCGATCGGCGACGTCGTGGGCGAGCTCTTTCGGGGCGACACGAACGCGGTGTACTTCGAGAAGGAGGTGTACAGCCTCTTCGCGAACCCGCTCGCGGAGCGCTTCCTGCGCGGCTACGTGAGCCTCTTGTCGAAGCCGCCGGAGATGCTCGTGTTCGGCGTCGCCACCGACTACTGCGTGAAGGCCGCGGCGCTCGGGCTCGCGGAGCGCGGCTACTCGACGACGGTGCTCGCGGACGCGGTGGCCGGCATCACGGAGGAAGGGTGCCGCGAGGCGCTCGACGAGATGAACCGCGCCGGCGTCAAGCTCGCGACGTTCGCGGACGTGCTCGCGCGCGCTTGAAATCATGGGGATCCACGTCTTCGGGCTGACCGGCGGCCTCGCGTCCGGCAAGAGCACGGTGGGCCGGATGTTCCGCGCGCGCGGCGTCCCCGTGATCGACGCGGACCTGCTCGCGCGCGAGGTCGTCGAGAGAGGGAGCGAGGGCCTCGCGGCGGTGGTGGCCGCGTTCGGCGAGCAGATCCTCGCGCCGGACGGCACGATGGATCGCGCGAAGGTGGCGGAGCTCGTGTTCCAGGATCCGGCGCGCCGCCGCACGTTGAACGGCATCCTGCACCCGCGCATCGGGGCCCTCTCCGCGCAGCGCATGACGGAGCTCGCCGCGGCCGGCCACGAGCTCGCGTGTTACGAGGCGGCGCTGCTCGTGGAGAACCGCCTCGTCGAGATGTTCCGCCCGCTCGTCGTCGTCGCCGTCCCCGAGGCCGTGCAGATCGAGCGCGCGATGACCCGCGACGGCGCGACGGAGGAGCAAGCGAAGGCCCGCATCGCGTCGCAGCTCCCGCTCGCGGAGAAGGTGGCCGTCGCCGACATCGTGATCGACACGCAAGGCCCGCTGCCCGAGACGGAGAAGCAGGTGGACGCGGCGCTCGCGAAGATCCGCGAGCGGCTCAAGCTGACGTAGACGTGATATGGTCCGCCCGTTTTCGCTTCATGAAGGACGACGCGGCGCCCACGGACCCATCGACGCACCCAGGTCGGCGCGTCCTCGTTCGGGCGGGGATCCCGGCGCTCGCGGTGATGGCCGCGTCCTTCGTGCACACCGAGATCGTGCACCGCTCGTGGGATCGGCTGAACGCGATCTTCTGCGTTTGGAGCCCGACGCGCTCCAACGTCAACGACGCCCTGCCCGCGATCGAGGCCGCGCGCACGCTCGCGGAGACGCACCACGGCGCCATCTACGACATGAGCCAGACCGATCGCGCGGCGTTCCTGTACCCGCCGATCGCCGCCGCGATTTACCTGCCGCACGTCGCTGAAGGAGAGGGCGCGCTGTGGTCGCTCGTCGCGTTCAATCGGCTCGTTTTCATGGTGATCGCGCTCCTGCTCACGGCGGCGCTCATCGGGCCGAAGCGCAGGTGGCCGACCCTCCCCGAGGCCGCGTTCGTCGCGTCCGCGATGGTGCTGTTCCTGCCGATGGTGCGCTCGCTGGAGCTGAACCAGGCCTCGCTCTACGTCGCGCTGCTCGTGGGGGCCGCGTGGGTGGCGCTGGATCGCGGCGCGCTCGTGGTCGCGGGCGTGTGCCTCGGCCTCGTCGCGGGCGTGAAGCCGCACCTGTTCGCGGTGGCGCCGCTGCTCGTGTTCCACGCGCGCCGCACCACGATCGCGGCGGCCGTCACCGCGGCGGCGCTCGGCGCGGCGTCCATCGCGTACGCCGGCTGGGAGAACCACGTCACGTACGCGACGCACGTCCTGCCGGAGGCGGCGCGCGGGTACGCCTTCTTCCCGAACCAGTCGTTCGGCGCCCTCTTGCACCGCCTCACCTTCGCGGGCGCGATCGACGAATTCCAGCTCATGCCGCGCGATCCCGGCGTGATGCGGGCCACGCTCGCGGTGGCGGCGCTGCTCCAGGGCGCGGCCTTCGTGCTGGTCGCGCGCGCTCGAAAACGCCTCGATTTGAAGCGTGAAGTGCTCGCGCTCGCGTGGCTCGTCACCACGATGAGCGCGCCGATCGCGTGGGGCCATCACTACGCGGCGGCGCTGTTTCCGCTGGCGTGGCTCCTCGGTCGCGCGCGCGACGGCTTCGAAACGCGGGCCGGACGCCTCGCGGCGGTGGCGGTCGGGTGCGCGCTGCTCGGCTCGTATTTCGTGGTCGGCGATCTCCGGGGCCCGGTCACGCGCCTGCTCGCGTCGTACGGCCTCTTCGGCGCGGTGCTCGCGGCGGGCGCCTTCGCGAAGACGCTCGCGGGCGCCTCACTGCAGCGGCAGGAGGATGACGCGATCCCGCGAAGCGCCCCTGGAGACGAGCCGATCGCTCTGCAGGACGAGGTGCAAGGCGCTGGCGCCGAAGACCTTGGCGGCGACGGGGAACCCGCCTTGCTCGCAGGCGCGCGGCAGGCTCCCGGCCCCTAGCTCGACGCGCACCGCCGCCTCCCCGACCTCCCACGCGTACGTCGCGGATCCCGTCAAATCGCCCTTCACCTTGCAGTGAAACCTGCCGACCTTCGTGGTGAAGACCTCGTCGCGTTCGACGCGCATCGTCGCGCCCGCGCCGTCGCCGAGCGTGAGCGCGCGCGTCGTCACGACGTGCAGCTCCAGCACGCCGTTCGGATCGTTCTGCAGAAAGCCGGTCTCTTCGATGGTGTCGCCCCACCGCGTGGCGACGCGCTTCACCTGCGAAGCGGCGCTCTCGTGCGCGACGACGGGCGGCTTCTTCTCATCCCCGCCGCACCCCCCGATCGCGGCGGCGCTGCAGAGGCAAATCACCGTGGCGATCGAGGGAGAGCGGAGAGCGGCGCGCATCACGCCGGAGGATACGCAATCAGGGCTTCTTCGGCGCGGGCGGCGGAGGCGCCTTGGGCGCGCCGGTCGCAGGCGGAGGCGGCGTCGCGGGTGCGCCGGTCGCAGGCGGAGGCGGCGGAGGCGCCGCACCGGGGCCGCCGGGCGGAGGCGGCGGCGGAGGCGCGCCGGGGCCACCGGGCGGAGGCGGCGGGGGCGCACCGGGGCCACCGGGCGGAGGCGGCGGCGGGCCGTGGTGCTCATCGTGCTCGTCGTGGTGCGGCATCACGCCGGGCATCTCGATGAGCTTGTGGAACGCGTCGTGGACGCCTTCGAGCTTCGCGTCGACGTCGGCGCGGCCCGCGGCGCCGCACGCGGTCCCGAGGCCTTCCACGGCCGCCGAGAGCGCCTTCGCGGCCGCCTTGTAGTCCTCGGCCTTCGCGCCTTCCGGAGCGGCGGCGGCCTCGACGGCGGCGGCCTTCTCCTTCATCGCCGCGGCCTGATCACAGGCCTTCGCCGTGCGGTCCGCGCCCTTCTCCATGTGGTAGACGGGCCCGAGCACGCCGTGGAAATCGCCGATGGGGCCGTGCATGCCGGGGGGCCCGGGGTGCTCACGGTGCATGCAATCGCAGGGTTGGCCGTTCTTGCAGTGCTCGCAGGCCTCGCCTCCTTTGCAGTGCTCGCAGTGATCCGGACCGGCCGGAGGGGTCTGGGGGCCGCCGCACCCGGCCAGGCCGAGCGCGAGGGCGAACGCGGTGAAGAGTGCGTACTTCATACGCCCGCCGGGTACCCCCAGCCCTGCGGAACGACAAGCGAAACGATTACCGCGACCGGCCGGTGCCGCCTCCGACGGCGGAGCCTGCCGTCATCGCGGACGCCGCTCCTGGCGCCGCGGAGCCTTCGGAGCGCCGGTGTCGGCGCCCTCGATCAAGGTGGTCAGTCGCTCGGCGACGGCGCGGACCCGCGGGATCTGGAGCGCGCTCTTCGCCGCCACGAGGTGAAACGCAGACGGCACCTCCGGAAGATCGATGTCCAGCTCCACGAGCCCCGTGTCCCGACAGAATTCGTGGCGGACGCGCCCGAGGAAAAGCGCGCCGAGCCCCTCTTCGCAGGCCCGCTGTTGAACCAGGAAGTCGTCGGAGGCGAAGACTGGCCTCCACCCCGGGATGAGCCGAGTCAGCTCCGGATTCGGGCTCAGGTGATCGAGCGGCGGCGCCCACCCGATCCAGTCCACGTCCTGGGGCTTCGCCTTGCGCGGCACCTTCGCGGCGTAGGCGCGCGACGCGTACGGCACGGCCACGAGGCTCAAGGACGCGAGCACCTCCAGATCGCGGGCGGCCGGGCGCGACGTCCGCAGCGCGAGATCGGCCTCGCGGCGCGACAGATCGAGGTACTGCACCGTCGACACCACCTCCAGCGTGACGCCCGGCAGCTCGGTCCGGAGCCGCGCGGCGAACGGCGCCAGCACCTCGAACGCGATCCCCGGCGCGGCCGTGACTCGCACCGTGCCGGTCGGCGCGGACTCGGCCCCTTCGGCGGCGCGCTCGACCTCCGCCGCCCACTCGGCCATCCGTCGCGCCGGCGCGAGCAGGCGCTCCCCGAAGGCCGTCAGCGTCGCCCCCGAGACGCCCCGCGCGAACAGCGGCTCTCCCACCGAGGCCTCCAGCTCCGCGAGCCGCCGGCTCACCGTGGGCTGCGCGACGCGGAGACGCGAGGCCGCCGCGCTCAGACTGCCAGTCTCCGCCACCGCGAGAAAGAGGCGCAGGTCGTCCCAGGGGATATCCATTCCCGTATGGTACCATGCGTACAACGCCAGTTACCATGCAGGAACGTAGACCGTAGTGTGAGGGCATGAAGCTCAGCCGCTCCCGAAAGATCCTCGCCGTCCTCGCCACGATCCTGATCCCTGCGGCCGCCGCGCTCGCGGTCGGCTGCCACCCCACGACGCACGCCTTCGCGCCCGTGAGCCTCGGACAGGCGCGCTCCTCGACCGATCTGGACGCCGTCATCGACGTGCCCGGCCCCGTCACGGTGGAGACCGTCAACGCCGCGGACTGGGAGGTGGACCGCGGAGGCCTGATCAACCTCGATCACCCGAAGGCGAAGGCCGCGGGGCTCAAGGACGGGCCCGAGCCGATCCAGATCTACTTTCACGCGCTCCGGCACCCGCAAAAAGGCCTCTTCCTGGTCGACTCCGGCGTGGAGCGGGCCTTTCAGAGCGATCGCGAGCACGCCGCCGTCCGCGGCATCGTCACGTCGTTCATGAGCCCGGAGAAGATGAAGGTCCACGTCGACACGGCCACCTGGCTGGCGGCGCAGAAGGAGCCGCTCGCGGGCGTCTTCCTGACGCACCTGCACCTCGATCACGTGATGGGGCTGCCGGACGTGCCGAAAGAGACTCCCGTGTACGTCGGCCCCGGCGAGAACCGCGATCGCGACACGCTCAACGTGGTGGTGCAAGGCGTGCTCGACCGCGCGACCGAGGGGCTCGGGCCGCTCCGCGAGATGGCCTTTTCGCCGGACCCGACTGGCACGTTCGCGGGCGTGCTCGACGTCTTCGGCGACGGCTCGGTGTGGGCGCTGCTCGTGCCCGGCCACACGAACGGCAGCGTCGCGTACCTCGTCCGCACGCCGAGCGGCCCCGTCCTCTTGACCGGCGACACGTGCCACACCTCGTGGGGCTGGAACAACGGAGTCGAGCCCGGCTCCTTCACCCACGATCGCGCCGAGAACGCCGTGAGCCTGTCGCGCCTCCGCAACCTGGTGGCGCGCCACCCGTCGATCGACGTGCGCCTGGGCCATCAGCCGTTCGCGAAGGCGCAGCCGTAGGCCGAGTCGCGGCTCGGGCGCTCCCGCGTCCTGTTAACGCTTGTTTGATGGGCCCGTCCCCCGCGCTTTCCGGCCTCTCCGCGCCGTTTCGTCCCCTCGTCGAGCCGCTCCGGGCCGCGCCCCGCGACGCACGCCTCGGCGGAACGTGGTTGGATGCGCCCTGCCATGAAGAAGGCGCTCTTCTGGATCGTCCCGCTGCTCGTCGCCCTCGCCGGCGGCGCGGCTTACTTCAAGTACGCGGCCACCCCAACCGCCCCTGAGATCGAGTACAAAACGGCCGCGGTCGAGAAGCGCCGGATCGTCGGGCGCATCACCGCGAGCGGCACGCTGCAGGCCGTCGTCACGGTGCAGGTGGGCGCGCAGGTCTCGGGGCGCATCCAGTCGCTGTTCGCCGACTTCAACTCGCAGGTGAAGAAGGGCGACCTCATCGCGAAGATCGATCCGCAGCTCTTCCAGGCCGCCGTCGCGCAGGCGAGCGCCAACTACCGCGCCGCCCGCGCGAGCGTCGCACAGGCCAACGCCAAGTCGCTCGACGCCGAGCGCCAGTACAAGCGCACCAAGGATCTGAACGAGCAGGGGCTCGCCTCGCAGCTCGACGTCGACACCGCGCAGACGAACGCGGCCGTCGCCGCCGCGCAGGTGGACAGCGCGAAGGCCTCCGTCGATCAGGCGCTCGCGCAGCTCAACCAGGCGAAGGTGAACCTCTCGTACACCGACATCCACTCGCCCATCGACGGCGTCGTGATCTCGCGCAGCGTCGACGTGGGGCAGACCGTCGCGGCCTCGCTGAGCGCGCCCGTCATCTTCACGATCGCCGAGGATCTGCGCAAAATGCAGGTGAACACGAGCATCAGCGAAGGCGACGTCGGCCGCATCGAGACCGGGATGCCCGGCTTCTTCACGGTCGACGCGTTCCCGGGGCAGCGCTTCAAGGGCACGATCGGGCAGATCCGCAACGCCGCGCAGACGGTGCAGAACGTGGTCACGTACAACGCGCTCATCGACGTCGCGAACGACGACCTGAAGCTGCGCCCCGGCATGACCGCGAACACCACGATCATCTACGCGCAGAAGGACGACGTCGTCGCGGTGCCGAACCAGGCGCTCCGCTTCCGCCCGCCGCCGGAGATGCTGCCGAGCGCGTCGGCCTCTGCCGGCACGGCCGCGGGATCCGCCGGCACCGCTGCGGGAGCCGCGGGAACGGCCGCGGGATCCGATGCGCCCTCGGGCACGGGGCGCGGTCGCGGCAACGGCGGCGGCAGCTGGGGCGGCGGCGCGCGACCGGCCGGCGCCGGGATGGGGCGCGACGGCGGCGACACCGCGAACAAGACGATCTACGTGCTGCGCGACGGCAAACCGCAGGCGATCACGATCCAGACCGGCCTCACCGACGGCACCAACACCGAGCTCACCGGCGGCGATCTGCACGAGGGCGATCAGGTGATCCTCGACGCCAACGTGAAGGGCGGCTCCACCACGACGACGACGCCCGCGGGGAATTCTCCGGCCGGCGGCGGCCAGCGGCTGCGGTTCTGAGGGCGCATGGGCACGCCGCTCATCGAGGTCGAAGGCCTCACGAAAGTGTACGCGTCGGGCGACGCGGAGGTGCGCGCGCTCGCGGGCGTGTCGCTCACGATCGAGGCCGGCGAGTTCGTCGCGATCATGGGGTCGTCCGGCTCCGGCAAGAGCACGCTCATGAACATCCTCGGGTGCCTGGATCGCCCGTCCGCGGGCCGGTACGTGCTCGCGGGCCGCGAGGTGTCGCGCCTCGATCGGGACGAGCTGGCCGAGGTGCGCAGCGACGTGCTCGGCTTCGTGTTCCAGAACTTCAACCTGCTCGCGCGGACGAGCGCCATCGAGAACGTGGAGCTGCCGCTCGTGTACCAGGGCATCGGCGGAAAGGAGCGCCACGAGCGCGCGCGCCGAGCTCTGGAGCGCGTCGGTCTCGGCAAGCGGCTCGATCACACGCCGGCGCAGCTCTCGGGCGGGCAGCAGCAGCGCGTCGCGATCGCCCGCGCGCTCGTGGGGGATCCGAAGGTCATCCTCGCCGACGAGCCGACCGGCAACCTCGACTCGCGCACGAGCGTGGAGGTGATGGCGCTGTTCCAGGAGCTCGGCCGCGAGGGCATCACGATCGTCCTCGTGACGCACGAGCCCGACATCGCCGAGCACGCGTCGCGCGTGATCGTGGTGAAGGACGGCCTCATTCTGACGGACACGCGGCGGGAGCCGAAGATCGCGGTGGTGCCGCCGCTACCGACCGCGGCCGCGGATGCGGCGGCGGCCATCACCGGAACGGGCGGCTCGCGTTAGCGCCAGCTCAGCGTGCCCCAGCCGACGAAGGTCGCGGACGGGTAGATCGTCACGGGATCCTTTCCGTCGAGGCCCGCGACGACGAGCGATGTCTCTCCGTTCGCGCCGAGGGCGGAGAACGCGAGCTGATCGCCGGCCGGGGAGAGCGCGAACGTGTCGTACACGAAGGCGAGCGTGGTCGGGTCCGTCGGGATTTCGAACAGCGTCGTGCTGCCGCTGCCGTCGAGCTTCACGGATTCCATCCGCGCGTCGGAGTAGTCGCTCGCGATCGTCTCCACGTAGGCCACGTCACCGCTCGGCGCGACGAGCGGCCTCCGGATCGCGGCGGTGCGGCCCGCTTCGGCGTTCTTCGAGATCTTCGTGATCTTCATCGTCGCGAGATCGAGCTTGTAGAGCTCCGCGGAAGGGTCGCCCGACACGAACAGCACCGCCTTGCCGTCGGGGGTGAAGGCCGGCGCGTCCTGGTTGCTCTGCGACGTCACGAGGGCGTCGTTCGGCGCGAGCTTCTCCTCGCCCGTGCCGTCGAGCTTGATCCGAAACAGCTTGTCGAGGTTCGCGGTGATCGGGTCGATGCTCATGTCGCACGAGCGCATGAAGACGACCCACTCGCCGTCGGGCGAGACGTCGCCGGGGTACTCGATGCAGCTCTCGGTCGGCGCGTTCGTGATCCGGTGCACGCCCCCGCCGGCCGCGTCCATCGCGTACATCGCGCGGCGCATCGGGTTGACCTCCGGCGCGTGATCGCGGCCCGACGCGAACACGATCGTCTTGCGATCCGGGGAGATCGCCGGAAAATCGTTGTTGTCCGTCGGCATCCCCATGCCGGTCGATTTCGTGAGCTGGGTCACGTCGGTGCCGTCCGCGTTCATCCGGAAGAGCTCGGTCGCGTCCCCGTCTTTCGGCACGAGCGGCGCGACGAGGAAGCCGCCGGTCGGAGCCGATCCGCCCCCGCCGGTGCTGTCCGTCGTGCTGCTGGAGGTGGTGTCCGAGGTGCTCGTCGAGGACGTGGTCGACGAGCTGCCGCCGCCTCCGGAGCTGGTGTCGGAGCCGCCTCCGCAGGCGGTCGTGGCCGCGGCGAACGCGAGGGACGAGACGACGCTGGCGATGGTGAAAGAGCGCATGAGGCCTCCAGGGCAAAGCGTGAGCAAGCGTGCCGGCCGACCCTTAATCACCCCCGTCGAGATCGGCGAGCCCCCGCGCCTCCGCCGGTCTCGGAGAGCGCCCTGTTAGCGCTTGTTTGAAGCCCTGCGCGTCTCTTTCCCGCGAACTTTGCCGCCTCCGTGCGTCGCGCGCGCGCCGGCACGTCGAGCGCGCGGCCGCGGGACATGGTTCGATGCGGCACCAGCGATGAACACTCCGGCACTGAGCCAGCGCTCGAAAAAGCGTCGCGGTGGGCTTCACTTCTTCCAGACGCTGCGCGTGTCGCTGCGGGCGATCTGGCGCAACAAGATGCGCTCGTTCCTCACCACGCTCGGCATCATCATCGGCGTGGCGGCGGTCATCGCGATGATGGCGATCGGCGCGGGCGCGAAGGCGCAGGTGGAGGCGGCGTTCGCGGCGATGGGCACCAACCTGCTCATCATCCAGAGCGGCTCCTCCAGCGCGGGCGGCGTGCGCGGCGGCTTCGGATCGCAGCCGACGCTCACGTGGGACGATCTCGCGGCCATCCGCACCGAGGTGCCGACCGTGAAAGCGGCGGCCCCGCAGCTCCGCTCCAACCAGTCGATCGTCGGCGAGGACTCGAACTGGACGACCGGCATCATCGGCACGAGCCCCGAGTACTTCGACGTGCGCAGCTGGCCGATGCGGCTCGGATCGGCCTTCACGCAGAGCGACGTGGACAGCGCGTCGAAGGTGGTCGTGCTCGGCCAGACGGTCGTGGACAAGCTCTTCGGCGCGAACGCGGATCCGACGGGCCAGAGCGTGCGCATCGGCGGCAAGCCGTTCCAGGTGATCGGCGTCTCGGCGCGAAAGGGCCAGTCCGCGCAGGGCCAGGACTACGACGACACAGCCTTCATCCCGATGACCACGTTCGCCGCGAACATCCAGGGCGGCCTCACCAAGTATTTGAGCGGCCAGATCTACGTGGCGGCGATGTCGAGCGACGCGACGAGCCGCGCGCAGAAGGACATCACGGCGCTGCTGCGCGATCGGCATCGGCTAGGGCAGCGCGCGGAGGACGACTTTTCGATCCGCAACCTGAGCGAGATCGCGGGCGCGCAGGCAGAGGGCGCGGACACGATGACGACGCTGCTCGCGAGCGTGGCGGCCGTGTCGCTGCTGGTCGGCGGCATCGGCATCATGAACATCATGCTGGTGAGCGTGACGGAGCGCACCCGCGAGATCGGCGTGCGCATGGCGATCGGCGCGAAGCCCCGCAACATCCTGCTGCAGTTCTTGATCGAGGCCCTCGCGCTCTCGATGGCGGGCGGCCTGCTCGGCGTCGGCCTCGGCGTCGGCGTGGCGCGCTACCTCGCGACACGCTTCAACTGGCCCACGCTCGTGCAGCCGGACGTGATCGCGATGTCGGTGGCCTTCAGCGCCTTCGTGGGCGTCGTGTTTGGCCTTTATCCAGCGCGAAAAGCGTCGCGGCTGGATCCGATCGAAGCCCTGCGCTTCGAGTGATTCAGCGCTGCGGCGGTAACAGCGCGGCCGCTTCGCCGCGACGGATGGCGCGCTCCCACAAGGCGATGTCGTGCGCGCCGTTCGTGCCCGCGGCGCAGAGCTCGGCGCACACGCCCGCGATGAAGCGATCGCCCGCGCCGGCGCGGCGCAACGTGCGATCGCCGCCGCCCCACGCGATCTCGCCGAACGGGCCCGTCGCGATCGTCTCGCCCGAGCCCGTGCGCACGAGCAGCACCGCCGACGGGCGCAGCAGCGCGCGAACGCCGGCCTCGTCGACGTGGAGCGCGCGGAGATCGTCGGCGCTGAAACGGGCGACGTCGACCTCCTTCAGGAGCGCGCGGATCGCCCTGGAATCGCGGTCGCCCCACGCGTGACGGCGCGCGTTCGCGTCCACCACCACGACCGAGCCGGTCCGCCGCGCGGCGCGCGCCGCCTTGCACAGCGCCGCGCCGTACGTGAGCTCCGGCGACATGCCGGAGAGCAAGAGCACCTGCGCGGTCCACGCGGGCGGCACCTCGAGCGGGTGCTCTTCCTCACGGAACGCGACCACTTGCCGCGACGCGCCGAACCCATCCATCACGACGATGTTGGTGAGCGGCGGAGTCAGCACGACCGCGCCCGTGTCGACGCCGGCCTGCGCGACCCGATCGCGCAACGAGCGCCCGAACGAATCGTCTGCGAACGCCGCCGCGAGGCCGACGCGGAGGCCCTGCCGCGCCAGCGCGACCGACGTGCGAACCGCGCCGCCGCCGGGCGTGAACCGCACCGACCCGAAGGCCCGCGCGCTCCCCTCCCCGATGACGTTCCACGCGGCTTCTCCCGCGCAGATCACCTCGAACGAGCGGGGCGCCACGGGGCGCACGTCGATGCCGAAAGGTGGAAACGCGCGCCTGCCGGCGGCGTCGAACAAGGTGGCCGCGACCATGCTCGACACCTACCGCAGCGGCGGCACGGCGTCATGCGGCGCCTTCGTGACAACGCGGACGCCTGGGAGGACTACAGCCCCAGCACGTGCTCCGGCGTGGAGAAGTAGCCGGTCTTGCCCGTGCCGACCTGGCCGTCGTACGAGGAGCCCCAGCACGCGACCGTGCCGTTGTCCCGGCGCGCGCACACGTGATCGCGGCCCGCCACCACCTGCGCCACGTTCGTGAGGCCGTCCACCACGACCGGCGTCGCCGAGACCACGAAGCTGCCGTCGCCGAGCACGCCGAGGCTGCCGTCGCCCCAGCATTTGACCGTCTTGTCGGCGAGCAGCGCGCATGCATGGTCGTGCCACGCCGTCACCGCCGTCGCGTTGCTGATCCCGACCACCGGCAGCGTCGGCAACGCCTGGTTCGGCAGGCCCGGCAAGCCGAGCTGACCGAGATCGTTCCACCCCCAGCAATAGACCTTTCCGCTCTGCACCACGGCGCAGTTGAACTCGGCCCCGGCCGCGATCGAGAGGACCGGCTCGCCCCCGTTGATCGTGACCGTGTGCGGCGTCGCGACGCCGTCTCCGCCGAACGTGCCGTCGCCGACCTCGCCCCAGTAGTTGTGGCCCCAGCACTTGAGGGCGCCGCCCGTGAGCAGCGCGCAGATGTGCGAAGGCCACGAGTTGTAGTCGTCCCCGTACGGCGCCATCTGCGTCACGCCCGTGAGGTTCGGCACCGTCACGAACTGGTCCGCCATGCACGTCGTGCTGCCGTCGCCGAGGATGCCGTCGACGTTCGCGTCGGCGAAGTTGGCGTACACGACGAGCTCGCCCGTCGCGCGGATCCCGGCCGCGAAACGGTCGCACCCGCGCACCTTCACGAAATCGGTGATGCCGGTGTTGATCAGCTCGCCGCTCGCCTGCGGAGCGCCCCCGTCGAGGAGCAGCATCGTGCCGTTCGTCTTGCGGACGTAGGCGCGGTCCGCGATGTCGTCGGTGCTGACGTCCGCGTTGTCGTTGTCGAGGAAGGCGACCGACGTCGCCGCGGAGGTGATGCCGCCGAGGCCCGTCGCGCGGCCCCAGAAGACCACCGTGCCGTCCTCTTGCACGCCGCTCGTGGATTTGTGGCTCGCGAAGAGCGTCGCCATCGGGCCGATGCCCGGGACGTCCTGCGGCGTGGACACGTAGTCGGGCCCGCCGATGCCGAGGCCGCCGTAGCTGTCGTCGCCCCAGCAATACACGCCGTCCGAGAGCGCGACGCCGCCGAGCCGGAGGCAGTGGATCTCGTGGTAGCAGTTCGCGTCGCAGCCGGACGCGAGCTCCACGATCGTCCCCGCGGGCACGCCGCCGATCTGCGACGGAGGGCTCGGGATCGCCGAGTTGCCGAGCGGCCCCGCGTAGAGCTTGCCGTCGCTGCGGAGCCCGAGCGCCTCCACGGACGCCGACAGCTCCGTGAACGTGCCGTTCGCGTACGGGAAGGCGGTGCGCCAGTCGAGGCCGTTCGCCGTCGGCGCGGACCACAAGAGGCCCTTCGACGCGCTGCGGATGAGCACGTGCTGGTAGCCCACCGCGACGTCGATCGCGTCGTCCACGCCGGGCACGACCGTGGGCGGGATCGTCTCGTTCCAGCACGAGACCGTGCCGTCCGCGAGCCGCGCGCACTGGGGCGAGCTGCCGATCCACATCGCGATCTGCACCGCGCCCGCGACGCCCGGCACCTTCGTGGGCGCCGGCTGGTTTTCCTGGATCTGGTCGGTCGTGCCGAGGCACCCCCACTTGGCGGCGCCCCAGCACGAGACCGCGCCGTCCTGGTGGCGCGCGCACGTGCAGCCGTCGCCCGCGCGCACCTCGACCGCGTCCGTGATGTCGGGGATCGTGAACGGAAGCTGCGCGCTGCTCTCGGGGACGCCGAGCTGGCCGTAGTCGTTGTCGCCCCACGCGATGATCGTCCCGTCGTTTTGGAGCGCGAACTGATCGCGGTACCCGGCGCTCACCATGCGCGCGGACACGTCCGGCACCTCGATCGCGGACGCCTGGATCACGGGTGGGTTCACGAAGACGGCGCCGCCGCCGCGCACGCCCCAGCAGCGGAGCGAGCGGTCGTCCTCGATGACGCACCCGCGCCCGGCGCCGACCGACACGCGGCCGAACGCATCCGGATCGAGGCATTTCCCCGCGGCGGCGTCGCACCCGGCCACGGCGTCGCACGTCTGGTCCGGCAGCGGGAAGCCGGCGTCGTCGCACGCGTGCAGCACCGCGCCCTCGCACGTCGCGCTCTTCGGCGTGCACGAGGGCGCGCCCCCGGTGCCGCCCGTCGTGGTGGTCGTGGTGCCGCCGTCGCCGGAAGTCGTGGTGGTGCCGCCATCGCCGGAAGTCGTGGTGGTGCCCCCGTCGCCGGACGTCGTGGTGGTGCCGCCGGTCGCGGTCGTGCCGCCCGAGCCGCCCGTCTCCCCCGGCTCGATCCCGAACAGCACGTTGCAGCCGGTCCCCGCGAAGAGAAGGGCGCACCCACCAAGAAAAACCCACGCACGCATGGGCGGAGCGTACTCGACTTCTAGTGCGCGACGAACCGCGCGCGCACCTCTTCGACGAGCTCCGCGAGGCGCGGCGACACCGCGGCCACCACCGCGGGCGGCCCCTCCGAAAGCACGTGCGCCTCGGGCGGGAGCCGATCCAATCCGGCCTTCACCCGCGCGCGGATCGCGTCGATCGTGTCCTTCGGTCCGACGCGCTTGCCCGCGGAGAACGCGTGCTCCAAGAGCCCTTCGGCCGGCCCCTCGCGGAGCGCCTTCGGATCCTCGTCCGCGAGCGCGATCACGTCCTCGAAGCCGACGTCGCGCGCGAAGCGCCACACCTGATGCGGTCCCGGCAGCGTGCCTTTTCCCTCGGAGAATTTCGCGATCGGCGAGCGCTCGCCGTTGTGCGAGTGCTCCACCAGCTTGTACACGCCGCCCATCGACGGCGCGTCGATCGACGAGACGAGATCCGTGCCGACGCCGTAGAGATCGATCGGCGCGCCGCCGCTCCGCAGCGCCTCGATCTTGTACTCGTTGAGATCGCCGGACGCGACGATCTTGGCCGATTTGCAGCCGTTCTCGTCGAGCACCTTGCGCACGCCCTTCGAGAGCGCGAGCAGATCGCCCGAGTCGAGCCGCACGCCCTGGAGCTTCTCCCGCGCGATCTTCGCGGCGCGCTCGGCCCCGCGCAGCGTGTCGTACGTGTCGATGAGCAAGATGGACGCGTTCGGAAAAATCTCGACGTAGCCCTTGAACGCCTCCTCCTCCGACGCGTGCGCCATCGTCCACATGTGCGCCGCCGTGCCGGTGATCTTGAGGCCGTAGCGCATGCCGGCCTCGACGTTGGAGGTGCCGACGCAGCCGGCCGCGCACGCGTCGCGGGCCGCGTCGAGCGCCTCGCCCGGGTGCGTGCGCCGCGTGCCGAACTCCACCACGCCCGCGTCCCCCGCCGCCCGCACGATGCGCGCGGCCTTCGTGGCCACCATCGTCGCGTGGTTCACGACCGAGAGCAGGTACGTCTCGACGAGCTGCGCCTCGATGATCGGCGCCGTCACGCGGAAGAGCGGCTCGTTCGCGAACACGACCGTCCCCTCTGGCACGGCCCACACGTCCCCGGTGAACCGGAAGCGCGCGAGGTACTCGCGGAACGCGGGCGTCATCGCGTCCTTCAGCGCGGGCACCGTCGCGAGGAAATCGATCTCCTCCGTCGTGAACCGCAGCCCCTCCAGATACCGGAGCACGCGATCGCGCCCCATCGCGACGAGGTAGCGGCGCGCCTTCGGGATGCGGCGGATGAACATCTCGCACGTGGCGACGTCCTCCTTCATCCCGCGGTGGAAGTAACCGGCGGCCATCGTGAGCTGATAGAGGTCCGTGCGCAGCGCATCCATGCCCCTTGGATTACCGCGGATCGACCTCGGCTGAAACGTCGAGGGCTGCGTCCGCTCCGCCCTCCCAGCGGTGCCCGGTGGTAGCCTGCGCCGCATGACAGCCCAGCTCATCGACGGAAAAGCCATCTCCCAGAAGGTGCGTGACGAGGTGAAGGCCAAGGTCGCGGCCTTCGTCCTGCGCCACGGGCGCGCGCCCGGCCTCGATGTCGTGCTCGTCGGCGAGAACCCCGCGAGCGTCACGTACACCAAGAGCAAAGAGAAGATGGCGAAGGAAGCAGGCATGAACGGCCGCCTCCACAAGCTCGCCGCCGACACCACCGAGCGCGATCTGCTGGACCTCGTGGCCGCGCTGAACGCCGACCCGACGGTGGACGGCATCCTCGTGCAGCTCCCGCTCCCGAAGCAGATCCGTGAAGAGAAGGTGCTCGACGCGATCGATCCGCGAAAGGACGTCGACGGCTTCCACCCGGTGAACGCGGGCCTCCTCCTCAGCGGCCGGCCGGGGCTCGTTCCGTGCACGCCGAAGGGCTGCATGCGCCTGCTCGCGGAGACCTCTGTCTCGCTGAAAGGAGCGCGCGCCGTCGTGGTCGGGCGCAGCAACATCGTCGGCAAACCGATGGCGCTCCTGCTCCTCGCCGAGCACGCCACCGTGACGCTCGCGCACTCGCGCACGAAGGACCTCCCCGGCCTCTGCCGCGAGGCGGACGTGCTCGTCGCGGCCGTGGGCAAGGCGCGCATGATCGAGGGCGACTGGGTCAAGCCCGGCGCCGTCGTGATCGACGTCGGCATCAACCGCACCGAGGACGGCAAGCTCTGCGGCGACGTCGACACCGAAGCCGCAAAAGAACATGCCGCATGGATCACACCCGTGCCGGGCGGCGTAGGGCCGATGACGATCGCGTGCCTGCTCGAAAACACCCTCGTCGCCGCGGAGGCACGGCTCGCATGATCCCTCGCCGGGGGGTATTAGCTCCGGCGTGGGAGCCTACAAAGAACCTCTCCCGGCGGACGCGACGCGTTCGCTGCGGATCGCACGGGAACGCGTCGCGAGCGCCACGACCCCGGTGGCGCGCGCACGCGCAGCAGCGCGCCTCGCGCACGAGCTGCTGATGGCAGAAAAAGGCGAAGAAGCGCGCGCCATGGTGCGGGAAGCGGAGGGCGCGATCCCACCTCTCGACACGACGACGGAGGAGAAGCGCGCGCTCGCGAAGGTGCACGAGATCCACGCGCAGACGCACGTCGCGACCTCCGCGGTGGAGGCGCAGCGCCACGTGAAGCTGGGCCTCGCGTTCCTCGGATCCGCGGCCGATCCCGAGGCGCAGAACCTCCGCGCGTGGCTCTGGATGGAGGCGGGCTCGCCGTTCGGCATCGACGCGGAGGCGGTGCGCACGCTGGAGAGGCTCGCGGAGACGCCCGGCCTGAAGCCGCCGGTGCTCGTGTGGATCGGCATCCGCGCGGCCGAGCAGATGGCGCGCCGCGGGGATCTGCGACGCGCGGCCGTTCGGCTGGAGTCGGCGGCCACGGTCACGACGCTCGACGCGAACGGCGGCCGGGTCATCTTCCACGCGCGGAGCCGCGTCGCGCGCCTCGCGGGCCGCTTCGACGAGGCCGCGCACCTGCACGACGAGGCGATCGCGCTCTTCGGCCCGTCCCCCGCCCCTTCGAGCGAAGAGGATCGCGCGCGGCTCGCGCGGCTCCGCGGCGACATCGAGGACGCGCGCGACATCCTGCGGCCGCTGCGCGAGGCGCCGGACGCGCCTGCCTCGGTGGAGCGGCTGTGGCTGGATCTGGAGCTCGACCTCGGCCGCGTGAAGGTCGCGCTGCAAGGCCTGGAGACAGCGCTCGACCGCGCGGCCGCGGCGAAGCACGACAAGACCCTCTACGACACGGCGCGCGCGTACGTGGAGGCGCTCACGCGGGCGCACGAGGCCGAGGCGCTCGGCCCCACGGATCTCGCGACGGCGGACGGATTGCTCGCGGTCGCGAAGAGCGCGGCCGTGGCGATCGCGCGCGACGAGGTGCCCTGGTACCGCGTCCTCTTCGGCGGCCTCGCGGCGGATCTGCGCATGCTCCCGGACGCGGGGCTCCGCGGCGACGCGGCGACGATGCTCGAGGTGGAGTGGCGAAAGGCCGTCGCGGAGTGGCCCGAGGCGGCGCCTCCGCTGTCCCGCGCGCTGGTGCACGCGCTCATGGCGCGGGGCCGCACGCTCGACGCGGTCCGCACGCTCGACGACGCCATCCCCGACGCGATCGCGCAGCGCCATTTGCGGGAGCTCGCGCGCCTCGCGGCGGCCCGGGTGGCGCTCCTCGTGCGCACGATGGAGCCCGAGTCCACGGTGTGCGCGGCGCTCGACGAGATGCGCCTCGTGCTCGACGAAGCGGACGCGCCGCGCCTGCGGGCCGACACGTTGCTGGAGCTGGCGAAGCTCTTGCCCGACGCCTCGACCCAGCCGGATCCGGTGCGCTTGCTCGAAGAGGCGACGGAGCTCTACGGCGACATGCCGATGCCCGCGATGCAGGCGCGCGGCCTGGAGATGCTCGGCGACCTCTTCCGAGCCCGCGGCGCCCGCCGCCACGCAGCGATGCGTTACCTCGCGGCCCACTCGCTGCTGGCCAAGCACGACCTGCAGCTCCGCATCCCCCTCCTCCGCCGCAAATCCGGCATCACCGCCGCGTAGACGTAGCCCCCGCATTCGTCGCATTTCGTGGGATTTACAAGGGGGCTCCGCCCCCTCGTATCACTCCCCCGCGGACGAACGCCGCGTCACTGCACCGGCAGCACCGCGTACGTCACCCGCCCCTGACCGACGCGGATCGTCGCTTTTTCAGCCTTGCTCGCGTGCGAGTACCCGAGCTCGATGTCGGCCTCGGAGGACGGGATCGTCACGTTGAAGACGACCGCCGTCCCGAGCGCGCCCGTCTCGGCCGGGTTCACCGCGTACTGGCCGGGGCCTCCCGTGTCGAACGCGAACGTCGCCCCCGCGATCGGCGCGAGCGCGACGCCGTCCACCGGCTCCCCGCTCGACGCGCTCACGAACTGAAGCACCATGTGCGCGGAGCCCGTCGAGACCGAGGCCACGTTCACCTGGATCGCGACGTCCTGCAGCACCGCCTTCGTCACGAGCGGCGCCGTCAGCTTCGTCGCCGCGTCCAGCACCTGCGGCGTGTACGTGGACCACACCTGCCCCGCGCCGTTGCTCTGATCCTCCGCGAAGATCCACTGCTCGCCCGCCGCCACGCCCGTGAGCAGGAACGTGCCGTTCGTCGCGTCGGCCGTGACGAGCTGCCCGTCCGGATCGCTCGCGTAGATCTTCACCGCCTCCGAGTACGCGTTCGTCGAGGTGAAGCTGGCGTCCACGAAGGTCGCGGTGATGCCGTCCACGTCGATGGGCACGTTGCCGCCGGAGCCGCCGGCGCCGGCCGTCCCGGTGCTGCTGCCGCCGCCGGAGCCGCCGCCTTTTCCGCCGCCCTTCACGCTCTCGCACGGCACCTTGCACGTCTTCGCCGGATCCGTGTCGCACGGCGCGTCGACGTAACAATCGCCGGGCCCCGACCCCGAGGTCGTGTCGGCCGGACTGCACCCGAGCGCGCCCGCGACGAGCGCGCCGATCACCGCAAGAGAAAGGGGAAAGCGCATGCGCGCAGCGTACGCCCGCGCGCGCCTGGGGGCGAGTTGTGTGGGTGGATCGTCAGGCCGCGGCGGCCGCAGCCGGGGGCGCCGGAGGCGTCACGGTCGAGGCGCTGCGCTTCCGATGAATGAAATACGCGACGCCCACGAGCGCGAGGCCGATGAGCTGCGACGTGGACAGCCCCACGAGCCCGCCGCGATCGTCCGCGCGCAGCCACTCCAGCAGGAACCGCCCCATCGCGTAGAGCGCGATGAACGCCGCGAACACCTGCCCGTCGTAGCGCTTGCGAGGGTGCAGGACGATCAGCAAGAAAGCCGAAATCGCGATCGACATCGCGCTCTCGTAGATCTGCGTCGGGTGCACCGGGTGGGACCAGTCGCGCATGTGATCGAGCTCGTGCGCGCGGAACTGCGCCTCGCTGGCGGGGCTGCCGCCGGGGAACGAGAGGCCGAGCGACGACGCCGTGCGGCTGCCGAAGCAGCACCCCGCGAGCAGGCACCCCATCCGCCCGAAGCCGAGCCCGAGCGGCACCACGATCCCGGCCATGTCGCACGCCTTCCACACGGGGAATTTGTCGCGCCGAAGCAGCCAGATCGCCGCCCAGCTCGCGCCGATGAAGCCGCCGTAATACGTGAGGCCGCCCGCCCAGAACTTCGCCCATCCGAAGCAGGTCGACACCTTCTCCCACGGCGTCTGCGGGTTCGGGTGGCACACGCCCTTCGCGGCGTCCCACGCGCCCTTCACCACGTTCACGCACTGGTTCTGGTCGATCTTCCAGTCGACGGCGCCCGGGTCGGTGCAGAGGTGCACGTAGTCCCAGAAATAGCCGTCCGCGATGACGTGGAGGATGCGCCCGCCGACCACGCCCGCGAGCAGCGTCGCGAGCCCGAGGTCCACGATCACGTCCGGATCGTGGCCGATGCGCCGCGCCCACAGCGCGCCGATCGCCGTCGCGAAGAGGAACCCCGTGAGCAGGAGGATGAAGTAGGAGGGCGCCGAGATCTCGAACACCTTGAACAGCTCGGGACGCATCGCGCGTCACCGTAGCAAAGGGTCCGAGCTACATCCCGCGGGAAATCAGGCGGCGGCCTTCGCGGGCGTGTTCTTGGTGGGCGCCCCCGTGCCGCGCTTGCGGGGCGTGAACATGTCGATCGCCATCAGCCCGACGCCGACGACGATCGCGATATCGGCCACGTTGAACGTCGGCCACTCGTACGAGCCGATGTGCACGCGGATGAAGTCGATCACGTGCCCGTAGCGGATGCGGTCCGTGAGGTTGCCGAGCGCGCCGCCGAGCACGAGCGGGAGGCCCCACTTGAGCGCGGTCTGATCGAGCGCCGTCTTGCGATAGAGGTACAAGATGAAGCCGACCGCCACGATCGAGATCGCGACGAAGAACGAGATCCGCAGCGCGGCCGACTCGCTCCCGAGGATGCCCCACGCGCCGCCGGGGTTCTTCGCGAGGTGGAAGGCGAACACGTCCTTGATGACGTCGATCTGCCGGTCCGGCCCGATCGCCTTGTCGAAGCGCCGCTCCGCCCAGATCTTCGACCCGAGGTCCGACGCGAGCGTGATCACCGTCACGATGCCGAGGAACACGTACGACGGGTGCGGCCCCTGCGCCTCGTGCGGCAGCGGCGCGACCACCACGTCGTCGTCCGCATCCGGCTTGTCCACGCTCTTCTGCGCGGCGCCTTCCGCCTTCTCCGGGGCCTCTTCCGTGGAGGTCTCTTCCGAAGTCGAGGTCTCGCTCGCCTTCTCCGGGGCCTCTTCCGTGGGGGCCGACTCGTTCGTCTCGTTCGTCTCGCTCATGCGACGGCGCCTTGTTACGACGGTTCTGTGGGCCGAGCAAAGCGAATGATGCCTCGCCGGCGCAGGTTCACGCGGGGCCGCCCGCGGGCTCGGTGGTCGTCGTGGGCGTGGGCGCGTCCTCCGGCGGGTGCGGGCGCCGCAGCGACAGGAGATCCAGCGCCATCAGCGCGACGCCGACGACGATCGCGATGTCGGCCGGGTTGAACGTGGGCCAGTGCACCTCGTTCGCGCCGCCCTTGTAGTACGCGTCGATGAAGTCGCAGACCCACCCGTACCGGATGCGGTCCACGAGGTTTCCGATGGCGCCGCCGAGCGCGAGCGGCAGCCCCCACCGCATGGCCCACTGCCGCTTCTCCAGCCGCCCGTACACGCTCACGATGAACACGATCGCGGCCGACGACACGAACAGGAAGAACGGCCGCCGCAGCCCGTCCGGCAGCCCGCGCAGGAAGCTCCAGGCGCCGCCGGGGTTCTGCGCGAAGATGAAATCGAGGTGACCGGGGATGATCTCGAGGTGCTTCGAGGTGCGCCGGAGCTCCGGCCCCGCGAGCGCGTGCTTGATCCACTCCTTGCTGCCGAGATCGATCGCCGCCACGACGAAGGCCGTGATCCCGAGGAACCAGTGGGAGGGGTGGTACTCCGGCTCCGGCGCGCGCACGGTCGCGTTCCCGAGGGGCGGCGCCTCCTGGTGCTCGATCGCGCTCGGCGCAGGGGGCTCCTCCACGTCGGCGGCGGAGAGCTCGACGGTCTCCAGCCCCAGCTCGATGACGGGTCCGTTCGCCTCGTCCTCCGAAGACCGCGCGGCGGGGGTGGCGGCGGCCTCGGTCGGCGTCGCGGGGGAAGCGCCTTCGGTCGGGCTCTCGGGGGCGGCGCCCTCGGTCGACGGATCGGAATTCTGCATGGAGCCGGCGCTTTCTACGTGAAAGGGAGCTTTCGAGCAAACCCGGCGTGCCGTCGATCATTCCTCCGGTTGGGGAATTATTTCCCTCTCGGTTCACTGGCCGGCCACAGCACATCCGTTTAGTCTTCGCCCCCCATGCCTCCGCCTCCTTGGAAGCAACGGACCGGCGTCGATGCCGTCCTCGATGACTGGCTGAAGTCCGGGTACGTGCGCCCGTGCCTCGCGGCCGATCGCGAGCTGCCCGCGGCCTCCGCGACGCACGCTCCCTTCCCGCCCGATCTCCACCCCGGCCTCGTCGCGGCCCTGCGTCGCCGCGGCATCGAGCAGCTCTACGCGCACCAGGAGCTGGCCGTCCGCAGCGCGCGGCAGGGCAAGCACGTCGTCATCGCCACCCCCACCGCGAGCGGCAAATCGCTCTGCTTCCACCTCCCCGTCCTCGACACGCTCGCGGCGGATCCCGCGGCGACGGCGCTCTACCTGTACCCGACGAAGGCGCTCGCCCGCGATCAGGAGGCCGGCGTCCGCGCGCTGCTCACGGAGGCGGGGCTGCCGATCCCGGCGATCGTCTACGACGGCGACACCCCCGGAGACGCCCGCCGCGCGGCCCGCGAGCGCAGCCCCATCGTGATGACGAACCCGGACATGCTGCACGCGGGCATCCTCCCCCACCACGCGCACTGGGCCCGCACGTTCCAGGGCCTGAAATACGTGGTGATCGACGAGCTGCACATGTACCGCGGCGTCTTCGGCTCCCACTTCTCGCACGTGGTCAGCCGCCTGCGCCGGGTCGCCGCGTTCCACGGCGCAAACCCCGTATTCCTCTGCGCGACAGCCACCATCGGCAACCCCCGCGAGCACACGGCCACGTTGCTGGGCGTCCCGCCGGAGGAGGTCGTCGTCGTCGACCAATCCTCGGCCCCGCGCGGCGCGCGGCGTGTATTCCTGTACAACCCGCCCGTCGTGAACGCCGAGCTGGGCGTCCGCGCGAGCACCCTGAAGGCGGCAGTCCACCTCGCGAAGGACCTCGTGACGGCGCGCGTGCCCACCATCGTGTTCGGCCAGTCCCGCAATTCGGTGGAGATCATGCTCAAGTACCTGCGCGAAGGCACCGCCGGACAGGGCCTCCCCGAGGGCGCGATCATGGCCTATCGAGGTGGCTACTTGCCCGAGACGCGCCGCCGCGTGGAGAAGGGCCTGCGCGAGGGCGACATCCTCTGTGTCGTGGCCACGAACGCGCTGGAGCTGGGCATCGACATCGGCGAATTGACCGCGGTCATCTGCGCGGGCTACCCGGGCTCGATCGCGGGCACGTGGCAGCGGTTCGGCCGGGCGGGCCGCCGCGGCGAGACGAGCATCGCGGTCCTCGCGGCGACGAGCGCGGCGATTGACCAGTACCTGGCGCGCCACCCCGATTACCTCTTCGACGCGGGCGCGGAGAACGCGCGCATCGACCCGAACAACACCGAGATTCTGCTGCAACACCTCAAGTGCGCGGCCTTCGAATTGCCGTTCGTGGCCGGCGAGGGATACGGCCCCTTGCCGGCGGAGGACACGCGGGACGCGCTCCGGTACCTCGCGGACAACGGCGTCGTGCACGAGTCGGACGGCCGCTTTCACTGGGCGACGGACGCCTACCCTGCGAACCACGTCAGCTTGCGCAGCGTCGGCTGGGACAACTTCGTCATCATCGACCGCAGCGAGGGAAAGACGCTCGCGGAGCTGGACTGGCGCGCGACCCCGGTGATGCTCCACGAACAGGCCATCTACCAGCACGACGGCGAGCAGTACCAGGTGGAGAAGCTCGATTACGAGAACCACAAAGCGTACGTCACCAAGGTCGTCCCCGACTACTTCACGGTGGCGCTCTCCAATCGAAAAGTCACCATCATCGACGACCACCAGACATCGACTCTGGGCCGCGCGAACATCGGATTCGGTGAGATCAGCCTCGTGGAGAAGGTGGTCGGCTACAAGAAGATCAAGTTCTACACCCACGAGAATACGGGATACGGAGACGTGCGCCTCCCGGATATCAACATGCACACCACGTCTTTCTGGCTGACCGTGCCGGAGACCTTGTGCGAAGAGCTGGGGATGGGCCGCGCCTCGGCGATCGACGGCCTCCGCGGCATCGCGATCGCGCTGGAGACGGTGTCGACGCTGGCCTTGATGTGCGACCCCCGCGACATCGGCCAGACCATCGAGGACGCGCAGGCCGCGCGGATCCCTCAAAACGAGCGGGATCAGAGCCGGGGCATCTACGAGCCGACCGCCTTCTTGTTCGACAACGTGCCGGGCGGAGTGGGCCTGTCCGAGCGCGTGTACGAGCGCGCCGCCGAGCTGATCGTGCGCGCCCGCATGCTCATCAGAGGGTGCAATTGCCAGGAGGGCTGTCCGATGTGCGTCGGCGCCGCGGAGGTCCCGGACGGCAAGCGCCGCCGCGCCGCCCTGGGGCTCCTCGAATTGCTGCTCTCGAACGCGTAAGTAGGTTGGACGGGGGGATTTCGTAACAGTCAGTTGCAGACGTTCGAGCACTGCCCCGAAGAGCATTGAAGCAGCTTCTGGAGCGGCCCGATCGCGTTCGGATACGAGTTATAGCACCCGTTCTGGCAGGTCAGATCGAGCTCAGCGCACCCCGTGAGGCACTGATAGAGATCGAGGCACCCCTCGGTCCCGATGCACGCGTTCATCTCCCCGTCGCACGACGAATAGATGCACGTCGTGCACGGATCGAGCTGACTGCCCCCGTTCCCCGGGCACTCGACGGGGCATGTCGTGGCCGCGCAGTCGACGAGGAGCGCCGCCGCGGAGAACCCTTCCGCGTGCACCACGTAACAGTCATTGACGCAGGCCTGGTCGCCATTGCAGGTCCCGACGCAATTGAACAAACCGAAGCAATCCGGGATATCCTTGCATTGACAGTACCGATCCGGACACCCGGTCGACAGGCAGCTCGTGCACGCGTCCCCGAACGAGGCGCAGATCATCGTGCCAGTCCCGGTGCCCGTCGACGTGCCAGTCCCGGTGCCTGTCGACGTGCCAGTTCCCGTCCCCGTCGACGTGCCAGTCCCGGTCCCGGTGCTCGTCCCGGTCGAGGTGCCGGTCCCGGTGGACGTGCCGGTGCCCGTCCCGGTCCCGGTGCTCGTCCCGGTCGAGGTGCCGCCGCCTGCGCCCCCTGCGCCGCCGGAGCCGCCTTGCGCGTCCGCCAGCTCGACGCGCGCGCCGCACCCCGCGATCGCGACGACGCCCCCGAGAACGACCGCGCAGCGCCACCGAGCTCTCATCCGAGGAGTATCGCTCCCGGTGGCGCGCGACCGCAAGGCGTCAGGCGCGTTCGACCGCGACCACGCCCTGAATCTTCTGGAGCTGCCGCATCACGCTCTTGAGCTGCGCGAGATCCGAGCACAGGAACGTGAACGTGTTCATCGCGCGCCCGTCGTCGCCGGCGCGGCAGTTGGCCTCGCTGATGTTGATGCCCTGCTCGTGGAACGTCTGCCCCACCGTCGCGAGGATGCCCGGGCGGTTCGCCGTCGTCACGCGCACGGACACGGGCCGGTTGATCTTCGCCCGCGCGTCCCACGAGATCTCCACGCGCCGCTCCGGATCCGCGTCGAACGCCTTCGGACAGTTGCGGCGGTGCACCGTGACCCCGCGGCCCCGCGTGATGAAGCCCACGATCTCGTCACCGGGCAGCGGATTGCAGCACTTCGTATACCGCACCAGCACATCGTCGATGCCGTTGAGCACGATGCCCTGGTTGTCCTTGCCCGTGACCTTCCGGACGATGGACTCGATGCGCCCCTCTTTGATGCTGGCCGGAGCCTCCTTGTCGCCGTCCTTCGGCGCCAGGAACTCCACCACTTGCTGGGGCCGCACCTTGCCGTAACCGATGTTGACGTACAGCTCCTCGGCCGTGGAAGAGCCAAAGTGCTCGCACACCTTCCGCATCTCCGGCGTCTGCTTGAGGAGGCGCGCGAGCGACAGCTTCGCCGAGTGCATCTCCTTCTCGAGCAGCTCCTTGCCGAGCTTCGAGGACTTGTCGCGCTCCTCCGCCCGCAGGAACGTGCGGATCTTCGACCGCGCGCGCCCCGTCACCACGAAATCGAGCCAATCCTTCGAGGGGTGCTGGCTCGGGTTCGTCATCACCTCCACGAGATCGCCGTTCCTGAGCTTGTAGCGCAGCGGCACGATCGACCCGTTCACGCGCGCGCCGGAGCAGTGCTCGCCGACCTGCGAGTGAATCGCATACGCAAAGTCCACAGGCGTGGCCCCGCGCGGAAACACGCGCACTTCGCCCTTCGGCGTGAAGACGTACACCTCGTCCTGGAAGAGATCGACCTTCACGCTCTCCAGGAATTCGCCCGGATCCTTGAGGTCCTTCTGGAACTCCAGGAGCTGCCGCAGCCACCCGAAGCGCTGCGCGTCCCGCGGATCGAGGCCGCCGGAGTTGCGCTCCTTGTATTTCCAGTGCGCGGCGATGCCTTGTTCGGCGACGCGGTTCATCTCCCGCGTGCGGATCTGGATCTCGATGCGCTCGCTGCCCGGCCCGATGACCGTGGTGTGGAGCGACTGGTACATGTTCGGCTTCGGCAGCGCGACGTAGTCCTTGAAGCGCCCTGGGATCGGCGTCCACTGCGAGTGCACCACGCCGAGCGTCGCGTAGCAGTCGGCCACGGTCTCGACGAGCACGCGGAAGGCGATGACGTCGTAGACCTGATCGTAGTCGCACTGCTGCGTCTGCATCTTGCGCCAGATCGAATAGAGGTGCTTCGCGCGTCCTGCGCACTCGCACGCGAAGCCCTGCTCGGTGATCTTCGAGGAGATGAGCTTCACGACCTCCTGGATGTACGCGTCGCGCTCCGCCCTCGTCTTGGCGACCTTCTCGGTGAGCTGCGCGAAGGCCTGCGGCTCGGTGTACTTGAACGACAGGTCTTCCAGCTCGCTCTTGAACCGCGCGATGCCGAGCCGGTTCGCGAGCGGCGCGTAGATCTCCATCGTCTCGCGGGCGATGCGGTCCTGCGCTTCGGGCTTCATGTGCTCGAGCGTCCGCATGTTGTCGAGGCGGTCGCAGAGCTTCACGAGCAGCACGCGGATGTCGCGCGCCATCGCCACCAGCATCTTGCGGAAGTTCTCCGCCTGCCGGTCCTCCTTCGAGGTGAAGTTGATCTTGCTGAGCTTGGTGACCCCGTCGACGAGGAAGGCCACCTCTTGCCCGAACTCCCGCTCGATGTCGGTGAGCGTCGCGAGCGTGTCCTCCACCACGTCGTGGAGGATGCCGGCGCAGACCGAAGCCGAGTCGAGCTTCAGCTCGGTGATGATGCCCGCGACCGAGATCGGGTGCGAAAAGTAGGGATCCCCGCTCTTTCGGGTCTGCCCTTTGTGGGCCTGTTCGCCGTACTTGTAGGCCTTGAGCAGAAGGTCCGTGTCGGCGGTGGGTTGGTAGGCTTTGACCCTCTCAACGAGTTGTTCGGCTGTCAGCATCGGGTGGGGTTCAAGGGGCGCCGCAGTAGACGCATCGCGCAACCTTGCAAAAAACACGCTAACACCTGCCTCATGCTCCCGCAAATCGATGACCAAGCGGCGCCGTCCGGACTCGTCGCGCCCGCCGTCGCCCCGCCGCCGAGCGGTGTGTACGTGCACTTCCCCTGGTGCCTGAAGAAGTGCCCGTACTGCGATTTCGTCTCGTTCGCGGCCGATCGCGCGACCATCGATCACCGGGGTTACGCCGACGCCGTCCTCGCGGAGATGGATCAACGGCGAGTCACCCTGGAGGGCCGCCGCATCGCCACGATCTTCGTCGGAGGCGGCACCCCGTCCTTGTGGGAGCCCGCGGAATTGGGCCGTGTACTGGACCGGATCCGCCAGGTTTGCGCGGTCGAGCGAGACGCCGAGGTGACGGTGGAGTGCAACCCGACCTCGCTCGACGAGGCGCGCGCGCGGGCGCTGAAGGCCGTCGGCGTGAACCGTCTGAGCATCGGCGTGCAGGGCCTCTCGCGCTCGCGGCTGGAGTTTCTGGGGCGCCTGCACGACGAGACGGGCGGTCTCATCGCGGTGCGACAGGCGCTGTCGTCAGGCATCGATCGGGTGAGCGCGGACCTCATCTTCGGCGTCGCGGGCGGCGCGGCGGAGAGCGCGGCGGAGGCGGCGGACGAGGTCGGCCGCGTCGCGGACACGGGCGTGACGCACGTCTCGGCGTACGCGCTCACCATCGAGCCGAGCACGGTGTTCGGAGAGCTCGCGCGCAAAGGCACGCTCCCGATCCTGCCCGACGACGCGGTGGCGGAGGCCTTCAATGCGGTGCGGGACGCCTTGGAATCAAGGGGATTCGTGCATTACGAGGTCTCCAACTACGCGCGGCCTGGCCACGAGGCGCGCCACAACCTCGGGTACTGGCGCGGGCACGACTACGTGGGCCTCGGGTGCGCGGCGTACGGAACGATCTCGGTGGACGGTGGTGGGGACGCGGCGGGCCGAGAGAGCGACTCGGGGAGAGGCGGCGGCGCGGGGAGAGGCGCGCGGAGGTACCGCAACAAGACGGATCCGGCGAAGTACATGGCAGCGGCGATCGATGGTTCGAAGGAGCCGCGACGAGGACCGAACCGGCGCAACGTGAATGCGGGCGTCCGCGCGACGACGGAAGGTTCGAGCGAGGATCTGGACGCGGAGACGAGGTTGCGCGAGCGCATCATGCTGGGCCTGCGCATCGCGGAGGGCCTGGATTTGGAGGCTGCGGCGGCGGAGCTGGGCGTGACCGGGTGGACGAAGGAGCGCCGTCGCGCGGCGGATCGGCTCGCGAAACAAGGGCGCATCGTGATCGACGGAGGAAGGGTGACGGTCCCGCGCGAGGCGCGCTTGTTCACGGACGGCATCGCGGTGGAGCTGTTTTGATGAGCGCGCCGGAGCCGCGGGGCGCCGAGCTACGAGGCGCGGCATCGCGAGAGGACGCGCCGCGGGACGCTGCGCCGCGGACGCACGCCGGCCACGGGAGGCTGGAATTCGAGGTCGTTCGTGATCGCACGGTGATCGGAGCGATGCGCGCGGAGAGCCCGCTCAAGGTGCTCGCGCCGCGCAATCACGGGCACGGAGCGTGGGTGTTCGCGGCGACGTTCGGCGGCGGGCTCGTGGCCGGGGACGCGATCGATCTGCACGTGCGCGTGGCGGAGGGAGCGTGCGCGCTGATCGGAACCCAGGCCTCCACGAAGGTGTATCGGTGCGCCGACGAGACGACGCGGCAGGACCTCACCGCGCGCGTCGACGCCGGAGCGACGCTCGTGATTCTGCCGGATCCGATCGTGTGCTTCGCGGGCGCCCGGTACGAACAGAGGACGCGCGTGGAGCTTTCGCCGGACGCGACCCTCGTGCTCGCCGACACGCTCACCGCGGGCCGCAGCGCGCGCGGCGAACGCTGGGATTTCGCGCGGTACGTGTCGCGGCTCCACATCGTGCGCAGGCAGCCTTCGTCGTCGCGTGAAGTGACGCCGCTCGTACTCGACGCGACGTTGCTCGATCCGGCGCACGGCGACCTGCGCGCGCGGATGGGCCGATTCGACGCGATCAGCGCCGTGCTCCTCGTGGGCCCGAAGGCCCGCGCCATGCGGGAGAGCGCGCTCGCGGACGCGCACGTGAACGGCAAGCCGACGCTCGCGCGAGGGGCCGATCTCCGCGTGGCGACGAGCGCGATCGGAGAAGACGCCGCGCTCGTCCGAATCGCCGGCACCTCCGTGGAGACCGTCACGCGCGCGGTGCGCACGGTGCTCGCGGGCCTCCCCGATCTGCTCGGCGACGATCCGTTCGCGCGCAAGTGGTGAGCCGCGACGAGTCTCCTCGGGCATGCTCGGGGACGATCCTTCTTCGCGCATCGGCGATCGTCGACCGCGGACCACGGAGATGCGGCGGCGGCTGCTTTTCAGGGGTTCCCAAGCGTGACGCGTCGCGACATCATCGCGGTTCGACATGCGGTTATCTCCACGCGATCTCGACAAGCTGGTCCTGCACAACGCAGGTTTCCTCGCGCAGAAGCGCCTCGCGCGCGGCGTGCGGCTCAACTACCCCGAGGCCGTCGCCCTCATCGCGACGCAGATCCTGGAGCTCATCCGTGACGGACGCACCGTCGCCGAGCTGATGGATGTCGGCCGCCGCATCCTCGGTCGCCGCGAGGTCATGGAGGGCGTGCCGGAGATGATCGCCGAGGTGCAGGTCGAGGGCACGTTCCCCGACGGCACCAAGCTCGTGACCGTGCACAGCCCGATCGCCCTGGAAAAAGGCGATCTGGAGCTCGCGCTGTACGGCAGCTTCCTCCCCGTCCCTTCGGCGGATCGCTTCGAAGAGCCGGTCTCCGCGGCGCCGCAGCTCATCGACGGAGCGCCCGGCGAGATGGTGGTCGCCCCCGGAGAGATCGTCCTCAACGAGGGCCGGCGCGAGCTCACGATCACCGTCAAAAACAAGGGCGATCGCCCCATCCAGGTCGGATCGCATTACCCGTTCGACGAGACGAACCGAGCGCTCGAATTCGATCGTGCCGAGGTCGCGGGCATGCGCCTCGACATCCCCGCGGGCACGGCGGTCCGCTTCGAGCCGGGCGAAGAGAAGACGGTGCGCCTCGTCGCCGTGTCGGGGGAAGGAGCCGCTCGATGAGCCACACGATCCGACGCGCGCACTACGCGGACATGTACGGCCCCACCACCGGCGATCGCGTGCGCCTCGGCGACACGCAGCTCTTCGCCGAAGTGGAGCGTGACCTCACCACGTACGGCGACGAGTGCAAGTTCGGCGGCGGCAAGGTGCTGCGCGATCGCCAAGGCCAGGCCGCGGGCGTCGACGACAAGGACGCGCTCGATCTCGTGATCACGAACGCGCTCATCCTCGACTGGACAGGCATCTACAAGGCCGACATCGGCGTGAAGCGCGGCCACATCGTCGGCATCGGCAAGGCAGGAAACCCCGCGGTGATGAGGGGCGTCACGCCGAACATGATCGTCGGCGTCACGACCGAGGTCATCTCGGCGGAGGGCCTCATCGTCACGGCCGGCGCGATCGACGCGCACATCCATTTCATCTGCCCGCAGCAGTGCGACGAGGCGATCGCGAGCGGCGTCACCACGTTCGTGGGCGGCGGCACCGGCCCCGCGACCGGCACCAACGCGACGACCTGCACCCCCGGCAAGCGCCACATCGAGCTGATGCTCCAGGCGACCGACGCGATCCCGCTCAACATCGCGCTCACCGGAAAGGGCAACACGTCGAAGCCGAACGGCCTCGTGGACCAGATCCACGCGGGCGCCGCGGGCCTCAAGCTGCACGAGGACTGGGGCACCACGCCGAGCGCGATCGACTGCTGTTTGAGCGTCGCCGACGAGGAGGACGTGCAGGTCACGATCCACACCGACACGCTCAACGAGTCGGGCTACGTCGACGACTCGATCGCGGCGTTCAAGGGCCGGACGATCCACACGTACCACTCCGAGGGTGCGGGCGGCGGCCACGCGCCGGACATCCTGCGCGTGTGCGGCGAGCCGAACGTCATCCCCAGCTCGACGAACCCGACGCGCCCGTACACGGTGAACACGCTCGACGAGCACCTCGACATGCTGATGGTGTGTCACCACCTCGACCGCGGCATTCCGGAGGACGTGGCGTTCGCGGAGAGCCGCATCCGAGGCGAGACGATCGCGGCGGAGGACGTGCTCCACGACATGGGAGCGATCTCGATCATCAGCAGCGACAGCCAGGCGATGGGCCGAGTCGGCGAGGTGATCACGCGCACGTGGCAGACCGCCGACAAGATGCGCCAGCAGCGCGGCCGCCTCCCCGAAGAGCGCGGCGAGAACGACAACCTGAGGATCCGCCGCTACGTCGCCAAGTACACGATCAACCCGGCGATCGCGCACGGCATGTCGGGTTTGCTCGGCAGCGTGGAGGTCGGCAAATTCGCCGATCTGGTGCTGTGGAGGCCGGCGTTCTTCGGAGCGCGGCCGGAGATCGTGGTGAAGGGCGGCTTCATCGCGTGGGCGCAGATGGGCGACGCGAACGCCTCGATCCCGCCGGCCGAGCCGGTGATCATGCGCCCGATGTTCGGCGTCCTGGGCCGAGCGCGCGCGCGGACGAGCATCGCCTTCGTGTCGCAGCGAGCGCTCACGCACGGCGTGCTCATGAGCTCGAAGGCGCTGCGAAAGCTGCTGGTGCCGGTGCGAGGATGCCGCGGCATCGGCAAGAAGGACATGCGTCTGAACGACGCGCTGCCGAAGATCACGGTGGACCCCGAGACCTACGAGGTGCGCGCGGACGGTGAATTGCTCCGCGTGGAGCCGGCCGTGAAGCTGAGCCTCGCGCAGCGCTACTGTCTATTCTGAAAGTGCCTGTCCCGCCGTCCAGCGCCCCGAGATCGTCTGTATGAAGCTGCCTGTTTCGATACCCGCTGTCGCCAGACCACCGCTGTGAGAGTGCCTGTTTCGATGACCGTCGCCGGGACCGATACGATGCCTTCGTGGCTCCTCTTGCAGCTCGCGGACTCCGCCTTTCCGGCGGGCGGTTTCGCGCATTCGGCGGGGCTGGAGGCGGCGATGCAGATGGGGGAAGCGAAGGGCGCGGAGGGGACGCGCGCGTTCCTCGAACAGGCCCTCTGGCAGGCGGGATACGGCGCCCTCCCCTTCGTGCGCGCGGTGCACGAGCGGGCGGCGCACGAGAACGCCGGCGCGATGGGGGAGCTGGACGCGCACTGCCACGCTTTCTTGACGAGCGAGGTGGCCAATCGAGCGAGCCGGACCGCGGGCCGCGCGTTGCTCGCGACGTGCGCGGAGGTGTTCGATTCGCCCGAGATCGCGGCGCTGGATACAGCGGTACGGCGGCGCGAGCTGCATGCGCATCAAGCGCCGGTGATTGGAGCGGTGACGAGGGCGCTCGGCATCGATTGCGAGCCGGCCCAGCGGCTGACACTGCACCTCACGTTGCGGGGCGTCGCGTCGGCGGCGGTGCGCCTCGGGATGATCGGCCCCCACGAAGCGCAGCGTATTCAGCACCGGATGGCCGGCGTGATGGACCGCGTCCTCGCGACCTGCGGCGCTCTGCCGGTGGACGAGGCCGCGCAACCGGCGCCGCTCCTGGATCTCTTCGGTTCATTGCACGGCCGGCTGTATGCCCGGTTGTTTCTGTCGTGAGGTATCGCGTCATGCACGATCATGGTCATTCGCACGATCACGGACACGACCATTCGCACGATCATGGTCACGGCCACTCCCACGATCACGACCATTCGCACGAGCACGATCATGGCCACTCCCACGATCACGATCACGGCCACACGCACGAGGAGATGACGCATCCGGGCCTGTTCCAGGAGCGGGACGCGCCGCGGAGACGCGGGTTCGCGCGCCGCGCGTACACGGTGGGAATCGGCGGCCCCGTGGGCAGCGGCAAGACGGCCCTGGTGCTCGCGCTGTGCCGGAAGCTGCGCGACACGTACCGCCTCGGCGTCGTCACCAACGACATCTTCACGCGCGAAGATGCGGAGTTCCTGCACCGCAACAACGCCCTCCCCCCGCCGCAGATCCGAGCGGTGGAGACGGGCGGATGCCCGCACGCGGCGATTCGAGAGGACATCAGCCACAACCTCCTCGCCTTGGACCAGCTCATGGAAGAAGTGAACCCAGAGCTGCTCTTCGTGGAGAGCGGCGGCGACAACCTGGCGGCCCAATACAGCCGCGAGCTGGCCGATTACACGGTGTACGTGATCGACGTGGCCGGCGGCGACAAGGTCCCTCGCAAGGGCGGCCCCGGCATCACGCAATCGGATCTCCTCGTCATCAACAAGACCGATCTGGCCCCGTACGTGGGCGCAGATCTCAACGTGATGGACCGAGACGCCAAACGAATGCGCGGCGACGGACCGACGGTCTTCGCGCAGTGCAAGAGCGGTGAAGGCGTGGACCGGATCGCGGATCTCATCGTGGCCGCCTGGAAGGCAGCGACCACCGCCGGCTGAGAGCACGGGGAGCGACGCGCTCTTGGGGAGGGAATGGAGCGACACGCGGTTTTGCGCGCCAAGGCACCTGGGGTCTTCCGGATCCGCGGATCGGCGGTATCCTCGGCGGATGGCGGAACGGCGGACTCGCAGGGACGTGCTCGGGACGGTGGCGAAGGTGGCGGCGCTCACCGCGGTGGGGGCGCCCGCGTGCTCCAAACCGGGGGCGGAGCAGCATCCTCCTGCGACCTCCGCCGCGTCCGCGGCGCAGCCGGCGTCGGCTCCCTCGGAGGTGCCCGCGGCCACAGGCGCGCCGGGAGCGCTGAGGACGCTCGGCAAGACAGGCGCGCAGGTGGAGGTGTTTTCGCTCGGAGGCGAGGGCATCCTGCGCACGCACGGCAGGGAGCGCGAGGCGGTGCCGATGATCCTGGAAGCGTTGCATCTCGGCGTGCGCTATTGCGACACCGCGCCGGCCTACGCGCAGAGCCAGGACTACTACGGCGCGGCGTTCCGCGAGGCCGGGAGCGGCGCGCGCGACAAGGTGTTCCTCGCGTCCAAGGTGCACGAGCGCGACCGCGAGCCCGCGCTGAGGCTCCTCGACGACAGCCTGAAGCGCATCGGGACGGACAGGCTCGATCTGTGGCAGCTCCACGATCTCCGCACGACGGACGACCTCGACAGGATCTTCGGCAAGGGCGGCGCGATCGAGGCTGTCGAGCAGGCGAAGGCCGACAAGCGGGTTCGATTCGTGGGGATCACGGGCCATCACGATCCGGACATCCTGGTGGAGGCGATGCGGCGGTATCCGGTGGACACGGTGCTGTGCGCGATCAACCCCTCCGACCCGCGGAAGAAGCCTTTTCTCAGCACCGTGGTCCCGGAGGCGCGCAAGCGCGGAGTCGCCATCATCGGCATGAAGGTGTTCGGGCGCGGCATGCTCGTCGCGGACGGCGCGGCTTCGCCCGCGGAGCTGCTCCGCTATGCGGCGAGCGTGGCCGACACGTGCATCATCGGGTGTTCCTCTCCGAGCGAGGTGCGGGAGAACGTGATCGCGGCGCGGAGCGGCCTCACGCCGATGAAGGACGAAGAGCGCGCCGCGCTGGAGGGCCGCATCGCCCCGAACGCCTCCCGGTACGATTCCTACAAGGCATGATCCCGAGCCGAGCACGCTCGGCGCACGATTCGGACGCGAGAGGGTGAAAGGAGCGGCGCCGCGGCACGTTCGCGAACGACGAGGTCCTCACCATGCAGCTATTTTCGCCCACGGCCTGCGCGACGACACGATGGCTCGGGACTCTGGCCTTGACCGCCGCGCTCTCGCTCGGCTGCGCAGCGGTGCCCGCCCGAGGCAGCGCGACGCTCCGGGCAGAGGGGCCGGCGAGCGCCCTCCCGGAGAGCGCCAGTCTGGAATCCCTCGCTCGACTGGCCATCTCGGAGGATCGTGTCGTCGCGGAGGAGTCGATCGCCCGGCTGCGAACGCGCGGACAAGCGGGGCTCGACGCGCTGTTCGCCGCACACAGGGACGCGATCCGCAGGCTCCTCGCGCCGTCCGGCCCGTCCGAGGATCCCGAGGCGCTGCGTGTCCGGACAGCGCTCGAACAGGTCGCGAGGCAGCGGGACGCCCAGGCCGCGAGGCTCTACTGGCACACGGACCTGGAGGAGGCGAAGCGCGCTGCGAAGGCCGAAAACAAGCCGATCCTGTCGCTGCGGCTGCTCGGCAACCTGGACGAGGAGCTGTCGTGCGCGAACAGTCGGTTCTTCCGGACGGCCCTCTATCCGAACGCGAAGGTGGGAGAGGAGCTGCGGAGTCGCTTCGTCCTGCACTGGAAGAGCGAGCGCCCCGCGCCCAGGGTCACGATCGATTTCGGCGACGGCCGCAAGCTCGAACGGACCGTGACGGGCAACAGCGTGCATTACATCCTCGACGCGCAGGGGCGCGTGGTGGACGCGCTCCCCGGGATGTACGGGCCCGACGCCTTCCTTCGAGGTCTCCGGGCCGCGCGCGGCGCGTTCGAGGCGACTGCCACGCTCGACGACGACGCCCGGCGAGAGGCCCTGCGCGCCTACCACGCGAGCAGCCGAGACGCGCTCGCGGCGGAGTGGGCCACTCTCATCGGCGTGCCCTTCGCTCCTCCTCCGGGGCCGCGCACGAGCCCGTCCGCGGCGCCGCCCGCAGAGGAGGCGATCCCGGTCGCCGTCGCGAAAGGGGCTGTGGAAGCGCCGATCGTCGCGGCGATCGGAGGTGACGTGGTGCCCCTCCCGTCGCCCGCGCAGCCCGTCGCATGGGCCCAGTTGCTCGAACGTCAGGCCGTGAAGCTCGACGAGCCGAGCCGCGCCTTCATGCGCTCGAAGATCGCGGCCGACGTCGATCTCGAGGGGCGCTCGATGCGGACGCTCGACGACGAGGGCTTCGCGCGTCGCGTGGCCTCGTTCGAGCGCTGGATCACCGAGGACACGGTGCGCAACGAGCACGCGATGCACCGGGTGCTGCACGACTGGCTGGCGATGACTCCCCCTGTCGAGGAGATGGAGGCGTTCAACGCGCGCGTCTATGCGTCGCTGTTCCTGACGCCCCGCTCGGATCCGTGGCTCGGGCTGCTCGTGAAGGACGGGTATTCCGGCATCCGTCGAGATGGAGTCGAGATCGCGGCGCCCGCGCGGTGACGGCCCCTCGAGCGTGGGCTCGGCGAACCTCTCCCGTCACCGCGCGTTCGAACACTTCCCGCTGCGGCACGATCCACCGCCGCAATCACTGTCCACCGCGCAATCCCCGTCCGGCGAATTGGCGCATTTGCCGCTCCGGCACGAGGCTCCGCCGCAATCGCTGTTCACCGCGCACGAGCCGCCCGCCGCCGTCGCGCACTTGCCGCTTCGACAACTGACACCCTTGCCACAATCGCTGTCCACCGCACACCCCCCGCTGGCCGCCGCGCACTTGCCGCTTCGACAGGACCCCTTGCCACAATCGCTGTCCGTCGCACAGTCCCCGTCCGGCGCGTTCGCGCACTTGCCGCTCCGGCACGAGGCTCCCCCACAATCGCTGTTCGTCGCGCAGCTCGATCCCGCCGCCGTCGCACACTTTCCGCTGCGGCACGAGACGCCCGCCCCACAGTCCGAGTTGGTCGCACAATCCGCGACGACCGCTCGCCCCGAGTCCCCTTCCCGCGCGACGCCCGGCGACGCGAACACCCACGGCAAAGGCACGAAGAACAAGGCAGCCATCGTGTACCGGAGCGCGCGACGCATCGATGTCATGACCCCTTTCTACGCCCGGAGCCGCGCGCCGGCCAGACCCTTTCGCCGAGCCCGCCGCCGCGAGGACGCTCAGCCGCCCCCGCCTGTGCCCCCGCGCGACTCCGGCGGCGTGAGAGGCATTTCCAGCGTGAATTCCGCGCCCCCGGGGACGTTGCGCGCGACGATGCGGCCGCCGAAGCTGCGCTCGATGATCTGCCGCGACATGTAGAGGCCGATCCCACTCCCGCTCTTCTTCGTCGAAAAATAAGGGTCGAAGATCTTCTCGAAGACCGCCTCCGAGATGCCTCCGCCATCGTCGCGCACCGTCAAACAAGCCTTTCCGTCGCGCTCGAAGAGGCGCAGCGCGATGAGGCCGCCGGCGCGAGAGCTCGCCTCGATCGCCTCCTTGGCGTTCCCGAGCAGGTTCAAGAGAACGTGGGAGTATTCATTGGGGAACCCGTCCAGGAGGATCGTGGCAGTGTCCTCTTCTTCCACGGTGATCCCGGCGCTTTGATAGGCCGCCCGGATGAGGCCGACCGTCTCGCGGGTCTGCGAGAGCACATCGAACCGGCGACGCTCCTTCTCGACGCGGAAGAAACCCGAGAAATCCTCGATGGTCGCCGACATCTTCTTGACCAGGAGGACGCCGCTCGCCACATCCTCCAACACCGCCTTCGGATCCAGCGGGCCGAGCTTCGCGTCGTCCTCCAGGTTCGCCAGCAAGATGCGGAGAGCGTTCAGCGGCTGGCGCCATTGATGAGCGATGTTGTTGAGCATCTCGCCCATCGCCGCCGCGCGCCCCTGCGCGATGAGCAGCCGGTCCTTTTCGCGGAGCTCCCGCACGGCCTCCGCCACCCGCTCCTCCAGAGTCGTATTCAGGCCCTCGATCTCGCGGTGGAGCCGTCTCCGCTCGGCGAGCTCGCGGGCCAGCTCCTTGCGGGCCTGCTCGCGCTCGTGCACGTCCTGCAGCAGCGCGAAGACGACGGTTCGGCCCCCCATCTCGATCGGGGAGGCGCGCACTTCGACCGAGCGCTCCGTGCCGTCCTGCAGCCGGTGCATCACCACGAGCAACGAGAGGTGGCCGGCGACGACGCCGGAGATCGCGCTCTTCATCTCCCCTTCGGGCATCGGGTTGATGTCCGACAGGGTCATCTTCTGGAAGGTCTCGCGATCGTAGCCGTAATACCGCGCCGCGGCGGGGTTGGCGTCGATGATCCGAGTCGTCTCCGGGTCGAAGAGGAGCATGCTCGTGTGGTGTTGCTCGAAGATCCTCCGGAGGTGCTCGTCCCTCTCCTGCAGCATCTCCCGCGCGCGCCGCTGCTCGGTGTGATCGATGATGACGACGAGAGCCCCCTTGGAGGTGTCGAGTCGATCGAGCCGAGTCGTGTAGATCTCGACCCAGGCGAGGCTCCCGTCCTTGCGGCGCAGCGGCGCCTCCATGACGAACATGCCACCGCGGTTCAGCAGGTCGGCCTTCTCCTGGCGCGCCTTCCCGCGGCTCTCATCCGAGAAGAGCACGCTCGTCGGCGCGCCCTGGAGCTCCTCGCGCGTGTATCCGGTGAGCACGGTCATCTGGTGGTTCACCCAGGTGATGGTCCCGTGGACGCCGATCCCCATCGCGACGGCGCTGTTCTCCAGCATGCGCTCCTGCTCTCGACGCGCGGTCTCCAGCGGGGTGACGTCCGTGAAGGTCACCACCACGGCGTGGGGGGGCGCCTCGGGCGCGCGCCGGAGAGGCTCGCTGGTGATCGATATCCAGGCCAGCGTGTCGTCGGACCGATGAACACCCATGATCTCGTTCCGGAGGGCCTTCCCCGTGTGGAGCGTGACCATCCCGGGGTGCTCTTCGGCCGGGAAGGGACTGCCGTCCTTTCGGATGGGCCGCCAGCGGGGATCGAACGGGGTGAGGCCTCGGAGCTGATCGGCGGTGACGCCGAGAATGCGCTCCGCGGCGGCGTTGCACAGGGCGATCTCCCCCGTCCGCATCACGAGCAACACGCCCTCACCCATCGACGAGAACACCGAGCGCAACAGCTCCTCGGGGCCTGGGAGGGCGTCGTCTGGCATCCGTGGGACCATGGGCTCCTGCCCGGAGCGGCGCTGCGTGTCGCTCATGCGTATGCAAGATAGAGACAACCCCCCTGGGGAGCTATCCAGAAAGCCGCGTGAGCGCGAAATGCGACTATTTTGCTGGTTGGGGCGATCGTCGGCATCGCTCGCGGAGATCGCGGCGACGCGCCCGGCGCGGGTCAGGCCTTGTCGGCGTCGCCTTTGCCGCTCTGCACGTACTCGAAGCCGAATCGGCCCTTGATGCACAGATGGCCGTTCGTCACCGTGGACTCCAGAGGTGAGGTCACCTTCAGGATCCTGTCGTCCTGGACGTGCAACGTCAGCGAACAGCCGACTCCGCAATACGGACACACGGTGTCGGTCCGGGTCTGCTTCGACTCGTCCCAGGTGCCGGCGGCGCGCGCGTCGTGCTCGGGCTTCGCCATCAGGGCGCCTGTCGGGCAGACGCCGATGCAGTTGCCGCAATAGACGCACGCGGACTCCGGCAAAGGCACGTTCAATTCCGTGGAGATGCGCGCTTCGAAGCCGCGGCCCGCGACGGCGATCGCGAACGTGTTCTGGGCGTCTTCACCGCACGCCTCCACGCATTTGTAGCAGAGGATGCACTTCGAGTAGTCGCGGACGTAGAGGTCGTTGTCGACCTTCACGGGCTGCGCGACGGTCTCTGCACTGGCACCGTCGGAGATGTGGTGATGGCCCGCGAGCGCGCCGTCCCGCTCCGTCGATATTCCGCCGCGCGGGCCGAAGCGCTCGGGGTCCGCGCCGTAGCGCTCCGCGAAGGCCTGGAACGCAGGCGCCGTGGAGACGTCCACCGACGAGGCGAGCAGCTCCAGCACCATCTTGCGGCTCGTGCGCACGCGCTCGGAGTCGGTCTGCACGACCATGCCCGGCTCCACCTTGCGCGAGCACGACGGGACCAGCGTGCGCGCGCCGGTGACCTCCACCACGCACACGCGGCACACGTTCACGGGGGTGAGGTTCTCCGCGAAGCAGAGCGTCGGCGTCTCGATGCCGGCGCGCTTGCACGCGTCGAGGATCGTGGCGCCTTCGCGCACCTTCACGGGGCGGCCGTCGATCGTGATCTCCACGTCGGGCGGCGGCGGGGCGATGGGCAAGCGGATCACGACGCGACCTCCCGGAACAAAGGCAGCTTCTTCGCCGCCGTCTCGATCACGCTCGACGCCGTCTGTCCGAGGCCGCAAATCGAAGCGTCGCGCATCGCCTGGCCGAGCTCGCGGAGGAGCACGCGCTCCTTGTCGATGGAGCCGAGCGGCGCGCGGCGCTCCACGCGGGCGAGCAGCTCTTCGAGGCGCACCGTGCCCACGCGACACGGCACGCACTGACCGCACGACTCGTCGCGGAAGAACTCGGCGATGCGACGCAACAGGCCGAGCAGCGGCGCGCGATCGTCGATCACCATCACCACGCCGGAGCCGAGCGTCGCGCCCGCGCGGCGGGTGTCCTCGAACGTGAGCTTGAGGGACAGCTCGTCCGGCGTCACGAGCACGCCCGCGGCGCCGCCGAGCAGGACAGCCTGGATCTTGCGGCCCGCGGGGACGCCACCGGCGAAGTCGATCAGCGCATCCAGCCGCACGCCGAACGGCAGCTCGTACAGGCCGGGCTTCGCGACGGCGCCGGAGAGGCAGAAGAGGCGCGTGCCGGTGGAGTCGGGCGTGCCGATCGCGCGGTAGGCCGCGGCGCCCTCCGTCACGATGTCGAGCACGTTCACGAGCGTCTCCACGTTGTTCACGACCGTGGGCTTGCCGAAGAGGCCCACGTCCGCGGGGAACGGCGGCTTGTTGCGCGGCTCGCCGCGGTGGCCCTCCAGCGAGTTGAAGAGCGCCGTCTCTTCGCCGCAGATGTACGCGCCCGCTCCGCGCCGCAGCTCGACGTCGAAGCGCGCGCCCTTGCCGAGGATGTCGTCGCCGAGGAGGCCGCGCGATCGAGCCTGTTTCAAGGCGTTTTCGATGCGCTCGACCGCGAGCGGGTACTCGGCGCGGAGATAGAGGAAGCCGCGCTCCACGCCCGTCGCGAGGCCCGCGATCGTCATCGCCTCGACGAGCGCGAACGGATCGTTCTCGATCAGGATGCGATCCTTGAAGGTGCCCGGCTCGGACTCGTCGGCGTTGCACACGAGGTAATGCGGGCGCACCGGGTTCTTCGCGACGGCCTCCCACTTGCGGCCCGTCGGAAACGCCGCGCCGCCGCGGCCGAGGAGCTTGGCCTCGCTGACCTCGCGGATCACCGCGGAGGGCCCGATTTCCAGCGCGCGCCGCAGCGCCGCGTACCCGCCGTGCGCGCGGTAATCTGCGAGGCTCGTCGGGTCCACCTTGCCCACGCGACGCAAGAGCCGGAGGCCTTCGCGACGATGGAGGATCGGCGGAGGAGGATCGCTCACGTGCTTCGTTTCAAGAGCGTTCGCGATCGCATCGGCGGTCGCGTGGCCCCACGCGCGCTCGAACGGGGCCGGGCCCGCGGACGTGAGGAGCGCCGCCGGGGCCTGCTCGCAGAGGCCGAGGCACGGGCTCCGCATCCATGTTTTTCCGGGGGATCCGAGGCGATCTTGCACCTCGGCGCACAGCCCGTCCGCGCCCGCGAGCTTGCACGCGATGTCGTCGCACACGTGCACGACCGCGGGCGATCGCTCCTTCATCGAGAACAGCGCGTAGAACGTGGCGACGCCGTACGCCTCCGCGGGCGGCACGTGGAGGCGCTCGGCGATGTAACCGAGCGCGCCGGGGCTCACCCAGCCGAAGCGGGACTGCGCCGCGTGCAGCGCCGGCAGGAGAAGATCACGCGTGGGCTCGCCTTGGGGGAGCGCGGCGTCGACGGCTCGCCGCTCTTCGTCGGTGGGTGGGATCGCAATCGGCCGGAGATCCATCCAGTGTCCCTCTCGCTCACTCGGCCGCGGGCCGGAGCTTCTCGATGCGCACCGCGGCGGCCTTGAATTCGGCCGTTCCGGAGCGCGGATCCGTCGCGTCGATGGTCAGCACGTTGGTGTCGACGTCGTCCGGGAAGTGCATCGTCATGAACACGAGGCCGCGCGGCAGCCCGCGATCGATGCGCACCGGCGCCACCACGGCCCCGCGGCGCGACACGACGCGCACCTCTTCGCCGTCCGCGAGCGTGAGGCGCGCGGCGTCGTCCGGTGACAGATCGACCGTCTCCCCGCGGCGAAGCGGCGAAGCGTACGCGCCGCTCTGCACGCCCGTGTTGTAGGAGTCGAGCCTCCGCCCCGTCGTGAGCCGCAGCGGATACGCGTCGTCGAGCGCCTCCACGGGCGGGTCGTGCTCCACCACCTGGAACGGCGCGCGCGGGCCCCGCATCGGCTCCTCCCAGAGGCGACCGTGCAGGTACAGCTCACCGGGGTGATCGTCCGCGGGGCACGGCCACTGGATGCCGCCGAGCGTCGCGATACGCTCGTAGCTCATGCCCGCGTGCATCGGGCTCACGCGACGAATCTCGTTCCACACGTCCTCGGCGTCGGGGCTGCCGATGTCGTGGCCGAGGCGCTTCGCGACGTCGCACAGGATCTCGATGTCGTCGCGCGCTTCGCCCGGCGGGTTCAGCGCCTTTCGGACGCGCTGCACGCGGCGCTCGCTGTTCGTGAAGGTGCCTTCGCTCTCGCAGAAGCTCACCGACGCGGGCAGCACGACGTCCGCCATCTCCGCCGTCTTCGTGAGGAAGATGTCCTGCACGACGAGGTGCTCCAGCTTCGAGAGGCGCGCGATCGTGTGCTCGGAGTCCGCCTCCGACTGCGCGGGGTTCTCGCCGAGGCAATAGAGCGACGTCAGCTCGCCCCGGCCCATCGCCTCGAACATCTCGGTGAGGTTCCAGCCATTCTTCGGCGGGACCTTCGCGTTCCACACGGCCTCGAACCGCGCGCGCGCCGCGGGATCCTCCACGTCCTGGAAGCCGGCCAGCTTGTTGGGGAGGGCGCCCATGTCGCCGCCGCCCTGCACGTTGTTCTGACCGCGCAGCGGCGACAGGCCCGAGCCGTAGCGGCCCACGTGCCCGGTCAAGAGCGCGAGGTTGATGAGCGAGACGACGTTGTCCACGCCGTTGTGGTGCTCGGTGATGCCGAGCGTCCAGCAGATCACGGCGCGATCGGCGCGCGCGTAGGCGATCGCCGTCCGCTCCACGAGCTCCTTCGGGACGCCCGTCACGCGCTCCACGCGATCGAGGGTCCACGCGTCGACGGATTTCGCGAAGGCCTCGAAGCCGTCCGTCGCGCGCTCGATGAACGCTCGATCATGAAGACCGCGGTCGAGGATCACGCGCGCCACGCCCTTCGCGAGCGCGATGTCCGTGCCGACGCCGAGGCCGAGCCAGCCATCTGCCCACTGCGCCGACGACGTGCGCCGCGGGTCCACCACGAACACCTTCGCGCCGCGACGGATCGCCTTCAAAACGTGGTGAAAGAAGATCGGGTGCGTCTCGCGCGCGTTGGATCCCCAGAGGAGGATCACGTCCGTCTCTTCCACCTCGCGGTACGACGTCGTCCCGCCGCCTGCGCCGAACACCATCGCCAGACCGGCGACGCTGGGGGCGTGTCAGGTTCGGTTGCAGGAGTCGATGTTGTTCGATCCGACGGCGACGCGGGCGAGCTTCTGCGCCATGAAGTTCACCTCGTTGCTCGCCTTCGAGCACGAGAACACGCCGAACGAGCGCGCGCCGTGCTTCGCGACCGAGGCCTCTATCCCCTTCGCCGCGCGATCGAGCGCCTCGTCCCAGGAGGCCTTGCGGAGCGAGCCGTTGTCACGAACGAGAGGCGTGGTGAGGCGCATCCTTTGCCGTCGCATGGCCGGAGCATACGACAGGCCGGCAGCTTTTACGCTTCCAAGTCGATCCGCTCCGCGCCCGCGTACACGTTGAACCCGTCGCCGCGGAGGAACCCGACCAGCGTCACACCGAACCGCTCCGCCGCGGAGACCGCGAGGCTCGACGGCGCCGAAACGGCACAAAGAAAAGGCGATCCCGCCATCGCGACCTTCTGCACGAGCTCGAAGCTGGCGCGCCCCGACACCACGATGACGCGCTCGTGGAGCGGCAGCTCGCCGTCGAGGAGCGCCCGCCCGACCACTTTGTCGAGCGCGTTGTGCCGCCCCACGTCCTCACGGATCACCCTTATTTTCCCGCTCAAATCGAACAGCCCGGCCGCGTGCAGGCCCCCCGTCCGATCGAACAGCGCCTGCGCGCGCCGCAGCGCGTCGGGGAGCCCGACGAGCACGCTGCGCCCGATCCTCTGTCCCGTCGGGAGGGGCGGCGCCTTCAAGTGCACCTGGTCGATCGACGCCTTCCCGCAGATCCCGCAGCTCGACGTCGCGTAGAAGTTTCGCTGCAAAACACCTGGATCAAAGGCTTTCGTGAGGCAGACCGTAGCGATGTTGTTGGCCCCACCATCGAGCACCGCGAGCTCCGGTGGTCGACGTCCGACGACGTCCTCTCTCCCCGCGATGAGCCCCTCGGTGCGAAGGAACCCCACCGAGAGCTCGAGATCGTGCCCCGGCGTCCGCATCGTCACGGCGACGCGCGTCGCCTTCAAATCCGGCCCTTCGACGCGGATCTCGAGCGGCTCCTCGGTCGCGAGATCGTCCTCCGAGCGCGCGACGTCACGCCCGCGCACGGCGATCCGTTCGAACGACTGCGATCCGGTACGACCTCGCACGCGGACATCCTACCACCCGGTGGGATGTCCCCGCGCCTTTGCGACGAAGAGGCCGGTCGACTTTTTCCGTGGGATTACGTGCATGACGCCCGTGGGCGCCGTCCTCCAGCATACGCGGGCCCGTCCGCCGCGCGTCCGGCGTGCGCGGTCATTCTGCGACAGAGACCGCGAGGAATTGCCAAACGTAGGAGTCTCTGTATCGTCGATCGACGACAATCGATTTTCCGTAAGCGAGGTTCGTTAATGGCCGCTCTGCAATCATCTGTCACTCGAAGCGACGCCGACAGCTCGGAGGGGACGGCTGCGACCTCCAGCACGCTCGGGAAATACCGGCTCATCGCGGAGCTCGGGCAAGGGGGAATGGCGCAGGTCTTCCTCGCGCTCGCGCGGGGGCCGGCGGGCTTCAACAAGCTCACCGTCATCAAGCAAATCCGCGAGCAGCTCGTCGACGATCCCGAGTTCCTCGGCATGTTCCTCGACGAAGCGCGCCTCGCCGCGCGCCTCAACCACCCGAACGTCGTGCAGACGAACGAGGTCGGGAACGACGGCCGCCGCTACTTCATCGCGATGGAGTACCTGGAGGGGCAGCCGCTCAACCGCATCATCCAGCGGCTCGGGCGCGACAACGGGATCCCGCTCGGCGCGCACCTCCGCGTGCTGTGCGAGGTGCTCGCGGGGCTCCATCATGCGCACGAGCTCTCGGATTTCGATGGGACGGCGCTCGAGGTGGTGCACCGCGACGTGACGCCGCACAACATCTTCGTCACGTACGCGGGTCAGGTGAAGATCGTCGATTTCGGCATCGCGAAGGCGCTGAGCCAGTCGACCGAGACGAAGGCGGGCGTGCTCAAGGGCAAGGTCGCATACATGGCGCCCGAGCAAGCGCGCGGTGAGAACGTCGACCGTCGCGCCGACCTGTTCTCGGTCGGCGTGCTCTTGTGGGAGGCCCTCGTCGGCGCCCGCATGTTCAAGGGCCTGACGGACGTCGTGATCATCCAGAAGATCGTGAACGGCCAGCTCCCGAGCCCGCGCTCCGTCAACCCGAAGGTCGACGAGACGCTCGACGCCGTGTGCATGAAGGCGCTCGCGCACAACCGCGAGGATCGTTACGAGACGGCGGCCGAGCTGCAGTCGGCCATCGAGCAGGCGCTCGAAGGGATCGACGATCGCTCGACGGTGCGCGACCTCGGCAAGCTCATTCAGGAGCGCTTCGACGCCGAGCGGCAGCGCATCAAGTCCATGGTGGAGGCCGCGGCGAACGCCACGTACGCGACGCCGGTCCGCTCCGGCGAATTCCCGACGGGAGGCAGCACCGGATCGCACGGCGCGCTGCCGATCCTGCACGACCCCGGCACCTACGATCCTTCGCTGCACGGCGAGCGCGTGCTGTCGGCGGCGTCGACGGGCTCGCAGAAGCTCCTCGCGGGCGCGCCTTCGGAGGCGGTCCCGGAAGCGGCTCCGCCCGCGCCGAAGCCGAACAAGATGCTCGTGCCGCTCATCGCGGTGGGCCTCGCGGCGGCGCTCGGCGTCGGATACGTGGTGTTCAACAAGGCCCCGCCGCCGGTGCCGGTGCCGCCCGCGCAGGCGGCGCAGCAGCAACAGCCCAGCTCCTTCGCGCTCTCCCTCGGGTCGGATCCTCCGGGGGCGACGGTCACGGAGGGCGACAAGAAGCTCGGTCAGACGCCGCTCGCGATCCCGATCGACCCCAACCTCAAGCAGGATCGCACGCTCACGATCACGATGGATGGCTACGCGCCCTACACGTACGTGCTGTCGCCGAGCGCGCAGAACCAGGGCTTCCACGCGGTGCTCGCGAAGGCGGCGGCGGCTCCCGAGAAGCCGAAGAGCGCCGATGTCGAGCCGCCGAAGACGAGCGGGGCCTCGTATCACCGGCCTCGTCCGGCCGCGGAGCCGGCTTCTGCTCCGGTGAACCCCACGCCCGCCGCAGCGGCGCCGAACGTGCTCCCCATCAACACTTCGCGCGCCCTCGGAAACGATAGCGGCAATTGAGGTCGGCTGTTCTGAGAGGCGCGCTCCGCGTGGGGCGCGCCTCCCCCACCCTGGATAGCGCGCTCCCCACCAGCGCACCGACCAAGAACGCTTTTTTCCAGCGATAGAGCTTCGGGTCCGACGTTTGCACGACTGCCGTGCATGGCCGCGCTCAAGGTCCTTCACTATCTCGACGTGCTGAAGTGCAATCACGGGGGATTCGTCGAGATCTACTCCACGACCCGCGAGAAGAAGGTCGCCATCCAGACGGACAATCGCGTCCTCACCGACCAGGATCTGCTGAAGCGCGCGGTCGTCGGCGGCTGCTCGCTCGGCTGCAAGAAGATCGTCTCCATCGAACAGGGGCTCTCGAAGGATCTCACGGTCTCCGGCGGAGAGATCCCGGTGCTCGCGAACCTGCAGGCGACCACCAACAAGGGATGCACGGTCACGCACGATCCGTCGCTCGTGGCGCAGCTCTCCACGGCAGAGGGTCGGAAGAAGAAGAAGTACATCGACTCGGTCGGCAAGCCCACCGTCGGCGTCGGCTTCAACCTCGCGAAGGGCGGCGCGCGGGAGCGGATCGAGGATCTCGGCCTCGACTACGACAAGGTGAAGTCCGGCAAACAGGAGCTCAGCGAGGACCAGATCGACAAGCTGTTCGACGACGATCGCAAGATCGCCCAGGACCAGGTCCGCAAGGAGGTCCCGGACTTCGACAACCTCGATCCGGAGCGGCAAAAGGCCCTCACGGACATGACCTTCAACATGGGGTCGATGACCAAGTTTCCCGCCTTCGTGAAGGCCGTCAACGCGAAGGATTGGGCCGGCGCAGCTCGCGAAGCCGGACGGAACGCGAAGGGCACCGGGCCTTCGAAATGGGTCAAGCAAGTTGGGAAGCGCGCGAAGCGGATCATCGCGCAAATCAAGGGTGAAGAGGCCTACGCCGAGCCTCAATGACCTCCTCGGATCGTCCCCTTTCGCCCCGTCGTCGCGCGTCCGCGCGCGCGGCAGTGACGGCCCGGTGGTTGCTAGGTTAGGCTGACGCCATGGCCGTCCAGAAGATCCTCCACTACCTCGACGTCCTCAAATGCAATCACGGGGGCTTCGTCGAGCTGTTCAAGACCGTGAAAGAGCACCAGGTCGAAATCCACCCCTCCGATAGAGTGGTGACCGATCAGGACCTGTTGAAGCGCGCGACCATCGACGGGTGCCCGAGCAGCTGCAAGAAGATCGTCTCCATCGAAGTGGGCCTCGCGAAGGACTTCACCATCGATAAGGGGGAGATCCCGGTGCTCGGCAACCTGTCCGCGACGACGGACAAGAAGGGGACCGTCACCTGGGACAGCTCGCTGGTGTCGCAGCTCGCCGTCGGTGAGGGGCGGTTTCACTCGATGTACAAGGACTCGGTGGGCGTGCCGACGGTGGGAGTCGGGTTCAACCTCATCAAAGACGGCGCGAAGAAGCGCATCGAGGATCTCGGGCTCGATTACGACAAGGTGCTCTCCGGGCAGCAGTCGCTCAACGACGAGCAGATCGACAAGCTCTTCGCCGATGATCGGGTGATCGCCGAGAACAACGTGAAGCGCGACGTCCCCGGCTTCGACAACCTGGATCCGACGCGGCAAAAGGCCCTCACGGACATGGCCTTCAACCTCGGCTCGCTGCACAATTTCCCGAATTTCGTGAAGGCCGTGAACGCCGGCGACTGGTCGAAGGCGGCGCGCGAGGCCGGCCTCAACAAGAAGGGCAACGGGCCGTCGAAGTGGGTGACGCAGGTGGGGCGCCGCGCCAAGCGCATCATCGCGCAGGTCAAGGGCGAAGAGGCCTACGCCGAGCCGCAGTGATCGCGACTCCCGCTCTCCGTCGCTCCACCTCGTCGCGACTCCCGCTCTCCGTCACTCCACCTTGTAGTTGAACTTGAAGTTGCACGGCACCCGCACGGGGCGGCCGGAGGACGTGAACGGGCGCGCCTTCGCGCCGGAGAGCCACGTCTTCACGGGGGCCTCGAAGGAATACGGGGCCTTCAACACCGCGCATCCCGACAGCGATCCGTCCGGCTCCACGGTGCACCGCGCGAGCACGACGCCTTCGACCTTCGCGGCGAGCGCCTCCCGCGGGTACGGCGGCGTGCCGTAGACCTGACAGGTGCTCTGATCCAGCGCCGGATCCCCGATGTTGAGCAGGGTGTACGTCGGCGGAGGAGGCGCCGCGGGCCGCGCGGTGCCCGTCCCGCCGACCACGCCGTTCGGATCGCCGTTCTCCACGCCGGAGCCCGTTCCGGTGCAGTTGCCCACGCAGTCGCCGCCGCCGCCACGGGTCTCACCGTCGCCCGGAGAGTCGGTGTCGTCCGCCGGAGGTGGGGAGTCCGGAGGCGGCGTGTCAGGCTTCTTCACGTCCGGATTCGGCGGGTGGTACGCGTCCGAGACTGGCACTTTACGAGGGGTCTTCTTCGGCGGTGCCGGCGTCGTCGGCCCGCTGCCCCCGAGCTTGGGCGGCGCGGACGCGAGCACGAGATCCAGAGTCGGTGGAGGCGCCTTGTCCTCCGCCGCGGCCGAGCGCGCGTGCCCGAGCGCCATCACGAGGAGCCACGCGTGGATCGCGACGGCGATGGCCGCGCCGGTGCCGAACGGACGGCGAGCCGCCGCCGGGCGAAGCATCGAATCGAACATGGGTTGTCCCTTCCGCCGGGAACAACCGGCCCCTCGCGCTGGACGGATTTTCGGGGCGTACGATTTTCTCGTGAGCGGGCCGGATTTCTCGCGCGAGCGGGCCGGATCTCTCGCGGGCGCCCCCACCGAGAAAAAAATCGCCACGCCTCAAATCCGGAACCGTCGCGCTCGGGGTTGTTCCCACCGGACGAAGAGAGGCTCCCCCGTTGCCGCCCGCGCTACCATCGAACGCTCAAGTGACGCGAACGCCGCGAAAGAGCCTGTCGTCTGCCGCCGCGGTGGACCACGCGACGTTGCTCGCGGCGGCGCCCGGCAGGCCGGATCGGGACGCTTGCCGCAAGGTGCTCGCGCAGGTGTACAAGGTGGTGGCGGCGGTGCTCGGGCCGCGCTCGGCGGACGTGGCGGACGTGACGCAGGACGCCTTCATGCGCGTGCACCGGGCGATCCCGCGCTTCGCCTTCGACCCGGAGAAGCCGGCCGGCGCCACCGCGTGGATCAACACGATCGCCTTGCGAACGGCCCTCGATCACCGCGCGGACACGGCCTCTCGCGAGGCGCTCGAGCCGGACATGGACCGGACCGCCTTCGTGGAGACGGACGTGGACCCGACGTCGATCGACCGCGCGATCCTGGCCGCGGCGCTCTTGACGAAGCTGGACGAGCGGCACCGCGCGATCTTGATCCTCGCGTACTGGAACGGCGAGACGCAGGAGGAGATCGCCGAGACCTTGAGCTTGCCGATCGGCACCGTGAAGACGCGGATGCGCGCGGCCCACCAGCGCCTGCGCGAGCACCTGTCCGCGCACGCCGCAGCAGAGCCCCTCTCTCCCGCCGAGGAGGACACATGACCCCGAATGCCCCCGATCCGCGCGATCCGTGGATGATCGAGGCCATGTCCGCCCTCGGAGAAGCGTGTCAGTTGCCCCGGGAGGTGGAAGACAGCCTGTTCGCGCGCGAAGACATCGCCACGCTCTTCTCTTCGTCCGAGGTCGCCCCCCGTCCCCAGCCGAACGCGAGCAACGTGAACGAAGGCCCCGCGTCCGCGCCGGAGAGCGGCGTCTTCGACTCCCCTGCCTCCGTGGCTGTTCGAGGAGCCCTGTCCGCGCTCGCCGACGACTGCGCCCTTCCGGAGGACCTGGAGGCGCGCATCCTGAATCCGCTGTTCGAGCAGACACAGGGGATCGCGTTCGCGCTCGAAGCTGCGTCTGCGCCCGTGATCGCGCCGGCGCCCGTGAGCGTGCCTGCGCCCGTGATCGCGGCTGTGCCCGTGATCGCGGCTGTGCCCGTGATCGCGGCTGTGCCCGTGATCGCGGCTGTGCCCGTGATCGTGCCTGCGCCCGTGATTTCGCTGCCGGCGGAGGCGCCTGCGCCTGCGCCCGCGACTGGGGCGCTCACTGGCATCCTTCGGCGCGCGAAAAAGGACGCCTCCCGCGATCTGCGGATGGGGCTCACGGCGGCGTTCGGCGCGCTCCTGGTGACGGTGATCGGGCTCTACGCGGGGCCTTCTTCGACGACGGGCGCGGCGGCGGTGCCGGTGCAGGTGAACGCCTCGCCGATGGCCGCGAGCGATCCGGCGTTCGCGGAGATCGGCATCGCGCTCACGGCGATGCTCGGCGACGTCGCGCGCGAGTGTCGCGGGGACATCGCGTCCGCGGTGGTGTGGTTCGAGCGCTCGGGCCAGGTCTCGGTGCTCGACGTCGCGGCCCCACGAAACGCCGCGCGCGCGAGCGATCCGGCGTGCGTGGAGCGCGTCGCCGCGAGGCACCGCGTCGGCGCGCACGACCGGCCGATCCTCGTTCAGGTGGCGAGCCGCGAGGGCGCCGCGGCCGTGGGAGAGGTGCGCGTGACGGCCTGGTGGGTCCACGAGGGCTGATCGGGAGTCGCGCAGACAGGACGATTTATGGGGGCTCGGATGCTAGGCTGGCCGCGATGTCGGTCCCCAAGTACGCGATGCAGCGCGAAGGCGAAGGCCCGCTCCGGGCGAGCGACTCTGCGCCCGAGTCGCGCCACGAGCTGCGGTACGAAGGCCCGGGGCCTCTGCGAGCGACCGATATCTCTCCAAAATCGCGCTACGAGCTGCACGACGGCCACCCCATCTATTGCCCTCCGACGGGCGGCGACCACGCGCGCAACACCATCGCCGGGGCGGAGCTCCTGGACACGGATCCGGCCGTACAAGAGGCCGGGATCGACGCGGGGTTCAGCCCGCGGCCGGGCATGCTGCGCGCGCCCGACGTCGCGGTGGGCAACGTGCCGGACAAGATGGGGTGGATCCAGGGCGTGCCGCCGTTAGCCGTAGAATACGCCGGTTCGTCGCAGGACGAGGTCACGCTCCAGGAGAAGATCCAGGACCTGCTCGGCGCGGGGACGAAGCTCGTGTGGGTGGTGCGCCTCGTCGGCCCGCGCCGCGTGGAGGTCTATGAGCCGGAGAAGCCTGTGCGCACGCTGGGTCCGGGGTCCCTCCTCAGCGCCCCCGGCATCTTGCAGAACAGCTACCCGGTGGAGGCCCTCTTCGATCGAAACATCGCGCACCGCCTGACGCTGCGGAATCTCCTCCAGCGCCAGGGCTACGAAGACCTCGACGACCTGCGCATCGAGGGCCGCGAAGAACGACGCAAAGCCGGGCTTGCGGAAGGCTTGCGGACCGCGATCCGCGACCTGTGCGAGGCGCTCGGCATCGCGATCGGCCCGGAGCAAGACGCGGCGCTCTCTGCGATGAAGGGGCCCGCGCTCGACGAGCTGCGCCTCCGCATCAAGCGCGAGCGCCGCTGGGAGTAGGCGGCGCGGGGCTCCGCCTCCGCGGAGCGGGCTCCGGCCTCCCAGTGGCGGCCACACAAAACGTCGAGGCCTGCGCCCGCTCCGCTGCGGACTCCGCCCCGCAAGGCGGGGCTCCGCCTCCGCGGAGCGGGCTCCGGCCTCCCAGTGGCGGCCGCTCAAAGAAAGTCCGCCCTCCTTGCAAAATGTGTAGACTGCCCGCGAGGAGACGATCTGTGAAGGCGCTTTCTTGGCTCGGGGCTGCTTGCGTGACCTTGGGGATGCTGGTGACTGGGCCCGCCCTCGCGCAGCCGAAGAAACCAGCCCCCACGAAGGGCGCCGCCGCCAAGCCGGACACCAAGAAGGACGCGAAGGGCGACTCCAAGAAGGACCCGAAGGCCGACGTCAAGCCCGACGCGACGCCCAAGGAAGAGACGCCCCACGACAAGGCCGCCCCGTACCTCAAAGAAGGCGCCAAGGCCTACGCCGCCGGCGAATGGGACGACGCCCACGCCGAGTACACCATCGCCTACTCGATCGAAAAGAGCTGGGAAACCGCCGGCGGTCTCGGCAAGGCCGCCTACAAGACGCAACACTTCGCGCAGGCCCTCCTGCGCCTCGGCGACTACCTGCGCGACGCCCCCTCCGGCAAGATCTCCGCGAAAGAGAAGACCGAAATCGAGGGGTGGGTCCAGGAGTGTAAATCGAAGATCGGCTCGGTGACGATCAAGGGCCCCGCCGGCGACATCCTCATCGACGGCGAGGACGCGGGCAAGGCCCCGACGACCGAGGCGATCCCGCTGGATCCAGGCAAACACAAGGTCGAAGTGCGCATGGGCGCGCAGGGCGAGACGCGCATGGTGGACATCTCCGCCGGCGCCACGACCGATCTGGACTTCACGCCGAAGGCCGTCGAAAAGACCGTCATCCTCAAGCCCGAAGACGTGCTCCCCCCGGCCGTGCGCACGGGCGTCGTGCTCGGCGGCGGCGCGCTCGCGCTGGGCGGGATCGCGGCGGGCGGCGTGATGCTCGGGCTGTCGTTCGCGAAGAACGACGAGCTGCAGAAGGCGCAGGCCGACTCGCTGGGCCGTGACGCCGCGAAGCTCGCCGCGCAGGGGAAAGCGGACGCGATGAGCACGGCCATCTGGTGCTTCGGCGGCGGCGGTCTCGCCGCGATCGGCACGGCCGTATTCTACATCGTGACTCGTCCGAAGGTGTCGACGCCGCCTCCCATCAAGGCGGGAGTCTTCGTGAGCCCGCAAGGCTCCGGGGCCGTGATCACCGGCCAGTTCTGATCCTTTACTTCGCAGGAGAAAGACCATGACTGCTCACCGGAGAAGGTCTGTCGCTGCATGGCTGTTCGCGGCGCTCGGATGCGGCGTCCTGGCCTCGTCGTGCATCATCCCGCCCGAGGACGTCCGCGGCCCGTGCAAGGCCGACGTGGACTGCGCCGACGACGGGAACCCGTGCACCAAAGAGGTTTGCGCGGCGGACGGCTTCTGCGACAAGAAGCCTCAGGATCTGCCAGCCGGCGACCCCGGCTGCGACGACAAGAACCCGTGCACCGCGGAGTCCTGCTCGGAGGGCAAGTGTGCGTATACAGCGCAGGATCTGCCGTTCGGCGATCCGGGCTGCGACGACACGAACCCGTGCACGGACGACGTCTGCCAGGCCGGCGCCTGCGCCCACACGGCAGCGAGCGTCCCCCCGAGCGACGGCAACGACTGCACCACCGACTCCTGCGACAACGGGGTCGCCACGCACAAGCCGGTCGCGGACAACACGCCCTGCGGCAAGGGCGGCAATCTGGTGTGCACCGGCGGCGAGTGCAACTGCCAGACAGCCGACGAGTGCGGCACCACCACGGAGTGCCAGACCTTCGATTGCACGATGAACGTGTGCTCGTCGACGAGCAAGCCGCTCGGCAGCCTGGTCGACAACAAGGACCCCGGCGACTGCCTCAAGCGGGTGTGCGACGGGATGAACAACGTGGTGACCGTGCCGGACACCACGGATCCGCCGCCCGAGATCGCCGGGGATTGCAACAAGAAGGCGTGCGACGCCAACGGCAACCCGACGAACGTCGTCGACGACACGGACAAGCCGGCGGACGACATGAACGCCTGCACGACCGAGGGGTGCAATAACGGCGTGCCGATCGACCACACGCCGGTCGCGGACGGCGGCGCGTGCGGCAACACCACGGAGAGCTGCGACGCGGCCCCGGGCGGTGGATACCAGTATACGGCCGCGGACAAGTGCGTGGCCGGCGTGTGCCAGGCCGCGTCCCCGGCGTCCTGCGGGCTCTACAAGTGCAACGCCGCCAAGTGCAAGGCCGCTTGCTCGGTCGACGGGGACTGCATCGCCGGCACGTTTTGCGACAACGCCACGAACGCCTGCAAGCCGCAGGCGGACGCGGGCAATCCCTGCCAGAACAACGGCCAGTGCTCGAGCGGGTTCTGCGTCGACACGGTGTGCTGCAACAGCGCGTGCGTCGGGCTCTGCCAGCGCTGCAACGACGCAGGGAACAACGGCCTCTGCATCGCGACGCTCGCCGGCCAGGACCCGGACAACGAGTGCCCCGGCGCGGACGCGTGCAACGGACAGGGCGCCTGCGCGAAGCAGACCGGCGGCACGTGCTCGCTCGACATCGAGTGTCTGAGCGGCGTCTGTTCGAACGGCCTCTGCTGCGACGCGGTGTGCACGGGGCCGTGCAATCGGTGCGATCTGCCGGGGCTCAACGGGACGTGCTCGGCGATCTCGTCGGGCCAGACCGCGCAGGGGTGCTCCGGCAACCAGGTGTGCGACGGCGCCGGCAACTGCAAGACGTCGACCGGAAACACCTGCGTCAGCAACTCCGACTGCCTGAGCGGGTTCTGCCAGGACGGGTATTGTTGCAACAGCGCGTGCACCGGCAACTGCGCGCGCTGCGACATCGCCGGCTCCGTCGGGACGTGCACCAACGTGGCGCTGGGCCAGCAACCGCAGGGATGCACTGGCACGCAGGCGTGCGACGGACAGGGCGGCTGCAAGAAGATCAACGGCCAGCAGTGCAATCAAGCGACCGACTGCGCGAGCGGGTTCTGCCCGAGCGAGAACGGCAACGGCAACAAGTACTGCTGCAACGCGGCCTGCACGGACCAATGCAAGTCGTGCGCGGGCTCGAAGACCGTCGGCCAGGTGAACGGCGTCTGCGACAACATCAAGGACAAGACCGATCCGGACGCCGAGTGCAGCGGCGCCGGGTGCAACACGTCGAACGGTAACGGGTGCTGCGTGATCAGCGGTGGCATGGCGACGTGCCAGTGACCGGTGCCGTCACCCCGTCTCGCTCTCCTTCTGCCGCTGATCGTGCTCGGCGCGTGCGGGGCACCTCCCCTCCCCGCGGCGCCGGGCGCACGTCCCGGCGTCCCCCCCAAAAAAACAAGCCTTAGCCAGATCGACGCGGCCGCGCCGGCAGGGAGGGAGACTGCCACTCTCGACTCCCCTCCTCCGCCGGCCGCGGCGCCTTGTCCGGTCCTCTCGGTCGAGCTGCCCGCGCTGCAGTCGCACGCGGATGTGCCCGCGGAGGTGCCAACGGTCGTGGGCAGTCCGGGGGCGATGGGGCCTTTTCACGAGGCGCTCGCGCGGCTCTTTCGCGGGCGCGCCAAGGACCATGTTCGCATCGCCGTGTACGGGGACAGCAACCTCACGCGCGACTTCACCACGTCCGGGCTCCGGCGCACGCTCCAGAACAAATACGGGGACGCGGGGCACGGGTTCGTCGCGCTCGGGCGGCCGTGGAGCCATTATCTGCACATGGATGTGCGGCACGGGCCGCGCGCAGGGTGGCAGTCGTACGCGGTCACCACGCACCCCATCGGCGACGGAGGATACGGGTATTCGGGCATCGCCGCGGAGAGCACGCAGGCCGGCGCGACCGCCTTCGTGGGCACCGTGACGACCGGGCCCATCGGCCGCAGCGCCGGGCGCGCGGGGGTGTTCTATTTGAAGAAGGCCGGATACGGGCGCTTCTCCATGAGCGTGGACGGGGAGATCGTGGCCGATATCGACACGAACGCGGACGCGACCACCGCGGCCTACTACGAGGTCGCGATGCCCGAGGGGCCGCACGAGGTCGATTTCGTGGCCGAGACGCCGCGGCGCGTGCGGCTGCTCGGGGCCGTGCTGGAGAGCGCCACGCCCGGCGTCGTCGTGGACTCGCTCGGCGTCGGGGCGCTGAATACGCGGAGCCAGGCGCACGAGGATCCGGCGGTGAACCTCGCGATGCTGCGGCGCCGGCCGTACGATCTTGTGGTGTTCCTGACGGGCACCAACGACTTCCTCGAGATGGACAAGGTGCCTGAATGGATTCGGCACATCGTGGCGATCCACCGGGCGGCGAGCCCGAACGTGAGCTTCCTGTTCGCGAGCCCGCCGGATCGGGGGCAGTACCGCTCCAACGAGAAGAACATCCTGGTCGGCCTGCAGCGCCGGGAGATCGCCGCGCAGAACGGGGGCGCCTTCTGGGATCTCTGGGCCGCGATGGGCGGGCGCGACTCGATGAATCGGTTCCACAAGAACGGGCTCGGCAATCCGAACGATTATGTTCATTTCACCGAGGCGGGGGGCCTCTTGATGGGACAGCGGCTGGCGTACGCGCTTCTCCGCGACCTCCAGGCGCACCTCGCCGCGCACCCCGAAGCCGGCTGCGACGCCGCGGCGGCCGGACATGCGGAGTCCTCACGTCTCAATTAGAGGCATCCTCGAAAATGGGGACGCGCGGCTCCACGGAAAGAGAGCTGCTTCGGGGCACGCTCCTCTTTTGAAGCGGTACGTCGCGTGATAGGGTCCGGGCGCCAGGCAGCATCGAGCCGGCCCACGACCCATGGCAAACGGCGGAATCAACCTCCAACCAGGCGACCTCTTCGCGGGGCGCTACGAGGTCGTCCGGCAGCTCTCCGTCGGCGGGATGGGCGCGGTGTACGAGGCGATTCACCTGGAGACGAAGCGCCGCCGCGCCCTCAAGGTGATGCGGCCGGAGCTGCTCGCGGACGAGAGCGCCCGCGCCCGCTTCAAGCTGGAGGCGCAGGTCGCCGCGAGCATCGAGAGCGAGCACATCGTGGAGGTCGTCGACGCCGGCGTGCAGGGCGGCGTCCCCTTCATCGTGATGGAGCTGCTCCGCGGGGAGGATCTCGGCGCCGTCGTCGGCAAGCGCGGACGGCTCCCCGCGAACGAGGTCGTGGAGCTGCTCGGGCAGGCCGCGCGCGCCCTGGAACGGACCCACGCGGCCGGCATCATCCACCGCGATCTGAAGCCCGAGAACCTGTTCTTGACGGCGCGGGAGGACGGCTCTCCGCGCGTGAAGGTGCTCGACTTCGGCATCGCGAAGGTGGTGGAGGACAACCGCCACGCGAGCCGCGCCACCGCCTCCATCGGCACGCCGGTGTTCATGGCGCCGGAGCAGATCTCGGGCGCGCGCCTCGGCCCCGCGGCCGACACCTACGCGCTCGCGCACATCGCGTACAACCTCCTCTGCGGGGTCGCCTACTGGGATATGGAGGCCTCCGCGAACAACCTGTATTCTCTGCTGCTGAAGATCCCCGCGGGCCCGCCGGAGGCCGCGTCGGCGCGCGCGCAGAGGTCCGGCGTCACGCTGCCCCCGGCGTTCGACGCGTGGTTCGCGAAGGCCGCGACCGCCGCGCCCGAGCAGCGGTTTCAGAGCGCCGGGGATCTCGTGGCGGCGCTCGCCGTCGCGCTCGGGGCGCCGGCGCCGTCCATCCCGCGGGCGGCGCCCGTGAGCCTGCCCATCGTGTCCGACCGCGCGCCCTCCTTTCCGGATCGCATGTCCGGCCCCGGCGAGGCGAGCGCCGCGACGCAGTTCGGGGCCACGATGCCGCTGCCTGCGGGGCTCCGGCCGAGCGGGACGCGCGCCCTCGTGATCGGCGGGGCCCTCGCGTTCCTCGCGATCGGCGGGGCGGCGGCGCTGATCTTCGGGGGCGACGGCGGGGACAGCGCGTCCGGCGTCACGACGGGCGCTTCGACGACGGCGGCCGGCGCGCAGGCGACCGCCACCGCGAGCGCGACCGGCGCGGCGATCCCCCTGCCCGACCCGGCGATTTCCGCGTCCGCGGACTCGAAGCCGCCGCCGCGGGTGGAGCCGGCGCCCAAGGGAGCGCTCCCGCCCGGCGGCGCGGCCACCACGAAGACCACCGCGGCGCCCAAGAGCTCGGGCACGACGAGCAAGAACCCGCTCCTCACGCGCTGACGCGGCCGCGCTCGACTCCCCGCCTCCGGATAGACTCCAGAACGACCATGCTCGCGAAGACAAGGACTCTCCCTCGCCTCCCCCGAACGACGCCGGCGCGCCTATGCACCGCCGCTCTCGTCGCCGCGTGCCTCGCCGTGCCCGCGCTCGCGGCCGCGCAGCCGAAGCGCGATCCCGCCGCCGCGGACGAGGCGTTCCGCGCCGCGGTCGCCGCCAAGCTCAAGGGCGACTGGGTCACGGCGTGCGCCAAGTTCGACGCGAGCATGCAGCTCGATCCGGCGCCGAGCACGCTGCTCAACGTGGCCGAGTGCCTGGAGCACGACGGCAAGCTCGCCCGCGCCTGGTCCGAGACGCAGCGCGCCCGCGTGCTCAACGCCGAGACGCCCGGCGAGCAGCGCCGCAAGGACCTGGACGCGTACGCGACGACCGCGATGACCCGGCTCCGCGGCAAGCTCGCGTGGGTGCAGATCGTGACGCAGGGCGCGCCCGCCGGCCTCACGATCGAGAAGGACGGAGTGCAGTACCCGGCGGCGGTGCTCGATCAGCCGATCCCGGCGGATCCCGGCTCCACGAAGGTGAAGGCGAGCGCGCCCGGCTACCGCACCGTCGAGATCGATCTCACGCTCTCGGAGGGCAAGACGACGGAGGTGCCCGTCGCGCTCGTGCCGGCCCCGAAGGAGGCGCCCACCGCGACGGCGACCGCGATCGCGACGACGACCGCCTCCGCCCCGCCCGTGACGGCCCCTGCGCGGCCGATCTGGCCCTGGATCGTGGGCGGCGTGGGCCTCGCGTTCGCGGGCGCCGCGGTCGGGTTCGGCGTGTCGGAGGCGGCGACGCAGGCCGAGATCGACAAGAGCTGCAACAACACGCTCACCGGCCGGTGCCCGCTCGGCTACCCGTACCAGGAGAAGAACGACGCTCTCTGGCGCGATTTCGGCCTCGCGATCGGCTTCGGCATCGCGGGCGCGCTCGGGCTCGGCGCGGGCGCGCTCGGGCTCGCGGTGGCGCCGCGCGTGACCCCCACCCATGCCGGCATCACCGCCACGGGAGCGTTCTGATGCGACGACTGGCACTCTCCGCGGTCCTCTCGACTGGCATGCTCGTGATCGGGTGTCCGCGCCCCGGCGCCCCGTTCGACGGGTCCTCCAACGGCGGGAGCGGCGGCTCCACGACCACCCAAACCTCCAGCAGCGACACCGGCGGGAGCACCGGCGGCACCGGCCCCTGCACGCTCGGATCGTGCATGGACGCCGTGATTTTCGTGCCCATCAGCCAGGCCGGGGAGGATTACGGCCGCGACGTGCGCGTCGCCTCCGACGGGTCGGCGCTCGTCACCGGGGGGCAGAGCGTCTTGCCGGGCGATCTCGACGCGTTCGCGATGCGCGTGGGGGCGGACGGCGTCCAGCAGTGGACCAGCGTGATCCACCAGAACGGCAAGGCGCAGGAGGGGCGCGCGATCGCCGAGAGCGGCGCCTTCCTCTTCGTCGCGGGCTCCGGCGCCCTCACGGGAGCGGACACCGACATGGACGGCTTCGTCGCGCAGCTCACCTCGCAGGGCTCTGCGGGCCCGACGGAAGCGATCTTTCACAGCGTGGCCTTCGACCAGGTGACGCACCTCGCGGCGGACGGTCCGGACGGCGTGTTCGCCGTGGGGAGCCTCGGCGCGCCCGCGGTGGGCCCTTCGGATTGGCCCCCGATGTTCGGCACCGAAGACGACATCTTCCTCACGCACCTGGCTCAGAGCGGGCTCGCCTCGTGGGACGTGCTGCTCGACGTCACGACCACCGATCTGCCGACGATCGTGGGCGGGTATGCGCGCAATCCCGACAAGAACCTGAGCTTCCTCGGCCTCACGCTCCGGAGCACGGTCCTCGCGCCGAAGTCGGACAACACGATCGAGACCATCGCGCCGGGCGTGATGGGGGACCCGGCGGACACCGCGGTGCTCGTCCTCGACGAGACGCTGCCTGCCACGGCGTGCATGACGAAGGCGTTCCGGATCGCGTCGAGCCTTCAGGACACGATCGACGCCGTCGCGGCCGACGCGGACCCCGACTGGGTGTACGTCGCCGGCACGTACACGGGCGAGGGCCTCGCGATCGAGGGCACCCTCGTGGGGGACGGCGCGATGGCCGAGGGCGTGGACGTGTTCATCGCGAAGCTGAGCACCAACGACGGTCACGCCGCGTGGGTCCGGCGCTTTCACGGCCCCGGGGACAACAAGGTGGGCGCGCTCGCGTTCTCCAGCTCCGGCGTCTACTTCGCGGGCACCTTCACGGAGGACGGGACCGAATTCGACGATCCGAACGCGGCGAACGGGCTCGCGGTGAACCACACGGCCGGCGTCGATTTCGTGGTCGTGCGGCTCGATCGGAGCACCGGCGCGCCGACGCTCTTGAACGTGAGCGAGGGCGCCGGGGACGAGTGGCCCGGGGCGATGGCCGTGGACGAGGGCGCGGTCTCGGGGAGCAAGGCGTACTGGATCACGGGCGATTTCACGGGCGATCTCGCGTTCGCCGGCAAGACGGCCGCGGCGGACGGCTCGTTCGACGGCTTCCTGTTCCGCGTCGGGCTCTGAGCGGCGACTCCGCTCCTCGGGCGGACTCCGCATCACGGCACGGACTCGGCACCTCGCGCAACTCCGCATCTCCTGCAGACTACCGATCTCCACGGACTCGGGGCCTCCGTCGGCGCCTCGCGCGGGGCTCCTCGGTTCGCGCGACTGCCCGGCTCCAGCGGGTGGGGGCGCCGGCTAATCCGGCGTGCTAGAATGCCAATTGCCGCACGCGCGCTGCGGCGCACGCAGGGGACCCATGAGCGAAGAGCACACGCACACCGGCATTGCGTTCGAGAACGAGAGAACGTCGCTGGCCCAACGTTATTCGGAGGCGCCCCCGGCGCTCGCGCCGGAGCCTCGGGCGGCGTTCCTCGTCGCGCACGATCGCCTCTCTGCCCTCGCGGAGGCGGCGCGCGGCCCGGCGCTCGCGGTCGTGGCGATCGACGCCCGCGCGCGCGTGGTGGACGCGTCGCTCGTGCCGGACCGCTCCGCCCTCGTGATCGGGCGTCACACGTATTGCGGATTGCGTCTGCCGCGGGCCCGGGTGGCGCTGCGGCAAATGGCGGTGCTGGCGCGGCAAGAGGACGGCAAGATGCACGCGCACGTGTGGGATCTGCGCACCGAACAGCCCTTCACCATCGAGGACGGAGGCCAGGTGTCGGCGGTCGTCGCGGACGGCCCGCTGTACCTCGCCGTGGACGAATACGCGATGTGGGTGGTGCCGGTGGATCTGGTGAAGCGCCTCCCCGGCCGCGCCTCGGACGCGTGGGACGCGCTCCCGAAGCGCAGCCTCTCGGACCGCCGCTACCCCGGCGAGCCGCCGCCGATGGATGAGCGCACGGGCCCTGCGAGGCCGGCGATGACGGGCTCGGGGGCGGCGCCGGCGCGCACGGCCCTCGACGAGATCACGCACGTGACGACGCAGCCGGCGCCGGTGCTCGTCGGGGACGATCCGGGGGCGGGCCTCGGTTGGGGGTCGCTCACGCTCTCGTCGGGCAACGAGCAGATCACGTACGCGGTCAGCGCGGATCGCCTCGCGCGCGGCATCCTGGTGGGCCGGTACGAGCGGTGCGGGCTGCGGATCGGCCCGCTCGGGCGGGTGTCGCGGGTGCACGTGCTGGTGGTGCGCATCGGCGACGAGGTGTGGGCGATCGACGCGGCGAGCTCGAACGGCGTGCGTCGCGGCTCCAAGGAGGTGAGCGCGGTGGTGCTCGGCTCGCCCGACCAGGTGGTGCTCGCGGACGTGCTCACGGTGGGGTGGCGAAAGACGCTGTTTCCCGACGCTTGAGGAGCGGATTCGACTCGTGCTCGGCGGGGGAGTGATACGAGGGGGCGGAGCCCCCTTGTAAAAACGTCGAGGCCTGCGCCCACTCAGCTGCGGACTCCGCGGAGCCAAGCTCCGCGGTGCCTCCGCTGAGCGGGCTCCGGCCTCCCAGTGGCGTCCCTTGTAAAACCAACGAGGGGGCCTGTCAGCCGCTCAGATAGCCAGTCAGCGCCGCCGGCTCGTTCGCGACGGCGCGGGCCTCTTCCATCGTGATTTGACGCTTCTGCACGAGGTCGGCGAGGCAGCGCTCCAGCGGTAACATGCCGTCTCGGCGGCCGGATTGAATGGCGCTCTGGACGGTGGCTGTCTTCGCCTCGCGGATGGCGTTCGCGACGGCGTGGTTCACGCGCATCACCTCGGCTGCCATCACGCGGCCGTCGCCGTTCGCCCTCGGGATGAGGCGCTGCGCGATCACCATGCGGAGCGAGTCGGCGAGCTGCACGCGGATCTGCGTCTGGCGCTCCGGGGCGTAGACGTCCACGATGCGCTCCACCGCGGAGGCGGCGCTGCGGCTGTGCAGGCTCGCGAGCACGAGGTGGCCTGTCTCCGCCGCCGTCAACGCGAGGCTGATCGTCTCGGGGTCGCGCATCTCGCCGATGAGGAGGATGTCCGGGTCCTCGCGGAGCGCGTCGCGCAGGCCGGTCGCGAAATCGCGGACGTCGCGGCCCACCTGGCGCTGCCGGACGAGGCCTTTCCGGCCGCGACCGGACAGCACGTATTCAATGGGGTCCTCCAGCGTGAGGACGACCGCGTGGCGGCGGACCAGGGCCTCCCGCGCGATCGACGCGAGCGTGGTGCTCTTGCCGGAGCCCGTGGGGCCGCACACCACGACGAGGCCGTGCGGAAGGTCGATGACGTCGTCCAGCGGCACGGGCGATCCGAGCTGCGACAGCGCCGGCGGCGCGCTCTGGAGGAGCCGGATCGCCGCGCAGAAGCCGTCCGCCGTGACGAACACGTTGAGCCGGAAGCGGCCGACCGACTCGACGCCGATCGCGAGATCCGCCGACGCGCCGTGGGCCATGCGGGCCTTCGCTTCCGCGGCGATCGCGGGGCCGAGGAGGCGCTCCACCTCGATCTCGCCGGCGTTCGGCGCGGGGCGGAGGCGGCCGTCGACGCGGAGGACCGGCGGCTCCCCGTCCGCGAGGTGCACGTCGCTCGCGCGCATCGCCGCGGCCTGCGCGAGGAGGTTCGACAGCTCCGGCCCCGGCGTCAGCGTGCGCGGCCCCGGCGCGAATCCGCCGCCAAACGAAGGCCCGTTCGCGTGCGTGGCCGGCGGGAGGCCCGCGGGCGTGGCTGCGGTGGGCGCTGGTTGGACGGCCGCGGGCGGCTCGATGCGCGCGTCGTTCGCGGGGCGCGACACCTCCGCGAGCCGCGGCGGCGCGGGGGCCGGCTCCACCTTGCGCGCGCGCTGAAACACCGCGTCGAACTGGAGCGGCGCCCACGCCGGACCGCGCCGCGTGAACGTGACGCGGAACGGTCCGAGGCCGGGCGCCTCGTAGGTCGTCTGCACGTGACCGCTCTCGTTGAGGGTCTTCTCGCGCTCGGCCGTGAGGACGTCCGCGAGGAGCTCCCGCAGCGTCTCCATCGACGTCTTCGGGATGACGAGCCGCTTCTGGATGCCGTCCGCGAACATCTGCGGCTCCCGGTCGGAGCCGAGGCGCAGCTCGTTCGCGCCCTGTCGATCCACGAGGTTCAGGAGGCCGTCGATGCCGGACATGTTCGTGAGCCTGAACCGCCGAGGTTAGCGGATCTTCCCTGAGGTCACGGAGCGAACGCGGGCTTCTTTCCGAGCTCGCGCAAGAGATCGCCCGCTCCGCCGAGCGCGTCCGCGATCCACAGCATGTACCGGGCGTCGACGTGGATCGTGCGCGTCACCTTCGGCATGAAGAGCAGGTCGGAGCCGACGCCCTCGTACACGCCGTCGAAGCCGAGGCCGACGATCTCGCCCTTCGCGTTGAACGTGGGCGATCCGGAGTTGCCGCCCGTGATGTCGAGGTCGGAGAGGAAGTCGACCGGCACGTCGCCGAGCTCCGCCGAGACGTAGGGGCCCTTCACGCCCTTCGTGATCAGATCCAGCTCGCCCTTCGGCGAATCGAACGGATCCTTGCCGGTGTCCTTCTTCAGGATCTCGGTGAGCTTCGTGAACGACGACGACATCGGCGCGTCCGGCTTCGGCTGGTAACCCTTCACCGTGCCGAACGTGATGCGCAGCGTGCTGTTCGCGTCGGGCGCGATGTCCGGCTGGCCCTTGCTCTTCGCGAACGCGCGCATCGCCTCCGCGTACCGCGGCGCCAGAAGAAGGAACGCGCCGGCCATCGCCTCGTCGCGATCCTGGATCTCCTTGTGCGTCTTGCGGGCCTCGATCGCGAGGTCCAGGAGCGGGTCCTTGCGCTTCTTGAGGTCGGCGACCTTGCCCTTCGTATAGAGCTCTTTTCGCACCTCCACGTCGGCGACCTTCGTGCCGTCGAAGAGCGGCGCGACGATCTTGGCGATCTCGTCGTGCGTCTTCGCCTTGCCGAGGAGCTTCTTCACGAAGGCCGGCTGATCGGCCGCGGGGAGCTTCGCGGCGCGCTCCAATGCGAGCGTGAGCAGGGCCTTCTCGACGTCGGGATCGTACTGTTTTTGAAGCGTCGCGGTCTGATCCGTGAGGCGCCTGTAGTTGCGCTCCTGGTAGTCCGGGTGGCGCGCCTCGTCGGCCTTTTCGCGCTCCTCGTTCGCGCGGACGATCGAGATCGCGGTCGAGAACAGGCGCGACATGAAGAAGATCTCGCGGGCGGCGGCGTCGTGCGCGCGGTGCTTCTGGTTGTCGACGATGCGCTTCGTCATCTTCGGGATCACGTCGCCCCACTGCTTCTTGCGGGCGGGATCCGCGTCGATGAAGGCCTGCAGATCGGCCTCGGCCTTCTTGCGATCCTCCAGGTGGCCGCCCTTGCCGAGCGCGTCGACGACGCCGCGCATCTTGGTGAGGCCGTTCGCGAGGCCGCGCACCATGTTGTTCGTCTTGATCTGCAGATCCTTGCTCTTCGCCGCGAACCCTTCGAGCAGCGGCAGGAACGTCGCGTAGCTCTCGATGCGGATCGGGTACGTGTGCGAGACGATCTCCTCCACCTCGGCGGCCGTCTTGAGGCGCCCCGTCGTGCCCGGGTAGCCGGCCATGAAGATGAAATCGCCCGTGCGCAGCGGCGACGTCGCGAACGAGAGGTGCTGCTTCGGCTGGTACGGCACGTTGTCCGCGGCGTGATCGGCGGGCTTTCCGTCCTTGCCGACGTAGACGCGGAAGAACGAGAAGTCGCCGGCGTGGCGCGGCCACCGCCAGTTGTCGACCTCGCCGCCGTAGTGACCGACCGACGTGGGCGGCACGTACACCATGCGGATGTCCTTCATTTCGAGCTGTTCGACGAGCCGGTACTGGCCGCCCTCGAAGAAGGAGACGACGCTGCATTTGACGGACGGGCGGTCCTTCTCGCACGCGGCGACGAGCGCCTTCGTGTGCTTCTCGACCTCGCGGAGGCGGGCCACGTCGTCCTTGATCTTGTCGATGCCCTCGCGCACCTCCGCGGTGACGTCGCGGAGCGAGGTCGTGACGAGCGCGCGCGCCGCGGGGCCGCCCCACACCTCGTCGTTGCGGCTGCGCGCGGGGACGCCGCTCGACGCGTAGTCGTTCTGCGGGCTCGACGCGAAGCTGAGCCACCCCGTCGCGCAGTGGTGGTTCGTGACCGCGAGCCCGTCCGGCGAGACGAACGACGCCGTGCACCCGCCCAGGCTGATGATGGCTCCGAGCGGCGCGCCGTCGAGGTTGGAGAGGCTCGCGGGATCCTTCATTCCAAGGGTCTTCAGCGTCGCCTCGTGCAGCTTCATCTGCTCGGGCATCCACATGCCGCCCGGGTTGTCGAACGGCGGGGTGCGCGGCTCTTCGGGCATCGCCTCGGCGGTCGCGGTGGCCGACGCGGTCACGGTCGGCTGCGGCGCGAGCGTGGGCTGCGGCGGCGGGGTGACGTGCTTCGCGGGCTCTTCAGGACATCCCGAGAGGAGCAGGGGCAACGAGAACGCGGCGAGTCCGAGGCGAGTGCGCATGCAAAACGCGCTTAGCAAACCCCTGCCGCGGCCGGAACTACCGGACCCACGATCGAAATCAGTTGCCCACCCCCGGTCCGTGCTCGGCCTCACGGCCTGCGCGCGGCCCGCCCCGCCCAAATCTCTCGCTTCGTAAAACGTCAAGGACTGCATCCGCTCCGCTGCGGACTCCGCGGAGCCAAGCTCCGCTCCGCCTCCGCGGAGCGGACTCCGTCCTTCCAGTGGCGCCCGGCTCGTTCAGGGCGGGGAGCGTCACGTAACTTGGAACGGTGCGGTAGATCGGCTCAAGCGAGATGGAACGTCCCCCTCCCTTCGCGAACGAAGAGAGCGATTTGGGAGGGGCGGACTTCGCGAAGCGAAGGCCGGGGGTGGGCACCCGAGCCCCCATCTTATGCTTCTTTGCAAGCGTTTTAAGCTCGCGGATGCGCCTTTCGGTAGGCCGCGCGCACGTGGTCGTCGGCGAGGTGCGTGTAGATCTCCGTCGTCGCGATGCTCGCGTGGCCGAGGAGGGTCTGCACGCTTCGCAGGTCCGCGCCGCCTTCGAGGAGGTGGGTCGCGAAGGAGTGACGCAGCTTGTGGGGCGAGGACGGCTTCGCGATGCCCGCGGCCCGCGCGTACGCCGTGATGAGCTTCCACGCCGCCTGCCGCGTCAACGCGCCTCCGCGCGGCGACAGGAACACCGCCGTCGTGCCGGCCGCGCGCGGGTGCATCGCGCGCATCTTGAGGTACGCGTCGAGCGCGTCGAGCGCCGGCTCCCCGAGCGGAACGAGCCTTCGTTTCTGGCCCTTTCCGAGCGGCATCACGAGGCCCTTCTTGAGGTCCAGCTCGCCCAGCTTGAGGCCGACGACCTCGCTCACGCGCAGGCCCGCCGCGTACATCACGTGGAGCATCGCGCGGTCGCGCAGGCCTCGAAACGAAGACTCTTCCGGCGCCGTCAAGAGCGCGCCGATGTCGCCCGTCGTGAGCACCTTCGGCAGCTTCCGACCGACGCGCGGCCGCTCGATGAGCGCGCACGGATCCGCGGCGAGCACGCGCTCGCGCACCAGAAACTTCGCGAACCCCCGCACCGCCGAGAGGTGACGCGCCGCCGAGCGCGCGCCGAGGCCCTCGCCCCCGAGCTTCACCAGGTACGTGGACACGAGCCGCTCATTCAGCGCCGCGACGTCCGCGGGGCCGCCGGTCTCTTTCTCCGCGTGCTCGCAGAGCTTCGCGAGATCGTGGGCGTACGCCTCGACCGTGTTGGTGGCGAGCGCGCGCTCCACGCGCAGGTGGGAGAGGTATGCGTCGACCCAGGCGCCGAGGTCCATCGCGATGCCCCCGCTTGTAGTCCCAACCGCGCGGAGGGGCTACTTACGTGCGCCGCCGGGGGTTCCGGCCCGCGAGGCCTTTCCCGGGGGCCGCGTTCCATGTAAGCCGCTCGGAGCGTGACTGCTCCGTTCGAGATCGCCCCGCCGGAGGGGGCCGAGACGCCGGTCCTCGTCGAGGTGCCGCACGCGGGCGTCCATCTCGATCCCGAGTCGCTCGCCTTCACGATCGCCCCGGCCCGCTGCATCGCGCGTGACGCGGATCTCTACGTGGACCGGCTCTTTCAGGACGCCCCGGCCCTCGGCGCGACGATGATCGTGTCGCGGGTGAGCCGGTACGTGGTCGATCTGAACCGCGGGCCCGGCGACTACGACGGCGACTCGGTGGAGGGCGGGACGGGGCGCGGCGCGCCGCGCGGGCTCGTGTGGCGCGTCGCGACGGACGGATCGCCCGTGCTCGCGCGGAGGCTCCCGCGGGCCGAGCTGGAGCGGCGCATGGCCTACGCGTACCGGCCGTACCACGAGGCGGTCGGCGCGCTGCTGGCGCACAAGGTGGCGCGCTTCGGGTTCGCGATCCTCGTGTGCGCGCACTCGATGCCGGAGCCGCCGCGCAAGCCGGGGCCGCTCGGGTACCGCATCGGCAACAACGAGCCGTCGCCGCTCGCGGACATCGTCCCGGGCACGCGGGGCCGCACGTCGGCGTCGGGCCGCCTCATCGACCTCGTCGACGCGCACGCGCGGAGCGCCGGCTTCTCGGTGAAGCACGACGATCCGTACAAGGGCGGCTTCTCCACCGCGCACTACGGGGCGCCCGCGCGGGGGGTGCACGCGATCCAGATCGAGATCGCTCGCCGCTTGTACATGGATCCGGACACGCTCGGACCCGATCCGCAAGGCTTCAAAAATGTGCGATGCTTCGCCCGAACGCTGGTAGGTCGCCTCACCGCCGTGACGCCGTCGCCGAGCGGCGCGGCCTGACACGACCCCCCCGCGAACCACGATGCCCCGCCAAGAGACGCTGTCCGATACGCCGCGAGAAGGCTTGCGGCTCCCCCCGATCCGGAAGGACTCCGGCGCCGCGCAGGACGGCGACGACGGGGACGGGGAGCCTTCCTCTTCGGAGGACGCGCAAGCTCCATCGTCGAGCTCGCCGATCTCGAGCGCGGACGCGTCGAGCGCGGAGGCGTCGAGCGTGGAGACGTTGCCCTCCGTCGTGTCGCCTTCGGCGATCCCGCCCGGCTCGGAGCTGGAGACGTCGATCATCCCGCAGGCCACGCCGCACGCCTCCCCGCCCCCGCTCGATTCGTACACCGCTCCGGCCCCGTCGATGCCGCCGTCGCGCCGGACGACCCGGCCGCTGCTCGCGTCGGAGGCGCTGATGGAGGACCTCGCGCCGGTGGAGCCGATGGGCCCGCAGGCGCGCGTGCTGTGCGTGGTCGCGGGCGTGCTGTTCGCGGTGCTCGGCGTGCTGCCGCGGTTCGGCGTGCGGATCGAGGGGCGCGCGGCGCTGATCCCGTCGCTCGTCGTCGGCTCGGTGACGGTGTTCGCGGCGGTGGCGCGCGTGCCGTACCGCAAGCGCGCGGTGGCGATGCTGGCGCTCGGCGCGATCGTCGCGGGCCTCGGCGCGGCGGGCACGGGGCCGGCGCACGGCATCGCGACGGGCGGCGCTTTGTGGGCGATCGCGCGCACGGTGGCGGCGGCGGCGCTCCCGGCGGCGCTCCTGTTCCGCGCGCGGTACCGGGCGTTCGAGGGGGCGCGCCTGCTGCTCGGCCTCGCGTTCCTGGCGGCGCTCCCGGTCGCGGTGCACGCGGTGCACATCCTCATCGATGCGTCGACGTTCGGCTTCACCGAGCTCGGCGCGGTGATCGGCATCCTGCTCCTGACGGCCGGTTTGCCGGGCTTCATGGGCTCGGAGACGACGGCGGCCGGCTCGTTCGTGGCGCCGGTGATGATCGTCGCGTTCGGCGTGCAAGCGGGCCTCGCGCGGCTCGGAGCGCTGGTGCCCGGCTCGATCGCGGACGTGATCGGCGTGGTGGAGACGGCCGCGGAGGACGGCGCGGATCTGCTCCCGACGGCGCCGACGATCCCGCTGTCGACGACGGCGGTGTGGGACGCGTCGCTGACGGCGGTCGCGCTCGTGGCGAGCGCGTTCCTCTCGGCGCTGGGCCTGTTTCAGATCCTCGCGTGGAAATTCGCGCCCGTCGCGCGGTTGATCGACGTGCGCCGCCCGAAGGACTCGGAGCCGGACGATCGCCCTTCGATCGAAGACTGGACGACGCGGAGCTGAAGCACGCTCCCCTCCCATCGCGAACGAAGAGAGCGATTTGGGAGGGGCGGACGCGCGTCAGCGCGGCCGGGGGTGGGCACTTCTAGTCTTCTTCTTCGTACCGGATCTTCGATTCGCCGATCTCGAACTCGACGCCCGGCTCCAGCTTGAGGCGCTCCACGCGGCGGCCTTGGTGGATCGGGCCGTTCGTCGAGCCGAGGTCGATGAGCCAGAAGACGCCGCCCTGCAGCTCCACCACCGAGTGCTGACGGCTCACCGCCGGATCCGCGAGGCGCAGATCCACTTGCCCGCGGCCGATCACGAAGCGCTCCTTCGTCAGCGCGAGGCGCACGCCCGCCTGCGGGCCCGAAAGCACGCGCAGGTGCGCGCGGGGCATGTGCTGGCTCCGGTAGGCGCGGTCCAGGAGGAGGCGGCTCGACGGCGGGGCGTCGCCCATGTTGCCGCCGCCGCGCGGCTTCGGGCCGCTCACCGCGAAGTCGCCCTGATCCTTCGCCTGGCGCTTGTAGATCTCGTAGTCCGGGCGCGGCGGACGCTTCGCCATCACCGTGATGTCGTCCGCGAGCGCCTCGTACGCGTCCGCGAGGCCGCTCGTGTCGCCCTTCACGAAGCCGGGCGTCGCCGCGATCATCGCCTGCGCCAGCGTGAGCTGGATCTGCGCCGCCGCGTAGTCGCCCTTGTCCGCGAGGCCGCGCGCCTTCGCCCGCATCTCCGCCGCGAGCGAGATGCTCGTGATCGCGTGCGCCGCGGGATCCGTCGCGATCGAGCCCGCCGTCGTCGAGAGCACGTCGGCGCTCGTCGTGTCCTTGAAGCGCTTCTTCGTGCCGGCCGGCTGGCACACGATCGACGCCGTCATCGCGCGCATCGCGCCCTGCTCGTGACGGCCGCGCACGCGCAGCTCCACCACCACGTTGCGCTCGTCGCCGATCACCATGTCGCTGAGCGAGATCCGGAGGCCCGCGGAGCTGATGGCCGTCGGCGGCGACTCCAGCACGCGGACGATGTTCACGTCCTCGCCGGGCATCAGCACGAGCTCCACCTGCTCGGCCACGACGTCGAGCTGCGCGCCGAGCGCGCGGATGAACGCGGGCTCCGCGAGCTTCGGATCGATCACGAACGTGTACCGCCCGCCGGCCTGATCCGCGATGGCGCCGAGGATCTCGTCGTTGTGCCGCGCGCCGAAGCCGAGCGTCGAGACCGACACGTCGCGCCCCTTGATCATCGACGCCTGCCGCCCGAGCTCCTCCGACGTGACGGAGCCGACGTTGGGGTCGCCGTCCGAGAGGAGCACCACGATCTGCCGCTCGTTCGGGTCGCGCGCGCGGAACATCAGCGCCGCCTGCGCGAGCGCGCCGCCGATGTTGGTGCGCCCGTCCGCGCGCACGGAGCCGAGCTTGCCGATGAGCTTTTGCCTCGATTCGCCGAGCGGGGCGAGCTCCGCGACCGTCTCCGCGGCGTCCGCGAACGTCACGAGCCCGAGCTGATCCGTGTCGTCGAGGATCTCCGCGAGCCGCTTCGCCGAGTGGAGCACCTGCGCGAGCGGCTCCCCCTTCATGGACCCGGACACGTCGACGGCGAGCACGCCGGAGAGCCGCGGCCGCGCGCGGACGCCCCGCGTCTTCGGCGCGCGGACGGTGATCACCGCGTGGGTCGTGATCTCCTCGTCGGGCGGGACGGCGGGGTGCACGACGGCGACCCGCATCGAAAGGATCGGCTCCTCGGGATCGCCGGGGGCTGGCGCGCGATAGGGATAGGTCATGACACCAGGATAGGACCGATTCAGGGAGCCGATCGTTCCGTCTTGCCCGGCAGCGCGATCGTCACGAGGTTCGGCTGGACGCGGCGGCCCTCGTCATTGAGCCACACGATGCGCTCCCAGCCGGGGTGCCGGATGCGGCGCTGGATGTCGAGGCCGTCGTGGATCACGTAGTCCCAGTCGTGCGTCTTGTGGCCGCGGCCGACGGGGATCGTCGTGTGCACCATCACGCCCTTCTCGTCGAACGGGAGCGACAGGAGGTTATCCCTGTATTCTTGATTGAGCGGCCACTGGTCGTCGGCGTTCGAGGTGTAATAGACACGCACGGGGACGCCCAGCTTCTTCGCGGACGCGCCGATCGACGGCAACGCGACGCTCGTGAGCAGGTTGCCTTTGAGCGAGACGATGCGGCCCTGTTGATAGAGGAGCCGGATGTACTTGTAGGCGTCGTCGGAGCGCAGCCACGACCAGTTGTTGCCTTGCTTCAGCGCGAGGATGTACGCGTCGCTGAGCGCCGCGCGCGACACGAGGAACGTGCCCTCCACCGCCGCCGCCTCGGCGTCACTCAATGGCTTGCTGTTCGGGAACGCGTTGTCCGACAGCGTCTTCTTGATGAGCGCCGCCGTCGTCTTCGCGTTCTTCGCGTCGAACGCGTCCACGAAGCCCTGGCGCGTCGGCGTCGACAGGATGATGGCGCGGAGGATGTAATGCAGGCGCACCACCGTCGGATCGTAATCGAAGAGCCACGCCCACCGGCTGCGGGCGGCCGCGATGAACGAATAGCTCTGGTCCGCGCCGAGGCCCACGTACCCGCCGCCGAGGTTCTTCACGTACGGCGCGAAGAGGTGTTGTTGCGGCTCGTTCGTGACCACGTACGAGTTGGGGTCACGGCAGGAGTGGGACGCCTCCCCCACCCGCTTGCAGAGAGGCATCTTGTCGAGATCGGTGTCCTCGTTGACCGTGCGGAAGATGGCCAGTTGCTCCGCGGTCGGCGGCTCCGGATCCGCGGGCGCCGCGGGCGGATCCGACACCTGGAGCGGCGGATCCGTCGCGAGCAGCGGCGCGCTCGACGCGCAGCGGACGCTGAGCCGGTCCGTCGAGGATGGCTTCTCCGCGCGCCGGGCGGCCCCGCGAGACTGCGCGCCGGCTTCGAGGAAGGAGCCGCCGCGGAGCACGCGCTTCGTCGCGGTCTTGCAGACCTGGGCGCCGCTGCATACGCCCTGTGGATCCAGCCCGAGGCACGCGGCGCCGCAGGCGTGATCGCAGCCTCCGTAGCAGTCGGTGGCCCAGTCTTGCACCCACTCGACGCCGTTGCCGGCCATGTCGAACACGCCGTAGGGGCCGGCCGCGAAGGAGCCGACGTCCTTCGTCGCGCTCGGGGTGCAGCCCTGGAACTGGCCCTTGTCGCACGAGGGGGCGTCCTTGCCCCACGGGTAGTCGCGGGCCTCTTCGCCGCCGCGCGCGACCTTTTCCCACTCGGCCTCGGTGAGCATGCGCTTGCCGGCCCAGACGCAGTACGCGTGCGCCATGCTCCACTGCAGCGGCACGGCGGGTTGCTTCGGTCCGGCGAGGGCGGCCTCGGGCGCGGGGGCGCGCGGGGGGCACGCCTTGGCCTTCTCGCAGGCCTCGTACTCGGCGTTCGTGACCTCGCGCTTGTCGACGTAGAAGGTGCTGATCTCGACGGTGTGCTGCGGGCCCTCGGCCGGGGACGCGGCGCTGCCGATCGTCGCGTTGCCGCCGGGGACGCAGGCCATCCCGACGGGAGGCGTCTCGCACTTGGCCCATTTCGAAGGCGGCGCGGCGGCGGGCTCGGTGGTGGCGGAGGCGGTCGCCGTCGCCGTCGCGGTGGGCGCGGCGGTCGCGGTGACGGTGGGCGCCGCGGTCGCGGAGGAGGTCGCGGTCGGGGTGGTGGTTCCGGCGTTCCCGTTCGGCCCGCCGCACGCGGCGACGAGGCTGGTTGCGGCTACGAAGCCCAGGGAAACAGCGGGAATCCAGAGGAGACGGGTGCGCATCGCGGCGCATCCTAGAGCAGGTCCGCTATTTTCGGAACCGCCCCCCTCCCTGCGCGAACGACAGTGAGCGATTTGGGAGCAACGTCGAGGACTGCGTCCGCTCCGCTGCGGACTCCGTCCTCCCGGTGGCGGCCTGAGGGGCGGCCGCGCGCGCAGCCAAGCGAGCACGCGGCCGGGGGTGGGCTCCAACCCGAGTGGCGGTCAGTAGGTGTCCACGTACATCTGGTAGAACGGGATCTGGCCGAGCGCCGTGGCGAAGTGCGTGACGCGGAGGCTGTACGGGTGGTTGAGGCCGTCGGCGGGGGCCGTTGCCCAGACCTCTTCCTGCGACGTGCCGCCCGCGGTCGAGCTGTCGATCTGCGTGTCGAAGCCGTCGTACACGTACAGATCCGCGTCGTTCCACGGGAACATGCAGGCGCGCAGGTGCTTGCCGGACGGGATCGAGATCGAGAACCAGTCGTACGCGTCCGACGACGAGACGCCGCCCGAGATCAGCGTGCGCTTCAGCAGCGTGCCCTTCAGCGGCGCGCCGGCCGGGAGCGTGCCGTTCGCGACGGCGTTCGCCGCGAGCTCGTTGTTGTTGGCCTCCGCCTCCGACTGCGCCACGGGGCCGGCCGGATAGCCCGCCATCTTGGAGCCGACGCCGATCGCCGCGAACGAGTTCTGCACGGCCTTGAATTCCGCCGAGGACGAGCCGTAGAGCTCCGTCGCCGCCGCCAGCATTTGCGTGCGCGCCGCGGCATAGTCGGTGTTGCTGTCGAACTTCGTGAACATCGCCCGCATCACGATGCGCGCCGCGTGATCCATGGAGATGCCCGTCGCGCCCCAGGGCAGGTACATCGAGCCGTCCACCGCGCACGGGTCCGACTGGATGCCGTTCACCATGAAGTAGAACGCGTGAATCATCGGCAGCGCGCGCTGGTGCTCGTCCGCGTAGTCCGCGAGCGCCGAGGTCCAGTAGCGGACGCCGCTGCCCGTCTTGAAGTTGCGGCCGCTGCCCGAGTTGACCCAGTTCGGGATCGACGCCGTGATGGCCGGGATGGTGACCGAGTTGTTCGCGAGGCCGTTCAGCCCCTCGTACGTCTCCGAGATCTCGCCGATGATGTCGGCGAACGCCTCGTTGAGGCCCTCACCCTCGGAGTTGCCGCCGAGGTGAGAGTTGAAGTCGTTCATGCCGTGTCCGTACTCGTGCGCCACCGTGTCGTACGAGGTCATGATTTCCATGCGGCTGCCGGAGCTGTCGCCGACGGAGATGTTGCCGCTGAAGCTATTATATTGGGCGTTGTCCCAGCCCGTGTCCACGTGGACGTAGGCGTGCCCGTCGTAGAAGTCGTTGTTGTAGCCGCGCCAGTTCCACACCTTGTCGAACATGTCCCAGGTGCCTTGCATCGAATACATGGCATCGGCGATGGCCGTCTGCCGGTTCGTCAGCGTGGCGGCGGCGTCCCCCGCGAACACGAGGCCGTCGCCCCACACGTTGTTTCCGTCGTGGTTGGCGCCCGACGTGTTGCCGAAGTCGTCGTCCCACACGCCGAAGTTGCGGTAGGAGTCGCGCGGCTCGAACCAGACGGGCGAGTCCTCGGTGTGCGCGTAGGTGCTCATTGGCACGTTGAAGTCGTTGGCGGGCCCGTTCGTGCGGAAGGAGTGCCCGGTGCCCACGTGCTCGATGAGCGACTTGACCTTCAGCACCTCTCCGGTGTTCGCGTCGACGAAGAAGCGGTGACCGACCATCGGCTCTCCGCGGCCGCGATCCATCGTCTCGATCTTGTAGGCGAGCCGATACTCGACCACGCGCGTCTCCAGATCGAGGGCGTCGACCACCACGTCGCCGGGCGCGAGCGGGAGCCCCGTCTCCTTCACGAAGCGCTGCTTCACGGGGAAGATCACGAGAGCGGACTTCGGGGTGATCAGGGGCTCGCCGCGCTCCGGCCGGGCGTCGACGACGGCGCGCGCGGCCTTCTCGTCGAGGGAGGGCGTCACGTCGACGCCGATGCCGCCGCGGAGCGAGTCCACGACGGAGCTGCGGTATTTGCCGTCCAGGTCGGAGCGGACGATGGCGCTGCTGCCCTCGACGGGGAGGCCTTTGTAATAGTGCTGGACGCGAGCGTGCCTGTCGCCGTCCTCGTCCACGTAGACGCTCTGGACGCGGAACGAGTCATCCATGGAGAGGCCGTGCTCGGGCCGGAGGGCCAGGAAGGCGGACATCGCGCCTTCGACGTCGATCTCGGCGCCGGACGCCATCTTCGCCTGGGCGGCGGCGTGCCGGTCGATGGAGGATTGGAGCAGGTCCATCTGGAGAGAGCCGCTCACGGGCCGCTCTGCGGAGACGGTGGCCGCCGGATCGGCGGAGTCATCGCCGGAGTCCTCGGGGGGCGCGCCGTCGGGCGTGCAGCCGGCGAGCGAGGCGAGCGCGAGGATGAAGAAGAGGCCGAGGGATGTGCGCTTCATAGCGGATTCCTTGTTCAGAAGAGAGGAGCGCCGCCGGGACGAACGCGCCGGCGACAGGGGGGCGCTCAGCATCGGTTGTGCCGAGTTTCGATTTGCGGACTGCGCGCTTGGTGAGCGGCAGTCTTCGCCGCCGCGTGGCAGTTTTCTGTTCCGGGAGCGCGGCCGTTCGCCATGGAACTGTCACTCTCGGCAACGCCTGCTCGGCGGCTTTCGTTGCCGGACGAGATTGCCTGTGATCGGGGAGCGTCAGTCGGAGGGAGGCGCGCTGTCATGCGCGCGTGACAGGTGTCCTCGCGGCGGCACGGCAGCCGTGTCCGGCACGTTTCGCCGCGGTGTGGCGGGAGATTTGTGTTTATTGGGGGGAAGCGGAGAGAGGGACTGTCAGGGCGTGGCGGTCTTGTCGCCGGCCGTCTTCGTCTCCTCGGTCATCTTGGCGCGGCGAGCGGCGGCGCGGCGCCGGCGTTCGTAGGCGCTGGTGGACTCCCGCACGATGTCGGGGAAGCCGCGGAACACGTGCTTGGCGGCGCTCCGGATGGTGCCGACCCGGGAGATGAGCAGCGTCAGGAACCCGTTGCGGAGCTCGCCTGCGGTGGTGGCAGCGGCGCTCGCGGCGGTGGCGTTTCCGTTCGGTTGATTCTTTGCGAGCTTGTCGGCGAGGGCGAGGGCCTCGGTGATCCAGCCGGGGTCGAACTCCTCGTCATTCTCGACGAGCCTGTCTTTCAGGCTCTTGGCCAGCGTGGCGTAGTCTCGGAGGGCCTGCGCGAGCGCCGAGGACCGCTCCCCGTCGTCCGCGTGGTACTTCTGGAGCGCGGCGAGCTGCGAGTCGGCATCTTCCTCCACGTCGTCGTCGAGGAGAAACTCGAGGTGAGACTCCAGCACGTCGACGAGGAACCGCGCGCGATCGCCGTCCTCGGCGGCCTTGGGATCCACGATGAGGAGATAGGCAGTCTGGGCAGACCCGGTCGCGACGGCGAGCGAGCGAATCTCTTCCGCCATCTTCAACGGGACGCGCTTTTGAACGCGCCGCAGCCCCGGTAGCTTGCCAGTGGGCTCCCAGCGGTTCTCCAGGAACGCGGCGGCGGAGCCCGCCTCTTTGATCAGGACATCGAAGGGGATGCGGAGCGGGTTTTCCGGCGTGGCGGCCTTCTGAGCGGCCGCCAGCCATCGATCGAAATCGGTCGTTGGTTTTGCAGGCAAGGGATCCTCCACCACCCCCACAATCAGGGGCTTACACGACGGGTATCAGCGCGTGTTCTGGACGTGCAAGCGGATTGTCGCCGTAGGTGGAGTGAGCGAGCCAATTGCTTATTTTGCAAATCACGCGCGTATCACCGAAGACATCCCGAGCGCGCGCGAGGTGAACCCCGGACACACATGCTCTCCCTCCCGCGTACCCAGGGGCAAAAGCTGGAGCACGAATTCCGGCGTCCTTCCGACTGGAAGCCCTCTCCCGGAGGCATTTGTCCCGGAGCGCGATCCGTGTCCCGGGGCCCCCGGCGTGTCCCGGGCGGCGTTCGTCTGTCCCGGAAGCGCCCCTCCTGTCCCGGACGGGGCCTCCCGTGCCCCGGAAGGCGATCTCGTTCTCCGGGCGTGACCGATTCGCGTCCCGGGAGGCCGGATTCGTTCAGGCGCGCGCGAGGTGGCCATCGTCGAGGACGAGGACGCTCTGCGTGCCTGGCGTCCGGAGGCGATCGGCGGTGAAGGCGTCGAGCGCGATGAAGGTCGCAGTCTTCACGAGGTGAATCACTTGTCGCAGTCCTTGCCCCACACGGTGTCCTGGATGGCGGGGCTCATGGTTCCGCCGCCCGAAAGCTCGATTTTGTCGTTCACCATGCGGGCCGCGAACTGGGCGGCGTCCGAGATGGCTTGTGCCCAGTCCACCTGTTTTATCCGGACGCGATTATCATGCTCAAAACCGAGGACATCCACACCGATCGACCAGGTAGCGCCGTCCGGGTCTTGCCGGACGTCATGGATTCGCACCGTGATCGCTCGCGGCGGGCTCCCGTCCGCGGGCGTGAAGACGCTCTTGAGCTCAAAGCCGTCTATTTGCATTGGATCTTGCAGTCCTTCAGGCATGCAGCGTATTTCTCGTTACACTTGGCACGGCAGGAAGACGTGGGATCGTTCTTGGTGCAGTTAACATGGCATGTATCATGGTCCCTGTCGCAACCGTTCTGCCACACCTCGATGCAGTCTGCCGTGGTTGTCACCCATCGACACGCGCCACAAGACTGTGCTCCAGCTTCGGTTCCGACACTATGAGTTCGCTCAATGGACATGAGGAGCCAGCGTGTGCGTCCGGGCGGGACATATTCGCGTCCGCGGCAAAACGGCGGCGCGTCCGCGTAGGCCGAATCGGGGTGGATCCGTGGGAAAGAGCATTGGCTGGGAATGGTGACGATGGTAGGGGAGCCCGGACGCTCACGAAGGAGGATGGAGGATGTGTGGAGCGGCCATTCGCCGAGGCGGGGCGCGCTGCGAGGGGAAGCTGACGAGGAGACGCCTTGGGGCGGTGTTGACGCTCGGGGCAGTGCTGTCGGTCGGAGGCCCTCAATCCGCCGCGGCGCTCGAAGGAAACGGCGGCCTCGAGATCGGCGGGGTGCTTGCCGGCGCCCCGCCCCACCTCGCGGTAAGCCCGCACCTATCGCTCGGGGTGCGTTCGGAGTCCGGCTGCTGCACCTTGAGCGTCGAGGACACGGTAAGCATCCTGATCGCCAACAACAGGGACGGCGTCGGTATCCACGATCGAATCGCCGTGCTGGGAGGGTACGTGAGCGGCGATTGGGGGGTCCAGATTGGTCCGGCGGTGTCCTTATTTTCGATGCCAGTCTGCAACGCCGCCGCGTGGTGCGGTCGCGTGTCTGGGATATCGATCGGCGCCCACGTTCAGGCGAGCTACTACTTCTTCGGCCCGCTCGGCCTCTCGTTGAGCGGGAGCGGCGACTGGATTGCCGGAAGGAATCTTCTGCTTCCTTCCGGCTTCACGGGGACAATCGCGATGGGTCCGATTCTCCGATGGGCTGTGAGGTGACCGCCAATGAGATACACACTCTCGGTGACCGTGGGTTCTTTGTGTCTGTCGGCCGCTTGCACGCAGACGGAGGGGCAGTGCTGGCATGATGATCAGGCGGCCGGCGACATCGGCGCGGGAGGTACGTCGATCCTCACAGGGGCGGGCGGCTTCGGCGATGTCGCCCCGAAACCGCAGGACGTCGGTGATCCGATGCCGCCCGACTGCGAGACCGTTCCGGGGACGGCATGCGACGAGAAGTGCCTCGCTGACTACACGGCTACCGCCGAGAAATGCGGTAGGATCGAGATCGAAGCTCAGCGGCGCGTGTGTCAGGAGTCGGCGTATCAGGCTTACAAGGCTTGTCGCTCGATCTGCCAGCAACAGGGGAATGACTGTTTGGATCACTGCAAAGACATGTGCGTGGACGTTTGGGAGGGCTGTGACGCGAAGTGTAAGAAAGATCATGTGTGCAAAGAGAAGTGCATGGAAGCCCTGATTGCCTGCAACAAGAAATGCGAAGAGAAGTGCAAGTGAGCATGATTCAGTTCGATTACCGGTTCACCCCGGCGGATGGCAGCACGCCGCGGGACATCCATGTCATTATCGAAAAGCAAGAGAGCGAAGCCCGACCGCTCAAGCTCACGATCGACTGGGGGGACGGCCAGTTCGACCGCATGACGTGGCGTGGGCCGCCGCTCACCGCCTTGGAGTTTTGCTCGCGCTACGTGGCGTTCCGCATCCCCGATCACTGTGAGCTTTGGGGCCCCGGAACCCTCCATCCCGAAGTCGAAAGGCCCGCGGCGCTCGTGCGCGCAGAAGAGGTTCCTGCGGTAGAAGAAGGCGACACATGACCATCGACCGAGATCTGGAATACTGGCCTCCCGGCGCTGCGACTTCGATCCCCGTGCGTCTGCGGATCGGGCTGCCGGAGCCGCACCCGCGCCATGACTGGGTGTGCGTGATCACCATTGAAGGCTTCCCGAGAAAGCCGCTCGACGCGACAGCCATCTACGGCGTCGACCCGCTACAATCCACCAACCGTCCACTGCGTCCGCGAGCGCCTTCTCCTTCGCGATCACCCCGGGATCTCCCTCGATCCGCTTCTTCAAATCCCCCTTTTCAGCGAGCCCCTCCACGAAATCGAAATACCGATCGTCTCGCTTCACGAGCAACACCGCTGGCTCGAACCCGTGTGCCTCGAAGAGCGCCCGCTTGCTTTCCACTTCGCTCCGCGGGACTCCACCGTAGAGGTGCGCCCGCACGTCTTGCGGCTCCGGCGGAGGTGCATTGTCCGCGTACCTGCGGATGTTGAGGTTGTCGTCGTTCTGGCGCAGCTCCTCGCGCGTCACCACCCGCGCGAATCCGTCCATGTCCTCGAACTTGCGCCATGCCGTCACGATCTTCTCGACGTGCTCCGGCGAGAGCATGTTCTGCGCGCGGCCCTCCGTGTACTCGCGGTCGGCGTTGAGGAAGAGCACCTTTCCGCGGCGGGCCTTCGGCTTCGCGCCGGGGGCGCGCAACACCAGAATACAGGCGGGGATGCCCGTGCCGTAAAACAGGTTCGGGCCGAGGCCGATCACCGCGTCGAGCTGGTCGGCGTCGAGGATGCCTGTCCGGATGTCCTTCTCCGCGCCGCCGCGAAACAAGACCCCGTGCGGCATCACCGTCACCGCCATGCCCCCCGCCCGCAGCACCGCGAGCATGTGCTGCACGAACATCAAGTCGGCCTTCTTGCCGGACTCCGGGCAAAACCCGAACTGAAAGCGGCTCAGATAAGGCAGCGACTGCTTCTCGTAGTTCTGCGAAAAAGGCGGGTTCGAGAGGACGCGATCGAACGTGGCCAGGATGCCCGCGTCCGTGTGCTGCGGGGCCGCGAGGGTGTCCTCGTTGCGGATGTCGGCGTGACGGATACCGTGCAAGAGCATGTTCATCTTGCAGATCGACCAGACTCCACCGTTCGACTCCTGGCCGTACAAGGCGATCTTGTCGGAGTCGAGGCCGTGCTCGTCGAGGTACTCCTTGGACAGGATCAACATACCGCCCGAGCCTGCGCACGGGTCGTAGATGCTCATGTCCTCTTGTGGCTCGGCGATGCGCACCATCATGCGGACGACCGATCGAGGGGTGTAGAACTCGCCCCCTTTCTTGCCGGCGGAGTCGGCGAACTCGCGGATCAAGAACTCGTACGCCGCGCCGAGGAGGTCCGGAAACTCGAAGTCTTCGTTGCGAAGGCGCTTGTTCGAGAAGTGGACGATGAGGTCGCGGAGCTTCTTGTCCGGGATCGTGGACTGGCCCACCTTCTTCGTGAAGTCGATGTGACGGAGATGCTCGAAGCGATCCGCGCCGGGCGACGCAGCCGGAAGAGGCCGGCAAAGCTGTGATCCGCGTGCTCGACACCAACGTCTTCTCCGCCCTGGTGCGAGGCGATCCTCTGCCGGTCGGTCGTCTGCTGCACCCGTCCCCCAGCCCGATCATTTCGTTTTCGCGGGGAGCTTCAGCTTTCGAGGCTTCTCCGGCGCGTAACAGAGCAGCCTGGGGGACGTGTCGGGTAGGAGCGGTCGCAGGTGCTCGATCAGGGCCTTTCCCTGGGCGTTGCTCTTCACCGTGACGCCGATGCTGGGGCGATCCGCCACGGTGAACGCGAGGAACGTGACGTCGGCGGCCTCCGGGAACGAGGCGATGGCGGCGGCGGTGTTGGGGTAGCGCTCCGTCGCGGCGCGCTCGGGCTTCACGTCCTGGATGTACACGAACGGCGAGGGGCAGTCGTCGCGGGGCTCGACGCCCTTTCCGGGCCTCAATCGAAAGACCTGCCTGTTCGTGGACGCCCAGAATTCGCCCTCGTAAACACCGAAGTTATCGAACGTCCGTGGCCAGTCCAGGCGCGCGACCGGGGTCCACTTGCCCTCGTCGCGGCGAAAGATGGTCCGTCCGTCGCTGACGTACAGCTCTCCGGACGGGGCCGCCGCGATGTTCGCGATGCGCTTTCCGGGTGGATCCACCCGCTCGAAATGGCCGTCCTTGTAATGCAGGAGCGGCCGCTCCTGCTCGTCCTGGTACTCATTGGCTCTGGACCCGAACCACATCTCGTCGCCCTTTCCCAGGAGGGCGCGCACGGACCGGTTGAGCGTCTCCATGATCGACGAGAGATCCACGATCTTGGATTTCGGGTCATCGCCTGTCCAGATCTCGGCGCCCAGCGTCGCCTTGTCCTTGCCCTCCGGGAGGCGGCACAACATGCCCACCGAGAGGATCGTCCCCGCCCGCGTGGCGCCGAAGACCATCGGATGGATCGCCACGGGCGCCGGGAAGCCCGGTATCCATTCATTGCCGGCGTAGGGGGGACAGCCCGCCTGCGCCGGAGTCTGCCGATCGAGCCTGTGCGGGGGCCCGCGGAACGTGTCCAGCCGCGACAGGTTCGGGTAATAGTCGTAGATGCAGAGGATGCTGGTCTGTCCGACGCGGGCGACTCCCAGGATCGCCGCGAGCCCAGGGCTCCCCGGGTAAATGCCGGGAGTGCCCTTTCCGGTGATGGGAGTGACCGCCGGGGTGTCGGCGCGGTGGCCCCAGTTGGAGGTGTAGAGATCGACGCCGTCCGGATAGGACCCGCCGACATCCGTGATGTTCCGGCCGCCATCTTCCGTGTTGCTGATGACGCCGCCGAAGGGCTCGACGTTGTCGCCCACCACGCGGCCGAGCTGGATTCCCTTGTAGCGCTGCTCCAAGGCGACCACGACGGCGCCATCGATCACGAACACCATGTCCGGGTTGAACGTCGCCGTCTTGAAGCGCTCCAGGACGAAGGTGGGTATCTCCTTGGGTCCCTCCGGCGCCGCGGGCTCACCGCTCGCGAGGGGGGGAGCCTGCGCCCCCGCCGTCCCGGACCCCGTCACGGTCGACGTGCCAGTCTGCGCGGCCGCCGGAATGTCCTTGTCCGGCGCCGATCCCTTCGACGATCCACATCCGATCGCGAGGAGGCCAATCACCAGGGCGCTCGCCCCGGCGGCGCAACGTCGCCTCGTGCTCCCGCTTACCATGGAATCTCTCCGCGGTGGAGCGGCACATCCGACTCCAGGAAACATCTCCTCCCGCGAAACAGCATGTCCGCTCCCTACGCTGGCACTGGAGCGTGGTCAAGATACCCTGGGGGCTGCGAGTCGTCCCCAGCGGGAGGCGCCTCACTCGCTGCACACGGAGAAGCTGTTCGGGCCGAATCGCATCACCGGCTCGAACGAGGTCGGCATGACGTCGAACACTGCGAGGCGCTCGTCGCGTGGTAGGCTGGCCTCGATGGAAGGTTCGGCGTTCGAGGAACTGGAGTTCTTCCGCGCGATCGCCGCGAGCGGGGCGCGGGCCCTGCTCATCGGCCGCCAAGCGCTCATCGCCCTGGGATTGCCCGTTCTTACCCGCGACTACGACTACTGGGTACACATCGACGACGCGGCGCTCTTGAACGCTGCCGTCCGGCCCTTCGATCTGCGGCCCAACCGCACGCCGGAAGAAGCGCGAGCCCACGGCCGGTACGTCCTGCAGAACGACGAAATGGTCGACGTGCTCGTCGCACGCTCCGTGCCGACCGTGGACGGCGTTCGCGTCTTGTTCGATGAAGTTTGGGAGCGCCGGCAAGCGGTCGAGGTCGCGGACGGCGTCGCCATCCAACTCCCGTCCATCGAAGACCTGATCCTCACCAAACGGTTCGGCGCTCGGCCCAAAGACGCCGAGGACATCCGACTGCTCCAAACCGTGAAAGGCCAGGCTCGATGAGCGATCCGAAGCCCTTCGTCCCGCCGTCCCCCGAAGTCGTCGCTCGTGTGCGCGCGATGGCGGAGCGCCGCCTCAGCGCCGAGGAATTCGACGCCTACGTCAACGCGCCGATGTCCGAAGAGGAGCGCACAGGCATCCTGGAGTCCGCCGCCTGGTTCTGCCGTCGTTATCCCACGGTCCTCGAACGCCTCAAGTCCGCGCGTCGAGCCTACGCGGACAGCCAGAAGCGGATGCCGCCCGACGGTACGGACGACCTCGTGCCGCCCGGAAAACCTCCTCTCACACCTTGAGCCCCAGTCTCCGGAACGCGATCCGCCGCTGTTCGTGCGGCAGCTCGTTCCACCAGCGCATCGACGCGCGCACGTCCGTCGCGTCCTTCGCACCTTCCGGAGGCGTCTCCCCGCACTCCTCGTAATGCACGCGGAAGCCCGTCCGGTAATGCACCGTCGCTTTCTCCGCCCGCGCGATCTGGTAACCGAGGGCCTGAATCGTCGACCATACCAGCCTGTCGCCCGCGAGGTGCAGTCGCTTCGGCATCATCGCCCAGACTGGCACCATCCGGAACGCCGCGGACGTCAGGAACAGGCAGTTCGTGTCCACGTGATCCACGCCGTCCCTGGCCTCTCCGCCCGCCCGCAACAAGGTGCCATCCAGCCGGTGGAGCGACCGCGCCGCGATCATCACCTGCGCGCCCGTGTCCGAATGCAAGTCGCACATCGTGGCCACGTGATCCGGTGACAGCCAGTTGTCGCCGTCGAGGAAGCCTATCGCGTCGAAGCCCTGCGCGACCGCCGACATCGCCCCGATCGCGCGCGGCGTGTCCCCGGCGTCCCGGTGGCGCTGCGGCAACTGGATGTGTTGCACATCGAAGTCGCGCACCACCTCGTTCACCGCGCCGTCCCCCACCACGATGTGCGCGCACCGCTCGGTCTGCGCCGCCACGCTCGCGAGACACTGGGCCAGCACATCGGCGCCCTCCCCGCAATACGGGGTCACGATCGCGACGCGCAGATTCGGGTCCACGATCGCGGACTCTGGCAGATCGGTCATCACGCGGCGGAGGGCTTCGATTTCGGGGTGGAGTCGTCGCATCGGCGAGAGCCCGGCAAAGGACGCCGGTTCCCTTAGCATCGGTGTTCGCCGGGGAGCGATTTTTTTCCACCGCTCGCGCGACGAGCTTGTAGTCTCTTCCTGTCTCCCAGTCCGAGCTCCGCGGAGGATGGATATGCTGACGCTCCGAGACGCGATCGGTGGTTTGCTCGGGATGGTGGCGAGTCTGCTGCTCGCTCCCGCGTGCGGATCCGGCTCCGCGTCGGAGGAGAGCAGCGGGCAGGCCTCGGGCTCCGGCGGCTCCACCGTGACCTCCGGCGCCACGTCCTCCGGCGGCTCCACGAGCACGTCCGCGGGCGGAGTCACGTCTTCGGGCGGCACCACCTCCTCCTCCGGCGGCTCCACGGATCCCGGGGTGTGCGCGGGGCCGGCCGGGTTGCCGGGGCCCGCGGACGACCCGTCCCAGCTGTACGAGATCGAGGTCCACGACATGAACGGAGACGGGCTCTCCGATGTCGTGACGACGACCAAGACGGGTGTTCGGGTGCTGATCGGCGACGGCAAAGGGGGCTTTTTTCCGCCCATCGACACGCCGACGGCGAACGAACATCCCGTGATCGCGGTCGGAGACGTCGACGGGGACGGAGCGCTCGACGTGGTCGCGGCGACGTGGCTCGGCACCTCCGGGGTGACGGTGCTGCACGGGCACGGGGACGGCACGTTCACCGCGGGGGATCCGCAGCCCAACGACGCCGACTGGGCCTATTCCGCCGCCCTCTCGGACGTGGACGCGGACGGCCGGCCGGATTTCGTGCTCGTCGGCGACTCGCCGGGCGCGAACGATACGGGCGTGCACGTGATGCCGCAGCTCCCCGACGGGACGTTCTCCGCCGGCGCGCACTACCCGGTATCGAAACCGCGACAGGTCTTTTCGGTCGACATGAACGGCGACGGCGCGCTCGATTTGCTGGTCATCGGCGACAACGGCGTCACTCTCTATCTGCTGCCCAACCTCGGAGACGGCACCTTCGGGGCCGCCGCGCCGCTGTCCTCCGGTATCTGGAACGAACACTCCCGGGCCGCCGACTTGAACGGGGACGGGCGGCTCGATCTCGTCCTCTGCTCGGCTGTCGTCGACTCGTCGCTCTTCGTGCAGCTCCAGAACGCGGACGGCTCGTTTGGAGAGGCGGCGGCGCTCGCGGAGGATTGGGGGGTGCGCTCGGTGGATGTCGTGGATTACGACGCGGACGGGAAGCTCGATCTCGTGACGGACCGCGGAGTCCTCTTCGGCGCGGGCGACGGCACCTTCCCCACGCGAACGGCGCTCGTGCTCGGGAGCGAGGTCGTCCGGACAGGCGATCTCGACGGCGACGGGTCGCTCGATATCGTCGGAAAGGCGATCTGGACAGAAGGGTTCCACGTGTTCCTGCGGCGCGACGACGGCTCTCTCGCGGCGCCCGCGCTCGCCCTGGACGAAGAGACCGTCCATGACGTCGCGACAGGCGATCTGAACGGGGACGGGACTCCCGATCTCACGCTCTGGACCGAAGACGGGATCCAGGTCGCGATGGGGCACGGCGACGGCACGTTCGAGCCGGCCGCGACGATCGACGCGGCCGTGGACTGGCAAATCACGACGGCCGACGTGGACGGAGACGGGCTGCGCGACGTGATCACCGCGGGCAAGACGACCCTGCACACCTGGCTTCAACACGAAGACGGCACGTTCGGCCCCGCCGTCACGACCGCGCTGTCCGGGCCAGAATACGCGATCACGACAGGGGATCTCGACGAGGACGGGCGGGAGGACATCGTGATCGGCTCGGGGATCGCGCAGGACTACAGCACGGTGTATCCGCTCCTGTTCCTGCGCGCGGAGGGAGACGGGGCCTTCACGGTCTCCACCCTGAGCGCTGAAGAGGGGGGCTTTCCGGCGGTGGCGCTCGCGGACATCGATGGGGACGGCCACCTGGATCTCCTGGAATCCACGCACAAGCACAACGCCGTTCATGTCTTGTTCGGCCACGGAGACGGGGCCTTCGACGCGCCGGTCCTCGCGGTTCCGCACGTGGCGAACGGCCTCGCGGTGGGCGATCTGGACGGGGACGCGCTGCCCGATATCGCGGTCTCGACCCAGGTCCCGGGCATCGTGACGGTGCGGAACCTCGGAGGCGGGCTGTTCGGCGAGCCGGTCACCGTGGGCAAGGCCTTCGGAGCCATCCGGCTCTACGCGCGGGACGTCGACGCGGACGGGAGCCTGGATCTGGCGCTGGAGAGCATCGAGTCGCTCCACGTCTGCCACAACCACGGAGACGGCACGTTCGGCTCGTGCGATGGCTTCGCGGCGTGCGGCTTTGCGCGGATGACGGCCGCCGCGGACCTCGACGGCGACGGGCGATGCGATTTCGTGACAGCCTGTCAGACCCGCCCGGGGGTCGCGGTGCTGCAGAGCACGTGCCTGCCATGACAGGCCTCGTCGTCGACGGGGCTCACGCGGACGCGAATCCGGCGCGGGCCCCGTCGACTCGATGGCTCCATCGACTCGATATCAATAGATGCGGAGATAGGTCCCGTTCACGATCACGAAGGGGATATCGTATCCCTGGTTGTTCTTTCGCCAGAAGGTCCCGCCCGCGGAGAGCGGCACCAACATCGTGTCGCCCTTCTTCGTCTGCCACAGCTCCGCGTCCGTCCTGGCCCAGACACCGTTTCGCCGGGCGTCGTCCATGCTCGCCGACGTCGTCTCTCCTCGGCGGTCCACGAGCGACACCTGGCCGAGCGCGTCGAAGAAGCGCGCCATTCCGTGACAGTCGGGCATCACCGGATCCTGCTTCCAGCGGATCTCCAGCGCCGGGTCGCAGAGTGGGATTCCGGTCCCGCGCGATCGGCAGAACAACCCCGCCACGCGCGCGTCCCACGTCTCCCCGACGCTCACCCACGTGCCCGCCGCCGGCGACGTTTTCCGCTTGTCCCGCAGGAGATCCATGTACCGGAGCCATTGCTTGCGGCTCGCATCCTCCAGCCGGTCGACGAGCTCCTTCTCGGACGACTCTTCCCTGGACTCGAAGTAGAGGACGGCCCCGAGCGCGCTGTCCACGCGCTTCGCCAGATCCCAGGAGACGGGGGCGCTCAGGGTGGGTGTATACGCCTCGAAGGCGTGGCTCGCCGCGGTCAGCTCGGCGCGCCACTTGGCGCGTTCGGTGGCGATCACCGCGGGCGGGATCGCGTGGCACCTCGCGTTCCCCACCCTGCCCCGCACGTCGAACGGCATCGCTCCGGAATACCGCCCGTCGATCCCGCCGATGCCGTCGTTCGCGCTGAACACGTCGAAGTCGCCGAAGCCGAAATGCACCGGATCGCCCTCTTTCAGCGACACGCGGAAGGCGAACGTCGCGCGCGACGACGAGAAGGCCGGGCCCTTGTTCACCTTCTCTCCCGCGAAGTCGGCCCACACCAGGAGATCGGGAGTCGACGTGGAGATGACAGGGCCTGTCGGTCCGTCGATGCCGTCAATCCCGGGCGTGGGGCCGACCGCGAACGAACAGACGAGCACGCTCCCCCCATTGCCGAGGTCGGCGCCGATCGAGGACGCGCGGTACGGCTGCACCTGGCCAACGGCCTCCGCCGCCCAGATATCCTCCGCGAAGCCGACCGATTGAATGGCCACGTACTTGGGGTCACCGCCGATGTCGACTCCGCCCTCGGGCTGCACCAGATCGTACTCCGCGAGGTTCTCGGCGGACGTCAGCTCGCGCGGCTGCGGGCACGGCAGCGGGTTGTCGAGGCCGGGGACCAGCCAGGAGAGGCACCCTGTCAGAAAAGGCAGCGGCACCAGCAAGCCGGAGAGAGCGCGCATCGCGCGCAGCCTACTCTCCAGCGAACCCGCAGAGGAAGCTCAGCGACGCTGCTATCGCGCCGCCGCGTGGGCCTGCGGCGCGCCCCCGCTGGCGAGCGCGAGCATCTGCGCCGGGATGCGCTCCAGCGAGAGCACGTAGTCCGCGGCGCCGAGCTGGATCGCCGCCTTCGGCATGCCGAACACGACGCACGACGCCTCGTCCTGCGCGATCGTGCGGGCGCCCGCGCGGTGCATCGCGAGCAAGCCCTGCGCGCCGTCCTCGCCCATGCCGGTCAGGATCACGCCGATCACCTTCGCCGCGAGGATCTTCGCGCACGAGTTGAACAGCATGTCGACCGCGGGCCGATGGTGCCGCAGCGGCGGCGCGTCGACGAGGCGCACGATCGACGAGGCGCCCTGCCGCGCGACCTCCATGTGAAACACGCTGCCAGGCGCGATCAGGATCTGCCCCGGGACGATCGCGTCGCCGTTCTCCGCCTCCTTCACGCGCATCTGGCAGTAGTGATCGAGCCGCGCCGCGAACTGCTTCGTGAAGTGCTCGGGCATGTGCTGCACGACCACGATGCCGGGCGAATTCGCGGGCATCGGCGCGAGCACCTCGCGCAGCGCCTCCGTGCCGCCCGTGGACGAGCCGATCGCGATGATCGTGCCGCTCGCCGCGGAGGCCGAGATCGAGCCGATCGGACGCGACGGAGGCGGCGCGTGCGGCCGCGACGGAGGCGCCGCATTCGGGGTCGCCGGGCGCGACGGAGGACCCGCCGCGTGCGACGGTCCCGGCGCCGCAGGCCCCGCACCCGCCGGCGACGCCACCTTGTGGTACCGCAGGCGCGCGCTGGACGCGGCCTTCACCTTCGCCACGATCTCGCGCGCCAGGTCCGCGAGGCCGCGCTCCACGTCGATCGCGGGCTTCGCTACGAAGTCGACGGCGCCCAGCTCCAGCGCGCGCAGCGTGGTGTCCGCGCCCTTCGTCGTGCGCGACGACACCATCACCACCGGCATCGGATGAGCGCGCATGAGGCGCTCCAGGAACGAGATGCCATCCATCTTGGGCATCTCGACGTCGAGCGTGAGCACGTCCGGACGGAGCGTCTGGATGAGGGTCCACGCCTTGATCGGATCGGGCGCGGTGCCGACGACCTCCAGCGACGGGTCCGAGCCGAGGATCTCGGTGAGAAGACGCCGCATCAGCGCGGAGTCGTCGACCACGAGGACCCGCGCCGCGCTCATGACCGAACCTCGAGGCTCCTGGCCTCGACCGCGGTGGGCCGGGGACGCGCGGCGCCTTCGCATCGCGAGGCGGTCTCTCCGGGACGCGGGGCCTCCGGCGCGTGCGGATGGACGATGTCGATCATCTCGGGCAGGTGGATCACGCAGCCCTGTCCGCCGGGGGGTCGCCGCATCGCCGTGCCGTAAGTCGCTGGTTCGTACCGCATGGCGGCCCGCGCTGCATCGGTGGTGCCATGGGAGCGTGACGCACATTCGCCCACGAAAACAAGCCCGCGCGAGGTGGATCCCCTCTGCGACGATCCGCGCGGCCGAAGGAGACGTCGCACGGTGCGACGTCGCACGTCACTTGTTGCGACCGTGGCCTTGTCGCACCACGCGACCGAGCGCCCACACGAGCAGCGCCTCCGCGTGCGACTCCTGCGCGTCCTCGCGGGGCCGCAGATCCGCGAGCACGACCGCGGGGAACGCGGACAGCATCGGCAGCTTCGTCGCGACCGTCGCGGGGATGTACGCGGGGATGCTCTCGCCGCTCGGCATCGCGAGCTCGGCGCGGATGCGGACCTCCCCGAGCACCGTGCGGCGCTTGAAATGGCGCTCTTCCAGCACCGCGCGCGTCACCTGCGACTGCAGGTATCCCCAGAGCTGTCCCGCCGCTTGCTCCGCTTGCCGCAGCAGCGCGGCCGTCGCCTCCCCCGAGGGTGAGCCCCCGCCGTCGATGGCCTCTTCGATCACCTTGAGCGCCGTCTGCAGAGGCTTGTTCGTGAGGCTGAGCGGCTGCCCCGCGTGCACGGTGGCGCGCAGCACCGCGACGTCGTCGTGCGTCGGCTTCAGCGTGCCGGCGATCACGACGAGCGGCAATTCGAGCTGTTCGGCGTCGTCGAAGGCCTCCTCCACGAGCTCGCGCGTCCGCACGAGATCGCACGGCGCGGTGAACGAGAGGACGCGCAGCACGTCGGCGCGATCGCGATCTTCGCGGGGCTTGTCGGCGTACGGCTCGTCGGGCCGCACCCACGGAGGCCGCTCCGCGTGCGCCGCGAGCAGCTTCGAGAACGCGGGCGTGCGCCGCAGCCGAGGCGCGAGCGCGGCGTCGTGCGCGAGCAGATCGACGAAGGCGTGGCGCCGGATCTCCGCGAGCGGCTCGAAGGCCTGACGCATCGGATCCGCCTTCGTTTCAAGCCTTTTCTGATTCTGCTCCGGGTTTTGTTTTTGGGGGTGGAACGTGGACCAGGACGCCGAGGACGCCGCAGGAGCTGCCGCGTCGGAGGCCGCGCGCAGACTGGTCCACCCGGATCCCACGAGCCCTTCGCGCGAAGCCTCCGGCACGGGCGCGAGGAGCCCCGTCGAAGGCGGCGCCCACGCAGGCAACCCGCCGTGCGACATCGGCGGCGGCGGCGGCGGCGCCGGCGGTGAAGGCGGCGCCTCCTCGGCGTGGATCGGCACCTCCAGCCCCGTGAGGCTCAACCGCGGCGGCACCGGATCCGGCCGCGTCTCCGGAGCGGGCGGCGCCCCCAGCGGAAGATGCAAACTGGCAAGACTGGGCCGCTGCTTCGTCGCCGCGAGGTCCGCGTCCGGCGTGCGGAACGGCAGCGCATCGTCGTCGTAGTCGTGCGTCGCGCCGCGCGCGGGGCCGCCTTGCACCGCGAACGGAAGCGGCGTCGCGATCGCCGCCACGCCCCCGATCGGCGTCCCCACGTTCGTCGTCTCCACCTCCGCGAGGAGCCGCTCGCGCGCCGTGATCACGGGCCCCGGCCCGCTCAGCGCCGGAGGCGGCGGCGTCGTGATCCGCCCCGAAGCGCGCGCGATCGCGAGCACGAGCCGAGGCGCCCGCTCGTCGACCATCACGAGCCCGCGCCACGTCAGCGTCAGCGTCGCGCGGTCCGTGTCGATGAACAGCGTGTCCGCGATCAGCGGGATCCGAAGCTCTTTCGCCCCATGGATGCGCGCGTACGGCACGATGCCTTCGAGGTTCGTCACGAGCCGCTCGTGCGCCGGCGACAGGTGCTCCAGCACGACGCGCTCGTCGGGACGGATGGGCCCCTGCAGCCACTGCTCGTGCGGCGCGCTCTGGAAGAACCGCGCGTCGAACCCCACCGGCATCGACGATTTGGCCGGATCCGCGAGCCACGCGCGATCCTCGGCGCGGAGCCTGCGCGCGCGCGACGGCCAGTGCGGCGCGATCGGCCCCCACCCGGCCGTCATCACGAGATCGCCCGGCTCCTCGCACGCGGCCCCGAGGCGCAGCACGCTCGGCGCGCCGCGCCGCCCCCACGCGTCCACGAGCCCCATGTCGATCCCGACCGGATTGTCCGAGTCGGAGCCGCCGGCCGCGTACTCGTACGCGAGCGGCATGCGCGCGGCCGCAGGCTCCTCCAGCATCCCGTCCGCCCCGAATTTGCGCGGCGGAAACACCTCCAGCGCCGTGTCCAGATCGCCGACGACGAGCCGCACGCCGAGCCTCTGTTGCGGCCGTCGCCCCGTCGCGTACGCGTGCCCGGAGAGGAGCACCTCCGGCTGATGCTTGAACGGCACGCGATCCGAAGGCGTCCGCGCGCTCTTCTCCGGCGCGCCGTCCCAGTGCGCGTCCGCCATGAGCAGCGGCTCCGAGGGCTCCACGACGGGGCACACGCGCGGCAGGAGCGCGTACGTCGTCTTCGCGAGGATGGTGCACCGGAGCTCCCCGCGGCGCGACCGCCAGAACAAGGTCGAGGCCGCGAACGGCCCGTCCACCAAGATCTCCGCGCCGGGCGAGGATTCGCTATCGAGATCGCTCTGTCGCATTCGGTTCGAGGGCCGTCATCCGGCGAACAGCGCGTTCCACGTGCGGCGTCCGATGACGCCGTCCGGGTGGAGCTCGTGTCGCTTCTGGAAAGCGCGCACGATACGTTCGGTGTGCTCGCCGAACAAGCCGTCCGGCCGGATGTCCCAGCGAAGCTTTTTCAGCCTCTCCTGCGCCGCCATCACGAGGTCCCCCCGCATCCCGCGCTGGAGCACGACGCCGGGAAACGCGCGCTGCTCGATGGGCGTCGGCGCGTCCTTCTTCTTCGTCGGAACGGCTGGTTTCCCCGTCGCCGCTGCCCCCAGAGCCTTCCCGTCCGGCGCCCACTCCCAGGGACGGAGATCGTTCCGCGAGCCCGCGAAGATGGACACGTGGCAGTGATGGTTGTGCGGATTTTCTCCGGTGTACGGCCGCCAGTGCGTGTCGCCGCGCTCCCGGTTCCAGATGCGCCGGTTGAAGATGACGTATTTCACGCGCGGATCGCGGATGGCGCACGCCGCGATGAAGTCGCCGTCGCACCCCGAGGCAGGGTCGTGGGTCACGTCGAAGGCGTTCCCCAGGTTGTGATCGCTCTTGCGCGCCTGGTGCCGCGCGTCCCCCATGATCCCGTCGGACGCGCGGCTCCGGTGAGGCCACCTGCGCGTGGCGTCCTGGAGAGCGTGCGTGCAAGCCGGAGCCGGACTGGCCATGTTCGAGCTACCTCGTGGATCCCGCTAAAACAGGGGTTTTGGTGTTCCGAACAGCGCATCTCCCTGGAGCGAGAGCGCGTCGGCCCCGACGGGAGGTGGGCTGTTGAAGAAGTAAGAAGGCCCGTTGTACGGAGCCGGCCCGAGCGCGGGCTTCGCCCACGCCGGAGGCGTATTCAACGCTTCGAATCCGAACGGGTCCTTCGGCTCCGGTTGAAGGCCCCAGAGCGAGAACGGCGACGCCGGAGGCGCTTGAAACCCTTGCGTGGTGGGGTTTCCGAACACGAGCACGGTCCCCTCCCCGCTCACCACCTTCTGCCCGCACGTGCAAGCGTCGCCGACCCGCACGAGCGGCCGCCCTTGCAAGAACACGGTGTCGCTCCCGGTGCGGAGCGGACACCCGCCTTCGTGCATCGAGAGCGGGCTCGCGAACGCCGCCGGCCTCTGCTGCTTGCCGACGAGCACGGTGTCACTGCCGGACACGATCACGAACCCGCCGCGCAGGCTCTGAGCCAGATCGGCGGCGCGCCCGGCCTTCGCGATCTCGTCGGCCGTCTGCTTCTGAATACGGCTCCCGTTGGGGCTGCGCTTTCCCGAGCCCGGATAGAATTCGTACTGCAGATACCGCGAGTCTGTCATCTCGGTGAACCCGCCGGAGATCGGGCTCGCGTTGATGCCGAGCTTGCGGGCGGCGGCCATGCTGATCTCGCCGACCTCGCCGGACGGCCCGTTTTCCCCGTAGATCGCGTACACGGACTGCCCGGTCGCGGGGTTCGTGAGCTTGACGTAGTCGCCGCGCTGAATCCCGGCCTCGTAGAACGGATTGCCAGGCACCCTGTCCGGAGAGGCCCAGTCGCCGGCCGCGTTCTTCGTGCGCGGCAGCACCACATAGGGGATCTCGTCCGCGTTGATCTGCGAGCCGTCCGTGAACTGGAACGAGGTCGTCGGCTGGTACGTGTCGCCCGCGACGCTCTTCGGCGCGCCGTCCGCGCAGATCGCGGAGGGCGCCTTGAAGCCCATCGCGTTCGTCTTGCCGCTGTCATCCGTCGACGTCCAGAAGTCCTTGCCCTTCTTCTTGTCGTAGATCTTCGTCGGATCCTTCTTCGACTTGGGCTTCCCCGGTCCAGACTTGAATTTGCCGAACTTGGAGTCGGCGTTCTGGAGGACATAGTGTCCGACGTGCGCGATCTCGTTCGCCATGGGATTACCTCGGTCGGAACCGCAGCGTCGAAAGGAGGGTATCCATCCACGCGTCGCACGCCTCGCGCCGCTCGTTCCGCGAGGACGCCGTCATCGTGAGGCACACGTTCCCGAGCGGAACGTGCACCTGGCAGTGATAGACGGGCCCCTTCGCGTGCCGCCACCGGAGGCGCGTCCACAGCGACGGAATGCCGCCGATCGTGCGCTCGCCCTCGCCGACGCCGACGTGCCCGCGGAGCTTCGTGGCTTGTTCGGCGCGCAGGCTCGACACGACGTCCGCGAGGCTCTTTCCCGAGGGAATCGGCCGCCGCTCGATGAGCAGACCGAATTCGGCCCCGTCCTTCCCGGGCGCCTCGATCATGTGCACGGTCCTGTCGACGTACTCGAGCCCGGCCGGCAGATCGAAGGCCCCTTCGTCCATGTAATAGGCAGTCACCGCGCGGGCCCTCCGAGCGTGATCACCTGATTCGGCGCGCCGCCCCGCAGCAGCTCGGGCGCCCGCGTCGCCGCGATCACCTGCACATCCTGACCCAGTGAAAGCAGCCCTTCCGCCAGTTGCGGCAGGAAAGCCGGATCCGCGAACATCTCCGGCGTATCGAGGAGCACCACCGAGTGACTGAGCCCGATCATCACGGCCGTCGCCGCGAGCACGACCGCGTCCACTTCGCTCGCCGAGAGCTCCCGGATCGACCGCATTCCGCCGGCCCCGCGGAAGCACCGGGGGAAGGCGTCCGCGGAGATCGCCGGCTCGAATCGGCACGTCGGCGAGAGGCGCGACAGGATGTCCGCGAAGTACTCCGCGGTGGGCCCGCCGCCCGCGATCTCGTGCACGACGCGCGTCACGCTCGCGAACTTCCGCGGCTCCCCCGAAGCGCGGAGCGGCCGCTGCTCGAAGGGGCTGAGCCCGATCCCGATGCCCGTCGCCGGCACGGGCCGGTACGCCGGGAAATACTCCAGCTTCCCCGTCTCGTGCCCGTGATCGTACCGCCGCAGGACAGCCACGATCCCGTCCTCCTCCGGCATCGAATACCCCGTATTCGTGAAGATGGACTCGGTCTCTGCGGACGCGTCCCCCGCGGCGCCGTACGCCTGTTCCTCCGCCGAGAGCCGCCATCCGATCGTCACCTTCGCGGCCGGCTCCCCGGGCCGGATCCACGCGGAGGCGGAAGGCCGCGATCCGTACGGCGCGACCCACTCTTTCGCGGCCATCACCGCTTCGAGGAGCCGAGTCTTCCCGGACGCCGAAGGCCCCGTGACGAACACCAGCGAATGCGGCTCTCCGGTGCGAGGATCCGTGAGATCGTGCGCCCCGTCCGGGACGCCGCGAACCCCGCGCGTGACGATCTTGCCGATCTTCACGATCCCGACCCCGCGTTCGCCGGCACCGTGCCTGTCAATACGGCGCTCGTCAGCACGTCTTCTCCGGGGTTCAGGAGCAGCTTCGGAGACTGGATGATCACCGCGTCCGGACCGATGTAGATCGTGGAAGACCCGACTTGCAGCAGCGTCGCCTCCTCGCTCGCGATCGAGTGTGTGGCCGCGCTGGAGGCCACGTTCCCGACCGTGGACATCGTCCGGTGTCCCCCCACGAAGGAGGCCGCGTTCGAGAGCACCTGTTTCATCGCTTCGGAGGCGATCGTCTGCGCGAAATTGCCGAGCACCGACTGGCTCTGATTGCCGTTCACGCTCTCCTTGTCGTCCTTCTCGACATGGGTCGTCCGCGAGCGCCCGACGGTGGTGGCCTGATCGTTGTTCACGAGCGTCTTCATGTCCTTCTCGGCCCGCATCCGGATCAGCTCCTTTCCGGCCGCGTCCTCGAACATCATCTCGTTGTATCCGCCCGTCGCGGGCACGCTCGCGCTCTTGAACCCGTTCTGCGTCTTCGCCGCGGGCAGCGGCATCGGCGGCCGGAGCAGGTGCGTGAAGATGCGCCCGACCACGACCGGCTCCTCCGGATTGCCCCCCAGGAAGTCGACGATCACCTCCTGTCCGATGCGCGGGATATTGATGGCCCCCATCCCGTCGCCGGCCCACGGCTGATTGACATGGATCCAGCACGAGCTGTTCTGGTCGCGTTTCCCGTACCGATCCCAGTGAAACTGCACCCGCACGCGCCCGAATTCGTCGCAGTGAATCGTCTCCCCCGCGGGCCCGGTGACCGTCGCCATCTCCACCCCTTGCACGACCGGCTGCGGCGTCACCGCCTCCGGCCGATACGGGTGCTTCGCGCTCACCGCGTCCACGGTCAGCGTCGGCTCCTGCTCGATGCTCCCGGCCATCGCGATCCGCGTGACCAGGAGTTTGTCCGCGGCCTCCGCGCGGGCGTGCCCCGTCATCTTGAGCACCGCGCCCGCCGCCAGATCGAGCGCGTTGGAGTGGAACGAGAGGCGCTGTGTCCGCGCGACGAGGGCGGCGGCCCGTTGATCCGCGATCCGCTTGCCTTCGGCCGGATCCGTGCGCGTGCGCCCGCGATCGTCGGCCGCGGGCGTGTCCGCCGGCCCCTTCGCGCCGAACCGGAAGGCCCCCGGCGTATACTGGAACTTCTCCAGCTTTGCCTCCAGCGGGTTCTGCCCTGTCGTCGACTGCGACAGCAAAGGCTCGTTCGGCATCCGGTGATCGTGGTCCGACAGGGTGATCTTGCCGTGCCGCATGCGCCGCGAGGCCCGCAGTCCGGTCGCCCACACCGTGCCGAGCGAAGGCTCCCCGAAGTGCTGGAGAGGCTCTTTCCGCTCCTCGCCCTGCTCCGGAGTGTCCGCGAGCACGAGCCTGGATCCCTCCGCGGTCTGCCGGTGAAGATAGCTGATCCCCGCCGACTCCAGCGCTCGCGACAGGAACGTGTGATCGCTCTCGTGGTATTGAACACGGTATTTACGCGTCTTCAGCGCTCGCCGCACCTCCACGATCGGCTCGATCTCCCACTCCCGCAGCAGCGCGAGCGCGATATCGAGATCCGTCATCTGCTGAAAAACGCGGCAGTTCGTGCGCTGCGAGAGGAGCCACAGCTTCGGCACGACGGTGAGGTTGTACGCGGACAGGCCCTCTTCCTCACTGCCGATCTGGTCCACCTCGGAGACGATGCCTGTCCACGAGCGCCGCTGTCCGGCCGGGAAGATCGAAGTGGACAGGTCCACGTGGAACTGCGCATCTCGCCCGATCAGCCCTTCGAAGTCGACCGCGGGGTTCTCCGAGAGGGCCACCACGTCGATCTGGAACAGGGACGAGACCGCGTCTTCCAGCGAGAATTCCCGGACATCGAACCGTTCGTCCGCGTCGATTTCGATGGACAGGCCGGCGGGGGATTGGCTCATGGATACAAAACTCCGCCCTCACTATCCGCAAGCGATGTGCCACTGGGAAGCCTCAAATTTTCGGGCGATCCGGGCGCACCGTCCCGTCGCGCGAAGCGGTGGATCGCGGCGGATGGATCGGCGATGTTCCAGCCGTGAAGCTCGCCGCCTACCTCTTGACCGCGGAGACGATCGTGACGCTCACCCCGGCCGCGGCGCGCCGCGAGTGGATGGAGGAGTCGCCGGATCGCTTCGCGAACCGCTGTTTGCCGCTGCTGATCGCGAACCAATCGGGCTGGTTCGTGGAGCTGACGGAGCCGGTGGAGATCGAGTGGAACGGCCGCGGCGGCATCGGCGACGTCGAAATCTACGGCTCCGACCGCGCGAAGCTCAACGTCGCGAGCCATTTCGGCGGCGGCATCTTCACCTTCAAGATGCCTTATCTGTTCCGCACGGAGCCGGGCTACAACCTCCTCGTCCGCGGCCCCGCGAACCTCTACAAGGACGGCGTCGCGCCGCTCGAAGGCGTGGTCGAGACGGACTGGTCGATCGCCCCGTTCACGATGAACTGGAAGGCGACGCGCCCGAAGAAGCGCGTCCGCTTCGAGGCCGGCGAGCCGGTCGCGATGCTGGTCCCGCAGCGCCGCCGCGAGATCGAGTCGTTCGAGCCGGAGCTCTTGGCCCTCGACGACGACGCGGAGATCGCCGCGGAGTACCGCAGATGGCGCGAGAGCCGCGAGGGGTTCATCGTCGATTTGGCCGCGCAGAAGCAGGAAGCGGTGCAAGCGGGCTGGCAGCGCGATTATTTCTTGGGCCGCACGCCCGACGCGCGAGAGGCCGCCGAGCACCAGACGAAGCTCGCGGTGAAGCCGTTCACGAAGCGGGAGAGCAAGTAGCGCGAGCGGGGAGGCTCAGAATAAGAGGGAGAAGACGGCGCGGGGGGTTGGGGCGGCGCGGGCCTGCGTGGGACCGCGCACGTGCTCGCGTCCTGCTCCGCTGCGGGAACTCGCTCCACCGGCGCTCAACTTCGTTCGCGCCTACGTTCGCTCAGACACGGTCCTCGCTGCGCAGGCCGCTCCGCTCGCGCGCGGTCCCACTCCGGCCCACGCCCGTTCCAAAGAAGGCTTCGGAAGAAGGAGCTTCGGAGATGGGGCGAATGCCGAGCTGGGTGCTTTTTTTGCGATCTCGAACGAAGAGCTAGCTGGCAGCTCTCGCGATGAGGATGCCTGCGCCGGTGTCGATGCCGAGGAACGCGGAGGACTCGGTCGCGAGGAAGAACGCGATCGGCGCAGGATCCAGGGCGATCGAGCAGAAACGCGGCGGGCCGACGTCGGGGACGATCACGAGCATGGCGCTGTCGGGTGTCTTCACGAGCACGAGGATCGACGACGCCGATACGGCCCACGCGAGCGGCGTCCCGGGGAGAGGGATCCGCTCTTGATTCGAAGGCGATCCGGAGATCGTGTCGACGCGCACGAGCGCGCATCCCGCGACGTCCACGAAGGCACGGCCGGCCACGCGCGCGGACGGAGGCGGGCGGTAGCCGAGGTGCGCGAACGTCTCGAACGCCTCGTTTTCGTGGGGCGTCGGCGCGATCGCGAGGAGGCCCGGAGGAGGCGTCACCGACCACGTCGCGATCTGCGCGCGCGCCGCCTCCGCCTGCTCCGGTGTCGGCGCGGGCGCGGTCGGGAGCGGCGATCCGTCGAGCGCGCGGCGCTGGATCACCGCGCCGGTCCGCCAGAGGAGCGCGCCGTCGTGCACCGCGAGCGGCGCCTCGCGGAGGAGCATCGCGATCGCGCGGCGCTCCCCGCCCTCGAAGCGCGCCACGTCGTTGCCGTCGAGCGCGAACAGCGTCGCGTCGTGCGCGACCGGACGACGCAGCCTCACGGTGCTCGACACGCCGACGAGCGAGGTGCCCGCGGGCGCGCCGATCGGAGCCGGAAACAGCCACGCGTGCAGCGCGTCCGCGTCCGCAGGCGACGTGACCGCCGCGAAGGCCGCGTCGATCGCCGAGCGCACGTCCGCAGGCACCGCGGCGAGGCTCTGCGCGAGCACCGGCGGCAGCGGCGCCGCATCGACGACGAACCGCCCGGCCCCCGCCCGCGCCGCGTCCGAGGCGAGCGACGCGAACGTGGCCACCACCTCGTCGAAGCCGTACGCCGCGAGGAGCAGGCGCGCGAAATGCTCGTGATCCCCGCGCATCGCGAGCGGCCCCGCGCCGGAGCCGTACCACGCGAGGAGCGACGCGATCGCCGCGGGACGCGATCCGGAAGCCGCGAGGAGGCGCGCGTTCGCTTCGGGTGCGAGCGACGGCGGCACCACGTCCGCGGTGAGCGCGGCGTCGACGATCTCGACGATGGAAGGCGGCGCGGCGCTCCGATACGAGGCGACATCCGCGGGCCCGGCGTCCCCGAGCGACATCTCGTACCGATCGAGCGGCCCGCGGAGCCCTGCGCGGGCGAGCCATTCGAAGAGCACGCGCGGATCCGCCGCCGGCGCGAAGCCGCTCCACATGTCCTGCGGGGACGCGCCCTGGTAGTGCACGCCGCCATCGGCCGCGATCCGCAGCGTCGCGATGCGCCCCGCGGCGCCCTCGATCGCGAGGAAGACCTGCGCGGTGAACGCCTCGTCAAAGGGCGCGACCCCCTCCACGACGGGCCCGAGCGCGAGCAGATCCGCCTTCGAAACAAGGGAGATCCGCTCACCATTCGCGCGGAGCAGCGCGCCCCCCGAGCTCTGCGCGACGACGTCCGCGACGTCACGATTCCGCGGCGCGTGCCCCCAGGGGTACGGATTGACGATTCGCATGCCTCAGCGAACCACGAAATCAGGGTGCGAAGGAGGCGGCGGCAGAGGCGGAGGCGGCGGCGGCGGCGGCGGCGGCGGCGGCAGCGGAGGCGGCGGCGGCGGCGGAGGCGGCGGCGGCGGCGGCGGCGGCGGCGGCGGAGGCGGCGGCGGCGGCGAGCGGAGGGCGGCGGCGGCGGAGGCGGCGGCGGCGGCGAAGCGGCGGAGGCGGCGGCGGCGGCGGCGGCGGCGGGGCGGCGGCGGCGGAGAGCAGCGGCAGATTCACCGTTTGCCACGAACCGTCGTGCACGTACGGCGTCGCGGTTCCCGTTCGGCGCCATCATGCCGGGGCCCCATTGGTAGCCGCCCGGTCCGACCGCCGTGGTGCCCGCGTAGGTCGCCGCGGGGTTGTTCGAGGCCGCGCCGCTCGTCTGCGCGCCCGTCGTCGAAGCGACCTGCGACGCGAAGCTGGAATTCGCGCCTCCGCCGTTCGCGGGCGTCGCGCTGTTGCAAGCGAACACGTCGACGCGCGCGCCGGGCGCGCTCCCGTTGAAGCCGGCGTTGTTGAGCGCCTGCCCCACGGTCTGGCCGTTCGCGTAGTGCCCGTCGCCCCACTCCACCATGCCAGGCGCGCCGTGCGTCTGCACGATGACGTGGTTCTCCCCCGCCAGAGAGCCCGGCGTGAGGTTGTTCACGTTCACCACGTTGGCGCCCGGATAGGCCTGCTGGATGTAGGCCATGTTGCTCACGATGCCCGCGTCCCCCGGCGCGCCGACGACGATCGTCGTGAGGCCCAGCGGATCGATGTACAAGGTGACGTTGCGGACGAACCCCACGTCCTGCGACGAGCCGATGATCCCGAGCGGATCCGGCGTCAGGAAGACGTGCAGGGACGGGTCGTAGAAGCGGTGGCGGTTGTAGTGGAGGCCCGTCGCCTCGTCCGCGCGCTGGCCCGCGAAGCGCAGCGCCCCGGGATCGCCTGCCTTGCGCGCGACCTCGCCCCACGTTGAAAGCTCGATCTCCGAGAGCGCCTGATCCTGGTGCACGTAGAGCCACGGCGTGGCCGCGGCGTCGGTGAGGATCATGCGCCAATCGCGGCCGTTCTTCGCTTCGAGGAGCGGCGTGTGACCGTCGTCGGCGAAGACGCGCTGCACGCTCGCGCCCGAGGTCGCGCGCTCCTCCACGAGCGTGTCGCCGTCCCAGCCGAACCACGTGCTCTCCCCGGCGCTCGTGATGCGGGCGATGATGCGGCCCAGCGGATCGTGCAGGTAGCGCACGTGGAAGCCGTCGCCGCGGATCGCGTCGGTCATGCGATCGCGGTCGTCCCAGCGGTACTCCCACGTCGACAGCGCGCCGTCGCCGCGCTTGCGAACGAGCCGTCCGCGCGCGTCCCAGTCGAGCTGCACGTTGCCCGCCACGAGCGGCCGGCCGTCGCGCCCGAGCGCCCAGGGAGCGCCGTCCTGCGGCACCGACGTGCCCTGCGGCGCCACCGCGAACCGCTCGTTCACGCCGAGCCCGCGCACGCCGAGCGGTCGTCCCTCCGCGTCGAGATCGTAGACGCGATCGCCGTAGCGGCTGTCCGACGTGCGCGTGACGCCGAAAGCGCTCCACGCGTACGAGCGCTCGCGCACGACCTCGCCCGACGCGTCCTTCAGCGCCACCTTGCGCGGCAGGCCGTACACGTCGCGCGTCCATTCGAGCGCCCCGGGCGCCGTCTTGCGCCGGCGGAGGACCTCGTCGCCGCGCGCGTCGTACTCGCTCTCGAAGGCCTCCGTCTCCGCCGCGCTCGCGGAGAGGCCGAGCATCGCGCCGTCCTCGGGGCGGCGATCCATCGCGACCGCCCAGCCCGAGGAGTACTTCTTCTGCGCGAGGTGACCGTCGTCGTCGTAGGTGCGGGTCACGCCGAACGCGAAGCCGCCCGTCTCCTGCACCTCGCGCACGACGCGCCCGGTCTCGTCGCGCTCGAAGCGGATCATCGACGCCGGGCTCCGCGCGCGCAGGAGCTTGCCCCACGCGTCGTACTCGAAGTGCTCCACGAGCCCGCCGGAGTGCTCCATCTTGAGCACGCGCCCCGCGCCGTCACGCTCGAACCGTGACCACGAGCCGTCCGTGCGGCGCCGCGAGACGATCTGGTTCGATCCGTCGTACTCGAATTCCGTGGTCATCCCCGCGAACGACGTCTCGTGCGTGACGTTGCCGACGCCGTCGTAAGTGCGGCTGTAGCGCTCGCCGGCCGGGTTCTCGATCCACGCGAGCCGCAGCAGCGCGTCGTACCCGAAGCGCCACGTGCGCCCGTCCGCGCGCGTCGTCTCCACGCGCACGCCCGCGACGAAGCGGAACGTCGCGGTCCCTGCGGCGTCGCGCCGCGCCGTCACGTTTCGGCGAGCGTCGAGCGCCATCTCCGTGCGCTTGCCGTCCGGCTCGTCGATCGCGACGAGATCGTGGCGCGAGTCGTACGAGAAGCGCGTCTCCAGGCCGCTCGGCAGCTTCACACGGACCGGGCAGCCGAACAGATCGAATTCGTATTCGTACACCGCGCCGACGGCGGTCGTGATCTTGTGCACGTTGCCGTGCGCGTCGTGCTCGTACTTCGTGGTCGCGCCGTTCGGAGCGACGACGGACTTCATGAGGCCCTTGTCGTCCCATCCGAGCTTGGCGGCGCGGCCCGCGGCGTCCGTGAGCGTGACCGGGTGCTTCCCTCGGAACGAGCGCGTCTCGCGCACGCCGTCGGGGCGCGTGAGCGTCACCGTGCCTGTGCGATCGTCCACGTGCGATCGCCACGTCGCGCCGTCCGGCCCCGTGATCACGCTCTTGCGGCCGAGCCCGTCGACCGACTGCCGCGTCACCCGGCCCGCGCCGTCGCGCACGCTGAGGAGGTTGCCGACCGCGTCGTACGAGTACACGCGCTGGTAGCCGCGCGGATCCGTGTACACCTCGACGAGGCCGAGCTCGTTGCCCTGGTACCGATGCACGGCGCCCATGCCGTCGATGACGGTGCTGCGCAGCTCCGGCTCGTACGTGACGCGCGAATGGAAGATGCCCCGCGCGCCCTGCGGGGCGATCGCGCCGGCGCCGATCTCCGAGAGCACGTCGCGCCCCGGGATCTCGCCCCACGTCTCGACGCACAGCTTCTTCCCGTCGACGACCTCGTAGCGGAAATGGAAGACCGTGCCGTCCGCCTGCGTCTCGCGCACGAGGTAGTGCTCGTCGTCGTAGGCGAAGCGCACCTCCGCGCCGCCCGCGTCGATCACGCGGACGAGATCGCCGCGCGAGTCCACGTCGTAGAGCACCGCGCGCTTCTTGTGCTCCTGCCCGGCCTCGTCCTTGACGGTGATGTCCCACCAAAGGGAGACACCCGCGCGCGACAGCCGGGCCACGCGCCCGACGGAGTCGAAGATCGCGACGAGCTCGCGACCCTCCCACTCGAGCTCGATCGTGTTGCCCGACTCGTCCCGGACCTCCGCGAGCTCGTAGCGGTTCCCCTCGGCGGGGCGCAGCACGTGGAAGAGGCCCGCGGCGCTCTGCAGGACGATCTCTTCGCCGCGCGCCGACAGCTTCGCGCCGCCCGGGAGCGGGAGCACCTCCCCCGGATGCGGCACGAGCGCGGTCACCTTGCGCGCGCCGGGCGTGAGGATGTCGAGGCGATCGCCGTGGCGCTCCGCGGAGTAATCGAGATCGTGCGACCAGCCCCAGCCGATGCCCGCGTTGTGCGCGACCGCGGACGACGTGTAGTGCCGCCGGACCTTGAACGAGAGGAACCCCGTCAGCCAGAAGTCGGTGACGGGGTTCGTGTAGAGCGCGCCGGTGACGACGTCGATCGGGTGACCCGCGGCCGCCTGACCGTCCGCGCCGGGGGCCGCGGGCGCGTTCGGAGGCGCCGCCGCGCTGTTGTTTCCGCCGCCGCCGCCGCCGCCGTTCGAGGGGCCCGACGTGCTCGATCCGGGTGGACCGCCCGCGCCGCCGCCCGCTCCGCCGCCTCCGCCTCCGCCGCCGCCCGCGCCGCTCGCGGAGCCGCCGATCCCGGGGATCGGGTTCTTGTTCATGAAGCCCGGCGACAGCGTGATGCCGGCCATGCCGAGCTCGATGAACACGATCGGCGCGCCCATGATCGGGAAGCACGGGCCCGTCGTGTTGAGGCTCACGACCTCCTTCAGCGTCCCCGGCTCGTTGCCGTGGCAGTTCTTCGTGCAGCTCCCGACCGTGAGGACCTTCGCGCCGTCGATCTTGGTGCGGAGGCACTCGTCGATCACACCCTCGCTCACCGTCGCCATCGTGGGGTACGGGATCGGCAGCGGGCTCGGCGCCGCGGGGGTGAGGCACACGCTCACGGCGAGTCCGGTCATCGAGTGACCGCTCTTCTCCGTGATCACATCCATCATGCACGCGGTGACGCTGCCCATGCCCGCGATGGTGCGCTGATTTGCCCTATGAAACAAGGGTTCTCGCACGCAGCGAGCGACTCGTTCGAGCCGCGCGCCGGAGCGATATCGCCGCTATCAACGGCCGAGGGGCCGCGGCCGAGCGACGCGCGCCGTGAGATCGTCGAGCGTGAGGATCTCGCCGACGAACGCGTCGTCCATGTCGATGAACCGGGCGAGGTTCGATCCCCGCGACGGCTCGCTGATCAGCGGCCACGGCGGCGGCGGCCGCTCGAAGCGCCCGTCCGGCCCGCGCATGTGCGATCGATCCGTCGCGAGCGTGCGCCGCAGCAGGCCCGCGGGCACGACGCGGAAGATCGGCGCGAATTCCGGCGGCAGCCCCGGCCGGAAGCTGCGCCGCACGTACTCCTCCGCCGGCACCGGGAGGCCCAGCGTCGAGTCGAGGTCCCACACCTCCCACGGCTCCTCCGCGAGCACGAGCACGTGGTAGTCCCAGTAGAGCGGCCCCGTCGCCGAGCGCGCCGCGCGCTGGTGCCACATCACGAAGCCGCCGAGCGCGCCGCTCACGAACACGGCGCTGCGCGGCCTCTCTCCGAGCGCCGGGTGCGCGACGAGATGGAACGCGTTCTCTTCGCAATAGAACGGCTGATGGAGGAAGCCGGACCCGCTCATGAGCGGCCCGATCAAAGCACCCGCGGCGCGCGGCGGCTCGAAGATCGTGTACCCTCGGCGCATGCATCGGGCGCTCGTGGGCCTCGTCCTGCTCTCCAGCGCGCTCGCGGCGGTCGGCGCGTGCATTCCGCCGGAGATCTCGGCGAGCGGCGCGGGCGGCTCCGGACACGGCGGCTCCGGCGTCGGCGCGGGCACCTCGCTCGGCGGCGCCGGCGTCTCCGGCGGCATGACCGGCGGGTCCGGCGGCGCGCCCGCGCTGTGCGTCGACGCCCCCTGCGTCGCGGCGGGAGGCGTCTGCACGGGCGGAGCGTGCGTGATCTCGTGCGACGCGGACGGCTCGTGCCCGACCGTGACGTGCCCCGCGGGGATGCCGTGCCGCGTCGAGTGCACCGCGCAGCACACCTGCGAGCAGGGCATCGACTGCTCGTCCGCGACCTCGTGCGACGTCCAGTGCAGCGGCGACAACACGTGCGGCGACCCTTCCGCTCCGGCCGCGTTGTTCATGTGCCCGAGCGACGGCTCGTGCGACGTCCTCTGCGAGACCCCGAAGGCGTGCGAGAACCTCCACGTGATCGGCGGCTCGAAGAGCGCGGCCATCGTGTGCGAGGCGCAGCTCTCGTGCGACGCGGTCCGGTGCGACGGCGACTGCGCGATCACGTGCGGCGCGAGCGGCGCGTGCGCGGCGATCACGTGCACCCAGGGCCCGTGCGAGCTCAAGTGCGCGGGCGACTCCACGTGCGCCGACGCGACGTGCGCGGACGGCCCGTGCAACGTGCACTGCACCGGCCTCCACGCGTGCGCGAACGCCGCCTGCGACCAGGCGTGCGCGTGCAACCTCGACTGCGCTTCGGGCGCCTGCGACATGGCGAACCCGGCGTGCCCGCTGGACGACATGAGCGGCGCCGGCCCCTGCTCCGCGTCCGCCGGCTGCACGTCCGCGGGCGGCGCGAGCTGCAACACCTGTCCATGAAGCGCCCGCCCGCGATCGCGCGCGGCCTCGATCGAGGCGCGGGAGTCCGGTAGCCTCGTCGCATGAACCGCATCTCGTTCGGCGGCCTCGTCGTCTCGCTCGCAGTCTCCGGGCTCTCGTGCACGCCGAAGGACGAGAAATTCGGCCCCCCGCAGTCGGCGGACACGACCAGCCTCCCGACCGGCGGCCAGGACACGGGCGGCGCGGGCGGCTCCCACTGCGGAGGCACGGGTGGAATGGGCGGCGTCGGCGGAACGGGCGGCTCGAACTGCGGCGCGACGGGCGGCACCGGCGGTGGGACCGGAGGATCCACGTGCAGCTACGACGGCGGCACCGGAGGCGACGTCACGCCCGCGACCTGCAACGAGCCGGGCGTGCTCGTTTCACCGGGTGAATACGGCCAGGATCTCTCCACCTGCGATTTCCGCGCGGAGGCGTACCACTACCTCGCGGAGATCGCGAACGACGGCAAGCTCATCCACGACAACGTCGGGACGAGCTGCGCGAGCGCCATCACCGTGCCCGCGAACGGCCCTCCGCCGGGCACGTACTACCGCCCGCAGACGGGCGGCTTCGACTTCGACACGGGCGACAGCTCGACCGGCTGGGCCTGCCTCGGCTTCTCGAGCCCGATCATCGTCCACTGCCAGTACGCCTACAAAAAAGGCGCGACCCCCGTGACGGATCAGCAGTGCGGCGTCTCCTCGCAGGTCAACCCCGAGACGTTCGAGGTCGCGGCCATGTGCGATCAAGACGGCGACGGCAAGCTCGCCTACTTCACGCTCGTCGGCGAATACGACCCGGCGAACGGCGGCGCCATCCTCAACCACGCGATCCGGGAGTTTTACTGGAACCAGTAGACGGGGCCGGGATCGCAAACAGCTCTTTCTTCCGGCCCGGTGTTGTGTACCGTCCGCCCTTCGCGGCGCCTTGCCGCGGATCGAGGACGCGAGGTCACAACGCATGGAAACGCTGCAACACTGGATCAACGGGCGGCCCGTCGCGGGCAGCGGCGATCGCAAGGGTGACGTCTACAACCCGGCCACGGGCGACGTGCAGAAGGGCGTCGCGTACGCCTCCGTCGGCGACGTCGACGCCGCGGTGGAGAACGCGAAGAGCGCCGCGGCCTCGTGGAACCACGCGTCGATCGCGCAGCGCACCCGCGTGATGTTCGCGTTCCGCGAGCTCGTGAACAAGCACAAGGACGACCTCGCGCGCATGCTCACGATGGAGCACGGCAAGGTCTTCTCCGACGCGCAGGGCGAGGTGCAGCGCGGCCTCGAGGTGATCGAGTTCGCGTGCGGCCTCGCGCACCTCACGAAGGGCGAGATCAACGAGAACGTCTCCACCGACGTCGACACCTACTCGATGCGCCAGCCCATCGGCGTGTGCGCCGGCATCACGCCGTTCAACTTCCCCGCGATGGTGCCGATGTGGATGTACCCGGTCGCGATCGCGTGCGGGAACACCTTCGTCCTCAAGCCCTCCGAGCGCGACCCGTCCGTCACCAATTTCAGCGCCGAGCTGCTGAAGCAGGCGGGCCTCCCCGACGGCGTGTTCAACGTCGTGCACGGCGACAAGGTCGCGGTCGATCGCCTCCTCGACCACCCGGACGTCGGCGCGGTGAGCTTCGTCGGATCGACCCCGATCGCGAAGTACATCTACGAGACCGGCACGAAGAACGGCAAGCGCGTGCAGGCGCTCGGCGGCGCGAAGAACCACATGGTCGTGCTCCCCGACGCCGACATGGATCTCGCGGCGGACGCGGCGGTCGGCGCGGGCTACGGCTCCGCGGGCGAGCGCTGCATGGCCATCAGCGTGCTCGTCGCGGTCGGCAACGCGGCCGACAAGCTCATCCCCAAGATCCGCGAGCGCATCGCGGCGATGAAGGTCGGAAACGGCCTGGATCCCGCGTCGCAGATGGGCCCGCTCATCACGGCGCAGCACCGCGATCGGGTCGCCGGCTACGTCGCGAAGGGCGTCGAAGAGGGCGCGGAGCTGCTCGTCGACGGCCGCACGCTGAAGGTCCCCGGCCACGAGCGCGGCTTCTTCCTCGGCCCCACGCTGCTCGATCACGTGAAGCCCGGCATGGTCTGTTACCAGGAAGAGATCTTCGGGCCGGTCCTCTCGATCTCGCGCGCCGCGACGTACGACGAGGCGATCCGGATGATCCACGCGCACCGCTACGCGAACGGCACCGCGATCTTCACGAACGACGGCGGCGCCGCGCGCAAATTCCAGCACGAGATCCAGGTCGGCATGGTCGGCATCAACGTGCCGATCCCGGTGCCGATGGCGTACTACTCGTTCGGCGGCTGGAAGCAGTCGCTGTTCGGCGATCTGCACATCTACGGCCCTGACGGCGTCCGCTTCTACACGCGCAACAAGGTCGTCATCAACCGCTGGCCGGACCCGCGCTTCCGCGGCGTCGACCTCGGCTTCCCGCAGAACAAGTAGCTGGGATTTTACAAGGGGCGCCACTGGGAGGCCGGAGCCTGCTCAGCGGAGGCGGAGCGGAGCTTGGCTCCGCGGAGTCCGTAGCTGAGTGGGCATAGGCCTCGACGTTATTTACAAGGGGGCTCCGCCCCCTCGTATCACTCCCCCGACACAAGCCCCGTCACATCCACCCGCGCAGCGTCGAGGACGCCGTCCATTCCGCTGCGGACTCCGCAGAGCGAGACTCCGCTCTGCTCAAAGCCGCTCCAGGCGTGATGAAACGTCCCCTTCCCATCGCGAACGTAGTGAGCGATTTGGGAGGGGCGGGCTTCGCGCAGCGAAGGCCGGGGGTGGGCACCTGAGCCCCCGTTTCATGCTTTCTGGAAGCCCTGATTTGCAGGGGAACGGAGATTTCGCTCAGGCGGCGGTGCTGGTGACGCGCGGCTCGGCTCCGTCCTTCGGGACCTGGATCGACGGGGCGTCTTTCGCGCGGTCCGGGTGCCTCGCGAGGCGGGCGGCCGGCACCAGGTTCGCGGAGCTGTCGCGCAGCTCTCGGTAGTAGTAGCGGCGGAAATGCAGCGTCGGGCCGTCGGTCGCGACGCTCACCTCCTCGTTCGGGTGCGGCACCTCCTTCGGGTACGACGACTCCACCACCGCGCGGTCCTCACCCACGATCTTGCGGTTGTAGAGGCCCGAGAACCACGTCACGAGGCGCGACGGGAAGAAGTTGCGCGCCGCCACGATCATCATGTTCGTGTGCTCCTCGTCGACGGGGATGCAGAACACGTGCATGCGCACCTTGCGCTTGTCGTCGAGGATGCGGAGCACCATCGCGTTCGGCTTGCGCCACTCGAGCGGGATCATCTGCTGGTCCCGATCCATCGTCACCGGGAAGGTCGCGCCCGTCTCCGTCGGCTCCACCGTGATGTGCGCGACCGAGTCCCGCTTCATCTGACGGCTCAAGGCCTTGCCGATCGTGCGGCGGTGCACGAACGGGACGTGCGGGAAATCGAGCATGTTCTCCATCGCGCGCGTCCAGTGGGCGTTCCACGTGTCCTCGTAGACGGCGAGGTGCCAGCCGGGCTCGGTGAGCGCTTCCGGCGCGACCGGCTCCTCCTTCGCGTACGGGCCGGTGTAGAGCCACACGAGGCCGCCGATCTCCCGCACGGGCAGCGCCATCGCCTGGTGCCGCGCGCGCTTCTCCTTCGGCACGTCGTTGAGCGGGACACGCGTGCACGCGCCGGTCGTGTCGAACGTCCAGCCGTGGAAGGGGCACGCGAGGCACCCCTTCTCGTCGACCTTGCCGAGCGACAGGGCCACGCCGCGGTGCGGGCAACGATCGATGAGCGCGCCGAGCGCCCCTTTTTCATCGCGGAACAGCACCACCGGCTCGCCGGCCAGCTTCACGGAGACGGGCTTCTTCTGGACCTTTCGCGCTTCGGTCACGGGCGTCCAGACACCGGCGAAATCTTCGAACATGGGGGCGCTCCTTTTTTGTTAGACCGACTGTAATACAAAATTTGAAGCCGGCAAGCCCTGCGCGAATCAAATCTTGGACACATCCGGTTTTTCGTTGGACAAATCGGCTTCTACAGGTTGTATCTATCGATCACGCGAGCTAGGATACTTCCTTATGGGACGTCCGGCAGGCTCGCGGAACCCCGACTTCGAGGTGCAACGGCAGCGGCTCCTCCGCGCGGCCCTGGTGCGCCTCGGGGAGCCGGACGGCGCGCGCGCGAGCTTTCGGGAGCTGGCGGCGGCGACGGGCGTGAGCGTGGCGACGCTGCGCCACTACTTCGAGTCGCGGGAGCAGCTCATCGAGGAGGCGCTCGCCCTCACGAACGTCGACGGCCAGCGCTACTTGCTGGAGGTGGCGACCGGCCCGCTGCCCCCGGTGCGCGCGTCGCTCGGCGGCCTGCTCGCTTATCTGGGCATCGGCTTCCGCAACGGCCTGGAGCGGATTCACGCGCTCGGCATCGCCGCCGGGATGCAGCAAGAGCGCCTCGGCCCCGCGTACCTCCGGCAGGTGTTCGACCCGACGTTGGAGTCGATCGAGGCCCGCCTCGCGCGGCACGTCGCGCGCGGAGAGCTCCTCGCCGGGGACGTGCGGCACATGGCGCTGGCGCTCGTGGGCCCGCCGCTCCTGGCGCTGCTGCACCAGGGCGTGCTCGGCGGCGTCCACACCCGGCCCCTCTCGTACGAGGCGTTATGCGCGGACCATCTGAGCGCCTTCCTGCGCGCCTTCGGCACCGGCCACGAGGCGCCGGCGGAGCCCGGGGCGATGCAGGGACCGCCCGGCACCACGGAGAGCCTCGGCCCGGATCTGCGCCGCACGACGGCCGAGGCGCACGAGCGTCACAAGGCCCCGAAGCCCCGCCACTGACCGCCGACTGCAGAGCGGATCCTGGTCTGTCCAGGAGAAAAAGGCACTCTCGTCCGTCCGCCGGAGAGGCCGAGTCGCGGCCGCACATCTTCCCTACCCTTTCTCTGCGCGGGTCATAAACTTGGATCCGTGGCCCGCGGGGAAGCTCGCGGCGGCGCGCGCACGGCCGCTCTGCGCGCGTCGCGAAAAGTGGGCCGGGGGTGGCGGCGACAAGGCACGAGGGGAGAGGGACAATGAAAGCAACGGCGCTGCTGGAGAGCCAGCACAAGCAGATCGCGGCGCTCATCGAAGAGCTGGAGCGCCCGGGAGCGGACCGAAAGAGCCTCGTCGACCGGCTCGCGACATCGGTGCTCGCGCACATGGTGATCGAGGAGGAGATCTTCTATCCGCAGGCGGAGAAGGTCCATCGCGAGCTCGCGCTGCACGGGGCCGAAGACCACGAGTCGGAGATCCCGGTGCTGGAGCGCCTCGCGGCGACGCCGGCCTCGGACGAGCGCTTCGCGGTGCGGCTCCAGGCGCTGAAGGTGCTCATTCAGCACCACGTGGACGAGGAGGAAGGCTTCCTGTTCCCGGCCGTGAACCGCGCGATCCCCTCGGAGAAGAACGCGCACCTCGGCCACCAGATGAAGGCGCGCTTCGAGCAGGTGAGCAAGCAGGGCCACGCGGCCGCCCTCAAGCTGCGCACCGAAGAGGCCGAGAAGCGGGCCCCCGGCGGCATCACGGCGCTCGGCGGCGCGAAGACCGAGGCAGGCAAAGGCACCTCCGAGAAGGGCAAGAAAGGCGAGGCCGAGAAGGAGTCTCAAAAGGGCCAGAAGGAGTCCGAGAAGGAGACTCAAAAGGGCCAGTCGCAGAAGGAGTCCCACAGGGGCCAGTCGCAGAAGGAGTCCCACAAGGGCCAGTCGCAGAAGGAGTCCCACAAGGGCCAGTCGCAGAAGGGCGAGGCCGAGAAGGAGACTCAGAAGGGCCGCTCCGAGAAGGGCCGCTCCGAGCGATCCGACTCGTGTGAAGAGGAGTCGCAGGACAGCGTCGACGCCGAGGAGTCCGAGGCCGGCGAGAGCCGCTCGCGCACGTCCCGCTCCTCCAAGGAGGAGAAGGAGCGCTCGCAGGTGGAGCAGCCCGAGGCCGAGCGGTCCCGCGCGAAAGAGGGCGAGCGTGAAGAGCGCCGCTCGGAGAAGGGCCAGTCGGAGAAGAGCAAATCCGAAGAGGGCCAGTCGGAGGAGCGACGCGGCGAGGCGAAGGCCGACTTCGACGCTTCGGAAGAGGCCGAGGCGCCGACGGAGCCGGCCGGCACCACGCACTGACCCGAAGCGGACACAATAAGACGCAACCGCGTATCTATTCACCCAATCGGAATTCGCACCTTGACGAACGCCGACACCCGGGACGAATAGTAAACATTCCAATCAAAACAAATAGCTCGCGTCCGCCCTTGTCGAGCCGGCAATTCGCTTGACGGGACTTTGCGGTTCCGGCAGCATGACTCCCCCTCTCCCGCCCGTGGCCCGCGCAGGGAACATCGCGCCATCGATCCGACGGAGGTGAGCGAGGAAGCGGCGGTTTCCCTATCGGGTCCCCGCTTCTCCGCTGGAGACCGCGCGGCCGCGCGTCCACGTGTGGAGAAGGCGCCCATTCGGCGGCGCCCGAGAAGGAGGCAGAGGATGGGAGATCGTTCGTTTGTCGCGAAGGCGGCTGCCTTGGCGGTCGCGTGCGCTGGCCTTTGTGGTGCGAGCGCCGCGCGCGCCGACTGGCCCATGTACAACCACGATGTCGCGGGCACGCGCTTCGCGAAGGAGGAGCACCGGCTCGGCCCGAACAACGTGTCCGGGCTCGGCGTCCGCTGGGCTTTCCCCACGGCCGGGGCCGTGACGGGGACTCCGATCGTGGTCGGCAACCGCGTGTACGTGGGTGACCTCTCCGGGGCCTTTCACGCGCTCCACGCCCGTACCGGAGAGTCGCTGTGGGACGTCCAGCTCCTCGGGCCCGTGTCCGGCAGCGCGCTCGTGCGTGGATCGCACGTGATCGTGGGCGATCTGGCCGGTTTCGTGTACGGGATCAATCGGCGGACGGGCGCGCTCGACTGGCAGGTTCGCGCGAGCGAGCACCCGTGGGCGGCGGTGTACGGCTCGCCGACGCCGGTCGGAGATCTCGTGGCGATCGGCGTCGCGTCGAACGAGTGGTTCGCTCCGGCGGTCGTGCCCGGATACCCCTGTTGCACGTTCCGCGGCTCGGTGATGATGCTGGATCCGGCCGACGGCCGCGTGGTCTGGCAGACGGCCACCATCACGCCGGCGGAGGCGCAGGCGGGCGGCTCCGGCGCCCCGGTGTGGAGCACGCCGACGTACGATCCGGCGCTGGATCTCCTCTTCGTGACGACAGGCAACAACTACGAGGACCCGGGCACGAGCCTGAGCGACTCGGTGCTCGCGCTGGACCCGGCGACCGGCGCGGTCGTGTGGTCGAATCAACGCTACGCGAACGACACATGGAACGTGGCGTATCCGCCGTTCCCGCCGCACCCGGACTACGACCTCGGTGATTCGCCGCAGGTCTACAGGCTCGCGAACGGCCGCAAAGTGGTCGGCGCCGGCCAGAAGAGCGGCTTCTTCCACGTGCTCGACGCAGAAACCGGGGCAGAGATCGCGACGCGGCAATTCCAGGTGGCGGGGCAGGCCCTCGGGGGCATGTTCGCGGACAGCGCCGTCGCGCATGGAACCGTGTTCGCCAATTCGTCCAACTACCTCGCCTACGGGGACGTGGTCGCGTTCTCGGGCGACACCAGCCAGGAGCTCTGGCGCGCGCACATCCCCGGCGGCGCCACGCTGAGCGGCGTCGCGGTGGCGAACGGGGTCGTCTATTTCGCCGCGCTCGACGGGAGCCTCTATGCGGTGAGCGCGGCCAGCGGGCAGACGCTCGCGCGCCTCGCGATCGGCGCGGCGACGAGCGGGCCCTCCGTGTCGAGCGGCCGCGTATTCGTGGGCACCGGCAACGGACTGGCCCTCTTCACGGGCGGTCTCGGCCCGGGCAGCGTGGTCGCGCTCGGCGCGGGCTGCTGGGCAGATCCGGAGTCGGAGGACAGCCCATGACGGCGGCGACGATCGCTCCGCCCCTCCCGGCCGCGGAGCCTCCGCGCGGGCTCGAAGCCTCGGCGGACGCGCTCGCGATCGCGCGGGAGGTGCTCGCCTTCTCGCGGCGCGAGGTGCGCTCGCGGACCCGCACGGAGCGCTACTTCGGGTACACCGACCGGTTCGCGCACGCGTTCCTGTGCGGGCCTCTCGGGGCGCCGCCCGCGCTGTGCTCGACGCTCGGCTCGGATCTGCCCGCGCTCCTCGACACGTGTTACGAGGAGACGATGCCTCTCGGGGCGGAGGCGATCCCGGCGCTGGTCGCGCAGACTGCCCGCTTCGCAGCCGTGCTCGATCCGGAAGCGGCGCTCTCGACGCTCCTCGCGTCCCGAAAGGACATCGGCATTCGGGGGCGCCCTCTCGCCGAGATCGCCACATCCACGCTCGCGGCGCTCACGCTCCTCGGGTTCCGAGCCGTGGAGTCGCGCGACTCCCGGGAGGCCGCGGAGAGGTGGCTCTCGCTCTGGCGGGCGCGGACGCTGCGGCACAACACCGCGCAGCTTCATCACACGGCGATCTGCCTGATCCGGACGGGGCGCGTGGAGATGGCCAAAGTCGCCTCCGCGATCCCTCCCTCCTCGCTCGAAGGCTGGCCGCGCGGGACGACGTTCGCCTCCGGCGTGGACGAGTACCTCGACCGCTTCGCCGACACCGCCGGAGCCTCGATGGCGCTCACGGGAGCGCTCCCCTTCGCCGAGGACCTCCCCGGACGCGGGATCGCGCGGCTCGGAGAGTGGCTGTCTGCGACTCCGGAATACCTGTTCGCCATCGACAGCACCTTGAGGCTCGCGCAGGACGTCCCGTTCGACGCCGAAGAGCCTCTCAGCTCGGCCGTCGCGGGCGTCGCGGCGGAGCTCGGCCTCCCCGTGACCACGGTCGCCCTCGCCTTCCCGCGGCGCGCGACGCTCGCGGAGGACCTGCGCCGACACTGGGTCGTCCACGAAGCGCGCCTCCGAGAGGCCCTGTCCCGCGTACTATTCAACGCCACCGTCGAGACCGAACAGCGCCATCTCCTGCGCACGTTCGTCGAGGTGACGTTCTCGATCGCTCTCGCGCTGACGAACGCTCCCCACAAGGCCTGACGAGCGGGGCGATGGTCCCCACTCCAGCGCTCGCCGAATGAAATCGGAGCGCCGGGAGAGGCTTGACGGGCGTGAGCGGATATGAGATTCCCTGATCGATACACTCCCGGGGAGCTCCACGAAAGATACGATCAAGCGACAGCCTCCCGGGGGCCGGTCTCGGCGATATCGTGTGCCCATACTCACCGGGCGAACAGGCAATAACGCGAGAGCGTGCAATCAAACTCGGCTCGTCGTTTGCTCCGGGCCTCTTCGGGGGCCGCGCTCTGTGCCGCCTGTCGCCTCTCTGCCGAAGGAGATGCGGTCGTGGCGAACAACGTCCAAGCCAGTCGTTCCAAGTGGGTGGTCTTGTATGACGTGCTCATCTCCGTGAGCTCGCCGGGGGTCCTCAACGACAGGCAATGGCAGGCCTTCATCAAGGATCTCGGGAGCGCGCCAATCTCCAAATACCTGATCGGAAGCCTGGGGACGGTGCAGTCGTCGAGCGTCCAGCGAAAACAAGCCTCCGATATCCTGAAGAGCCGGGGAATTCGCACCGCCATCATGACGGACGACACGCTCGTTCGCGGCACGGTCACGGCCATGAACTGGCTCGGCGCCAACATCGACGCCTTCCCATGGGCGAAGCAGAAAGAAGCCTTGAAATACCTGGATATCATCGGACCAGCCGCGGACGAGGCCCTCGACACGCTCATGCGGCTGCGCGTGGAGGTCGAGACAGCCGCGCCGATCTACCTCTGACCCATGATCACCGAACAACTGCGCGCGGCCCCGGAAAATGAAGCGCGCCGCGCTCGTGCCGAGGAAACGCCCCCCGCTTCGCTGCGGCTCCTTCACCTCCTGGCCGAGCTGCCGCCCGCGGCGAGGCGGCCCATCGATTTGCTGCCCCGCCTCCGCGAGCGCCTCGGGGATGTGTATTCCATCGATCTCGGGAGCTCGCGCTTCTTCGCGCTGAACCACCCGCGGCACGCGCAGCACGTCCTGCGGGACCGGGCGTCGATTTACCGCAAGGGCGGCGCCTTGTGGGACTCGATCCGCACGCTCCTCGGCAACGGCCTGATCGTCAGCGAGGGCGAGATCTGGCGACGGCAGCGCCGCATGATGCAACCCCACTTCCACCGAGAGCGCTTGTCCGCGCTGACGGAGGAGATGGTGGGCGCCATCCAGAGCCGACTCGGCCCCTTCGAGGCGGCGGCCGACGCGCGCGCCCCCATCGATCTGGCCCCCGAGATCGCCTCGATCGCGATGGGGATCATCGTCCGGACCATGTTCGGCTCCGGCCTCGATCGGCGCGACGCGGACCGCGTGACGCAGGCGATGGGGTACGCGCTCGACTTCATGTTACGAGGGGCGCTGTTCCAGCATCTGCCGCGCTGGCTCCCCGTGCCCGGCCGCGCCCGCTACGAGGAGGCGATCCGCACGATCGACCGGGTGATCTACGAGGTCATCGAGCGTCGCAAACAGGCTCTCCGGGCCGCTCCGGGCGGCGATCTCCTCGCGATGATGCTCGACATGGTCGACGGGGAGACCGAACAACGCATGACGGACCGGGAGCTGCGGGACGAGGCCGTCACCATGTTCCTCGCCGGGTACGAGACGTCCTCCACCACGATCGCGTGGGCCTCGCATTTCCTCGCGGACCGGCCGGAGCACCAGGCCGCGCTCGCGAAAGAGGTGGACGCCGTCCTCGGGGACCGGACACCCACGTTCGCGGACCTCCCGCGGCTGGAATACGCACGGATGGTGCTCGAAGAGACGCTCCGGCTCCACGGGCCCGTCTACTGGCTCCCGCGGGAGGCGCTCGAGGACGACGTCATCGACGGGCACGTGATCCCGCGCGGCTCCACGGTCGGCGTGATGGTCTATGCCATTCATCGGCACCCGGACGCGTGGGAGCGACCGGAGGAGTTCGACCCAGAGCGCTTCCGGCCCGCGCGCGCCGCCGCCCGCCCCCCCGGCGCATGGATGCCTTTCGGCGTCGGACAGCGCCTCTGCATCGGGCGGGATCTGGCGATGATGGAGGGGCAGATCCTCCTCGCGATGATGGCGCAGCGCTACACGTTCCGGCCCGTCCAGGGGCGGCCGACGCGGCCCTACGTGGGCACGACGCTGACCCCGAAGGGCGGAGTGTGGGTCACGCTCGCTCGAAGGTAGCGGGAGTCGGGGCGAGCAGCGCGCACAGCTCCACGGTGCGGTCGACGCGCGGGGTGCCGTACGTCTCTTTGGCCAGCCACCAGCGCGGCGAACGCGAGCGCCGCGACGCCAGCCGCTCGGCGAGGAAGCGGCGCGCTCGTTCGACGGCCGCGGCCACGGCGGGAGGGCCGCAGCGCAGCGCGAGGATGGCCCACGCCGTCTCGATGTCGGTCGGCTCCTGACCGGCGCCGAAGCCGCCGTCCGCCCGCTGACCGGCGAGGAGCGCCGTGACGGCCGCCTCCCGGGGCGCCGGATCGCCCCCCTCGGCCAGCGCCATCACGCCGTGAGCGGTTGTATACACCCACGAGCAATTCCACTTGTCGCGCCCGAAACGACCGTCGGTCATCTGGCGCTCCAGCAAGAAGCGCCGCGGGCCCGAGGTGTCCTCTCCGAAGAGCGACAGCGCGTGGATCGCGCGGGCGTTCACCGAGACCGAAGGCTGCAGCTCATGGGGCCACGTACAATAATGGCCGTCCTCCTCGAAGCGGCGCAGCGGCGCGAGGTCCACCGGCCTCCCGGCGATCCGGAGCGCGACGATGGCGGCCGCGGTGTCGTCCCCGTCCGGGATGAAGGAGTCGCTCACCGCGAGCCCGAAGGGCCCCAGCGCGTAGCCCAGATCGTCGAGCTGACGCGCCGCCGCGGAGGCCAGGGACGGGTGCTCGTGGAGGCCGGCGATCGTGAGCGCGTAGAGCCCGAAGGCCTGCTCGAAGCGATGGATGGGCCAGGCGGTCGGCACCACGCCCGCGGCCTCGACGCCGGTCGCCCGGGAGGCGCGCTGCAGGTAGTCTCTCGCGCGGGCAGAGGCCCCTTGGAGCGCCGGACGGTCCGCCGACCGGGCCAGGAAGCGGGCCGTCGCCGCGGGGCTGTCGCCGATCGCGCCGGCCGCGTTGATGAGGTTCGCCTCCGGCTCGTCGCCCCACGCCTCCCACGAGTGCATCGCCTGCGTGCGTGCCAGTCGCTCCGCGGGCGTCGACGCGAGGAGCCGGCGGCGGCGGTTCGAGAGCGTGAAGACGGCCTCGTACGGCTCCGTCGGGAGATCCAGCCCGAGGGCCGCGGCGTCGTCGAGCAGCTTCGGGAACAGGAGCTCCACGCCCACCGGGACGTCCTCGGGCAGCGGTGGGCGCCAGTCGTCGACGTGCCGCCGCAGGAACTCGATGCCTCGGAGGATGGCAGTCCGGCCGTCCAGATCCCCCCCGCGGGCGCCGCGCGCGATCGAGGCGAGCGCCAGGATCGACGCCAGCGTGGGCACGTGCCGCGCGAGCGGGACATCGATGTCGCCCCAGCCGCCGTCCTCCGCTTGCAGCGAGAGCAGCCATGTCACCGCCGGCCCCGGATCCGCGGGCGGCGCGAACCGGAGCACCTGCGCGGTGTCGTAGACAGAGGGGGTCATGAGGCCCCCGTCCCGACCGAGATCGCCCACGATCCGAGCAAGATCCGCGAGCGCGCCCTCTTCACGATAGACCATGATCGACCTCACGAGTTGCGACTCAAGACATAAGACGCGAGCGCCCGGAGGGGCTCCGCGGCCGGGCCCAAGCCCTGGACGGCGGCGATCGCCTCGTTCGCCTTCGTCGTGGCGAGCTCCCGCGAACGTGCCATTCCGAGGAGGCGCGGGAACGTGAGCTTGCGGCGCTCTTCGTCGCGGCCGACCGGCTTGCCGAGGCGACGCGGATCGCCCGTCTCCCCGAGGATGTCGTCCACGATCTGGAACGCGAGGCCGAGCGCCGCGCCGTAGACGGACAGGCGCTCTCGCGTCTCCGCCGGCGCGCCGCACAACACCGCTCCACACAACAGCGACGCTCGGATGAAATCACCCGCTTTGTGCGCGTGGATGAATTCGAGGAGCGCCCGATCGCCCGGCCGGCCCTCCGCGAGGACGTCCGCAGACTCCCCCGCTGCCATCCCGTCGCGGCCCACCGCGCGCGCGACGATCTCGATCGCCTCCAGCACGCGGTCCGCCGGGACGAGGGTGCGCTCGGACGCGAGCAGCTCGAACGCGAGCGCCAGGAGAGCATCCCCCGCGAGGATCGCCTGCGCCTCCCCGAAGCGGACATGGCATGTCGGGCGGCCGCGACGAATGGTGTCGTCGTCGATCGCCGGGAGATCGTCGTGCACCAGGCTCTGCGCGTGGATCATCTCCAGTGCGCAGGCGGCCGGCAACACGTCGTCGAGATCGCCGCCGCCGATCTCCGCCGCGACCACGCAGAGGAGCGGGCGCAGCCGCTTGCCGCCCGACAACACCGCGTAGCGCATCGCCGCGTGCAGCGCCGGCGGGCTCCGGCTGTCCGCGCTCAAATGCTCGTCCAGCGCCGCCTCTATCCGGAGGCGCCGAGGCTCCGCATAGGAAAGGAAACCGCCCGCCCCTCCGAGCATCCTGGGGAAGCTCTCCACCACCGCTCCCGCCAAAGACACCGGCCCCACCGACTCTCGTTCCATGGACTCCATGAGTAAGCACCTGTCACCCCGCGCGCGTGGGCTCCCCATTGCCCCTGATCGCGCGCGAACACAGAAAGACACCGCTGCGCTCTCGCCGCGCTGTTGCCTGAAGAATACGGCAGCACGGAGGCGCAAAAAAGCCACCTGAGTCCTGCGGCGGAATCGGTGGGACCCCTCACCTCCTTCGCCGCGGATGGGATCGCAGGCCCGGATGGACCGACGATCATTTCGGAGAGTAGCACGCTCTCCCAGGCATTTGAAACGACGATTTCAGGCCACGACTCAACGCGATCGCAATAAAATTCACGCACATTTACGCGCTTGGTGACACACCCCTCTCTCGTTTCGTCCCCCCCGTCGGCCTGCCGAGCGGGCCCGCGGGAGGGCATTTTCGGTGGCGGGGCGACGCGCGCGTCGGCCGCGGGCAACATCGATACTCACGAAAATGCGGTGTTCGGAGACTGGCCAATTCTGCAAAAGATCTTGCGCATCGGGTCAAAGTCTGACAGAGCCCACCTTCGAAATGGATGTCACGCCCTGCAAGCCCGCACATGCTCTCGCGGTCTCCGGGCATTTCGGCTTCCATTCGACTGGCACCGTCCACTCCGGACGGCGCGCCTCCCTCGGCGAGCGGCCATGATCGCGCGCGGCGCCTGACTCCACGTCTCGCGCCGTCCCCTCCTGTTCGATTGGGCACCCGGATCAGCCGTCCCGGAGCGGATTTCGCTCCAGAGTGGCTGTTCGGGTGAGGCATCCGCCCTCGCCGAGAAGGCCTCTTCGATGTTCGAGCGTATCTACGGGCACCCCGCCATGGCGACGGGGCGCGCCCCGGGGAGGATCAACCTCATCGGGGAGCACACCGATTATACCGGCGGCTGCGTGCTCCCGATGGCCACGCCGCAGAAGACCACCGTCGAGCTCGGCCTGCGGGGCGACGAAGAGGTGCACGCGCACACCCATATCCCGCGGCGGGAAGGCGACGAGGCCTCGTTCCGGCTCGGCGCGGAGGCCCGGCGCGGAGGCTGGATCGACTACATCCAGGGCGTGACGACCGCGCTCCGGAACGAAGGCGTCGCGATCGCCGGGTTCGACGCAGACATCGAGTCTTCGGTGCCGGCCGGCAGCGGTCTGTCGTCGTCCGCGGCGCTCTCGGTGGCGCTGCTCCGGGGGCTGCGAGGCCTCTTCGGACTCGCGCTCTCCGACATCGACATCGCGAAGCTCGGGCAAAAGGTGGAGACCGACTTCGTGGGCGCGCCCGTCGGCGTGATGGATCCGATGGCCGCGAGCCTCGGCGATCCGCACGGGGCGCTCTTCATCGACACGCGCACGCTCGCGCACGAGCGGATCCCCTTCCCCGAAGATCGCGCGGGGCTCCTCGTCATCGACTCCGGCATCTCCCACGCCAACGCGGGCCCGGAGTACCGCGCTCGAAGGGCCGAGTGCCAGCGGATCGAGGAGATCCTGCACGTCGAATTCCTCGGCGATCTGAGGCCCTCCGAGATCCCGAGGGTGCCTGTCTTGCCGGAGCCGCTCGGGCGGCGGCTGCGCCACGTGGTGACGGAGAACGAGCGGGTGCGCGCCGCGGTGAGCGCCCTGCGCGCCGGGGACGTGGAGCGCCTCGGAGAGCTCCTGTCCGCGTCGCACGCCTCCATGCGGGACGACTACGAGGTCTCGCTGCCGGACATCGATCGACTGGTGTCCATCGCGGAGGCGACGCCGGGCGTGCTGGGCGCGCGGCTCACGGGCGGCGGGTTCGGCGGGTGCGTGATCGCGCTCGCGTCCCGCACCGAGACTTCGGATCTGGCCGAGACGGCCGCGAACATCGCGCGGGATTACAGCTCGATCACGGGGCGGGCCGGACAGGCCTTGATCCCCGCAGAGGGCCCCGCGGTCGCGCCATAGAGCGGCCCCGAGACTCCGAGGTGCGGCTTCGCCGCGCCTCTGCCAGGCGACCCTGAAAACGGGCCGCGACAACATCGCACGAGAGCGAGGGAACAAAGCAAATGAAGACGGATAGCTATCGATATGTCGCGCCCAGGCGCGAGCGGGCGGGGACCAAAAAGCAGAGGCCGGACGTCGTGTGCTTCTCGCATCTCCGGTGGGATTTCGTTTTCCAGAGGCCGCAACACCTGCTCACGCGATGCGCCGAGAAGCGTCGCGTATTCTTCGTCGAAGAGCCCACCTTCTCGGAGGATCCGCCGCGCATGGAGATCGAGTCGCGGAGCCCCGGAGTCCACCGCGTGGTGCCTTGTCTGCCCGCGGGGCTCGACGACGCGCAGCAGCACAGCGTGCTGTCGCGGCTCGTGGGGGAGATGTTCCGGCGCTGCGCCGTGGACGACTACGTGCTCTGGTACTACACGCCGATGGCGATCCCCTTCACTCGGCACCTCATGCCGCGGGCCATCGTGTACGACTGCATGGATGAGCTGTCGGCGTTCGCGGGGGCGCCGCCCGCGCTCTGCGGCTACGAAGCGGAGCTGTTCCGCCGGGCGCACCTCGTGCTCACGGGCGGTCATAGCCTGTTCGAGGCGAAGCAGCACAAGCACCCCAACATCCACCCCGTGCCGAGCAGCGTGGACGTCGCGCACTTCGAGAAGGCCCGCAGTCGCGTGTCGGACCCGGTGGATCAAGAGGGCATCCCCCACCCGCGACTCGGCTTCTTCGGCGTGCTGGACGAGCGGTTCGACGCGGCGCTCATCGACCAGATCGCGGCGGCGCGGCCGGATCTGCACATCGTGCTCATCGGCCCGGTCGTGAAGATCGATCCGAACAGCCTGCCTCGCCGGCCGAACATTCACTACCTCGGCAAGAAGGCCTACACCGATCTGCCGGCGTACGTCGGCGGGTGGGACGTGGCCTTGTTGCCCTTCGCGCGGAACGACGCGACCCGGTTCATCAGCCCGACGAAGACGCCGGAGTACCTGGCCGCCGGGCGTCCGGTGGTGTCGACCTCGATCCGCGACGTGGTGCGGCCGTACGGGGAGCTCGGCCTCGTGCGCATCGCCGACACGGCCGAAGAGACGATCGCCGCCGTGGATACGTGCCTCGCGGACGAGCGCGGGCCCCTCGGAGACAGCCGCAGGAAGGCGCGGCTCGCGCGCGTGGACACGTTCCTGTCCGAGATGTCGTGGGACGGCACGTGGGCGAAGGTCGACGCGCTGCTCACCGCGGCGACGCGGCCGCCGCTCGCGCGGAGGGCGCACTGACATGTTCGATTACCTCATCGTCGGAGCAGGCCTGTCCGGGTCCGTGCTCGCGGAGCGCCTCGCGCGGGTGGACGGCAAGCGCGTCCTCCTGTGCGACAAGCGCCCTCACATCGGCGGGAACGCCTACGATCACCACGACGACGCGGGCGTGCTCGTGCACAAGTACGGGCCGCACATCTTCCACACCGGGTCGCGCGAGGTGTTCGAGTACCTGTCGAAATTCACGGCGTGGCGCGCCTACGAGCACCGCGTCCTCGCGAGCGTCGACGGGCGCCTCGTGCCGATGCCGATCAACCTCGACACCATCAATCAGCTCTACGGCGTTCAACTGACCTCCTTCGAGCTGGAGAGGTTCTTCGAGAGCCGGGCGGAGAAGCGCGATCCGGTCAAGACCAGCGAGGACGTCATTCTGAACAAGGTGGGGCGCGAGCTCTACGAGAAGTTCTTCCGGCATTACACGCGCAAGCAATGGGGACTGGACCCCTCCGAGCTGGACGCCTCGGTGACGTCGCGCGTGCCCATCCGGACGAACCGCGACGGGCGGTATTTCACCGATCAATACCAGGCCATGCCGCTCCACGGATACACGCGGATGGTCGAGCGAATGCTGGATCACCCGAACATCAAGGTGGCCCTCAACACCGATTATCGCGACATCAAGGACGAGATCGACTGCGAGGAGATGATCTACACCGGGCCGATCGACGCGTTCTTCGACTACCGCTGCGGGAAGCTGCCGTACCGCTCGCTCGATCTGCGGTTCGAGACGCACGACAAGCCCGTGTTCCAGCCGGGCGCGGTCATCAATTATCCGAACGAGCACGCGTATACACGGGTGACCGAGTTCAAGTACCTCACCGGGCAGGAGCACCCGCGGACCACCGTGGTCTACGAGTATCCTCGCGGCGACGGGGACCCGTACTACCCGATCCCGCGGCCGGAGAACGCCGAGATTTACCGCAAATACGAGGCGCTCGCGAAGAAGACGCCGCGCGTGCACTTCGCGGGGAGGCTCGCGACGTACCGGTACTACAACATGGATCAGGTCGTGGCGCAGGCGCTCACGCTGCACACCAAGCTGTCCGGCGTGCCGCGCCAGAGGCCCGCCGAGGTGCTGGTCGCATGAGCCCCGAGAGCGCCGCTCCGGCTCTGCCCTTGTGGGGGGGCATCGAGTGCACCGTCAACCGCGTGGGAGACGCGCACTTCGATCAAGTGGTGAAGACCGGGCACGAGGGCCGCGCGGAGGACGTCGCGCGGCTCGCGGATCTCGGGATCACCGCCCTCCGGTATCCCGTCCTCTGGGAGCGGGCGGCGCGCGGGCCCACGCCCCGCGACCTCGATTTTTCGTGGGCCGACGCGCGCCTCGCCCTCCTCCGCGAGAGGGGGGTGCGGCCCATCGTCGGCCTCGTCCACCACGGCAGCGGCCCCCTCCACACGAGCCTGGTCGATCCGGAGCTGCCGCAGAAGCTGGCTGAATACGCCCGCGCAGTGGCCGAGCGATACCCGTGGATCGAGGACTTCACCCCGATCAACGAGCCGCTCACCACCGCGCGCTTCAGCGGGCTCTACGGTCACTGGTACCCGCACGGGCGCAGCGCTCGCTCGTTCGTGCGGGCGCTGCTCGGGCAGTGCCACGCGACGGCGCGCGCGATGGAGGCCATTCGCGAGGTGACGCCGGGCGCGCGGCTCGTCCAGACCGAGGACTTCGGCCGGACGTACTCGACTCCATCGCTCGCGTACCAGGCGCGGCACGAGAACCTGCGGCGGCTCCTCAGCATCGATCTCCTGTGCGGGCGCGTCGACCGGCGTCACCCGCTCTTCGGATACCTCCTGTCGCAGGGGGCCCACGAGCGCGAGCTCCACGCCCTCGTCGAGAGGCCCTGTCCGCCCGACATCCTGGGGGTCAATTACTACGTGACGAGCGACCGCTTCCTCGACGAGCGGCTGGAGCGGTATCCCGCGTGGTCACACGGCGGGAACGGCCGCCACGCGTACGCCGACGTGGAGGCGGTGCGCGTCCGCGGCGAAGGCCTGACAGGCCACCTCGCGGTCCTGCTCGAATTGCACGAGCGGTATCGACTCCCGCTCGCGATCACCGAGGCGCACCTCGGCGGCGCGCGCGAGGACCAGCTCCGGTGGTTCCTGGAGGCCTTTCGCGGCGCGAAGGAGGCCCGCGAGCGCGGCGCGGACGTGCGCGCGGTCACCGCGTGGTCCCTGCTCGGCGCGTTCGACTGGGACAGCCTCGTGATCCTGGATCGGGGCCATTACGAGCCCGGCGCCTTCGACGTGCGGTGCGATCCTCCGCGGCCGACGGCGGTGGCCCGCATGGTGCAGTCGCTCGCGCGAGAGGGCCAGTTCAAACACCCTGTCACGGCGGCGTCGCTCGGGTGGTGGCGGCGGCCCGTGCGGCTGCTCTATCCGGCGGTGAGCGCGCCCGTCCGCGACTTCGTGTCCGCGCGCGACGACGCGGATCGCCCGCAGATCGAGGCCGTTCCGGCGCACCGCAGCTCCGAGGACGGCGCGCGCCCCATCCTCGTGGCCGGGGCGGGCGGTCGCGTCGGCCGCGCGTTCGCCCGCATCTGCGCGCACCGCGGCCTGTCGTGCAAGCTCGTGTGTCGGCGGGAGATGGATATCGCGGACCGCGCCGCCGTGGAGCAGGCCTTGATTCGGTACCAGCCGTGGGCGGTCGTCAACGCGGCCGGCTACGCGCGGATCGACGAGGCCGAGCGCGATCCGATGAAGTGCGCGCGCGAGAACGTGCGGGGCGCGTCGGCGCTCGCGGCGGCCTGCGCGGACATCGATGTTCCGCTCGTCACGTTCTCGTCGGACCTCGTGTTCGGCGGGCACCAGCGGACTCCGTACGTCGAGGACGACGACGTGGCGCCGCTCGGCGTGTACGGGCAGAGCAAGGCCGAGGCCGAGCGCGAGGTGATGCGGCTCCACCCGCGTTCGCTCATCGTGCGGACGGCCGCGCTCTTCTGTCCGTGGGAGGAGAACGGGGACACGACCGGCCTCTTGAAGGCGCTGCTCGAAGGACGGCCGGTGCGCGCCGCGGAGGACTCCGTGGTGTCGCCCACGTACCTGCCGGATCTGGTGCACGCGACCCTGGATTTGCTGGTGGACGCCGAACAAGGCCTCTTCCACCTGGCCAATCGAGGGGCCGTGTCGTACTTCGAGCTCGCGCGGCGGATCGCCTCGCTCTCGGGGATCGATCCAAAGGTGGTGGTGCCTTGTCCGGGCCGCGCGCTCGGGATGGTCGCGCCAAGACCGGCGTACAGCGTGCTCGGGAGTCGGCGCGGGGTCCTCTTGCCGCCGCTCGAAGAGTCGCTGTCACGCTACGTGCTCGAACGGAGCGCGCCGCGCGTCCGGGAGGCGGCCGCTTGACGCTGGGTTTGCTGTGAAATGAGTGATCTTCAATGGGAGGTGGAGGAATGCGCGTGCTCGTGACTGGCGGGGCTGGCTACATCGGGAGCGTGGTGACGGAGCAGTTGCTCGCGTCGGGCCACGAAGTGACGGTGTTCGACGATCTCTCCAAGGGCCATCCGGACGCGGTTCCGGCGGGCGCGGAGATGGTCAAAGGCGATCTGCTCGACGACGCGCTCCTGCGGCGCGTCCTCAAGAAGAGCGGGATCGAGGCGGTCGTGCACATGGCGGCGATCTCCCTCGTCGGAGAGTCGGTGACGCAGCCTGCCCGGTATTACCGCGTCAACGTGGAAGGTGGTCTGTCGCTGCTCGACGCCATGCGCGAAGAGGGCGTGAAGAGGATCGTCTTCTCCTCGACGGCCGCCGTGTACGGGGAGCCCGAGAGGCAGCCTGTCGACGAGGCGTCGCCCACCGCGCCGAGCAGCCCGTACGGCGACACCAAGCTGGCCTTCGAGCACGCGCTCCGATGGTTCGACGACGCCTACAAGATCCGTTATGTGTCCCTGCGGTATTTCAATGCCGCCGGCGCGTCGGAGAACAATGGAGAACGGCACGAGCCCGAGACGCATCTGATTCCACTGGTCCTTCGCGTCGCCATGGGGCATAGCCCGGAGGTCACGATTTTCGGGGATGATTATCCGACCAAGGACGGCACCTGCGTCCGGGATTACATTCACGTGCTCGACCTCGGAAAAGCCCATCTCCTCGCGCTCGACTCCCTCACCGAGAAGTCGGCGAGGAGCGAGATCTACAACCTCGGCTGCGGCGGAGACGGCTACACCGTCCGTGAGGTGATCGACACCGCGGAGGAGGTCTGTCACAGGGACATTCCGGTGCGCGTCGAGCCGCGGAGGGCCGGTGATCCGGCGGTGCTCGTCGCCAGCTCGGACCGCATCGCGAAGGATCTCGGCTTCTCCCCCGAGAGGCAGGATCTGCGGGAGATCATCGCTTCGGCGTGGCGATTCGTGACGCGACGAGGGACGTCGTGAGGCGGCCGCGGGCGCGCCCCACGAGGACAGCGAGGACGAGGCACCGATGTCGTTCCAGGATTCGATCCGGCCAGTGTTCGACCCCGATCTCGACGACGAGCCCCCGCTCTCGGTGGAGGTGCTCATGGAGCACGGAGGCGCGTACGACCTCGATTATCCGAGACCGCAGCTTCGCCGCCAGCGCTGGACTTCGCTGGACGGGATGTGGCGTTTCGCCTTCGACGAGCGGAGGGAGCCGTGGCCCGACCCTCCGACGGGATCCGGCTGGACGCACCAGATCCTCGTCCCGTTCGCGCCTGAGTGTGCGAAGAGCGGTATCGAGGATACCGGGTTTCATCGCGGCGTCTGGTACGAGCGCGACTTCGAGGCCCCCGACGGAGAGCCCGACTCCCGCGTCTTCCTTCGATTCGGAGCGGTCGATTATCGAGCGCGCGTGTGGGTCAACGGTCACTTCGTGGGCGCCCACCAGGGAGGACACACCCCCTTCTGCTTCGACATCACCTCCGTGCTGCGGACGGACGGACCGCAGACGGTCACCGTGCACGCCGAGGACGATCCGGCGGATCTGGCGAAGCCGCGCGGCAAGCAGGACTGGCAGCTCGACCCGCACAGCATCTGGTACCCGCGGACGACGGGCATCTGGCAGACGGTGTGGCTCGAGCGCACGCCCGCGACCTACATCGATCAGATCCGCTGGACTCCTTATCTGGAGAGGTGGGAGATCGGATGTGAGATCTTCGTGGACGGCGCGGCGCGGGAGGATCTCAAGGTCCGAGTGACCTTGTTCACGCGCGACCAGGTGCTCGTCGACGACACGTACACGGTGATCGCCAAGGAGGTGCACCGCCGCATCGCGCTCAGCGATCCGGGCATCGACGATTACCGCAACAAACTGCTCTGGAGCCCCGACTGCCCGCATCTCATCGAGGCGCGGCTCACCCTCCTCGACGGCGCGGGGCAGGTGCTGGACACGGTGTTCTCGTACACCGCCCTCCGGAGCGTGGGGCTCTCCCGGGACCGCTTCATGCTCAACGGGCGGCCCTGTTATCTGCGGATGGTGCTCGATCAGGGGTACTGGCCCGAGTCGTTGATGACGCCGCCTTCGAGGGACGCCATCCAGCTCGACATCGCGCTCGCGAAGGCGATGGGGTTCAATGGAGTGCGCAAGCACCAGAAGATCGAGGATCCGCGGTTCCTCCATTGCGCCGACCGGATGGGGCTCCTCGTCTGGGAGGAGATGCCGAGCGCCTATCGGTTCACGCACGAGAGCGTGGAGCGCATCATGGCCGAGTGGACGGAGGTCATCGACCGCGACTACAGCCATCCGTGCATCTGTGTGTGGGTGCCTTTCAACGAGTCGTGGGGCGTGCCGGATCTGCCGCAGAAGACGACGCAGCAGCACTGTGTACAGGCGCTCTATCACCTCACGCACACGCTGGATCCGACGCGGCCGGTCGTCGGGAACGACGGGTGGGAGGCGACGAGCACGGACATCATCGGCATCCACGACTACGATGGATCGCCGCGGCACTTGCTCGAACGGTACGGCCGCCGGATGGACCTCTCGGACATCTTCTTACGGCGGCGGCCGGGCGGGCGCGTGCTCACGCTCGACAGCCACCCTCACCAGGGACAGCCGATCATCCTGACCGAATTCGGCGGCATCGCGGTGAAGCCGCGCGGCCCGGAGTCGGAGATCTGGGGCTACACGTTGAGCGAGAACGGGGCCGAGTTTCAGCGGCGGTACACGGCGCTCCTCCGCGCGGTGAACGAGCTGGAGCTGTTCTCGGGCTTCTGTTACACGCAGTTGACGGACACGTTCCAGGAGGCGAACGGCCTCTGCACCGCGGACCGAAAGCCGAAGTTCCCGCTGGACCGCATCCGCGAGGCGACGCGCGGAGGCACCGTGGAGGAGCACCCGAGCGGCACGCACAGCTCCTTCGATCCCGGCCCGCGCGACAGCGATCTGCCCGCGGTCCCGCCCCACCCGCAGATACCGCGCGACGTGTGACGAGGACATCGCGCGACGAGAGACAGGGAGTCTCATCCATGTTCGAGCGCAGGCTCACGAAACCGGACGGACGGCACCTCATCCTGTATGCCCGCGACGCGCACGGGCCGATCCCCGGGACGATCGCGGCGCCGTCGCCGAAGGGAGAAGGCGTGACGCCGCGCTCGCACCTGCGTTTTCATCCGCTGCGCGGCGAGTGGGTGGCGTACGCGAGCCACCGCCAGAATCGCACGTTCCTTCCGCCCCCCGAATACAACCCGCTCGCCCCGTCGTCCTCGGTCGACGCGCCCACGGAGCTGCCGGAGGGCGCTTACGAAGCCGCGGTGTTCGACAACCTGTTTCCGACGCTGAGCCCGCAGCCCGGCGAGCCGCCCGCGGGCCTCAGCGTGCCTGTCCGGCTGGGCTACGGCGCCTGCGAGGTGGTGGTGTTCACGCAGGATCCGCGCGGGTCGCTCGGACAATTGCCGCTCGATCGCATCGAGCTGGTGTTCGAGATCTGGGCGCAGCGGACCGCCGAGCTGGGGGCGCGGAAGGGCATCGAATACGTGATGCCGTTCGAGAACCGCGGCGTCGAGGTGGGCGTCACGCTGCAACATCCGCACGGGCAGATCTACGCGTATCCCATCGTGCCTCCCCTGCCCGCCCGCGAGCTGGAGGAGGCGCGGCGGTACTTCGACATGACCGGCCTGTCCCTGCTCGGCGCCATGATCGACAACGAGGTGAAGGACGGCACGCGCATGCTCTACGAGGGGCCGCACGTGGTGGCGTTCGTGCCCATCTGCGCGCGGTATTCGTACGAGGTGTGGATCGCGCCGCGGGCGGCCGTGGGGCGGCTCGACCAGCTCTCCGAGGCGCAGCGGGCGGATTTCGCGCGCGCGCTGAAGACGATCCTGCGAAAGTACGATCTCCTGTGGAAGCGGCCGTTCCCGTATCTGATGGCGTTTCACCAGGGGCCGACGGACGACAAGCAGCATCCGTATGCGCATATGCACCTGGAGTTTTCGCCGCCGCTGCGGAGCCCGACGAAGCTCAAGTATCTGGCCGGGACGGAGCTGGGAGCGGGCCTGTTCGCGGCCGACAGCTTGCCGGAAGAGAAGGCCGCGGAGCTGCGCGCGGTGCCCGTCGACTTCGCGTGATCGGGCGGCGCACGAACGGACCGAGGGCCGCGACGGGGCGTTGTGGACGGGGCGCGCGTGGCGATACGCTGCGCGGATGCGAACGACCTCGGCCGCGCGGTTCTCCCCTGTTTTGATGGCGATCCTGCTCGCGGGCTGCGGGCCCGGCGACGACACCTCGGGCTCCGGCACGACCACCGAGACGACGACCACCGGGACGACGGACACGACGACGTCGGTGACGGTCCCGGCGCCGGTCGTGAACGAGCAGACGACGCACGCGGACGCCGTGGCGGACGATCCGTTCGAGCAGGACGTTCCCACGCTGTTCCGCACGCCGGACGTGATGGAGGACACCGATGTTCGGTCGCTGATCGTGCTCGGGACCACGCTCTACATCGGCACGGCGACAGGCCTGTTCGAGCTGATCCCCGGCGCCTCGGCGTGCACGAAGATCCCCACGTCCGGCAGCGGCGCGATCCTCGATATGGCCGTGCTGGACGCGACGCACGTGGTGCTCGCGCGCGAAGGCGGAGTCGAGATCTGGGACCCCCTGCAGCCGAGCACGCTGTTTCCGTTTTCGGCGAGCTCCGCCGCGGTGAAGGACGGGGCGATCTATCTCGGCAACGACACTGGCCTCTACGTGAGCAAGGGCGGCGCGGCTCCGACGCCTGTCCTTGCGGCGCAGAGCCTCACGACGATCCACGATCTGCTGGTGGTCGGTGACGTGCTGTGGATCGCGTCTCCCGGCGGGCTACATCGCTATGACATCGCGCAGGACAAGATGCTGCCGGCCTTGAAGGGAGCGGCCTTCTTTCCGAGCGACGACACGACGCGGCTCGCGGCCGCGGACGACGGCTCGGAGGTGCTCGTGACGACGGCGACGAGCGTCTCGCACGTGTTGGCGGACGGCTCCTCCGCGACCATCCAGACGGCCTCTCCGGGGGGCGGGCTCCCGACCGGCGCGATCGGGCCGATCGCGCAGCAAAATGGGCAGATCCTGATCGGGCACACCATCGGGGCGACGGCGCTCGGCGGCGACAGGATGCATCATTACCACTCGCTGCGGTGGCTCCCCGATGACCAGGTGACGGCCGTCGCGCTGGGGCCGGACGGGACTCGATACATCGGCACGCCGCTGGGCCTCACGCGCGTGGAGCGGCAGTATCGCACGCTGGAGGAGAAGGCCGCGCTGTACGAGCCGGAGATCGACAACCACTTTCGCATGGACGGCATCGTCGCGGACGAGATCGCCTATGCGGATCCGTGGGACCAGACCACCGAGCCGCTCAAGAGCGATTTCGACAACGATGGATTGTGGACCGAGATGCAGGTCGGCGCGTGGTGCCTCGCGTACGCGGAGACCGGGGACGATGCGTATTATCAGAAGGCCCGCAAGGCGATGGATACGCTGTTCCTGTTCTTCGACGTGCCGGGGGAGAGCTTCAAGGCCAAGGGGAGGAAGGCCGGGTTCATCACGCGGTCGCTCGTGCGGGACGACGAAGGGGCGCTGTTCGACGAGAAGGCCAGTCAATCGAACTGGCACCTTCAGGCCTTCGGGGATCATCAGTATTACTGGAAGGACGACACGAGCTCCGACGAGTACGCGGGGCACTATTTCGGGATCCCCCTCTTTTACGACCTGTGCGCGAAGACGGACCAGGAGAAGAAGGACATCCGGGATCGGATCGATCTGGCGATGAGCTACGTGGTGGATGGTGGGTATCAGCTCATCGATCTGGACGGACAGCCCACCAAGTTCGGGCGGTGGGACAACCAGGCCTCGGCGGCGGACGGGGATCTCGGGGCGTGCCTCGGGGCCGGGCTGCCGAACTGCGCCTCTTCGTACGGCGGCGGCGGGTGGCTCAATTCGATGGAGATCCTCGGGGCCCTGCTCGCGGCGTGGCACATCACCGGGGACGACAAGTACTATCTTGAATACAACCGGCTCGCGATCGACGAACGGTACGGCGACATGGTGCCGATGACGGATCATTACTTCACCGTCACGAGCCGCAATCAGCAGAACCACTCGGACCACGAGCTCGCGAGCCTCGCGTACTTCACGCTGCTCCGGTACGAGCCGAACGCGGATCGCCGGGAGAAATGGGTGAAATCGATCCAGGACTTCTATGGATACGAGTCCTTGGAGCGGAACGCGCTGGAGATCGCGGTGATGTCGTCGGCGATGGACTCGGGCCCGACGTACGCGGACGGCGTGCGCACGCTGCGCGAGTGGCCGCTCGATCGGCGCGAGTGGGCGTACGACAACTCGCACCGGGTCGACGTCGAGGTCGACATGTACAAGGACCGATTCGACGATGCGCAGTTCACGACGGTGCTGCCGTACGACGAGATCCGAACGTTGAAGTGGAACGGAAACCCTTACGCCGTCGCGGGCGGCGGCGATGGACGCGCGGTGCAAGGGCCGTGGCCGTTCCTCTTGCCGTACTGGATGATGCGGCATTCGAAGGCGATCCAATAGAGTCGATGCCCACCCCCGGTCGCGCGGTCGCGCGCCCGCCCCTCCCAAATCGCTCACTGTGGTTCGCGAAGGGAGGGGTTAACCACCTCACGCTCCGCCGACAAATAGGCACCCCTCCCTGCGACTGCAGAGCAGGCGCTTTGGGAGGGGCGGACGCGCGCGCAGCGAAGCGAGCACGCGGCCGGGGGTGGGCAACTTCGACGACTGTGTCCTCCCCGCAGCGGCCTTCGGGCAACCAGAAATGATGCCCCGCGCGCGCGGAGAGTTGTAAATGGGGGCGTGCGCACCAAGACCTCCCTCCGGTCCTTCGCGTTCGTCCTCGGAATCGCGCTCGGCGCTGCGGCGTGCGGGCCGCCTCCCGAGGTCGGGGATCACCTGCGACGCGGCAATGCCGCGCTGGAGGCCGGACGGTACTCGGAGGCGCTCGCGGCGTTCGCGGCGGCGAGGGAGCTCGCGCCCAACGACGGGAGCGTGCAGCGGGCCAGCATGCGCGCGCGGACGTACCAGATCGCCCAGGATCCGAGCCGGATCACGCCCGAGACGATCGACCAGGCGCGCTACGAGGCGCAGGTGCTCATCGAGACGGACGGGGCGCACAAGGCGGTCTACCTGACGGCGCTCGCGAGCGTCGCGCGGCGGCAAGGCAACCTCGAAGAGGCGCGCGCCAAGCTCGAAGAGGCCGTGAAGGCGGAGCCGGGGAACGCGCTCGCGCACGCCGCGCTGGGCACGCTGCTGCTCGGCAACAAGGACACCGCCGCCGAGGCGAAGACCGAGCTCGAGGCCGCGCTGAAGGCCAAGCCCGACGAGGTCGGCGCGCTCGTCGGGATGGCGCAGATCAAAGCCTCCGAGGGCGATCGCGCGGGCGCCGCGTCGATGCTCGTGGCCGCGCTCAAGGTGCGGGAGGACTTCGCGACGCGCATGACGCTCGGGCGGATTTACCTCGCCGACAAGAAGGCCGCGGAGGCCGCCGAACAGCTCGCGCACGCGGCGCTGCTCGATCCGAAGAGCGCGGACGCCTTCACCGAGTGGGGGAAGGCGCTGCTCGCCGCGGGGCGCGCGGAGGACGCGGAGGGCGCGCTGCGCACGGCGTTGGAGCTGCGGCCGGATCCGGCGACCGCGAACGCGCTCGGGATGGCGCTCGTGAAGCAGAAGAAGGCCGAGGAGGCGTCGGAGATCTTCGCGAAGACGATCTCGCGCGACTCGCAGAACGCGGAGGCGCAGTACGGCGCCGGGATGGCCGCGGAGATCCTCGGGCGCACCGACGAGGCGGCGATCCATTACTGGGCGCTGGCCGCGCTGAAGCCGGGCGCGTCCGACAAGCAAGCGCTGGCCGACATGCAGGACGACGCGAAGAAGCGGATGGCGGCGATCCAAGCGGCCGCGGAGCCGCCTCCGTCCACGTCCGCGTCGCCGAGCGCATCGGCCGCGGCGTCCGCTGCGCCGTCCGCGCCGCAAGCGCCCTCGCCGACGATGCCAACGAAGGGCGGCAAGGATCCGCTCGGCAAGCGGGACTAGAAAAGAAGGCGATCCACGCGATCGTCCGGTGCGGGGTCACTCCGCCGGCGGGGCCGACAGCTCGGGCGCCCGCTCTTCCTTCGGCGGCGGCGGCTCGTGCGAGCGGCGGCGCTCCAGGCGTCGCCTTTTCGTGAAGCGATCCATGCCGAGGTACACGACCGGCGTCGTGAAGAGCGTCAGCACCTGCGAGAACAGGAGGCCGCCGACGATCGCGATGCCGAGCGGGCGGCGCAGCTCCGCGCCCGTGCCCGTGCCGAGCGCGAGCGGGAGGCCGCCGAGCAGCGCGGCGAGCGTCGTCATCAGGATCGGACGGAAGCGCAAGAGGCACGCCTCGTAGATCGCGTCGCGCGGGGATTTGCCGTGATCGCGCTCCGCCTCGATCGCGAAATCGATCATCATGATGGCGTTCTTCTTCACGATGCCGATGAGGAGGATCACGCCGATCAGCGCGATGATCGAGAAGTCCGTCTTGAAGATCATCAGCGCCGCCACCGCGCCGATGCCCGCGGAGGGCAGCGTCGACAGGATCGTGATCGGGTGGATGAGGCTCTCGTAGAGCACGCCGAGCACCATGTAGACGGTGAGCAGCGCCGCGAGGATGAGCATCGGCTGGCTCGACAGCGACGACGCGAAGGCCTGCGCCGTGCCCGAGAACGTGGCGTGGATGCTCGCGGGCATCCGGATCTCCTGCTCCGCGCGGTGGATCGCGTCGACCGCCTGACCGAGCGAGACGTTCGGCGCCGTGTTGAACGAGAGCGTCACCGCCGGGAACTGGCCCTGGTGCGTGATCGACAGAGGCGTGGACGCGACCTTGTACTTCGCGAACGTCGACAGCGGGATCTGCACGCCGCCGCGGGATTTCACGTAGATCCCTTCGAGCGCGTCCGGCGTCTCCGCGAGCTTCGGCTTCGCCTCGAGCACCACGCGGTACTGGTTGAGCTGCGTGAAGTTGGTCGCGATCTGGCGCTGGCCGAAGGCGTCGTAGAGCGCGTCGTCGATGGCCTGCGCCGGCACGTCGAGGCGCGCGGCCGTGTCGCGATCGATCGAGACGAAGAGCTGGAGGCCCGCGGATTGTAGGTCCGTCGCGACGTCCTTCAGCTCCGGGAGCGTGCGCAGCTTGTCGAGGATCTTCGGCGCCCAGGTGCGCATCTCGTCGATGTCGGCGTCCTGGAGCACGTACTGGTACTGCGTGCGCGCGATGCGGCCGCCGATGCGGACGTCCTGCGCGGCCTGCAAGAAGAGGTTGACGCCCGTCGCCTGACCGAGCTTCGGGCGCAGCCGGCCGATGATCTGATCGGCGCTCGCCTGGCGCGGGGGCAAGGGCTTCAGCTCGACGAACATCGTGCCGGTGTTGACCGCGGTGTTGAAGCCGCCGCCCAGGAACGCCACGACGTGCGCGACCTCCGGATCCTGCTGCACGATCGCGTTGATCTGCTCCTGCCGTCCCTTCATGGACGGGAACGAGGTGTCCTGCGCGGCCTCCGAAAAGCCGGTCAAGAGGCCGCCGTCCTGCTGCGGGAACAGGCCCTTCGGCACCGCGATGAAGAGGTACACGTTGAGCGCGATGGCGCCGAACGTGACCGCCGTCATGAGGCGCGTGTGGCGCAGCACCCACGCGAGCGCGCGGCCGTAGAGCGCCACCATGCCGTTGAATACGCGCTCGGAGAAGGCGTAGGCCTTGCCGTGTTTCAGCGCGTCCTTCGGCAGGAGGAGCTTCGAGCACATCATCGGCGTCAGCGTGAGCGACACGACCATCGAGACGGCGATCGCGACGCTCAACGTGACGGCGAACTCGCGGAAGAGGCGGCCGACGATGCCGCCCATCAGCAGGATCGGGATGAACACCGCGAGGAGCGACACGGTGATCGACACGATGGTGAAGCCTATTTGCTTCGCGCCCTTGATCGCGGCCTCGCGCGGTTTTTCCCCCAGCTCGATATGGCGCGCGATGTTCTCGGTGACCACGATCGCGTCGTCGACGACGAAGCCCGTCGAGATGGTGAGCGCCATCAAGGACAGGTTGTCCAGGCTGTAGTCGAGCAGGTACATCACGCCGAACGTGCCGACGAGCGAGAGCGGGACCGCCACCGTCGGGATCAGCGTCGCGCGCGGGCTCCGCAAGAAGACGAACACGACGGCGACGACGAGCGCGACGCTGATGCCGAGCGCGGACTCGACCTCGTGCACGCTCGCGCGGATGGTCTGCGCGCGATCGCTCGCGACCTCGATCGAGATGGCCGGCGACAGGTTGCTCTTGAGCGCCGGGATCAGCGCCTTCACGCGCTCGATCGTCTCGATGATGTTGGCGCCGGGCTGCCTCCGGATGACGAGGAGCACCGCGCGCTCGCCGTCGACCCACGCGGCCGCGCGGCTGTTCTCGACGCTGTCGATGACCTTCGCGACGTCGCCGAGGCGCACCGCCGCGCCGTCCTTCGCGGCGATCACGATCTTGCGGTACGCGTCGGCGCCGAAGAGCTGATCGTTCACGGCGATGACGGAGATCGAATTCGGCCCGTCGATCGAGCCTTTCGCGGTGTTCGCGGAGGCCGCGACGATGGCCGCGCGCACGTCCTCCAGGCCGATGCCCATGCCCGCGAGCGCCGCCGGATCCACCTGCACGCGCACGGCCGGCTGCTGGCCGCCGCCGACGAACACCTGGCCCACGCCTTCGAGCTGCGCGACCTTCTGCGCGAGCACGCTGTTCGCGACGTCGTACACCTGCGCGAGCGGGATCGTCTGGCTCTTCAGCGCGAGGATGAGGATGGGCGTGTCGGCCGGGTTCACCTTCCGGTAGTTCGGCCGCGTCGGCAGGTTCGAGGGCAGCTCGCCGCCGGCCGCGTTGATGGCCGCCTGCACGTCGCGCGCGGCCGCGTCCACGTCGCGATCCAGGTCGAATTGAAGGGTGATCTGCGTCGAACCGACGCCGCTCGTGGACGTGATCTCGGTGACGCCCGCGATGCGCCCGAAGCGCCGCTCCAACGGTGTCGCGACGGAGGACGCCATCGTGTCGGGGCTCGCGCCGGGGAGCGACGCGCTGACGCTGATCGTCGGGAAATCCACGCGCGGCAGCGGCGCCACCGGGAGGCGGAAGAACGCCGCCACGCCGGAGATCACGATGGCCACGGCGAGCAGCGCCGTCGCGATCGGCCGCTCGATGAAGAGCCGCGACAGGTTCACGGCGCGGCTCCCTCGCTCGACGGGGCGCCTTCCTTCGCGGCGTCGCCTTCTTTTGCCGGCGCGCTCGCGAGCCCGAGCGCGCGCGCGATGCGCTCCATGTAGAGGTAGATGACCGGCGTCGTGTAGAGCGTGAGCACCTGCGAGATGAGGAGCCCGCCGACGATCGCGACGCCCAGCGGCCGCCGCAGCTCGGATCCGGTGCCGCTCCCGAGCGCGAGCGGGAGGCCGCCGAACAGGGCCGCGAGCGTCGTCATCATGATCGGCCGGAAGCGGAGCAGACACGCTTCATGGATCGCGTCGCGCGGCGATTTGCCCTGATCGCGCTCCGCCTCGATCGCGAAATCGATCATCATGATGGCGTTCTTCTTCACGATGCCGATGAGCAGGATGATCCCGATGAGCGCGATCACGTCGAACTCCATCCGGCACACGATGAGCGCAAGCAGCGCGCCCACGCCCGCGGACGGCAGCGTCGACAGGATCGTGATCGGGTGGATGACGCTCTCGTAGAGCACGCCGAGCACGATGTAGACCGTGATGAGCGCCGCGAGGATGAGCGCCGGCTCGCTGTCGAGCGAGTCGCGGAAGGCCTGCGCCGTGCCCTGGAAGGCCGCGTGCACCGACGGCGGCATCCCGATCTCCACCTCCGCGCGGCGGATGGCCTCCACCGCGTCGCCGAGCGAGGCGCCGCGCGCCGTGTTGAACGACAGCGTCGCGGCCGGGAACTGCCCCTGGTGCGCGATCGCGAGCGGCGCCACCGAGGGCTCCCGCCGCGTGAACGCCGACAGCGGGATCTGCACGCCGCTCGTGGATTTCACGTAGATCTGCGACAGCACGCCCGGGTTCGCCGCGAGCTCCGGCTTCACCTCCAGGATGACGCGGTACAGGTTGAGCTGCGTGAAGATCGTCGAGATCTGCCGCTGCCCGAAGGCAGAATACAGCGTATCGTCGATCGCCTGCGCGCCCACGCCGAGGCGCGACGCGGTGTCGCGATCGATCGTGATCGCCATCTGCGGGGCCTTCGCCTGCAGATCGCTGGCGACGTCCGCGAGCTCCGGCAGCGTGCGCAGCTTGTCGAGCATGCGCGGCGCCCACTCGTCGAGCTCCTTCGCGTCCGCGTCTTCGAGCGTGTACTGGTACGCCGTGCGACTCGCGCGGGCGTCGATCTGCAGATCCTGAACCGGCTGCAAATAAAGGCCGATCCCCGCGACCTGCGCGAGCTTCGGCTGGAGCCGCGCGATGATCTCCTGCGCCGACGCCTTGCGGTGCTCGCGCGGCAAGAGCGCGATCGAGAGCCGCCCGCTGTTCATGGTCGCGTTCGTCCCGTCGGCCCCGATGAACGAGGACACCGTCGCGACGTCCGGATCCGCGAGCACCACGTCCGCGAGCGCGCGCTGCCGGTCCATCATCCGCGCGAACGACACGTCCGGCGGCGCCTCCGACACGCCCACGATGAGCCCCGTGTCCTGCTGCGGAAAGAACCCCTTCGGCACGAAGACCGCGAGCAGCGCCGTGAACGCGACCGTCGCGATCGTCGCCGCGAGCGTCGTCCGCTGCCGCGCCAGCACCCACCGCAGACCGCGGTCGTACACGCGGATCGCCCACTCGAACCCCTGCTCCGACAGCCGGTAGAACCGCCCGCGCGCCTTCGAGTGGTCCTCCTGCCTCAGCAGGTGCGCGCACATCGTCGGCGTCAGCGTCAGCGAGAGCACCGCGGACACGGCGATGGCCGTCGCGAGCGTCACGGCGAACTCGCGGAAGAGCCGCCCGATCACGCCGCCCATGAAAAGAAGGGGGATCAGCACCGCGACGAGCGACACGGTGAGCGAGATGATGGTGAACCCGATCTGCTTCGCGCCCTTGAGCGCCGCGTCGAACGGCTTGTCGCCGGCCTCGATGTAGCGCGCGATGTTCTCGATCATCACGATCGCGTCGTCGACGACGAACCCGGTCGAGATCGTGAGCGCCATGAGCGACAGGTTGTCGAGGCTGTACCCGAGCAGGTACATCACGCCGAACGTCCCGACGAGCGACAGTGGCACCGCGACGCCCGGGATCACGGTCGCCCGCAGATCGCGCAGGAACACGAAGATCACCGCGACCACGAGCCCGATCGTGAGCAGCAGCGTGAACTGCACGTCATCGACGGAGGCGCGCACCGTCTCCGTGCGATCGGAGAGCACGCGCACCTCGATCCCTTGCGGCAGCACGGCCTGGAGCTGCGGCAGGAGCGCCTTCACGCGGTCCGCGACCTCGATGATGTTGGCGCCCGGCTGCCGCTGCACGTTGAGGATGACGGCGCGCTTCTCCCCGGCCCACCCGGCGAGCGCGTCGTTCTCGACCCCGTCGATGACGGAGGCCACGTCGCGCAGGCGCACCGGCGCCCCGTTGCGGTACGCGATCACGATCGATCGGTAGTGATCGGCCTTCGTGAGCTGATCGTCGACGTCGATCATGAACGTCTGCCGCGGCCCGTCGATGTTGCCGGTCGGCTGGTTCACGTTCGCGGCGACGATGATCGCGCGCACGTCTTCGAGGCTCATGCCGACGGCCGCGAGCGCGCCCGGGTCCGCTTGAATACGCACCGCCGGCTTCTGCCCGCCGTTCAGCGTGACGAGCCCGACGCCCGACACCTGCGAGATCTTCTGCGCCAGGATCGAGTCCGCGTAGTCCGACGCCTGGTCGAGCGGGATCGTCTCGGACGTGATGCCGAGCGCCAAAATCGGCTGATCGGCGGGGTTCGATTTGCTGTACGTCGGCGGCGCGGGGAGCGTGCGCGGCAGCAGGTTCGACGCCGCGTTGATGGCCGCCTGCACGTCCTGCTCGGCGGCGTCGATGTTGCGATCGAGGTTGAACTGCAGCGTGATCTGCGACGACCCGAAGCTCGACACGCTCGTCATCGAGGTGAGCGACGGCATCTGCCCGAACTGCCGCTCCAGGGGCGTGGTGACCGCGGAGGCCATCGTGTCGGCGCTCGCGCCCGGGAGCATCGTCGAGACGACGATCGTCGGGTAATCGACCTGCGGGAGCGCCGCGACGGGCAGCTTCCGGTAGCCGAGCATGCCGGCGAGGAAGAGCCCGATCATGAGCAGCGCCGTCGCGACGGGCCGCCGGATGAACAGCTCCGAGACGTTCATCGCGGAGCCCCGGATCCCGCGGGTGCGCCGGAGCCCGCGGGTGCGCCGGAGCCTGCGGGCGCCCCGGATCCCTGCGGACGCCCGGCGTTCGGCGCGCCGGATCCGGCCGGCTTCGGGGCGACGCGCGCGCCGGGTCGAAGCTGGAAGATGCCGTCGACGACGACCTGCTGGCCCGGCTCCAGGCCCTTGCTGACGATCGCGAGATCGCCTTCGTTGCGCTCGATCGTGACGGGTTGCACGGCCGCCTTCTGATCCCCGCCGACGACGTACACGAACTGCCCCTGGGGCCCGCGTTGCACGGCGGCGGCGGGCACCACGCGCGCGCCCTTCCGCGTCGCGAGGAGCAGGCGCATCTTCACGAACTGGTTCGGCCACAGCGTCCGCGCGTCGTTCGGGAACGACGCTTTGAGCCGGATCGTCGCGGTCTGCGCGTTGATCTGGTTGTCGACGAGGATCACGTTCCCCTTCGCGATGAGCGTCGTGCCGTCGCGATCCCACGCCTCGACGGAGAGCGGCCCCGTCGCCATCTCTTTCTGGATGCCTTGCAGCTCGTCCTGCGGCAGCGAGAAGAACCCGGCGATCGGATTGACCTGCGTGATGACGACGAGCCCGCTCGCCGAATTCGCCTGCACCACGTTGCCCGCGTCCACGAGGCGCGCGCCCGTGACCCCGTCGATCGGCGCCGTGACGCGCGCGTAGTCGAGCTGGAGCCGCGCGGCCTCGATCTGCGCGTAGTCGCTCTGCAGCGTGGCCGTGGCCTGATCGAGCGCGCTCTTCGCGTCGTCGACCTGCGCCTGCGTGGCGATGCCTTCTTTGAGCTGCGCGGCGTAGCGGTCGTAGGTGATCTTGCGTCCGTCGACGACGGCCTTGTCCCGCGTGAGCGCGGCCTGCGCGGTGTGGAGCTGGATCGAGAACGGTCGCGGATCGATCTGCACGAGCAGATCGCCCTTCTTCACGTCTTGCCCTTCGGTGAAGGCGACCTTGTCGATGCGCCCGCTCACCTGCGGCGTGACGGTGACGGTGTTGTAGGCGGCGATGGTGCCGATCGCCTCGAGGTAAATCGGCATGTCGCGCGCCTCGACGTTGGCGAGGACGACGGGCACGACGCGATCTTCCGGGGCCGCGGAGCCGGACGGCGAGCCGCTCGGAGCGCCGGGCCCGCCGGAGGGCGCGCCGCCGGGGCCGGACGAGCCGAGGGCGTGCGCTTCGGTCTTCGAGCGCGCGCGGTAGATCAAGAACGCCGCGACCACCGCCAGGACGGCGAACGAGACCCAGATCCAGTGCTTGCGTTGCATGACTCTCCGCCGACTTCCTCAGGTAGGCGGCGGACTTTGCCCAGAAAGCCCCTCAACGCGCCAGGCAACAAACGTTTCTATACATCCGATTGTGGCGCTTCGCCTCGGCGCCCCTCAGAGCCGCGGGCTGCGGTTGACCAATCTACCTGGCCAGCGCGTCGAGCCGATCCACCACGGAGAAGAATCGCTCGGCCCACGGACTTGATGCACGCACCTTGGCGGGGTCGATCGTCGCGAGCAGCTTGAAGGAGTGCGGCCCCTTGGCATATGTGCCTTTCGTCGTGTCGCGAGAGGCCTTCTCCAGCGCGGCGTAGATCTCGACCTTCTGGGCGGTCTCGACGTTCTTGGAAGCCGCGGGCAGCGCGCTCTCTCGGAAGCCCTTGCCGAAGAACCTCTCGAGCGCCTCGCGGTCCGAAAGGAACCAGGCTTCCATGCACTCGACCATCAGGTGAAGGTGGTCCTCTTGCGCAGCCTCTGGCCGAGCCCAACCATCTCCTTTTCTGGCCTTCACATGCGCCCATGGAGAGCCGGCCTTCACGGGGCCTTCGCTGTCGACGAGGAGGAGCGGGAGATGGTCGCTTCTCCCGGCCAGAAATTCCTCCAGCCCCCACTTGAACTTCTCGAATGCGTCGCGCCGGCTCCCGCCGGCAATGATGGTAGGCATCCGCGATTTCCATCCTGCTTGTTCGAGCAGCCGATGGAAGCCACGCCGACACTCGACCTTCAGGTCGCTCCGCTCGGCGCCGCCTCCCTCGACAATCAGCACCACCCCGGACCCCCTCTTCACCATCGCGTGCCTCCGATCTGGCCGGAGAGCCACTGAGAAGACAGGCCTTCTCCTTCCGCGGGCTTCACCTGAGAAATCAGCGTCGACCCCTCGCGCTTGTCCACCACAAGGACGGCCTCCGGCCGCTCGGTGAAGGCATCGACGAGGTTCACCGAATGCGTCGTTACGAGCAACTGGCAGCGCTGACTGGCGTCGATCAAGAGGTCGTGAAGGATCGGAAAGCTGTCCGGGTGCAGGCCGAGCTCCGGCTCCTCGATGACCACGAGAGGCGGGGGCGACGGGTCCAGGAGGATCGCCACGAGGCAGAGGAAGCGCAGCGTCCCATCCGAGAGACGATGCGCCGGCGTGTTGCGGCCGCCTTCGGTGAGGTAGAGTTGGAGACGGCCCCCTTCGGGGACGATCTCGATATCGTCAAACCCCGGTGCGAGCTCGCGAATGCACGACAAGAGGAGCTTCTTCACCGCTGGATCCTTCTTGAGAACGGCGAGCCGGCCAGCCAAGTTGTCGAAGGTCTCCGACAAGCGATCATTGCGCTCGTCGGCGCGATTGCTCTCGCGCACAACGGCGTCCGGCCCAAACGACCAGGAGCGGTAAATCCTTATCTGGCCAAGCGACGCGGCGAGCCTCGTGATCTCGGGGTACGACTCCGAGTCCTTGCGCTGAGAGAGGATCGACTGGGTGGGATCCACCTCCTCGCGGCGCAGCTTCCTCGTCCCATCGTTCGCGTTCAGGATGGGACGGCCTCGCTGATATTTGAAGTAAAAATAGGGTTCCGTCTCGCCCGCTGCCGGGCGGTCATTCTCCAGTCGCTCGTCGAGCACCACAAACGAGCCTCCCTGCTCGCCGAAGACCAGCTCGTACTTGACCTGTGGATTCCCCTTCTTGAAGCGGGCGACGTGCCCCTCTCCGAGGGTGACGGAAATGCGGGCGCGCTCAGCGCGCGGAGGCCCCCCCCAGAGCCATTCGCGCACGCCACCGCCTTTGCGGATGGGCAACGGCAAGTCCTGCGGGACGGCACGAAGAACCGAGATCGCCTCGACGAGGTTGGACTTTCCGGACCCGTTCGGACCGATCAGCACGTTTAGCGGGCGAAGCGGAATCGTAGACGCCCCAGGGCCGAAGGACAGAAAGCCTTCGAGGGAGATATCCTTGAAAAACGGAGCATGGACGGGGCTGGCAGGCATCGGCTCCTCGGCGGGTGGAGATCGACCTTACTCCGCGAGAGATCCCATGGGCAAGCCGACTCTCCAGCATCATGTAGTTGGTGAGCAGGAGATGGGGCGGGTTCTTGCGCAGCTCGGCGCGCTCGCTCTGGCTGGTGGTCCGGTCGTAGCGGGCGAAGCGAATGGCCGCGTGGCCGAAGCGCTCCAGATAGTCCTTGATGCGCTTCTCCTGATCTCCGGCGAGCGCGTTCATCGGATAGACCAGGATGGCCGTCAGCCCGTCTCGCTTGAACAGAGCGGCGTCCTCGATGGCATTCTGGAGGACGGGCACGAGGAAGCACTCCGTCCTTCCGGAGCCGGTGCCGGTGGTGACCGCGAGGTGCGAGGCGGACGGACCGAGCAGGTGGCCAATCGCATCGCCCTGATGCAAGAAGGCAGTCTTGCACGAAGAGCGCTCTTCCAGCACGGCGGCGAGGCGAGCATCCAGCCCGAGGTCGCGCCAGGGCCTGCCGTCCTTGAAGGGCCGATACGCCTGAAAGAAGGCCGGGCCGGCGAGGAACCCGTCCGTTTCGAGGGCACCGCGCAGCTCGTTCCGGAGCCGTTCGTCGCGCGCCCGGAACTCCGTGGCGAAGTGCTCTTTGTACTCCTCGATGACGGGCTCGACGACGGCGATCGGGTGAATCGGCATGGGGCCCCTCCTGGGAGCGACAGAGCCGACTTTCGCGCCGAAGTCCCGTTAATGCCAACGTTCCAGGAGAAAATATGACCAGCCGCCGTCCCTTTGGTAGGCTCGGGCCCCGATCATGGACAGGAAGCCGCCGGTCATCCAGAAGCTGATCCTCAAGCGCTTCCGCAGCATCCCGCTCGCTCGGCTCGAGTTCGACAACCCGATGTTCATCGTCGGGCAAAATGGGTCCGGAAAGAGCAATCTCGCTGATGCGTTCGCGTTCCTCGCCGAGAGCATGACAGCGCCGCTCCAAGCGGTGTTCGACAATCGGGGTGGCATCTCTTCCGTGCGCAATCGCTCCTCCGGGTCCAGCTATCCTCCGAACTTGGGAATTGCGGTCACCTTCGGTGCGCTCGATGAGACGGTCACGAGCGGACATTACGCCTTCGAGATCGTCGCCCGACCAGATTATGGGTTTGAAGTCAAGCGGGAGCAGTGCATCGTTCGCTCCGTGACCGGCGGGCGTGCCTATTACGATCGAACGAACCAAGCGTTTACGAGCAGCGTGCCGGGGCTCAATCCTGCTGTTGAGCGCAGCGCGCTGTGCTTGCCGCTGGTCGGCGGTGATGTGCGGTTCGCCCCCGTGCTCCACACGCTGAGCAGGATGCGAGTCTACTCGATCGAGCCGGCGAAGCTGCGAACCTTCCAAGAGCCGGAGAGCGCTTCGAGCCTGCGTAGGGACGGGAGCAACGCCGCGAGCGTCCTGTCGGACATCGGTCGCCAGTCGACCGACGACCTTCAGGACGTGAAGGAAGCGCTGGGCACTATCGTACCAGGGACGACGGGCGTCGAGTCCGTGAAGCACGCGAACAAGCTCCTTCTGCGGTTCGCCCAGGAGTGGAAAGAGCGGGGCAAGGGCAAGAAGCTCAACTTCGAGGCGCACAACATGTCCGACGGCACGCTCCGCGCGCTCGGCATCATCCTGTCCGTCTATCAAAGCCAAGCACCCTCCCTGATGGTCATCGAGGAGCCGGAGGCGACCATTCATCCTGGCGCGCTCGGCGCGATCTTGGATCTGATCCATACGGCCAGCGGTCGGATGCAGGTCCTCGTTACTACGCACAGCCCTGAGCTGCTCAACGCTGCCAAGTGGATCGACGATCGTCACCTCCGCGTGGTCACTTGGAAAGACGGCGCGACGCGGATCACTGCCATCGACGAAGCCGCGCGCAAGGCGCTCGAAGAGCATCTGATGGGTGCGGGCGAGCTGCTCGCGTCGAACGTGCTCCGCCCGCGCGAAGCCGAGCTATTCCGGCGCCTCCCGGCCGGTCAGATGGATCTGTTCGAGCCGCTCCAATGAGCCGGCGCCCTCTTCTGGTTCCGGTGGTGGAAGGTCAAGCGGAGGTCGAGGCGGTGCCGGTGCTCCTCCGGCGGCTGCTGCACGCAGCCGGCGTCTTCGACATCGACGTGGGCGTCCCGCATTTCCGCCACCGGTCGGAGATGGTGAGAAGCGAGGAGCACCTGCGCCGCATCGTGACAGTCGCGAGCTTCGAGCCTGGTTGTCGAGGCATTCTTGTCCTGCTGGACGCGGACGACGACTGCCCGAAGCACCTCCGGGAGAAGCTCGAACCGTGGGCCGCCGGTGCAGCGCGCGGCGTCCCGTGCCGTGTCGTCGCGCCGAACCGAGAGTTCGAGGCATGGTTTCTGGCCTCCATGGAGTCGCTGCGGACGCACAGGGGCATCTCGGCGGAGGCCGTCTCCGAAGAGAAGCCCGAGATGCGGCGGAACGCCAAGAAGGCGGTGGAGCGGTGGATGACCGGCCGCTCCTACAAAGAGCGCACGGATCAGCCTGCGTTGACGGCCCATCTCGATCTCGCCCGAGCCCACCGGATGTCCCGTTCCTTCCGGCACCTCTGTAAAGCGCTCGGGGAGCTAGTGTGCGCCGCAGGGGCGACACTGCCAGAGTGGCCGCCCCCGAGCTGGGGGTGAGCTGGGCGGTCGAGCGGACCTGCGGCGCGCCCGCGTGGTACAGTCCTCTTCGCCGTGGTGATCTCGATCGACGATTTTCCCCAGCTCGCGCTCATCGCGTGGAACCGCAAGGTCCGCACGCTCTCGGAGGCGGAGGCGCTCGCGCTCTACGAAGCCAATCGCCAATGGGTCGACCGGTCTCTCATGGACGAACGCGAGCGCGCGCTCCTCGAGCGGCTGGTCACGGAGCTTGGCCATGGTGTCTTCCTTGATTGAGCGGCCGGAGCACCTCCGCGTGTTGTCTCTCCTCTCGGCGATGGACGCGCCGTTCCTGCGAGAGGCCGAGTGTTGGTTTGCCGGCGGGACCGCCGTCTCGTTGCGCTGCGGCGAATATCGGCTGTCGTACGACGTCGACTTTCTCTGCGCGACGCGCGAAGGGTACCGCTCGCTCTGGGAACGGCTCTTCCACGAAGGTCTGCGGGGATTCTTCACGCGCGACGTCGAAGTGGTGCGGGAGGCGCGTGCGGATCGCTACGGGATTCGAGCGGTCTTGAACGTGGACGGAGCCCCCCTGAAGTTCGAGATGGTGAGTGAGGGCCGCATTTCGCTGGAAGGCGTGGAGGATCCTGCTTTGCCGGTGGCGCGCCTGTCCGACGAGGATCTCGTCGCGGAGAAGCTCCTCGCCAACTCCGATCGGTTCCTCGACGACAGCGCCCTCGGTCGCGACGCCTTGGACCTTTTGTTGCTCGATCACGAGCTCGGCGAGCTTCCGGCGCATGCCTGGGAGAAGGCCCGCGCCGCCTACGGGGACTCGGTGGATCGCGCGTTCGAGCGAGCGTTGCAGCGCCTGCGCGATCGACCCGAGCTGGTCCGACGAGCGATCACGACTCTGGACGTGCGCCCTTCCGCCCAAGAGATCATCGAAGCGCGACTCCGCGAGGTGGAGCCGACGCCGAGCGAGCGGGGTTGACGGCGCGTCAGGCCTTCTTGCGGCGGCGTTTCTTCGGGGGGCTTCGGAGAGGAAGGAGAGCTGCGGGCCATCCGTGACCTTGGAGAGTTTTTTCTCCGCGGGGGCTTCGTTCGCATTCGCTGCGTCGAGTTTTTACACAACTTGCGCAACCTCGACGACCGCCGCTCCGAGTTTTTGCACAACTCCGCAAGTGCTGTCGCCCGCTCTGCCGAGTTGATGCACAACTCGCCGAATGCGTACATCCGCCCCACGGAGTTTCTGCGCCACCGGGACAGCGCCGTCGCCCGCCCTGCCGTGTTTCCCGCGCAACCCGGGCAGCGTCCACGACTGGCCCGGAGAAAAATCGGATGGGACGTGAATTGATTTCGCGCGCCGGGCGTCTCTCTGCCCGCGAGCGCGATGAGTCTCCGCCTGGGGACGGATGAGCGCTCGTCGTTCCGGGAAGGGTGCCGCTCGGCGGCCAGCATCGAACAAGAAAGGGGCCTTTGGACGCCGCTCGTCGCGCGACCGGGAGCTGCCGCGCTGTCCATCGTCGTGATCGCCTGTCGTGACCTCGGTTCGAGATTCGCCACAAGGATGTCTGTCATGCGCAAGAAGTCGCTCGCCATTTCTCCTCGTGTTCTTTCGCTCACTCCCACGTTCGAGACGGCCGTTTATCACCCCGATGAGGGCCAGTCCGCGTTCACCAAAGTGACGCCCATCCTCCTCTCCATGACAGAAGAGGAGCTCGCCTCGCCGCAGATGAACATCGAGACCGGCGTGTACGCCGCGCTGGGCGCCTCCGCCTTCTACAAGTCGCCGACCGTGCACGCGCGGTTCTCGCGGCTGCCGAAGGAGGACTTCAATCACGCGGAGGCCGACGGGCTCGAACAAGCCTGCTTCGCCGCGCTCTTCGCGATCTCGGAGGCGCGCGCCGCCGGAGCGCTGGAGTCGGACGCTCTCGTGGACCCGGAGATCGCCGCCGAGGCCGCGGAGGTCGAGGAGAGGATGCAGACGACCTGCGAGCACCTGCTCTCGGACGATCCGGAGATCAAGAGGCAGCTCGATCGACTGCGCCCCGGGCTCGGGTACCGCGACCTGGCGAATGACCTGCTCGGCTACGCGCGCATCTACGATCAACGGCTCGACGTGGTGAAGAAGGACCCGAAGTTCTACCGCCCCGGCGACGCGGCGCGCGCAAAAGAGCTGGCCGGCAAGATCATTCAGGCCCTCACCGAGGCGCTCACGCCGCAGGGGCGAGATGCGTATTCGACGTGCGTCCGAGCGTGGACGCTGGTGGTCCGGCGCTACGAGGAGATCCGGCAAGCGGGTCTGTGGCTGTTCCGGAAGGACGCGCAGAAGGATCAGCGGTTCCCGTCGCTCTACGCCGTTGGGCGTCCCGGCGGCGGTCGGCCGCGCAAGCAGCTCGCGGACATCACGCCTCCAGACGCGCCCGCGGCCCCGCCCGTGAAGCTGGCCGCACCCTCTGACAAGTAGCCACCGCGAACGCCCGCCCTCTCCGCGGCCGCGCGGCTCTCCGCGCTTGCTCTTCCGGCCCACAAAGAGCGATCCTCCGCCGCGGAGGTCTCACTACCCATGTTCTGCCCCAACTGCGGTGCCGTCGCTCAGCCCGGCGATCGGGCGTGTCCCCGGTGCACGCTTCCCCTCTCGGCTCCGAGCGGCGGCGCTCCGGGCGCTCGGCGCGAAGGGACGCTTCTCAATCCGGCGTTCGCTGCCCAGTTCTCGGACGTCGTCGTCGGCAAGGCGTTCGCCTTCTTCGCCGCCTCCACGTTCGCCAAAGGCAAGCTCGGGTGGGTGCGACGGCTCCTCGGGAACCAGACGCGGCCGCACATCGTGTCCATCCTCGGACGCGACGAGGTGGAGCTGCCCGGCGTCGTCCTCGCGCCGAGCCCCCTCGTCGGGGCCTCCCTCGCCAACGTCACCTGCGACAAAGCCATCTACCGCGAAGGGCGCGACGAGGTGCACCTCCTCGCCTTCGATCCGTTCGGCCCCAACATCGACGCCGTCCTGGAAATCAAGGCCGACGGCAACGATCTTCCGAAGCGCGCCGTCAAGCTCGACGCGCGCGGCGCCGCCGCCCTCACGCTGCGGGATCTGCCCGCCGGCGCCTACGAGGTGCGCTTCCGCGGACAAGCCGCCGGCTCCCCCGCCTGCGGGTTCACCGTCGCCGCCTACAAGCTGGCTCCCCTCGTCGCCCAGCTCACGAACCGCTCGCTCGAAGGGGAAAACCTGGCCGTCACCCTGAGGCTGGAGTCGTTCGGCACCCCCGTCGACGGCAAGGTGCAAATCGAGCTCACCGACGGCGGACAGCGCATCTCCTCCACCTCCGCAGAGGCCGTGTCCGGAGAGGTCGTCGCCACGCTGAAGCTCACCGGAAGAGGCCCGCACGCCATCAACGTGCAAGTCGCCGCGGACGCGGGCAAGACTGCCACCGTGCCGATCATCGGCAGTCGCATCGAGGAGCGCTCGCGCACCGTATTCTCGACGCTCGGCGCCGAGGTGACCGGCTCTCTCCTGCCCAGCCCGGGCGCCATCGAGGTCCGCGGCGTCTACCTCGAAGAAGGGGCCACGCGCTCGTCGCCGTTCCGGCTGGATCGGGTGGACGCGAAGAAGGCGAAGATCCGCGCCGTTTCGACGGTGGAGATGGCGCGCGTGCTGGTGATCGATCCGCGACTGCCCATGAAGCGCCCCTCCGCCGTGGACGTGAAGACGGCCCCTCACCCGGCCATCTCGGACGAGCGATATCGACGCGCCGAGACGCTCTGCAAGAACCATCAATGGGCCGACGGCCTCGCGCTGTTCCGGGAGGCGCGCGCGGAGATCCTCGCGGCCCCGCACCCGAACTACGCATATTGGATCGCGTGCTGTCACGCGCACCTCGGCCAGATCGATCAGGCCCTCGACGAGCTGGACGAGGCCATCCGCGACGGGTGGACCGATTTCGATCACCTCGCCACCGACGACGATCTCGCGGCGCTCCGCGGAAACAAGCGCTACGAGGCGCGCGCATCGGGCGGGACGATCGAGCTTTCGTTCGATCGGATCACCTCTGGAGAGACCATCGAGATCGACGTCCCGGGGCCGATGGCGGTGCTCGCGATCGGCGCGTACGTGGGGGAATTTCCGTGGGAAGGGTGGGCCGCGGTCATCACGCCTCCGGCCTTCTCGCCCCGCGTCGAGGCGCCGAAGAAGGCAGTCCCGGGACAGGGCACCAGCATCACGATCGAGACCGGCGCCGGGGACGATACCTCGGTGTACGTCATCGTGAAGGACGCGCGGCTCCTCTCGACGGACACGCCGCAGAGCCGCCTCGCGGGCGGAATCAAGGCGTTCGTGCAGACTGCCTCTCAGCAGCTCACCGTGGGGACGCCGAAAGAGCGGCTGAGCGAATTGGCCACCACGCTCTCGCCGCCCGTCGCGCCGACGCCTCCTCGGTCGCCGCAACCGGCCATGGGAAGGCCGACCGGAGGGCCGCCGGGGGGACACAGGCCGCCGCCTCCGGGGTTCCTGCCGCCGCCTCCGCCCTTCCCGTCGGCCGGTGGGTTCGGGCCGCCCCCGCCGGCGCCTGGATTCGGGCCGCCTCCGCCCGCGCCCGGGTTCGGACCGCCCGCGCCCGGATTCGGGCCTCCGCAGGAGCCGATGGCCGCGCGGGCCGCCGCCCCCGACACGTATGCGCTGCGGGCCCCGGCGCCTCGCGCGGCCGCGCCCGTCGTCGATATGGCCATTCCAGCTCCGCTTGCGGCCGCCCCGAGCGTCTCCGGCTTCGGCGCCCCCGGAGCGCCCGCGGCGATGCCGTCGCCTTATCGCGCGCCGCCGCCCCCGCCGCCTCCCACGTTGGAGGAGCCGGAGGTGCTGTTCGCGGGCCTCGTGGAGACGCGGGACGGGCGCGCGAACGTGCCAGTCCGACTCGGGCCCGACTTCGCCGATTACCTGGTGGAGGCCTTCGTCGCCACCGGCGCGGACTGGGCCTCTGTGGAGGCGCGGTTCCGGGCCGAAAAAGAGGTGTTCGTGTCGCTCGACGTGCCGGCCTTCGTGCACCGGGACGACGGCGCGATCGGCAGAGCGCACGTCGGCAGCGTGGCCGGAGGTCGCGTGTTCGTCACGTGCGACGGGATCCCGGTCCCGCTGCTGCTCGACGGGAGGCCGTTCGCGTACGGCAGCGACGTCGCGCCCGGCCGCGGCGAGGTCACCTTCGTGGCCGGTCCAGGCCTGTACGAAGCGCGCCTCGACGCGGGCACCAGCTACGATGTCGTGGCCAAGCGCGTGAACGAGCCGGGGAAGATCAAGCGGCTCGCGCGCACGGTGCAGCTCCTGGAAGCGGGCAAAACCATCTCGAAGCGCGGTGATCCTTCGATCGTCGCGCTGCGCGTGCTGCCGGGGCTCCGAAAGCCGTTCCGGGCGCTCGTCCACGCGACCTCGGAATACGGCCACGCGTGCTGCGAACAGACCGCCGCGAAGATCCTGTCGGCGTGCTCCCTCTACGTGTTCGCGGAGGACAAATCGGACAAGGATCGCGCGGAGGCCATCATCCTCGCGGGCGTCGAGCGCGAGACGCGGATGTGGCTGCGCGGGCGTGGATTCAAGATGTATCCTGAATCGAGCCCGACGCCGGACACGTACTGGGGCCCGAAGGCCTCGCGGTACCTCTACAACCTCGGGATGCTGAGCGAGATGCGCCCCAGCCGCGCGCTCGCGGGCGCCATCAACGACGGCCTCTACATGGCCCGTGACACGGCGGCGGCGTACCAGATGGAGTGGCCCCCTCGGCGCCCGTCGACGTGCGAGGACGCGTATGCGGCGGTGCGCTTCGGCGGCGGCGTCGGCGAGGGCTTCGCGGCGGTGCGGCGGCAGGTCGGCGCGTCGAACAACCCCCTCGCGGCGGCGGGCGCGGTCGGGATGCGGGTGGAGACGGCCTATGCCGCTGCGGTGTTGTTCGCGGGCGGCACGCCGGAGGAGCGGGCCCGCGCGATCGATCTCACCAACGCGGTGACGGCGCAGTTCGGCCCGAACGGACGCCTCTACTCCACGGTGGACTCCGTCGCGGCGATGGCGCTCATGGCCGAGCTGCAGCGCAGCGGCATCCTCGGGACGAACGGCGACATCGAGGTCGACGGAAAGGCCACCACCGTGGACGCCGCGGTCAAGCTGGAGAGCGACGTCGGAGAGGTCAAGTCGCTGGGCGGCCTCGTCGCGGTCGAGGTGACTCGGCTCGCCCTGGAGGACTGGAGTGTCTTCAACGCGGCGCTGCCGATCAAGGTCGCGCTGGAGAAAGAGGGCCGGCCCACGCGGCGCCTGAACGCGCTGGACGCGGTGGATCTCGTGGTGACGCTGGAGAGCGGCTACAAGGCGGGTGACCTCTGCTGGGTGTGCCTGCCGGACGCCCTGTCGCGCGTCGTCGGCGGAGGACAGGTGAAGATGTTCTCCGTCGATTTCGAGGGCAAGAGCGAGATCCGTATTCCGCTCGCCGCGACGGGCGTGACGGTGAACAAGCGCGGAGAGCCGTCGCCGTCGTTCTATTCGGTGTGCGTCCGCAACATGTTCGAAGAGGAGCGCGGCGGAAACCCCGGCCCGCTGGACGTCACCGTGGCCCCCGCCAATTCCAGCGCATTCGATCGCGCGGTGTCCGTCTTCCGCGACCTCTTCAAGAGCTGATTCGGCAGACAGACGCTTCTTTGTGATTTCACAAGGGGACGGACGCCGCTGGGAGGTCGGAGTCCGCTCAGCGGAGGCGGAGCGGAGCTTGGCTCCGCGGAGTCCGCAGCTGAGTGGACGCAGGCCTCGACGCTTCGGCTCCGCCCCCTCGTATCACTCCCCCGCTTGTGTACTGAGTACGAATCAAATCCGCTATAATCATCATGCACAGTGGATCCCCCTCCCTGCGGCCGCGAAGCGGACGCTTTGGGAGGGGCGGACTGGCCGCCACTGGGAGGACAGAGTCCGCTCAGCGTAGGCGGAGCGGAGCCTGGCTCCGCGGAGTCCGTAGCTGAGTGGACTCCGTCCTCGACGTTGTGTTCGCGTAGCGAAGGCCGGGGGTGGGCATCGCCGTTGCGATCCGGCCGCGGGGCGCGCATCCTCGCGGCATGGCGGACGGCGGAGATCGGGGCGAGCTCTTGGTTCCTCTCGCGGCGCTCGGGCGCGGCGACATCGATGTTTGCGGCGGCAAGGCCGCGAACCTCGGCGAGCTGATCCGCGCGGGATTCCCCGTGCCGGACGGGTTCGTCGTCACCACGGAGGCGTATCAAAGGGTCGCCGCGCGCGCCTCGCTCGGCGCGCTGCACGACGCGATCCGCGACGCGCCCAAAGACGACGTCGAGCGGCTGGACAGGCTCGCTGCCGACGCGCGCCGCCTCCTCACCGAGGCGCCGATCCCCGAAGAGGTCGCCCGCGCGATCGCCGCCGCGTATTCCGAGCTCGGGGCCGACGCTCCGGTGGCCGTGCGCTCCTCCGCCACCGCCGAAGATCTGCCGGACGCGTCGTTCGCCGGACAGCAGGACACGTACCTGCACATCCGCGGTCGGACTGCCCTCCTCGACGCGGTCCGCCGCTGCTGGGCCTCTCTCTGGACCGACCGCGCGGTGGCCTATCGCGCCAAGAACGGCATCGATCCGCGCGCCGTGCGGCTCGCCGTCGTCGTGCAGCAGATGGTGCGGGCGAAGGTCGCAGGCGTGATGTTCACGGCGGATCCGGTGTCCGGCAAGCGCCGCCGCGCCGTCATCGACGCGAGCCCCGGCCTGGGGGAAGCTGTGGTGTCCGGCGCGGTCAACCCGGATCACTTCGAGGTCGACACCGAGACTGGCACCATCGTGACTCGGCACCTCGGCGACAAGAAGGTCGTCATCGAGCCTCTCCCCGAAGGCGGCACGAGGAGGATCGACCGCGCCTCCGGGGCCGATCGAGCGTGCCTGTCCGACGAGGAGATCCTCGCGCTCGCGGCCCTCGGCGCGAAGGTGGAGGCCTATTACGGCGCGCCGCAAGACACCGAGTGGGCGCTCGACGCGGAGCGGCGTATTCAACTGGTTCAGTCGCGCCCCATCACGACGCTGTTTCCCCTCCCCTCGCGGGCGCCGTCCACGAACGCAGAGGCGCACGTCTACCTCAACTTCAACGTGGCGCAGGGGGTGTTTCAGCCCTTCACGCCGATGGGCATCCAGGTGTGGCGCCTGGTCACGGCCCAGATCGCGACCTTCGCAGGCTTTCCGTACGAAGATCCGGAGAAGGGACCGAATCAGATGTCCGACGCGGGAGGACGCCTGTTCGTGGATCTGACCGACGTCGTGAGGAGCGATATCGGCCGAGAGGCGCTCTCGTTCGCGTTCCAGCGGATGGAGGCCCGCAGCGCGGCGATGCTCGACACGCTGTTCGCGGACCCGCGCTTTTCGGTGCAGCGGACCTCGCGGTGGCAGCTCCTCAAGCGGTTCGCCAAGATCGTGAAGAACACGAGGATCCCGCTCACGGCCGTGCGCTACATGGTGTCGCCCGACGACGTGCCGAGGCGGGCGCGCGCCGCCGGGGACCGCGCGCTCGCGAAGGGCCACGTGCGGGACGGCGCGAGCCCGGAGGAGCGCATCGACGCTGCGAAGCGCCTCCTCTCGGAGGGCCCGCCGGAGCTCATCCCGGTGGTGGTGCCGGCGCTGGTGGCTGGCATGCTGTCCTGGCGCGGCGCGAACAAGCTGCTCGCCGACGTCGCGACGCCGCAAGAGATGGAGACCACGTTCCGCGGCCTGCCGCACAACCCCACGACGGAGATGGATCTGGCGCTGTGGAAGGTGGCAGTCCGCCTGCGCGACGATCCGGAGAGCGTGGAGGCGCTGCGGAATACAGCCCCGGACCACCTCGCGGCGATGTACCTCACCGGGAACGTGCCCGCGGCGCTGCTGCAGGAATTGAAGGCCTTCCTGGCAGAATACGGGTTCCGCGGCGTCGCGGAGATCGACCTCGGCGTGCCGCGTTGGCGAGACGATCCGACGCACGTGCTCGGCGTGCTGGCCAATTACGTGGCGCATCCGGACGAGGGGGAGCCGCCGGACCAGCAGTTCGCGCGCATCGAGCGAGAGGCCGAGTCGATGGTGACCGAGCTCGTTCGCCGCGCGGAGGAGCGGGACCCGGCGCGCGCGGACGTGGCGGCCTTCCTCCTGTCGCGGATGCGCGCGCTGGCCGGCCTGCGGGAGGCGCCGAAGTTCTATTTCATGCGCGTCTTCGGCGCCGCCCGCGCGCACCTCGTGGAGGTGGGCCGCGCGCTCACGGAGAGCGGCAGTCTGTCCGCGGAGGAGGACGTCTTCATGCTCGACCTCGCGGAGGCGCGGGAGGCGCTGAGAGGCCGCGATTTCAAGCCGATCGTGACCGCGCGAAGGGCCGCCCTCCTGCGCGAGCGAGGCCGCCGGAGCCTGCCGCGAATTTACCTCTCCGACGGGACGGAGCCTGCCCCCGCGGGCGAGACGAAGGAGCCGGAAGGCCAGCTCCGGGGCACGCCGGCGTCGACAGGCCAGGTGACGTCGAAGGCCCGCGTGGTGCTGGACCCGAACGGCGCGAAGCTGGAACGCGGCGAGATCCTGGTGGCCCCGTCCACGGATCCGGGGTGGACTCCGCTGTTCCTGACGGCGGGCGGCCTCGTGATGGAGATGGGAGGCTCCATGTCCCACGGCGCGGTCGTGGCCCGAGAATACGGCATCCCGGCGGTGGTCGGCGTGCCCGACGCGACGACGCGGATCCGGACCGGAGATACGTTGTTCGTGGACGGCGCGGCCGGGATCGTGCGAATCGTCCCGGCCGACAAGGAGTGATATCGAGTCACTTCGGCGGCGCGATCGAGATCTCCGACAGATTGAGCCCGCCCGGGTACTGATAGCTCGTGTACGTCCCGTACCCCATCACCTGCAGCCCCACCGGCTCCGTCGCCGTGAGCACGTGCGCGCCGTTGTTGCCCGGCCCGAGCTGCACGCGCGCCACCCCGTAATCCGAAGAGATCGCGATCGGCGCCGTCCCCACCTCTTGCCCGTCCAGCGTGAGCTTCGCGCCCATCGGCTGCACCACGTCGATGAAGCTCACGTCGTAGTCGCTCGGCGCCAAAAATACGTACTTGGTGCGGTATTGCTCCGTGGACACCATCAGGCTCTGATCCGGATCGCCCTTCTGCTGCGCCGTCGGCAACCCGGGATCGATCATGTCCGCGCCCACCGAGAACGAGGCCACCGCGAACGGCTGATCGCCGACCACCTCGAAATCGTCCTTCACGAGGCCCAGATCCACCACCTGCCCCGCCTGAATCGTGGTCGGCGCGCCCGGGTTCTTCCCCGGGAACGTGAGCTTGGTGTTGTCGATGTTGCCGTAAATCCGCACCACGTGCGCCACCGGCGCGCCCGCGTGGCTCGTCGGCACCGTCACGAAGTAATGCTTTCCGAGCGTCTCGGCCGGAAACACCGTCTCTTCCAGGTGGTCGCACGCCGCCACGTCCTTCGGGACATAGGAGCACGAGATGCCCGTGATCACCTGAATCGGCGACGTCGCCGTGACGAGCGAGCCCGAGAAATCGCCGCCGCCCGCGCCGACCAGCTCGATCACCTCCCCTTGATTGACAGGGAACGACACGGTGCCATTCGGCCCCGCCGTCTGGATGCCGCCGCCCGCCACGACGCTGCCCGTCGACGAGAGCTTCACGGTCACCATGGTGTTGTCGGTGAGGCCGGTGATCGCGATGTACGCAGGATAGAAGTTGTTCGGCGGCATGGCGTCCGGCACCGTCCACGCGGGCATGCCGGTCACGCGGTAATTCGGCGTCATCGCCGTGCTCGGGAGCAGCAGCGACGCGTCGTTCGTGAACGAGAAACACCCGTTCGTCGCGCACAAAAAGCCGGAGCACGCGGACCAGTCCTTGCCTGGCGGACCGCCCTTCGCGGCGTATTCAATGGCATTGAACTGATAGACCGTGACTGGCACCGTCGACGTCAGATGGTACGCCCCGCCCGGCGCGCGCACCGTGGCCATCTTCGGGTTCGAGGGCGCGCACGCGGTGATGGAAGCGATCGTCTTCAGCTCGTCGACCCAGGGCAAATACAGGGTCCCGAGGCTCGTCGGCGCGACCGTGGTCTTCGCCACCTCCGCGCCGTTGCGCTGCACCACGATGTCGGCCGGCGCGTCCCCGTTGTTGGCGACGACGACCGCGTAATCGAAGGTCGACCATACGATGTTGTCCGTCACCGTGGGATAGAAGTCGCAGCCGACATAGCTCTTCGCGTCGGCGGCCTCCTCGCAGGTCTTCGGGTCCACGGGGACCGGCTTGCCCCCTTGTCCACCCTGCCCGATCGTGCCCCCGCCGATGCCGCCACCGCCGGTGTTGCCGCCGCCGGTCGTGAAGACGCTGCCGCCGCCCCCATTGGATCCGCTCGTCGTGCGGTTCGCGGAGCAAGCGACCGTCAGCGCGAGAGGCGCCGCCGCGAGGATCAGCGCCGTGTGCATTCGTGAGCCGAAGAAAGGGTGCTTCATCATTGGGCGAGGGTACATGGCCCGACGCCCCCGGCTCCACTGTCTTGTGCGGCGCCGTCAGCCCGTTTCGCCCGCGGCGATCTCGTTCTCGAGCGCCTCCCACTCCGCCATCAGCGCGTCGATCTTGGGCCCGATCGCGGCCTCTTCCGCGACGAATCTGTCCACCTCGGCCTGCGGCGTCTTCTCGAAAAATCCGTCACTGGCATAGAGATCGTGAATGGCAGTCTTGCGGCCTTCGAGCTTCTCGATGTCGGCGAGCACCTTGTCGCGGCGCGCGGGCAGCTCCTTCAAGCGATTGCGGCGCTTCTTCTGCTCCTCCCACGACGGGCCGGACGTGGGCGCCGCCCCCTGCTCTTTCTTCTTGTCGCCCTTCGCCTTGAGGACGACGGTCTCCGCGTCGAGGTGATCGTCGCCGCACCGCGCGAGGTACTCCTCGTAGGTGCCCGGGAAATCGCGCGGCCCGTCGGGCGTGAGCTCCAGGATGCGCGTCGCGATCTCCGACACGAACCAGCGATCGTGCGACACGAACAAGAGCGTCCCCTCGAAGGCCTTCAGCGCCTCCGCGAGCGCGCCGATCGCCTCCAGATCCAGGTGGTTCGTCGGCTCGTCGAGCACGAGCACGTTCGGCTGATCCGCGGAGATCATCCCGAACACGAGGCGCGCGGCCTCCCCGCCGGAGAGCTGACCGACCTTCTTGTTCACGTCCTCGCCGGAGAACAGCACGCGCCCCAGATGCCCTCGAACGAAGGCGTTTCCTTCCTTCGGACGCACGGCCCAGAGCGTGTCGAGCGCCGTCGCCTCGGGGTTCGTGAGGATCTCGCGGTGGTCCTGCGCGAAGTACCCGATGCGCACCTCGTGGCCCCACTTCACCTCGCCCTCGTCCGCGTCGAGCCGGTCCACGAGGATGCGCAGCAGCGTCGATTTGCCGAGCCCGTTCGGTCCGATCACCGCGAGCCGCTCGCCGCGCCGCACCGTGATCGTCACGTCGCGGAGGACCTGTTTCTCGCCGTACGCCTTCGAAATCGCCTGGGCGTCGAGCACGTCGCGACCGCTCGGGCGCTCTGGCAAAAACGAGAATTTCGGCTCGCGCCGCGACGTGTCCGCGAGCTCCTCGACCTCGATGCGCTCGATCTGCTTGAGCCGGCTCTGCGCCTGCGCGGCCTTCGTGGCCTTGTAACGGAAGCGCTCCACGAACGCGCGTTTGTGGGCGATCTCCGCCTCGGCCTTCTCGATCTCGGCCTCTTTGCGCTCGCGGATCGCGGCCTTCTCCTTCACGAAGGCGGCATAGTTTCCGACGTACGCCGTGATGGTGTCGTAGTCGACGTCGAGGATGTGCGTCGCGATGTTGTCGAGGAAGCGCTGGTCGTGGCTGATCACGATCGCGCACCCGCGGTAGGCCGCGAGGAACTTCTCCAGCCAGCGAATCGAGAGGATGTCGAGGTGGTTCGTCGGCTCGTCGAGCAGCACGACGTCGGGCCCGCCGAGGAGCACCTGCGCGAGCAACACCCGCAATTTGAAGCCGCCGGAGAGCGTGCCGAGCGGCATCCGGTGCTGCGGCACGGGGATGCCGAGGCCTTCGAGGATGAACGACGCGCGCGCTTCGAGCGTGTACCCGTCGTGCGCGCGGATCACCTCTTCGAGCTCCGCGATGCGCGCCGCGTCCCCGCCGTGCTCGGAGAGCCTTCGTTGCTCCGCGAGCGCCTCCCACACGAGCGTGTCCCCTTGTTGCGCCACGTCGAGGATGCGCTCCTCGTCGCGGAGAAACCGATCCTGCCGCAGCACGCCGGCGCGCGCGGTCTTCGGGTACGAGACGGACCCGCTCGTGGGCGTGTCGTCCCCGGCGACGATGTTGAGGAACGTCGTCTTGCCGGACCCGTTCGCGCCGACGAGGCCGTACCGATTGCCGGGCACGAGCTTGAGAGAGACGTCCTCGAAGAGCGAGCGAGCGCCGTAGGATTTGCCGAGGTTCGTGATCGTGATCATGGGAGTGACCGGGAGGAGATCGCCTGTTCGAAAGTGGCAATCTGCCGCGCTCGAAGAGTCATGAGAGTTTGTTTCTTGGGGTGCGAGGAGGCCGCAGCTCGAAGCGGAGCCGACTGGCACGCGTCCGAGGGCTTCTCGCTCAGTTCATGTCGATCGCGTGCTTCTTCAGGTCGGCCAGATTGCACACCTCGAGCGCGCGCTCGTGGGTGGCCGTCAGCACGACGAGCGGCGCGCGGCCCGCCTCGTGGGCCTCTTTCCAGCGCGCGGCGCACAGGCACCATCGGTCGCCGGGCTTGAGGCCTTCGAAGGCGTACTCGGGCATCGGCGTCGACAGGTCGTTCCCGCGGCCCTTCGAGAAGGCCAGGAACTCCGCCGTGACGACGACGCAGACCGTGTGCGAGCCGCGATCGTCCGCGCTGGTGTTGCAGCACCCGTCGCGGAAGAAGCCGGTCATCGGGCGCTTGGAGCAGTCCGCGAGCGGGCCGCCGAGGACGTTGCGAGAGGGAGCCTTGGGAGCAGCCATGACGATCGGCCCATATCACCGGGGAAGCGCGGAGGGATCCCGCAAGATGGCCCCGGTGAACCGCGCGCGCAGGTAGAAACCCCGCGGCAACGCGGCGATGCGCTCGTCGTCCGGCCCGAACGCCGCGGTGCGCACGCGGCCGTGGGCGGCCTTCGGACGCGCCTGGAGCCACCGCCCCACGCGCGCCGAGAGCGCTTCGATCGAGCCGGATCCGATGAGCCCCACGATCTCGTCGAAGTCCGCGGCGAGCGCCGCCTCCTGCTCGGCCGTGGGCCGCCACAGCACCGCCCGGCCGACGCGGGGCCACGTGGGATCGCCTTCGTTTCCCGCCGATCGCGGCGCATCGAGGAGCGGCACCCACAGCACGGCGGAGAGCTTCCGGCGCGCCCACGAGTCGCTCCACCGCGCGCGATCCGCGGCCGCGAGCGGCAGCGTGCACACGAACGTCGACTCGCGCGGCCGCCCCGAGGGCCCGAGCGGGATCGTCTTCAGCTCGACGCCGAGCCCCGGGAAATCGTGGGTCGCCGCGGATCCACCCGTCGCGCCGAGCGCCCGTTCGACGAGCTCGCCGGCCTTGCCTTTCGTGCGCGCCGAGGTGGATGGCGGAGGCTCGCCGAGGAGCGCCGCGATGTGCGCGAGCGGCACGTCTTCGAGCGCCCGCGCGCGATCGAGCAGCTCGGCCTCGTCGCGCGGCGTGGGCCCGTGGGGCTTCGTTGCAAGGGCGCGCTTCATTCGTTCGGCGCGCCGTTCGGCTTGGTGCGGAACACGGCGCGCGAGGCGGTCACGAGATCCGCGCACGCCGCGAGCGGCGCTTCCTTCTCGCCGTCCGCGAGCAACAGACACCGCCACTCCCCGTCCCACGCCTGCGCGGTGAGCTTGCGATCGCCCGCGAGGACGCCCCACGCGTTCATCGGACACTGCCACATGCCCGAGCAGTTCGTGATCGGCACGAGCGGAGGCGACGGCGGCGCGGGCCTGAAGAGGCTTCGTCCAGCGAGGTTCTTGCGATCGGCCGCGATCGCGAAGTGATCGAGCACGCCGAGCGCGTCGAGGATCGTGGGCAGCAGATCGAAGTGCGTCACCGGCGCGTCGCGCGCCGCCGCGAGCGTTTTCGTCTCCTCGTCCGACAGCGCGCCGCCGCCCGCCGCGACGAAGGCCGGCACGTGGATCTGCTCGTCGTACAGGTCCTGTCCGTGGTGGATCGCGCGGTGCTCGCCGAACTCTTCGCCGTGATCGCTCGTGAAGACGATCACGTGCGGACCGCCCCGCTGCGCCGCGAGGAACGCGCGCACGCACGTCGCGATGGATCGGTCCTGCTCGTGGATCGCGTCGCGGTAAGCCCGGTGCAGATCGTCGAGCCCGGACCAGCTCACGGTGTGGCTGTACGGCCGGAAGGGCGCGCGCGAATCGTCGACGAAATAAGGGGCGTGCGTGCCGGAGAAGTGGAGCATCACGAGGTACGGCGGCGCGAGCCGTGGGAAGCGCGCCTCGCACTCCGCCGCGAGCTTTCGATCGAACCCGCCCGCCACCGCGTCCTCGACGTCGTCGATCACGTGGCCGGCGATCTGATCCGCCGACAGGAACGAATCGACGGCCGAGGCAGGATTGTCCCGCTCGAAGAAGCTCGGCGAGTGCGCCGACCAGTAGTGCACGCCGAGGGGCCGCCCGTCGTCGCCGCGCACCGCCCGCGCGAGATCGAACAGATCCGGCGCGGCCGCGATGCGATCGCGCGCCCCCACCTGCACGAGGCCCGTGAGCAGCGCGCTCATCGAGATCGCGGTGTACGCCGACGTCGCGCGCATCTGCGACAGCGCGTGTCGCTCGGGCAGCAGCGCCGCGATCTCCGGCCCGACCTCGCACGGCAGCGCCGGATCCCCACAATAATCCGAGGCCCGCACGCTCTCGGTGACGACGAACAGCACGCTCGGCACGCGCGCCCGCTTCGAAGCGAGCGGCGGCACGCTGCGGCGCTGCGACGCCGTCCCCGGCCCCTTCGCGAGCGCGAACGACGTCGCGGCCACCGCCGTGCGGATCTCCGTCGTCCCGTACCGAAGCGGCCCCCCGAGCACGATCGCGAGCGCGATCACCGCCGCCGCGCCCCACCGCGCGAACCGCACCTTCGTTCCCGCGTCGCGATCCGTTTTGTCTGCGCCCGTCACGAACGCGAGCCACGCGGCCTCGATCGCGGCGACGACGACAGCGACGACGATCGCGTACGGCAGCCCCGCGATCACGATCGCGCGGACGTCCGCCCACGCGAGGCGCGCCGCCGCCGCGGCCTGATCGTCGAACGGCGCGTGGTAGTACGAATAGAACGCGCCCTGCAGCGCCACGCCCGCGCCCACGAGCGCGCCGAACGCGACGCGAACCGCGCGACGTGGCCGGGCCGACGCCACCAGGAACAGCAGCGCCGCGCTCGCGAAGAGGTGCAGCGCCGCGCGCGGGTGCACCGCGTAGAACGAAGGCCCGCGCAGCGCCACGTCGAGCGCCGCGAGGTGCGCGCAGAACAAGCCGAGGGCGATGCGGCGAGCCACGCGCGAGGGTCCCGGTCCCGCGCTCAGATCACGCGGCCGACGTGCAGCCGCCGGTGATCCGCGAGCGTGCAGCGATCCTGCACCACGTCGATCCCCGCCGCCTCCACGTCGCGCGCGAACGCGTCGTTGCGAATGCCGAGCTGCAGCCACACGATCCGCGGCCGCGGCGCCATCGCGAGGATGTCCGCGAGGTGCTCCGACAAGAGCTCCGGCCGCCGAAACACGTCGACGATGTCGATCGGCTGTCCGATCTCCGCGAGCGTCGCGCGCACCGTCTCCCCCCACATCGTCTTCCCGGCGAGGAGCGGGTTCACCGGCACGATCTTGTAGCCCTGCTCGAACAGGTACTGCGGCACGTAATACGCCGGCCGCGTCATCGCCTCGTGCGCTCCGAGCACCGCGATCGTGCGCGCCGCTCGGAGCGCCGCCGCCACGTCCTTGTCCTGGATCAGCTCCGCCATGGAAGCGCCATTTGCCCCATCGCCGGCCGTCCCGCAATCTGCGCCGCTTCCATTCGCGAAGGGATGCGTTTGCACCGTTGCCGCGGCGCGCGGGTGATGGCAGCGTCGTACCCAGGCCCGCGTGTCCGCGCGGAGCAACGCCGAAGAGGTCCCGTCCACGATGAGCGAGGAAGCGCCGTCCGCCTCCCCCCCCGCCGAGAGCCCGAAGCCCCCCACGAAGAAGCCTCGTCCGCGCTGGTTTCGCATCGTGACCCGGGTCGTGGGCGCGGGCGTGCTCATCGGCGGCGTCACCGGCGGCGCGCTCGCGGGCGCGTGGCTCAACATCATGCCCGGCGGCTGGCGCATCCGCGCCGAGGTGTGGACGTACCAGTTCCACCGCGCGCTGAATAAGTTCCGCGCGGAGAACGCGAAAGCGCCGGCCGGTACGGTGGTGTTCCTCGGCTCCTCGACCATCGAGAAGATGCCGCTCAACAAGCTGTTCCCCGGCGCTCCGGTGCTGAACCGCGGCCTCGGCGGGACGCAGACCGTGCAGATGTGGGAGCAGCTCGACGCCTGCTTGCCGAAGGAGCGCCCCGCCGGCGTCGTCGTGAACGGCGGCGCGAACGATCTCCGCGCCGGCCGCCGCGAGCCGCTGGAGGTGCTCCAGCGCGTGATCAAGGTCGTGGACGGCGTGCGCGAGCGCTTCCCCGGCGTGCCGATCGCGATCCTGGAGCCGATCGTTCAGTCGGAAGAGGATTTCGATCTGGTGCTCCAGATCACGTACGGCAGCGAGGTGCTCCAGGCCTGGGCCCGCGAGCAACACATCCCGTACATCCGCGTGAACCGCCCGCCCCTCGTGACGGAAGACGGCCGCGCCCGCAAAGACATGACCGCCGCCGACGGCCGCCACCCGAACGAACAGGCATTCAAGATCATCGCGAAATGGATCGTCGAAGAGGGAGGCGAAGCGACTGCCCCTCTCCGTGGGATCCAGATCCCCGACTGAGGGCCTCCCCTCCCTTCGCGAACGGAGAGAGCGATTTGGGAGGGGCGGACTTCGCGCAGCGAAGGCCGGGGGTGGGCACAACCAACGCAGTCGCACAAAAGTGAGACGCCCCGATGCCGAAGCACCGGGGCGTCGTTGTTTCAGACTGGCACTCTCCCCCCGAAGAGGCTCAGTAGCTCAGCGCGCAGGAGCCGCCGGCCGCGTTCACCCAGTTGCGCTGGATGTAGTAGTCGCGGGCGCCGAGCTTCATGTTCGCCTGGGCGCCGTTCGCCGCGGTGTACGTGGTGCCGAAGGTCCACGCGCACTTGTCCGCGTTCTCGTAGCCGCGGTTGTCGTACCAGGCGTTGAGATCCGGGTCCGTCGCGGCCTCTTCCGCCTCGTGCGCGAGGATCGACGCCATGCCGTCCGCGCCCGCGTTGCCGTTCGGCGACTGGCCGCCGGCACACGCCGACGGGCAACGGTCCGGGTTGCCGACGAAGGAGTACTTGATGTCCGAGCCGCTGATCGTCCCGTGCGTGTGCCAGCCGCAGTATTGCGAGCAGAAGCCGCTCGTCGCGTTCACGTCCGCAGAGGTGAGCACGAAGTAGATGCCGTTCGTGTCCTTCGGGAGCTTGTTCGCCGAGATCGCGCTCGACACGATCGTCTGGATCGCCGCGTCCGACAGCGCCGTGCCCTGCGAGTAGTTGTCCGACGTCGATCCGCCGAACGCCACCGAGTTGGACAGGTGCGTGCCGGCCGAGCTCGTGTACGTCGTGTTGATGTTCCAGTACGGGGAGCCGCCGATGCTCTTGCCGAGATCCTCAAGGATCGTCGTGGCGTTGTTGCCGGCCCAGTTGCCGTACCAGATGTAATAGAGGTTGATGGTGCCCGTCATGACGGGGCCGCCGTGGTAGCTGATGCCGTTCGAGGATGGCTTGGCGCCGCCGCCCGGCTTCGCGTTCCCGTTGTCGCTGCCGACCTGCGCGTTGTTGATGATGCCCGCGCCCTTGCCCGTCGGCAGGAGCTCGCTCTGGCCCACCGCAGACTCGTTCACGCCCGCCTCTTCCTCGCTCTCGTCGGGAGCGCCGGCCACGCAGCCCGCCCCGAGAAGACCAAGGACCGAAAAGACGCCCAGACCGCAGAGAAAACGATTCATCGGCACGCTCCTCACATTCAGAAAGAGTGGCAAACAATCCACGAAGAGATTGAGCTCGTCCGGCGCGGCGGAAGGGCGCTCGGTGCAAGTTCTGAGGTCACCGCTTTTAGAACATCACATCCGATCTCGCAAGATGGTTTTTGCGCCGAACCCCTAAAATCGTAGGGGCAAATAATGGCCGTCAAAATCCTGCTCCTCTGAGCTATGGAGTCTGGAGTGCGGCACTGGGCGCCTGGATGTCGCAGTTTTCGACGACGGCGTCCGCGTTCCGCCGCGGCTTCATTCTTCTTCGACGGCACCTGCAACAGCGGAGTTGCGCAGGGCGGCATGGGGCGATTCGCCACGGTCAGGTGGCTTGTATGCGGCGCCTCCACACAAGGGGGCTCCGAGTGCCCCGGAGGGCCCTCGGCGGCTCACCAAAGATTGGGGGCGATCTCGCGACGCGTGAGGACGAAGGCCGTGAACGCGCCGAAGCGGAGGCGCTCGAACGTGGGCTCGAACGGGGTCTTGCCGGCCGCGATCGCCGCGGCCACGTCGTCCGGCGACTCGCTGCAGCGCTCGGGATCGTGGATGTACGCGACGCGCGCGGCCTTCGAGAAGGCTTCGCGCTGCGGCGGATAGCGGTCCTCCACGACCGCCTTCGGGACGACGACGATCGCCTCGCGCCACAGGAAGCCGAGCCGGTACGAAGACCAGTAGTCGGCGATCGCGTACTCGACGTGCCGCTCGGACAGCGCGCGGTGGAGCGCCCACTCGTCCTCGTGGCGGCCCCAGCTCGCGTCGACGCGAAGGCCATCCGTCCACGGGCGGTAGCTCGTCCAGCCGCCGCCCGCGACGCTCACGAGGTACGGAGTCAGCGCGATCGCCGCGCGCGCGCCGCGGAGGAGGTACGCCGCGGGCGCGAGCGCGAAAGGCGCGAACAGGACGATCGCGACGAGGTACCGCGAAGCGTGCCTGTCCATGATCATGTTCGACGACAAGAAGGCCGCGAGCGTGAGCGGGAGCGCGACGGCGCCCACGAGGCCGACGCGACGGACGGACCACGGGATGCGCCGCACGAAGACGAGCGCGAGGCCGGACGCGACGCCCGCGAGGAACAGCCACGCTCCCACGCGCTCCACCGCGACGAACGAAGGCGAGAACGGGTACGGGCCCCACGTGCCGTCGGGCGCGTACGAATACACCCGAGTCGACACGAGCGCGGGAAAGCACTCCTCGACGAGCAGGCCATACCGCCGCGGCACGTCCGCCCAGTTGAGCGTGAGCGTGCCCTCGGTGTGCCGCGCTTGCAGGAGGAAGAGCACGTACGGGACCGCGCCGATCAGAGCCCCCGCGAGCCCCGCGCCGAGCCGCTTCGCCGTGCGGACGAGCCGCGCGCCTCCTCCTTCGACCCCCCATGTGTCGAGCGCGATCAGGAGCGCCCACAGGCCCGAAAGCGGCAGGAAGAGCAGCGTGTACGGATCCGCGCCGCACGCGAGCGTGCCGAGCCCGCAGCCGATCGCGAACCGCAGGAGCGGCCTCCGCCTCCCGTGGGGCGCTCCGTCCGCGATCCACAGCCCCACGAACGCCAGCGTGAGCGCGAGCTGCCGCGGCGGATAGAGGATGTACGTGTGCATCGTGCTGGGCGTCAGCACGAGCACGCCCGCGAGGAGCGCCGCGACGGATGGGCGGAATCGGCGCGTGAGGACGCCGAACGCCGCGAGCGTCAGGATCACGTGGTCCGTCAGCGTCGAGAGGCGCAGCGCGAGGCCCGTCGGCCCGAGGAGCGCGAACCACGCCGCCGCCACGTACGAGTCGGCCGATGTCTGGTAGCCGCTGCCCCACAGGAACGCCGCGTGCTCGCCGCGGAGGATGTGCATCGCCTGCAGGCCGACGACCGCGGCGTCCGCGTTCGTGCCCTCCGCGTTCACGAGCGCTGGGAGGCGGTAGAGGTACGAGCCGATCACCAGCGCGATCGCGGCGATCCAGAGCTCGCGGCGGCGCGCGCGTTCGGGCATCACCAGCTCGCGGGGGCCTCGTCGCGGAAGAAGCCGCCGGTGGGAGCGCCCTCGGGGAGCAGCGCCGCCCACACGACGCCGCGCGCGCCGTCCTCGACCGACACCGGGGCTCCGTCGCCGCCCATGCGCGTGCGCACCCAGCCGGGGCACACGGCGTTGACCAGGATCCGGCGCCGGTCCGCGGCGAGCCGCCTCGCGAGCAGGACCGTGAGCGCGTTCAGCCCCGCCTTCGAGACCGCGTACGCCGACGTCGGCCACCCCTCTTTGCGGTGCGCGCCGGCGGCGACGTCGCGGACGAATTTCTCGACGTGCGCGACGAGATCCGCTTCCGTCAGCGAGGGATCGGTGAAGCGCGCGGCCACGGGGCGGCTCATGCCGCCGCGATCCGCGAGGCCGCTCGACACCATGACGATCCGGCCGCCTGAGCGCATGAGCGGTAGCAGGGCCGCGGTCACGAGGCGCGGGCCGTGGAAGTTGACGTCGAGGGTGGTGCGCGCGACCCGCTCGTCGAAGCCGTTCAGCGCGACGCCGGCGTTGTTCACCAGGATGTCGAGGCCGCCTTCGCCGCGGACGTGATCGGCGAGCGCGGCGATCGTCCCGGGCCGCGTGACGTCGAGCGCGAACGGCTCCGCAGAGCCCGGCCCCGCGACGACGGACCGCGCCGCCTCGCGCGCCGCCGCCTCCTCACGCGCGGTGACGATGACGCGAATGCCCTTGGAAACGAGCTGTTTCGAGACCTCCAGACCGATCCCTCGGTTCGCTCCGGTGACGACCGCTGTCTTCATGCGCGCGCAGGATAGATCGAAGCCCCCCCGATGCGAGCGGAGCGAGCAGCTTGGGGGGGCCGGCGCGCGCGGAGCGCGGGCCGCCGGGGGGCACCTGCTTTTCGGGATCTTCCCTCTCCCGCGGTCACTCCGTTCGCGCCGTTCGATACGACTGCCATGTTCGCGAAAGTGGCAGTCTTTCCTTGACCAGCCCCCGAGCACAAAGCACCGTGAAGGGCTCGCCGGCGCGGCTCAACAGGCCAGTCGGCGGAGAGGAGGGGCCATTGGCAGATTCAATCTCGCTCGATCGGGTGCCTTCGGGCAGCGTGCCGGCGGTGGTGGCCGGGGACCTCACGCTGGTGCGGCCGCACGGGATGGCCGGGATCGCCGCGGTCCTCGCGACGGACGATCCGCGCGACATCGCGCTCCGGTCGAGGTACGTGAAAGGGAGCGTGATCGTGCCCGGCTTCGGGGAGGCGCACGCGGAGGAGACGCTGGATTTGCTGCTCGACGCCGGGGCCGCGCTGCACCGCAGGTTCGGTGTCAAGGTGCCTTTCGTCTACGGCACCGACGAGCAGTTGGAGATGCTGTATCGGGTGCGTGATCGGCTGTCCGAGCATTTCGCCTTCACCATCAACGCGCCGAAGCTCGCGTGGGCCATGGCCGATAAAGAGCGTTTCACCGAGGTCGCGGAGGCCGCCGGGATCCGCGTCCCGCGCACGCGAAAGCCCACCTCGGCTCCGGATCGAGGCCTGTCGGATCTCCACGGGCCGGTGCTCGTAAAGCCGCGGAGGAAGACGTCGTGGGCCGAGATCCAGCAAGAGCTGCTCGACGGCATCGGCAAGGCGCGCGTGTTCGAGTCGCGCGAGGAGCTCGTGAATCACCCGGCCTTCGACAAGCACCGGGACGCGCTCATCGTGCAGGAATACGTGGAGGGAGGGCCGGAGTCGCTCGTGTCGTTCCACGGGTTCGCGGACGAGGACGGTCGTATTCTGGCCTCCTTCTCCGGGCGGAAGCTGCGGACGTGGCCGAGGATCGCGGGGGAGAGCTCCTTCATCGAGCTGACGCTGGATCCGTCGGTCCGCGCCGTCGGGACCGATGTCGTGCGGCGCCTCGGGCTCAAGGGGCCCTTCAAGGTGGACCTGATCCGGCACGCTCGAACAGGGGATCTCTACGTGCTGGAGATCAACGCGCGGTTCACGCTGTGGCACTATCTCGGCGCCGTCCACGGGGTGAATTTGCCGGCGATCGCGTATCGATACCAGGTGTCCGGGCGGCCGACTCCAGATCTCGCCACGTACCGGCCGAACGTGAAGTGGGTCGACTTCTATCGGGATTACAAGGCCTATCGGGAGCAGCACGCGGACGGATCTCTGAGCCTCGGCGGGTGGCTCGCCTCGCTCGCGCGGAGCCCCGTCGTGTACGAGACGTTCTCGTGGACGGACCCGCTGCCTCTGTCGGAGTGGGTGCGAGGGTTCCTTTCGCAGCGGGGGCAGCGTGCGGTACGGGATCCTGTCGGACATTCACGGTAACCTGCAGGCGCTCACGGCGGCGCTCGGGTTCCTCGTCGAGACGATGGGCGTGGACAGGCTCGTTTGTCTCGGGGACATCGTCGGATACAACGCCGATCCGGACGCGTGCGCGGGGCTCCTCGCGGAGGCTCGGGCCGAGTGCGTGACTGGCAATCACGATCTGGTCGCGACCTCGACGCTGGGCTTCGAGCGGTGCGCCATCAAGCCGGCGTTCGCCCTCGGGCGGACGCGACAGGCCATCTCGGAAGAGACGCGCACGTTCCTCCGGGGGCTGCCGGCGCGGCTCGTGATCGAGGGGGACACCGTGGCGGTGCACGGCGGGGTGCGCGACGTGTGTCAGTACGTGACGAGGGACGCGGACGTGCTCGAAAACGAGGCGTTCCTGCGCGCGGAGGTGCCGGGGGCCCGCGTGTGCCTGTTCGGTCACACGCACGAACGGCGGCTGTGGGAGATCCGCGCCGGCCACGCTGGCCGCCGCGGAGAGGTCGAGTCGAAGGACGATATCGAAGTCGACCTCTCCGCGGCGGACAGGCGGTATCTGATCAACCCCGGATCCGTGGATGCCGCACGAAAACAGGGCGATCCGCGCGCCGAAGTGGCCATCTGGGACACCGACCGACAGCGCGTCTCGTTCCACCGTGTGCCGTACGACGCCGTCACGTCGGAGCGCCGCGCGGCCGAGCACGGGTATCGGATGGGGCCAGTCGAGGAGCGTCTTTTCCGGTTCACGCGGAGGCTCGCGCGAATCCCGGATCGCATCGCGCGGAGGCGGGATACCCTCCGATCCCCACGATGCCCGAACGCCCCGGAGCTCGGCCCCCCCGCTCTCGCGGAAAGGCCCGCGATCGCGAGCGCGAAGCCCTCGCCGAGCTGATCGAGGTGGAGCGCGCGATCGCCGCGCTCGAAGGCCGCAACGTCGACAACGCCGAGTACCTCATCGACGCGCGCTTGAAGGCCGAAGAGCGCAAGGTGGCGCTGGAGCAGGTGCTCGCCGCGGCCCGCGAAGAGATGGCGACGCGGCGGAAGAAGCTCCCGTTCAAGGTCGCGGGGATCGTGGCGGGGCTCGCGGTCCTCGGGGCGGCGGGCGCGTGGATCGCGAAGGCGACGAGCGCGCAGCTCCAGTGGCGCGCGGACGCGGCGGACGCGGCGAACGAGGCGGCGAAGCCGTTCGCGCGCGGCTTCACGACGGTGCGCACGGAGGTCGGATCGGATCCGTTCACGTTCGCGGCGGGCGGCGGCACGTGCACGATCGTCGTCGCGGCCGGCACGAAAGGCAGCGCGCACATCCGCGTGGAGCGCGGCGGCGTCACGAACGAGGCCGACGGATCGCTCGCGTTTTGTAGCTGCAAGGCCGAGGACGCGCAGATCACCGCCGCGGGCCAGGGCCTCGTCGCGGCGGTCGTGATGAAGGCGCAGGCCGAGTCGGTGGGCGGCGCGGACGCGCTCGTGACGATGTCGCCGCCGCCCGGTCGCGTGGTGCCGGAGGCGGTGGACCGCGCGTGCGCCGAGGCCGCGTTCGACGGGTGGCTCGCGGGATCGAGCGCCGCCGCGCCGAAGGCGGATCCGGATCGCCTCGTCTCGGAGGAGCGCGCGCTCGGCCTCGCGGGGCTCGCGCACGTGGCGTTCTCGGAGGGGGACGCGCCGTTCGTGGTGGTGCCGCCCGCGAAGGAGTCGTGCGCGCTCGCGGTGAGCCGGGGCGGCGGTCTGGCGCTGCGGAAGAAGGGCGGCGACCGATCGATCGCGACGAAGAAGGGCGCCGTCGGAGCGTGCGGAAAGGACCTCGCGGGGCTCAGCGTGTGGCGCACCTCGCCGGGGGACGTGGTCGTGTTCGAGGGGCCGCGCGCGCGCGTCGGCGGGCTGCTCGGCCTGCGGGAGATCGCGGAGCGCGCCGGATTTCGCGGGGCGGTGTGGACGGCCTCGGTGTATCTCGCGGACGCCGCGCGCGCGGCGCTCGCGGCGAGCGGCATCTCGATCGCGCCCGGGACCGACGCGTCGGATCGGCCGGGGGCGATCGCGCTGTCGACGGACGCGCGGTCGACGATCACGGGGAGCAGCGTCGGCAAGGAGGCCGCGTGCCGTCCGCTCGTGGACGTGGGCGTGCTTCAGGCGATGTGCCTCGAAGGCCGGGCCGGCGCGTTCGACGCGAGCGGCGCGCAGGGCGGCTTCGCGCGGGCGGCGGCGCCTCTGTGGCTCGCGACGCCGCCTTCGCCGGATCGCGCGGCGCTGGACCGCGGCCTCGCGCTGCTAGCGTTCGCGCGGCGGATGACGGCGGAGGGCTTCGAGCTGACGTCGCTCGTCGGCGCGACGCTGACGCCGCGGGGCGCGAAGGTGACGGGCCGCAGCGGCGAAAAAGAGGTCGTCGCGATCGTGGTGAGCCCGGCCGCGCCGTACGTGCACGGGCTCTCGGTGGGCCCCGCGTGGACGCTGGAGCAGCCGCAGCGCACGCTGCTCGCGCCCGGCGAGGTGGTGGAGCTCACCGCGACGCCGCGGTACGCGGGCTCGGCGAAGCGCGAATTCGTCGTCTGGCGAAGGTGATTTCGACTCAGAACGGGTCGGAGTAGATCACCTTCTCGATGCGGTCGAGGAACGGCTGGCGCAGCTCGGTGAGCGTCAGGTGCGGGTTGATGCGGCCGACGTCGACGGCGGCGATCGGCTTCTGAACGCGGCCGGTGATCGTCACCTCCGCGAGCGTGATCACGCCGCGCGGCGCGGCTTCGGCGGCCTTCGCGGGGGGAGACTTCGGGGGCGACTCCACGGGCTTCGCGGGCGCCTCCGCGGGCTTCGGCGTGCTGACGGCGTTCTGGTCGTCCGCCGGGGGCTTCGCGTCGTCCTGCGACTTCTGTTGCGCGTCCTGATCGCTTTTGAATTTCGGCTTTTGCTTGCCCGCGGAGTCCTTCGTGCAGAGCGGATCGTTCGGCGGGCACGTCTGCGCGCCGGCCGGCACCGCCGCGAGGCCGCACGCGAGCACGAGGAGCACCGGACCGAGCCGCATCGCGCGCATCGTACTTCGGTTCGGCCACGAAGCGCAGATTTGCTTATGCTCCCGCGCGATGCCGGACCCCACGGATCGCCGCGCGACGCCGAAAGCGAAGGCCGCCGCGGTCCTGCGCGAGCGGATGGCGACGCTGCCCCTGCCGCTCGCGCAGCTCGTCCTGCGCGCGCTCAACGGCAAGAGCCCCGCGGACCGGCACCACGCGGCGTTCTACCTCGCCGAGTGCACGCTCAAGCTCGCCGCGTCGGCGCGCGTCGGGCTGTGGATGGAGCGCGCGATCGATCCGTCGAGCGATCTCGCCCGCAAGCTGGAGGCGCTCGTCTTGCCGTCGCTCGGGCACTGGTGCGAGATCCTCCGCGAGCTCGTGACCGCCCTCTCGAAGCGCGCGGACGTGGCCCTGTTCCCGCCGCTCTGCGCCGCCGCCGAGCTGACGAAGAAGCGGCCGGAGTGGTCCGCCCTAGCCGACCTCGCGAAGCGCGGCGTCGAGGAGGGCGCGCTCGCCGACGAGGCGACCAGGCAGTCGCTCCGCCGCGGCGCGCTCGGGTTCTTCGAGATCCTCGTCGCGTACCGCAACGCCGTCATCGGGCACGGCGCGCAACGAACGGCTTCGTTTTACGAGGAATTCGCGCGGCTCCTCCTGGACGCGATCGCGGTCGTGCTCGCGGAGCCCTCGCTCTTCGGCGGGATGGAGCTCGCGCAGGCGCGGCTCTCCGCGGACGGCGAGGCCGGCCGGATCACGTGGTACGCGCTCACCGGGCTCGCGGGCCTCGCGCGCGAAGCGGACGGCGCGCCGGACGCGACGGGCGCGACGCCGGGGCACCTCTATCTGGTGGGCGCCGGAGCTCGCGTGCCGCTGCACCCGCTCGTCGTGTACCGCCGCGAGGACGAGCTGGATCGTGAGCAGATCGGCTTTCTGAACCGCACCGCGCGGCGCCGCGACGACGCCGAGATCCGCAGCGTGGAGTACCTCGACTACGCCTCGGGACAGACGCTCGACGGCATGGACGCGCGCGCCGCGATGACGGCGCTCCTCGCGAAGCTGCGCGGCCGCGACGTGACGCCCGCGGACGTCGACGACGTCGTCGCGAAGACGCGCGCCGGAGCCACCGCCCCGCCCGAGAGCGAGCCCGCGAAATCCGGGGCGATCATCGGCGATTTCGAGATCGCCGCCGAGCTCGGACGGGGGTCGATGGGCGTCGTGTACCAGGCCCTTCAGCGGAGCCTCGGGCGCACCGTGGCGCTCAAGGTGCTGCCGCCCGCGCTCGCCGCGGATCCCGTCGCGCACCAGCGCTTCAAGAAGGAGATGATCGCCCTCGCGCGCTGCGATCACCCGAACGTGGTGCGCATCCTCGCGACCGGCGCCGACGCGGACCGCGCGTACTACGCGATGGAGCACGTCGACGGGAACGACCTCGCGCACGCGACCTTTGCGATTGAGAAATGGCGCGCCGAGCTCGGACCGCGCGACTTCGGGAGGCGCCTCGCGGAGCTCTTCGCGGACGCGGCGGACGGCCTCGCGCACCTGCACGACGCGGGCGTGATCCACCGTGATTTGAAGCCCGGGAACCTCATGCTGTCGGCCGACGGCAAGCGGCTCGTGATCATGGATCTGGGCCTCGCGAAGCTCGCGGACGAGTCGCGCGCGCTCACCTCCGCGGACGTGAAGATCCTCGGCACGCTGCGGTACATGGCGCCGGAGCAGCTCCAGAGCCGGCTCGCCCCCGTCGACGCGCGGGCCGACGTGTACGGCCTCGGCGCGGCGCTCTACGAGGTCGCGACGGGGCGCCCCGTGCACGACGGCGACACCGAGGCGCGCCTCCTCCATCAGGTGCTCACGGAGGATCCGGCTCCGCCGCGGCGCGCGCGGCCGGATCTGCCGGTCGATCTCGCGACGGTGATCGAGACGTGCCTCGCGAGGCTGCCGGGCCAGAGGTACGCGCGCGCGCGCGCCCTCGCCGAGGATCTGCGGGCGGTCGCGGAGGATCGCCCGATCCGCGCGCGGCCCGCGGGCATCGGTCGCAAGCTCGGCCTCTTCGCGCGCAGGCGCCGCGCGGCGATCGCGGGCGTGGGGATCGCGCTCGCCGTCGGCGCGATCGGAGGCGTCGTCGTGTGGGATCGCGATCGCCTCAAGATCACGTACTACGCGAACGTCGTCGATCGCCGCGGCGTCTTCGAGGGCGTGGCCCCGCTCTCCGGACCGGACGGTCGCTCGATGACGCGGAAGCTCCTCCGCAAGGGCGGGCGCGTCGTCGCCGTCGAGTGCGTGAACGGCCGCGGCGCGCTCGGATCGCTCGCGGACTGCGGCGCCTTCTCGTCCGCGGAGCTGCACTACGCCGACGACGGCCGCGTCGCGTACCGCATCGAGCGCGGGCCCACGGGGCGGTTCCTCGCGAAGTACGTGTACGCCTACAAGGACGACCGGCTCCAGATCGTGCGCCAGGACCGCAACGATCTCCCGCAGCCGGACGCGGGCGACGTCGCGATGTACCGCTACGAGTTCGACGAGCGCGGGTTCCGGCGCAAATCGAGCTACTTCAGCGATCGCGGCTCCCCTCGCCCGAGCTTCGGCGTGTACGGCTACGAGCAGACGAACGACGAGCACGGCCAGCCGATCGCGCTCGTGTTCCTGGACGACGCGGGGAGCCCGCTCGTGCGCACCGACGGCGTGACGCGCGCGACGATCACCTGGGATTCCAAGGGAAACGAGGTCGCGCGGGCGTACTTTGCGGCGGACGGACGGCCCGCCGCGAACAGCGACGGCGCCGCGGGCACGCGCCAGACCGTCGACGAGCACGGCAACGTGATCGAGCGCGTGTACCTCGGCGTCGACGGCAAGCCGACGCGCCGCGAGGACGGCGTCGCGCGGTGGCGCGCCCGCTACGACGAGGCCGGCTGTCAGATCGAGCGCGCCCTCTTCGGCCCCGACGATCGCCCCGCCCGGAGCAAGCTCGGATACGCTTCCTTTCACGCGAAATGCGACGAGCGCGGCCGCGAGATCGAGCGCGCTTACTTCGGCCTCTCGGGTGAGGCGACGCGCGTGCAGGACGGCTACTCGATCGTCCGGTTCCGCTTCGACGATCGCAACGCCGAGGTCGAGCGCGCCTTCTTCGGCGTGGACGGCCTCCCGATCACGAACACCGCCGGCGCCGCGATCCTCCGCACCCGGTACGACGAGCGCGAGAACCCCGTCGAGGTGAGCGCCTTCGGTGTGGACGGACGCCCCACCCTCACGAAGGCGGGCCACGCGACGGTGCGCCGCCGCTACGACGATCGCGACATCGAGGTCGAGACGGCGTACCTCGGCGTGGACGGGCGGCCGATCGTCGCCGCCGACGGGTGCGCCACGATCCGGGTCCGGCACGACGACCGCGGCAAGGAGACCGAGCGCACTTGTTTCGGGGAAGGCGACCGCCCGCGCCTGTCGCCGGAGGGCTGGGCGATCGTCCGCACGGGCCGCGACGATCGCGGAAACCCCATCGAACGAAGCTATTTCGACGCCGCGGGCCGGCCCGTCCTCACCGCCGGCGGCTTCGCGATCGAGCGGTCGACGTACGACGCGCGCGACGACGAGATCGAGCGCCGCTACCTCGGCAAGGCCGGCGAGCCCGTGCTCCGCAGCGGCGGATATTCCTCGGTCCGGATGCGCCACGACGAGATGCGCAAGGTGGTCGAGACGACTTATTTCGATCTCGAAGGGCACGTCGTGCCGGCGCCTCCGTGAACGATTTTCCGCGGCGTGCGTAGGCAAATTCGCGCACCGTGCCGCCTACCGTCCGGCGCGCGGTTGGGCTAATCGCGTTGAGCCATGCCGACCGCAGCGCCGTTCCCGATTCTCGACGTGACCGAGGCTCCGACGTACGGAGACGGACCGCTCAGCCGCTGGTGCAGGAAGGCCTTGTACGAGGCGCGCGACGAGGTATTCGTGCGCCTCACGATCAAGGTGATCGTGATCATGTCGATCGCGATGAGCGCGCTCTTCTACGCGATGCACTACGCGCCGCTGCCGCCGTGGGGGCGCGTCGTCGCGGGCGGCCTCTACATCGCGCTGTGGGCGTACGAGGTCGCGCCGGTGATCCTGATGCTCCACTGCACGATGCATCGGCCCTTCATCCGCAACCCGAAGATCCTCGATCGGATGCACCCGTTCGTGATGTCGTTCTACTTCGGCATCCCCACGGGGTACGCGGAGCACCACCTCGGCATGCACCACGTCGAGGACAACATGCCCGAGGATCTGTCGTCGACGATGCGGTACCGGCGCGACAGCTTCCTGAACTTCTGCGTCTACTTCGGCCGCTTCTTCTTCCTCATCCTCATCGAGCTGACGCGCTACCTGCTGAGCAAGCGCCGCACGAAGATGGCGCGCCGCGCGGTCATCGGGGACCTCTCGCACACCGCGCTGATCATCGGCTCGCTCTTCATCGACTGGCGCTGGGGCCTCGTGTGCTTCGCGATCCCCTACTTCGGCGTGCGCTTCCTGATGATGGTCGGCAACTGGGGCCAGCACGCGTTCGTGAACACCGCGCGGAAGAACGACGGCCTCTCCAACTCGATCACGTGCATCAACAGCGGCTACAACAAGCGCGCGTTCAACGACGGCTACCACATCGGCCACCACCTGAAGGGCACGCGTCACTGGACGGAGCTGCCGGTGGAGCTGCGCGAGAACCACGAGATGTACGCGCGCGAGGGCGCCATCGTCTTCGAGAAGATCGACTTCTTCCTCGTGTCGATCCTGCTCTGGACCGGCCAGTGGCGCGTCCTCGCGAAGCACTACGTCCGCCTCGACGGCAAGCCGAAGAGCGACGAAGAGGTCATCGCGCTCTTGAAGTCGCGCGTGCACCCGATCCCCGCCGGCGCGGAATTCAAGGGTCAGCCGGCCACCACCTGATCGCCGTCGCGCCGCCCGTCGCCTCCTCCGCGGCGCTCCCCCAAAGACATCGCCTTTCCCGCTCTCCGCGCAGCTCGGAGAGACGCGCGCCACACGGTCCTCTCACGACCGCGCGGTGAGAGCGTTGCTATCACTGAAAAAAGCTTCATTCCTCGGACGATCCTGCGTTGAGGCGCCGCCCGCGTGCGGGCATGATTCGCCCCGTGGCACGCACCGCACCCGTCCCGAACATCCCCGCGATCCCTGGCATGAACCCCGGCATCTTCGTCCTCGGCGGCGGCGGTGACGGCGGCGGCAGCGGCGAAGGCGGGGGCGACGGAAAGGGCGGGAAACAAGGCGCCAACGGAAAGAACGGCGGCAAGGACGCGAAGGGCGGCGGCCCCAACGCGGGCAACTGCGGCAAGGGCGCGAACGGCACGTGCCCCAACCCGTCGCACGGAGGCAGCGGCACCGCCGCGGGCGATCCCGTCGACGTGATCACGGGCCGCGTCTACACGGCGCCGGTCGTCGATCTCTCGCTCCCAGGGCCGATCGCGTTCGTCCTCGAGCGCTCGTACAGCACCGCGTCCGCCTCCGAGAACGTCGGCCTCGGGTGGGGATGGACGCACTCGTACGCGCTGCGCATCGACGAGATGCGCCGCTCGCTGCGCCTCTTTTCGCCGACCGCGAGCCCGCTGTGGGTACCGCGCCCGGCCGAGGGCGAGACGACGCGCGTCCCGGGCGGCATGCTGCGCCGCGACGGCGGAGGCTACGTGCTCTCGCAGGGCGGCCTCTTCTACATCTTCGCGGAGCGGCGCGAGGAGTCGCTCTATCTGTCGCGCGTCCTCGATCGCAACGGCAACAGCGTGACGCTCGTCTACGAGTCGGGCCAGCTCACCGGCGCGATCGACAGCGCGGGCCGCGAGATCCGCGTTCGCCGCACGCCCGCCGGCCTCATCGACGCCTTCGAGGTGAAGAACGCCGCGTCGCAGGGGCGATGGACGGCCTTCCGCACGTACCGCTACGACGACGCGGGCGACCTGATCGCGGCCGTCGATCCGCTCGGCCACGCGATGCGGTTCGAGTACGACGACGAGCACCGGATGGTGCGGCGCGTCGAGCCGGGCGGCCTCACCGCGCACTTCCGGTACGACGACGTCGGCCGCTGCGTCGAGAGCTACTGCACGCGGGAGGACGCGGGCCTCGACGACGACGTGCCGGAGACGCTCGCGGACGGCGTCACCAAGGCGCGCGGCTTCCTCCACGTGAAGCTCGATTTCGGCCCGGATTCGACGCAGGTCGCGACCTCGCGCGCGGTGCGCCGCATGGAGGGGAGCGCGCTCGAACGGCCGACGCTCGCGACGTGGTCGGGCGGCGTGCACTCGTACTCGTACGACGCCGCGGGCGAGCTCACCGAGTACGTCGACGCCCTGGAGCGCGTGACGCGCATCGAGCGAGGCCCCGACGGGCGCGCGCTGCGCAGCGTGGATCCGACCGGCGCGGCGACCGAGCAGACGTTCGACGATCTGGGCCAGCTCGTCGAGGTGCGCGACGCGGCCGGCGGCTTCGTCCGGTACGAGCGCGACGGGCGCGGCAACGTGATCCGCGTCGAGGACACGATGGGCCTCGTCGTCGCGTACAGCTACGACGACCGCGGCCTCCTCACCTCCGCGACCACGCCGAACGGCGGCGTCACGCGCATGGAGTACGACCCGCACGGCAACCGCATCACGGTCGTGGAGCCGAACGGAGGGACGCGACGGATCCGCTACGATTTCCTCGGTCGCCTCGCCGGCTTCGTCGACGAGCTGGGCCGCAGCACGAGCTACGCGCACGACGACTCGGGCCGCGTCATCCGCGCGCAGCAGCCGGACGGAGGCGTGGAGCGCTTCGAGTACGATCCGGACGGCAACCTCGGCGAGCACGTCGACGGCGACGGCCGCGTGACCGCGCTGCGCTGGGGCGGCTCCGGCGTCGTGACCACGATCGTGCGGCCGAACGGCGATCAGGTGCGCTTCCGCTACGACCGCGAGCAGGACCTCGTGCGCGTCCTGAACGAGGTCGGCGAGAGCTACGTGTACGAGCGCGCCGGCGACGGGCGCATCGTCGCGGAGCGCACGTTCGACGGCCGCCGCATCGCCTTCGAGCACGACGCGATGGGGCAGATCGTGGCGATCCGCGAGGGCTCCCGGCTCACCGAGATCGCGTACGACGCCGCGGGCCGCGTGGTCGGCCGCGTCCACGACGGCACCATCGAAGAGAAGCTCACGTACGATCCGGTGGGCCGCCTCCTCTCGGTCGAGGGCAGCGAGGCCTCCGTCGAGTACGCGTACGACGCGCGCGGCCGCGTGATCGCCGAGAAGGTCACCGCCGGCGGGCGCACGACCACGCTGCGCGCCGAGGTCGACGCGATGGGCGACATCGTGCGCTTCACCTCGCCCGGCGCCGACGTGCGCATGGAGCGCGACGTCCTCGGCAACCCGACGCGCGTGGATCTCGGGGCCGGCGCGCCGCTCACGTTCGCGTACGACGCCGCGGGAGAGCTCGTCGAGCGCACGCTGCCCGAAGGCGGCCGCATCCGCAGCGCGACGACGCCGCACGGCTCGCTCGGGCGCATCGAGGTGTGGGGCGCGCACGCCTCGCCGGTGGCCCCGGGCGCCCCCGAGTGGGTCGGTCGCGTGCCGCCGGGACAGACGTTCGCGCGCGAGTACCTGTGGTCGCCGGGCCGTCGTCTGGGCGCGATCTCGGAGCCGGCGGGCCGCCGCGTGGAGCTCACGCGCGACGCGGTCGGCCACGTGGTGGAGCGGCGCGAAGTGCAGGGCGAAAAGCACACCGCGCTGGAGGCGTTCGGCTGGGATCCCGCGGGCAACGCGTACGAAAAGGCCGCGCAGCGCGCCTACGATCCGGGCGGTCGCCTCGTCGGCCGCGGCCCCGCGACGTACACGTACGACGAGCTCGGCCGCCTCGCGACGAAGGCGCTCACCACGGGCGAGACGTGGCGCTACGAGTGGAACGACAACGACACGCTCCGCGCGGTCCAGCTCCCCGACGGCGCCGCCGTACGCTTCGCGTACGATCCGTTCGCGCGCCGCACCGAGAAGCGGATCGAGCGAAACGGAAGCGCCCCGAGCACCACCCGCTATCAGTGGTGGGGCAACACGCTCGTCGCGGAGATCGTGGAAGAGGCGAGCGCCGCCGGCGATCCGATCGTCGAAGAGCGCACGTACTTCGGCTTCCCGGGCAGCCCCCTCCCCTTCGCCGAGCGCGTGACGAGCTCCGGCGCGCCCCCCGTCACCCGCTATTACGTGGAGGCGCCGAACGGCATCCCCGAGGCCCTCGTGAGCGGCGACGGCGCGGTCGTGGGCCAGCTCGATGCATCGTTGTTCGGCGTCGTGCCCGATTCGAAGGCGGGCCTCACGCCGCGTCGTTTCCCGGGCCAGCAAGCCGATCGCGAGATCGGACTCCATTACAACCGGCACCGCTATTACGACCCCGAGACGGGCCAGTACGTCAGTCCGGAGCCGCTGCGCCTCAGCGGCCTCAGCTTGAAGGCGTACCAGTACGTCGACGGCCTCCCCACCGAGTTCGTGGATCTGGAAGGCCTCCAGAAGATGCACACGGACATCGTCGGCACCGCGACGCGCCCGAACGGCAACTCCGCCAACGTCCAGGCAGACGGCATCTCCGGCCAATCGGGCGCGGACGATCTCCACCCCGCGGTGCAGGCGGCGCTCACGCCCAACAACGCGCGCCCCGCGAACAACGGCGGCGCGCAGTCCAACTGCTCCGAGCCGAAGGCCCTCAGCAACTACCTCCGGAGGTGGGAGCAGACCACCGGCCGGAGCTGCCAGCCGGGCGACCCCAACTGGCAAACCAACCTCAACGAGGCGCTCAAGGGCGTGAAGAGCGTCAAGAGCTACCGCGGCAACAACAAGGACAACCTGGAACAAGCCTGTCCGAACTGCTCGCAGCTCATCCCGCGGCTCTGGGGCATGGCCAACCTCCCGCCGCCGGGTACAGACGTGGTGCCAGGCGGCTTCACCAGCCAGAGCAATCCGGCGCAGAATACGACCGGCCCCAACTACGACCCTGGCTGGAACGGCGCGGCCAACCGCGGACAGTCTCCGATCACGACGGGCGGAGCGCCGGTCGGCCCCTACACGCAAGGCGGCGCCCCGGTGCAGCCCGGCGCCTACAACTGGAACGGCACGTCATGGAACAACCTGTGATCCAGCCCAAGGCCCTGGACGCGCAGATCAGCGCGGCGCCCCGGGCCGCCCCCGACCAGATCGCGACTCCCATCGAGCGCCCCGAGGGCGAGCCGACCCTCCGCGCGGAGACCCCCTTCGCGACGTACGAATACTGGCAGTCCGCAACCAACCTCGCCCGCGTGTGGACGGTGCGCGGCGCGGTCGTGGAGCGCGTCGACGTGAGCGACGGCGCGGCTCAAAGGCAGCGATCGCCCCTGCCCGCGATCGGATCCCCGGTCCTCCACGACTGGCTCGCTCGCAACGATTTCTTCGCGGTCTCGCCCTCCGCCGCGGCTCCGTGGAGCGAAGGTGTCCTGTTCGCGCGCCGCGCCGAGGAGCAGCCCGGCGGCATGTTCTGGCTCGGGGCGCTCGACCGCGCGTCGCTGCCGCCCATCTCGGCGCGCATGCTCGACTTCGAGGACGACGAGGCGTGGTGCGTCGGACCGGAGCACAAGCTCACGCTGGAGGGCTGGCCCCGCTGCGCGTACCGCGGCCACGACCTCGAGATCCGCGGCGCCTGGCACGACTGGAAGCTCGTCCTCACGACGCAGCCGGACGGCGTGTGGACCTACGCGACGCTTTCCGAGCAGATGGATTTCGTCGCCGGCGAGATCACCACGTGGCTCGAAATCCTCGCGCACGACGAGGCGCTCCGCCGCGAAAACAAGCTGCCTGTCGAGATCGCGCTCCTCGTCCCCGAAGGCGCCGCCGAAGAGCTGGCCCGCGCGCTCGCCCTCACGAAAGACACGCTGCGGACGGACGCGCGCGTGGCGAGCCTCGAAGGCGAGCACCTGTGGATCCGCGTGCAAAAGCCGCCGATCGGACGCAGCTTCGCGATCGCGCGGTGCGCCTCCCCCGACGACGCCGCGCGCTTCGTGGAGGCGGCGCTGGCGCTGCCCGGCGCGGCCCCGTCCATCGTCGCGCTCAGCACGTGGAGCGCCGAACAGCCGCGGATGCGGGAGATCCTCACGGCGCGCGGCCTCCGCGTGAAGAGCTCGGCGGCCATGTGGTGGGGCGAGCTCACCGCGGACGAATGACCACGTGAAACAAAAGGCTCCCGCCTTCGTCCCGCCGCGCGACACCGCGTCCGTCCTCCGTCGCGAGGGCATGTTCCGCCGCCTCGCGCAGCGCGCCCGCGCGAGCGCCGAGCTGGTCCTCCCCGCGGTGCCGTCGCTGTGCGATCACTACGCGGATCTGCTCGCGGATCACTTCGCCGCCCTCGGCCGCCCGTTCTCCGCGACGGAGCTCGCGCAGCTCCAAGGCCTCCTGCTCTCGAAGCTGCAGGAGGCCTTCGCGATCTCCCCGTATTCCAACGTCGTGGTCCGCTACCACACGGCCGCCGGCCTGCGCATCGACTACGCCATCGCCGCGGCCCCGTCCTCGATCGAGGAAGAATACGCCTACTGGACCCAGACGCGCGAGCCGCCGCTGTTCGGCAAGGAGCCGGACGCGCGCATCCTCGCGGCGCTCGGCGAATTCGCCCTCCCCACGTCCGCGAGCTGCCTCGACGTCGGCGCCGGCACGGGGCGCAACACATTGCCCTTGGCCCGCCGCGGAATGAGCGTGACGGCGATCGAGCCCGCCCCCGCGCTGGCCACGCAGCTCGAAGCGGCCGCGGCGGCAGAGGCCCTGTCGGTCCGCGTGATCGTGGCCGACGCCGTCGCCTCCCCGCCCGCGCTGGAGCCGTCGTCGTTCTCGCTCGCGTTCGCCTCCCAGGTGACGTCGCATTTCCGCGGCGCGGCCGAGCTGCGCGCGCTCTTCCAGCTCTTCGCGCGGGCGCTCGCTCCGGGCGGACACGCGCTCGCGACGGTGTTCGTGACCGCGAAGGATTTCGTGCCGGATCGCCTGTCACGCGAGCTGGGCCAGCTCTTCTGGTCCACCTTCTTCACGCCTGCGGAGATCGAAGAGGCCTTGTCTGGACTGCCACTCTCGCGCGTGTCGAGCGAGCCGGCCCTCGCGTACGAGCGCGCGCACCAGCCCGCGGAGTCGTGGCCGCCGACATCGTGGTTCGAGGGCTGGGCCTCCGGAGAGGACATCTTCGGCAAGCTGCCTCGCCCCGCCGTGACGCTGGAGTGGCTCCTCTTGCAGCGGACGGCCGGTGCCGCGCCGTGAAGGCGTGATCAGGTGCCGTTCGGCGGCACGTCCACCTTCTTCGGCGGCGGGGTCGGCGCGCACTTCTTCACCGCGGCGTCCCACGTGCAGCCGTCCGAGCAGCTCGGGTTGCCGTTCGGATCGATGCCGTCGGACCACGTGCACTCGGCATCGCTGCCCGTCGCGGTCATCGGCGATTTGATCGGCGGCGGGCGCTGCACGCAGGCCGTGACGAGGAGACAGCCGATCGCGATCAGGGCGCCCGCAGCACGTCGCATCGAGCGGTCGTATCACGGGGCCTCCGCGGATCACCACCGTGCGGCGCGGTTTTTCGTGCTACGCCCGGCGCGGAGGTCGTCCGCATGATCGCGTTCTTCGGCATGGGTCTTCTCGGCTCCAACTTCGTCCGCGCCCTTCGATCGCGCGGCGAGGACGTCCACGTGTGGAACCGCACCGCGTCGCGCGCGAAGGCGCTCGAAGAGGCCGGCGCGAAGGCGTTCGAAGACCCTGCGGAGGCCGTCCGCGGCGCCGAGCGCGTGCACCTCACCCTCTCCGACGACGCCGCGGTGGACGACGTGCTGGAGCGCGCGCGACCCGGCTTTTCGAAGGAGATCGTGATCGTCGATCACACCACCACGTCGCCGACGGGCACCGCCGCGCGCGCCGCGCGGTGGGCCGAGCGAGGCGTCGAATTCCTCCATGCGCCGGTGTTCATGGGCCCGCAGAACGCGCTGGAGAGCACGGGCATCATGCTCGCGTCGGGCGATCCGGCGCGCGTCGAGAAGGTCCGCCCCGCGCTCGAGAAGATGACGGGCAAGCTCGCGGTGCTCGGAAACGAGCCGGATCGCGCCGCGAAGTTCAAGCTCTTCGGCAACCTCTTCTTGATGTTCATGACGGCGGGCGTGGCGGAGGTGATGAACCTCGCGAAGGCGCTGGACGTGAACCCGGAGCACGCGGGCGCCCTCTTCGAGACCTTCAATCCGGGCCTCTTCCTCAACGTGCGCGTGAAGCGCATGCTCTCCGCCGAGTGGGACAAGCCGTCCTGGGAGCTCGCGATGGCCCGCAAGGACGCGCGCCTGATGCTCGAAGAGGGCGAGCGTCACGACGTGCCGCTCCAGATGCTCCCCGCGATCGCCGCGACGATGGACCGCTACATCGATCGAGGCCACGCGCACGACGACTGGACCGTGATCGCGAAGGACGCGCTCACGAAATAGTGGGGGCGACGCTCTCGAACGTGCGGGATCGGAGAGACGGGCGGCGGCCGCGATACAGAAGAAATCCCGTCAAGGGACGTACGTCATGCACATCCCGCCGGAGCACTGGACCTGGATCATCGCCTCGTCGATCGCGGTCGAGCCTTCGTCCGTCATCGTCGGGCCCTGCGCGCATCCGCAGCCGGGGTACTGCGACTCGCACGTCGCTTCGGCCGCGGCGAAGTCGGATTGTGCAGTGGACGCGATGCCCATCGCGGTGCGCGTGCCGCAGCAGTTGATCTGGTGAAAGCCGATCACGCAGTCCGTGGCCGCGGCGCACGCGCGATCGAATTCGGGGAAGGACGGCGTCGTTCCGGTGCACTCGACGACGACGGTGGAGCCGCCCGCGCCGCCGGTCGCGGTGGTCGTGGAGCCGCCGCCTCCGCCGGAGCCGCCGTCACCACCACCACAGCCCATGAGGGCGATCGCTCCGAGAACACTGCCGATGAAGAGGTTTCGCATCACGGCAGGTTACCGCGACGCGCGACGATCACATGCCCATGATCGTGCCCATCGCGTCGGCCTGCGACTTCATCACGACGGCCGGCACCGGCGCGGGAAGCGGCGCGGAGGGCTTCGCCGGGGCCATCGGCGCGTCCGGCGCGGGCGCTTCGGCCGGCGCTCCACCGGGCGCGAGCGCGCGCTTCGTCGGCCCCATCGCGACCATCGGCATCGGCGGCGGCACCATCTTCGGGAGCTGCTTCTTCACCTCCGGAATCGACTTGAGCTTGTCCGCGAGGTCCTTGTCGTCGAATTCCTTCGCGGCGGCCTTCGCGAGCTTTTCCGCAGCGTCGAGCAGCTTGCGCGCGCCGCTCAGATCGCCGGCCCGCGCGAGCGCGACGGACTTCACGATGGCGTCCGCGAGCCCCATCTTCGCGACCGCGTGCTCCACGTCCTTGTCGCGACCCGCCTCGATCTCCGCGGCGTCCGCCGACGATTTCACCGACGCGAACGCGCGCTCCGACAGCCGCGCGGACGGCTGATCCGGGTTCGCGAAGCCCGCCTCGGCGTCGAGCAGCTCGACCACGGAGCCCGCGTGCCGCCCCGCGACCTCGAGCCGCACGAGCACGTCGCGCTCGTCGCCTTCGCTCATGTCGCCGAGCATGACGACGGATTTGCCGCCGTACTGCTGCGTCGGGAGGCCGATCACGTCCTTCACCACGACGCCCGGCCCCGGCGAGAGCGTGACCGTCGTGCTGCCGCCGACCACTTGCTTGAGCCGCAGCACCTCGTCCGTGAACACCTTCGCGACCGCGGTCGAGTCCTTCAGATAGTGGTACCGCCCGCCCGACGTGAGCGACAGGTTGCTCATCAGCGTCTCGTCGTAGTCGAGCCCGAGGCCGAGCGTCGTGATCGCGATCCGCTGCGACGCCGCGCGCTGCGCGAGCCCCGGGATCTGGCTCGGATCGTTCGGCACGCCGTCGCCGAGGAGCACCACGCGGTTGATGCCGTCCGCGCGGAACACCGACGCCACCTGCGCGAGCCCCGCGTTGAGACCGCCCGCGAGATCCGTCGTCCCGCTCGCCTTCATCGCGGCGATCTTCGTGCGGATGGCGCTCATGTTCTCCTTCGTGAGCACCGTCGACGGCACGAGCACCTCGGTCGTCGAGTGGAAGACGACGAGCGCGAGACGATCGCCTTCGGAGAGCGAATCCAGGAGCGCGAGGCTCGCTTTGCGCGCGTCCTCGATCGCGCTGCCCTCCATGGAGCCCGAGGTGTCGACGACGAGGCCGAGGTTGATCGGCGGCCGCTTCGCGCTCTTGCGCGGCTTCGCCTTGAGGTGCACGCGCACCTCGATGTTGGTCGGTTTGTCCGCGAGGGCCCAGCGATTCGAGGTGACGACGGACAGATCGACGAGGTCCTCCGCGCGCACGGGCGGCGTCGTCGCGATCGCGGCGGGAGGCGGCGTGACGGCCGGCGTCGTCGCGACGGGCGTCTCCGGCACGCGCGTGATCGGCGGCGTCGTGGGCGCGCAGGCGAAGAGCGCGGTGGACGCAAAGAGGGCGAGGAGAGCGGTCTTGTGACGGTTCAGCATGGGGCCTCGGCGGCGAAATACGGAGCGGCGCCGATAACCTTACGGGCGCGCTTCACGTGACCCCCGCCTACGGACCGCGCCGCGAGAAGTTTTAGTTTTGTCGGCGTACCATCGGGCCATGGCGATGCCGCGTCCCCAGATGCCCCCGTACGACATCGACGAATGGCAGAAGAGGCCTTTTCCCGAGCGGCTGCGGATGGTGTGTCAGGCGTGGGCGCTCCAGGGATACGGCACGCCCGCGGCCATTTACGTGGTGTATCTGCTCAAGATCGGCCTCTACATCGGCGGGTGGCTCGGCGTCTGCGCGCTGACGCCCGCGCTCGGCGGGCCGGGGACGATCGCCGCGTGGTGGAGCGCGCCGCTCGCGATCCAGAAAGCGGTGCTGTGGAGCATGCTGTTCGAGGGCCTCGGCCTGGGCTGCGGCAGCGGACCGCTCACGGGCCGGTACTTTCCGCCGGTGGGAGGCATTCTGTACTTCGCGCGGCCGGGCACGACGAAGATGCCTTTGTTCCCCGGACTGCCACTCTTCGGCGGCGACCGGCGCACGTGGCTCGACGTGGTGCTCTATCTGGCGCACGTGGGGTTTCTGGTGCGAGCGCTGGTGTCGGCGACGCTGCCTGTCGAGGTGCTGTTACCGACCGTGGTGCTGTTACCGATCCTGGGTGTGACCGACAAGACGCTGTTTCTGTCGGCGCGGGCGGAGCACTTCTACACGGCGCTCATCTGCTTTCTGTTTCCGAACGACTGGCTCGCAGGGACGAGGCTCGTCTGGGTGGCTGTCTGGCTGTGGGCGGCGACGTCGAAGCTGAACGCGCACTTCCCGTCCGTCGTCGCGGTGATGCAGAGCAACAGCCCGCTCACGGGGTTCGGATCGATGCGAAAGGCTCTGTTCCGTGGCTATCCGGATGATCTGAGGCCCTCCCGACTCGCGGTGTTCCTGGCGCACGCCGGCACGCTGGTGGAGTACGTGTTTCCGCTGGTGCTCCTCGCGAGCCCCGGCGGACTCCCCACCAAGGTGGCGCTGATCACGATGCTCGGATTCCACGTCTTCATCACGAGCAGCATCCCCATGGGCGTGCCGCTGGAGTGGAACGTGATCATGGTCTATGGCGCCTTCGCGCTGTTCGGCGGCGGCGCCGGGTTCGACTCGGTGCGGGTGTCGTCTCCGGTGGTGATCGCGGCGCTGATGATCGCTTGTTTCCTGTTGCCGCTGCTCGGGAATCTATTTCCCTCCCGGTTCTCGTTCCTGACGTCGATGCGGTATTACGCTGGCAACTGGGCTTATAGCGTGTGGCTGTTCCGGGGCCGGGCGTCGTCGAAGCTGGACGCGTGCCTCGTCAAGTCGGCGCCGCGCGTGCAGGACCAACTGGCCCGCTTCTACGACGCGAGGACGACGACAGGCCTCCTGTCCAAGGTGATCGCCTTTCGCGCGATGCACCTCCACGGGCGGGCGCTGCAGCTCTTGTTGCCGAAAGCGGTGGACGACATCGATGAGTACGAGTGGCTGGACGGCGAGCTGGTGGCGGGCGTGGTGATCGGCTGGAACTTCGGCGAGGGCCACCTCCACAACGCGCAGCTCCTGAGGGCGCTCCAGCGTCAGTGCCAGTTCGCCGAGGGCGACGTCCGCTGCATCTTCGTCGAGTCGCAGCCGATGGGCCGCCCCACGATGAGCTGGACCATCGCGGACGCGGCGACCGGCGTGCGCGAGACCGGCACCGTGAAGGTCACGGACCTCGAAGCGCTCCAGCCCTGGCCGGTGAACGAGGACGGTTCGGATCAGGCGTGAATGGGCGCGGCCTCTGCCGGCGGTCGCTTCGGTGCTCGCCAGCCGCACGCTCGTGAGAGAGCTTCGATCCACCGCGGCGCCGACGTCGCTGCGCCGGACGCCATCACCACACGATCCGGGCGCACGAGCGCGGCCTCGGCCCCCAGATCTTCGAACCACGCGCGGAGCGTGCCTTCCCGATCGATCACCGTGCGGTGCACCTCGCTGTCCCCGAAGCGTCGGACGCGAACACGCTCACGATCGGCGTCGAGCGCGAGCAGCGCGAAATCGTGGCCGAGCGCTTCATCGAGGTGCGTCGTCCGCCCCGAGAGCTCGATGACCGCGCGCGGCACGTGACCGCCGGCCGGTCCGGAGCCACGAGGACGCACCATCGGCCCCGGCGTGAGGTCCGGGAACGCGCGACGAACGAGGAGATCGTGGAACCGAGGGCCGAGCGCCGCGATCATGCGATCCCGGTAACGACCGCCGATCGGCGTGCGCATCGTCTTGCCGAGGAGGACCGCCTGCGCGATCACCGATCGCACGTGCGGGCGGCGCTCCGACTCGTAGGTGTCGAGCAGCTCGGGATGCGCGCGCCCGTCGAGGACCGCCGCGAGCTTCCACGCGAGATTCGCCGCGTCGCGCACGCCTGCGCCCATGCCCTGACCGATGAACGGCGGCGTCTGGTGCGCGGCGTCGCCCAGCAAGAAGACGTTTCCGCGCCGGAAACGCCGCGCGACGAGCGAGTGGAACGTGTACACGGCGCGCCTCCGCAGCGTCGCCTTGCTGACCTCCGCTCCGAGCCACGGCGCGAGCAGCTCCCGCACGCGCGGCTCGCACGTCATCTCGGCGGCGGTCTCGTGGTCACGGAGCATGATCTCCCAGCGATGACGGCCGCCGCCCGTGCAGAAGTACGTCGTCGGTCGATCGCGATCGGCGACCTGCAAACAGCCGTCGTAGAGACCGAGCGGCGCGTCCGTCACGACGTCGACCACGAGCCAGCGCGCGTCGAAGCCGAGGTCTTCGAAGTCCGTGCCGACGAACATCCGCGTGCGGCTCCTCGCGCCGTCGCACGCCAGCACCGCTGGCGCCTCGATCGCGTCGAGCGCGTCGCGTCGCTTGTCGTGGAACGTCACGCGCAGGCGACCATCGGCTCGATGCTCGATCGCCTCGACGGTCGTCGCCGTCCGCAGCGTCACGAGCGGCTCGCGTTCGATCGCGCGGCGCATCGCCCGTTCGAGCTCGGGCTGATCGAAGGCGTTCGATCGCGCGAAGCCGTGGGGCCCGAGGCCGTCGCGCGCGAACGAGACGAGCGTGCGCCGATCGCGATCGACCAGCAACATCCCGCGAATGGGCCGGATCTCCGGCGCGACCTCCGCGCCGAGGCACGTGCGGTGGAGGACGCGCAGGACCTCTTCGTCGAGGTGCACCGCGCGAGGAATGGCCACGACGTCGGCCTCGCGCTCGAAGACGATCGAGCGCACGCCGTGCTCCGCGAGCAGCGCCGCCGCGGCCATCCCCGTCGGGCCGGCGCCGATGATCACAACCGGATACTCGGACATGGTGCAGCTCATCGGACAAGGTTGTTCTGCGTGCCGAGGTCGATGCGGCCGTCGGGCGTGCGGATGGTCGCGGTGACTCGATCGCCGGGGCGCAGGTAGCGCGGGCTCTTCGCCTGCCCCTCGATGAACATGCGCCACTTCGTCGCCTCGGGGAGCACCTCGGCGATCGCGCGGAGCGGCTTCTTCGGCGGAGCGAGCGCGACGCCCCCCGGCGTGCCCGTCAAGATCACGTCGCCGGGATCGAGGTCCTCGATGCTCATGATCTCGGTGAGCGTCTCGGCCGGACGATGGATCATCTCGCCGGCGCGCGCGTTCTGCCGGACCTCGCCGTTCACCTTCAACGTGAGCTGCAGCTCGGGCCACCGCGCGAGCTCCGCCGGCTCCGGCACGAACAGGTAGGGGCCGAGCGGACAGAACGTGCGGTAGCTCTTGCCCTTGTAAAACTGTCCGTCGGGCACCTGGATGTCGCGCGCCGAGACGTCGTTCCCCAGGACGAGCCCGACGACGAAATCGCCGAGACGAGAGGCGTCGACGTGCTGCGGACCGCGGGTGCGCGCGCCGACGACGAGGCCGAGCTCGATCTCGTAATCGAGCAACCGAACGTGCGACGGACGAACGATCGCGTCGTTGGGACCGCTGATCGCCGCCGACGATTTTCGAAACAACACGTTCGAAGAGCGCGCGCCCGGATCGAGCCCCACCTCGCGCACGTGCGCTCCGTAGTTGGTCGCCTGCGCGATCAGGCGGCACGGGTGCGTGATCGGCGAGAGGAGCTCGACATCTTCGAGGCGGAGCGCCGAACCGAGCGCCGCGGTCTTGTCACGGAGCGCGGGCAGGCCTCGCTCGATGAGATCCTTTGTGGTCTCGAAGTCGGCGTCGATCGGCGTGGCTCGCTCGTTCTCGACGACGGCCCAACGGTGGCCGGAGGGCGTCGCGCTGCGGAATCGGACGATGTGCGTTCCCATGGGTCAGCTCCAGTTCACCGCGAGAGGGCGCTCACGGCCTTCGCGAGCAGAGAGAGGGAGATTTCGTCGCTCGCGGCGATCCCCCGCGCCGCGCCGGCCAACGCGTCGATCGAGAGCGGCGGCAGCGCGAAATCGAGCGGCGGCCGTCCGCCCCATTGCGCGAGGTTCGATCCGCAGAACGGCAGCCGCCCGGTGGCCGCGGAGGCGTCGAGCACGTCGCCGTCACAGTAATGCTCCACGACGATTCCATCGGGCGCGCGCCAGTAATCGAAGAGCTGACTCCCGAGGATGTGGCGCCCGATCCCCCACGCGCGCCGATGTCCGCGCGCGCGAAGGAACGCGGCGCCCCGCCCGATCTCGTCGACGTCGCGGACCTCGAAGGCGACGTGCGCGACCCCGGTCTCCGGCCCCAGCGCCACCGCGAGCGTGTGATGATCGGCCGGCGTCGATCCGCGATCGCACCGCAAAAACGAGACGATCGGCGTCGCGCCGGGGCTCTCGTCGATGGGCTGGTAGTCCGACACGATCATGCCGAGCGTCCGCATCAGCCAGAGGACGAGGGCCACGGGTCGCGGGCTCTCCAGCGCCGCGTGCCCGAGGCGCAGGACCTCGCTCGCCGCGGGAGGCAGCCGCACCGGTCGACCGGCGCGCGTGACGTCCCCGGTGACGTTCGACGGCACGCGCGATCGCGTCGCGAGGGGCGCGACCTCGGCGATGCCCCGCACCGCTTCGATCACCAGGCCACCAGGCGCGATCAGCCGAACGCGCTCGCCTCCCCCCGGCTCCGTGATCGGTTCGATCGCCGCATCCGGCAGCGACGCGAGCTTCCGCAGATCGAGATCCGAGTCGACGCGCACCGCGACGGACGCGAGGCGGCCTCGACGCCCGCGCATCAGCTTCAGCGCGTGGTGAGCGCGATCGGCCGAACGCAGATAGAGCGCGTCGCCGGTTCGCGCGGAGGGCACCAGACCGAAGTCGCCGTAGAAGCGCTCGGCGGCGTTGAGATCGGGGCACTCGAGGACAACGTGATCCAACGCGACGGCACGGACGAGCGGCTCACTCGCACGCCCGCGGTCGAGCTCGGCTCGATCGAAAGGGTTTCTCTTCACGCTCAGCTCCTCGGACGGACCTCACCGTCCACGAGAAGCTATCCTGTCATCGTTGATAAAATTGTCAACTATGGCGATTCGCTCAGAAGTGTATTAGGTTTACAGCATGGCACGCAGCGCGAATTCGAAGCCGGTGACGCCGCCCTCGCCGGAGCGCGAGCAGCGCGGGGCACGCCGGAGGCGCGAGACGCACGAAAAACTGCTCGGAGCGGCCTTCCGGCTCTTCGCCGAGCGAGGGGTCGACGCGGTGGCGATCAACGAGATCACCGAAGCGGCGGACGTCGGTTTCGGCTCGTTTTACAACCACTTCCCTTCGAAGGAGACGCTCCACGACGTGCTCCTCACGCGGGTGTTCGAGCAGTTCGGCGACGCGCTCGACCGCATGGCGAACGGCCTCGAAGATCCGGCGGAGGTCCTCGCGGCCAGCGTCCGTCACGCGCTCCTGCGCACGCAGCGCGAGCCGTTGTGGGGAAAGCTCCTCGTGCGCCAGAGCCATCGAGGGGACATCCTCGCGCGGGGTCTCGGCCCTCGCCTGCAGCGTGACCTTCAGCGAGGGATCGAGAGCGGCCGGTTCATTGCCCCGGACCCGGTCATGACGTTCCTCGTCGTCGGCTCCACGATCCTGGGCGCGGTCACCGCCCAGACGCTGCGCGCGGAGGCCGAGAGCGCACGGATGGCCGAGCTGGGCGCGCTGCTCGACGATCTCGACGTGCGCACGGCCGCAGCGCTGCTCCGCGTCCTCGGCCTGGACCCCGCGGAGTCCGACACGATCGCCCGCCGACCGCTCCCGAAGGTGGCGCTGTCCGAGGAAGGATGACCTCGGAGGCCGTTCGACCAGGTCGGAGGCCGTTCGACCAGGTCCAGGGCGATTGGATAGGGGTGCGCGGCCATTCGGAGAGGCCAGCCGGGCGATACGATCGGCCTTTTTGCATGTTTTCGCGTCCCGAGGAGGCTGCTCGGCGCCCTCTACCCCCTATTGGAACCCTTTCGGAGGCCATTCAACCAGGTCGGAGGGATGTTCAACTACGTCGGAGGGATGTTGAACAGGGTGCGGAGGGTATTGGATGGGGTTGGAGGCCGTTCAACCAGGTCGGCGGCCGTTCGTTACTTCTTGGTGCGCTTGATGCGGAAGAAGTCGATGACGTCGGCGATGAGGGTTCGGACGGCTTGATCGGTGTCGGCGAGGGTCTTCGCGATGCGGTAGGCCGCGAGCGTCGGGGGACGCGCCAGCTCACCGAAGTGGAGTGACGTGTCGTTGAAGAGCTGTCCGAGCGGCACCAGGCCGTCGGCGACTTGATTGTACAGCTCGCGCCGCTCGATGCGGTCGCGGAGGAGCGTCGTCTCGAACTTCTTGGGATCGTGCCCCTCATCGCGGTCGGCGAGGGAGGCGAAGTAGTGGGGCCGCGCGTCCGCCGCGTCGAGCACCTTCAACAACATGGCCCCTTCCCCGGCGCGCATGTTCCCTTGCGTGTATTTGCGGTCGTCCTCGGTCTTGCCGATCAGCTCCGGAAACAGCCTCCGCAGCTCGCTGACGAGGATCATCCCCTTGGTCACGCGACCGCGCAGCTCGTCGATGGGCAGGTTCTCCAGCCCGATCGACGTGGCCTGTTTGGCGTCTGCGACTTGTGGGATGTCCTCTTGAGTGTCGACTTGTTCTTTCTTCGGCGCATCCTTCTTGGGCATGTGAGCAAATCCTCCGCAGGAGCTGGTGAAATGGCGACGCGGCGCGGCCGGAGCCCACTCCGGACGTCCCCACCGAGTCCGATTCATCGCATTTGCAACGTGTGTTCCGCGGAGCGCGGGCGCGCGGCCGGCGAGAGGACGTCTCGAAGCGTGGAGGATCGAGAGTCGATGTTTGCTTGGGGAGTCGCCCGGAGTCCTCACGGGCGCCGGTAGGAGGCTCCCATCGACGCCCGCACCCGCCCTCTCTGGCGAGCGTTCCGGCCCCCCAAGAAAACGTGTCCAGCCTCCCGATGGCGCGGGGAGACATCCAGGGTGACACGTGTCGATTTCGTGTCAGCCAGTCACTCACAAGCCCATGCAATCACAAGAGTATTATCGTCCGACACAACGAAGACCCGTGTCAGTCCGAGTGTCGATTTCGGGGCGACGAACGGCCCGACGGCACCGAGATTCTGGGGGAATTCGACAAGCAGCTCCCCGGACAGGCACCGAAAGGTCGGCACGGGGGTTGCTGAAGGGGTTGGCACCGGCGCACGGAGCGCCACTACAAACATCGAGATACGGAGACGACATCATGAAGAAGGCGCATTCGTTGATCCTGGCCGCTGCCCTCGTCCTCGGCACCGCGAGCACCGCCGCCGCCTACGGTGGGTTCAACTACGGCGGGTTCAACTACGGCGGGTTCAACTACGGCGGGTTCAACTACGGGGGCTTCAACTACGGGGGCTTCAACTACGGCGGGTTCAACTACGGGGGCTTCAACTACGGCGGGTTCAACAGCGACGCGTTCTACGACGGGAAGTGGAGCGGCGGCGTCGCGGTGGAGGGCGTGCGGCTCGTGGACGGGCAGCTCCTCGTTCGCTGATTCACCCACCTGCCAGAATCGGAGTTGCCAATGAGCGCCGTGCTCGCATCGAAGAAGTCCGGGTGGGGAAATTCGCTCGCCGGTGTCGCGCTGATCGCAGCGTTCACGGTGGGATGTCAGGGGGCCTCCGGGTCGCCTGTCGGTGCGGGCACGGAGCTCGCGGCGCGTGACGAGAACGGCCAGCCCGTCACGCTGCGTGTCGACTCGGTGGAGAAGGATCAGACGGATCCGGACGGAGACATCTTCCTCTACGACGTGTCCTACAAGGACCCTTCCAATGGAGAGTGGAAGAAGTTCTGCTTCCCCGACAAAGAGGGGCGCACGGTCGCCATCCCCCTCGCTGGATACTGGGATTCGACCAAATCCTATGTCGCGGAAGAAGGGGTGTTCACGTTCGCGTGCATGAAGAGCCCGCTGGCCAAGTGCGTGCGCTGGGGATACAAGCCCTGGAAGACGGTGAATGGTGTGTCCCTCCGCGACTATCACCTTGCGTGCGTGCGCATGACGAGGGCGGACTACTGCGGAGACGGCAAGCACCACACGCGGGAGGGCACCGCGATCGAGATTTACGACAACCTCGATCACCTCAAGCGACAAGAGCGGCCGGATCTGCTGTTCGAGGCCGCCTGGAGCCCGAACGGCGCCGTCTACTTGAACAAGCCCAGATACGGGGAGGGGCCCAGCTCTCTGGTGGAAGAGTGTCCCGATCGCCTTCGCGACCGCACGAGCATCACGGATCCCGGCCTCGACAAAGCGGCCATCATGAAGCGCTGGCCGGAGGCGATTCTCTTCAACGACTCCAAGCTCATCCGCGAGCCGTTCTGACGGCGGATCATCGGCGCGTACCCGGGGGGGTCGTCGGCCCTTCGAGAGTCTCCCGCTCCACGGAATTTCCTCTGCGGCGGCGTCCCTTCGCGAGGCGCGCGAACGCAGGCTTGACGACCGAGAGGTGTTGTCTTGATGCTCCCCGTCGCGCTTCCACGAGGCGTCCTTGGCAGGTGCGGCATGGCTGACGAGGCGGAGACGCTCGACGGTGAGAAGCTCGGCGCAGCCGAAGCGGAGACCGTGGAGGGGCCGCCGGACCTTCATCTCCGGCTCGCGCAGGCCGATATCTCGACGGAGCAGGCGTCCGCCCGCGCGGGCGATCCTCCTCTCACGTTTCCCGTCCCCGGTTGGGACCGCTACGTCTTCGTGCAGACGCTCGGCCGCGGCGGCATGGGCGCGGTGTTCGAGGCGGTGGACCGGCAGCTCAACCGCCACGTCGCGCTGAAGTTCATCCGCGGAGGCGATCCTCACCTCGCGGCGCGCCTGGTCCGCGAGGCCCGCGCGCAGGCGAGCATCCGGCACGAGAACGTCTGCAAGGTGTTCGAGGTCGGCGAGGTCGCGGGGCGGCCGTACATCGCCATGCAGCTCGTCGAGGGGCCGCCGCTGTGGGAGGTCGCGCGCAAGATGTCCCTTCTGGAGAAGGTGATCGCGATGCGCGACGTGGCCCGCGCGATCCACGAGGCGCACGCGCTCGGCATCCTCCACCGCGACATCAAGCCCGGAAACATCCTGGTCGAGGTCACCGAAGAGGGGCGCTACCGGCCGATCGTGATGGACTTCGGCCTCGCGCGCGACGAGGGCGGAGAGAAGGGCATCACGGAGACTGGCATGCTCCTCGGCACGCCCGCGTACATGTCGCCCGAGCAGGCGCGCGGGAGCCGCAACGTCGACCGACGCTCGGACGTGTACAGCCTCGGGGCGACGTTCTACGAGCTGCTCACCGGCGATCCTCCGTTCACCGGGGACACGCCCGTGAAGATCGTCCTCGCCGTGCTGAACGACGATCCTGCCCCGATCCGAGCGCGGATCGCCTCGATTCCGACCGATCTCGACACGATCGTGGGCAAGTGTCTGAGCAAGGAGCCCGAGCGGCGCTACGACTCGGCGAAGGCGCTCGCGGACGATCTCGATCGCTACCTGCGGGGCGAGCCGATCCTGGGCCGGCGCGAGACGTTGCTCCAGCGGTGGCGCCGCGCCGCGCGGAAGCAACGCGCGCTGGTGACGACCGCGCTGATCGCTCTCGTCCTCGTGCTCTTCGCGGGCGGATACACGGTGCGCGAGCGCATCCTGGCGGCGCGCCACGCGAAGGAGCTGGAGGCGCAGGCCGCGGTGGAGCGGGATCTCGCGCAGGACGTGAAGGAGATCGTCTGGTTCCTTCGGACGGCGCACCTGCTCCCGCTGCACGACATCACGCGCGAGCGGGCCATCGTGAAGGAGCGCATGCGGCGCATCGAGGCGCGCGCGCCCTCCAGCGGCCCCGTGGTGGCGCTCGTCGACTACGCGATCGGGCGCGCGCACCTCGCGCTCGACGAGGACGAGCAAGCGCACGGGCGCCTCTCGCGCGCGCAGCGGGCCGGGCTCGACACGCCGGAGCTTCATTACGCGCTCGGCCTCGCGCTCGGGCGCCGGTACGAGCGCGAGCTCGCCGACGTGCGGCGCGGCGGCGATCCGAAATGGGTGGAGCGCAAGACGAAGGAGATCGAGGAGCAGTACTTGATGCCCGCGCTCGCCTCGATGGAGCGGAGCCGCGCGGTCCGCTTGGAGGCGCCGAGCTACCTCGAAGGTCTGATGGCGTTCTATCGGAAGGACTACGAGGCGGCGCTGCGGCTCGCGGCGCAGGCGAACGACGAAGCGCCCTGGCTCTACGAGGCGAAGAAGCTGCAAGCGGACGTCTACCTCGCGCGCGGCATCGAGGAGAAGGATCACGGGGAGCTGGAGGCCGGCATGCGCGACCTCGAGCAGGCGACGCGGCTCTTCGACGCAGCAGCAGAGATCGGCCGAAGCGACGCGGCGCTCTACGAGGGCGGAGCCGACGCCCTGAGCCGGCGCATGGAGCTCGACACGGATCGCGGGGTCTCCCCGGAGCCGGAGCTGCCCGGCGTGCTGGATCGCTGCGCCAAGGCCGCGATGGCTCGCCCGGATCTCCCGACGTCGTTCACGCGGATCGCCTACGCGCACGACTCCGTGGCGAAGTATCAACTGAAGCGAGGCCAGGACCCGCGCGCGGCCCTCGCGCTGGAGATCCGCGCCGCCGAGAGCGCGCGCTCGGTCGACGACGGCGATTTCGCGGCGCACGAGCGGCTCGCGACGGCGCGCCTCGTCCTCGCGTTGTTCCAGCTCGATCACGGCATCGATCCGCGGCCCTCGATCGCCGAGCTCCGCCGCAGCGCCGAGCGGGCCGCGCAGATCGATCCGAAGCACCCGTGGGTCATCGCTCTGCTCGCGTTTTCGCGCGATTTGCAGGGAAGGTACGCGATCCGAACGGGCTCGGATCCGACGGAGGATTTCAAGGCCGCGCTGGAGATGTTTCTGCGGGCCGCGGAGATCGATCGCGGCTACGCGTACGCCTATCTGAACGCGCTTTGGGTGTACGGCTTCTGGGCGCAGTGGCTCGCGAGCCGCAACCAGGATCCGGGCCCCATGCTCACCCCCGCCGCGAAGGTGTTCGACGCGTGCGTGCAGGCCAATGCGTTCTCGGAGTGCCAGGAAAATCAGGGGGTCATCGACTACTGGCACGCGGAATACATGATGTCCTCAGGACAGGATCCGCTGCCGCTCATCGCGAAGGCGGAGGCCAACCTCACGCAGGCCGGAGCGCTCCAGAAGGACTTTCTGGAGAACCGCCAGTTCACCGCGGCGCTCCGGCTCTTGCGCGTGCGGGAGGCGGCGCGGCGGCATGGGGCGGCGGCGCTTCGGGCCGACGAGGTGCGGCGGCTGCTCGCTTCGTTCGAGGAGGTGCTCGCGGAGTGTTTTCGGCTCAGCGACAAGGATCCGATGTGCTCGCTGCTCGACGCGCGGCGGGCTCTGCTGATCGCGGAGCTGGAGGCCGCGGCGGGCGGCGCGAAGAAGGCCACGCTGGAGAGCGCTCGGGACAAGGCCGCGCGCGCGGTGGACGCGAACCCGCCGGACGCGGACGCGCACGAGGCGCTCGCAGAGGCGGAGCGGCGGCTCGCGGAGGCGGAGCGTGGAGCTGCTCGCACCGCTCACCGCGACGCGGGGCTGCGCGCGTGCGACGCCGGGCTCGCGGTGAACCCGACGCACAAGGGGCTGCTCGCCGCGAAGGCCGCGCTCCAGGGCTTGAACTGAATGCGATTTCGCGAGCGCCCGCTCGCAGGAACGCTCCCCTCCCTTCGCGAACGACAGTGAGCGATTTGGGAGGGGCGGGCGGCGCGCAGGCGCGAAGCGCCGAGCACCGACCGGGGGTGGGCACCCGATGGTGCTTCGCGCAGGCCGTTATTCGTCGTCTTCGCGGCCCCCGGTGGGGCGGCCCGCGGGGGCGAAGGCGCGCGCGTCGATGCCGTAGCGCTCCAGCATCCGCTTGAGCTGCGTGCGGTGCAGGCCGAGGTCGCGGGCGGCTCGGCTGATGTTGCCCTCGTGGCGCTTGAGGGCGCCCGCGATCTTCGTCTTCGAGGGCGGGAGGCCCACCGTCACGACGACACGCTCCCGGGTGCCTTCGCTCTCCGACGGCGGCAGCTCGCGCACCGGGATCGGGGCCGCGGCGCTCGCGAGGGCCGAGCCGGCGTGCGCGCTGAGGTGCTTCGCTTCGAGACGCGGGGCCTCGGCGGCGAGCGCGGCCTGCGCGGCGCTGCGGATTTCGGCGAGGAGCTCGCGCACGTTGCCGGGCCACACGCGGAGCAGGCACGCCTCGATCAACGACGGGTGCACGGCCGCGGGGCCGCCGACGCGCTCCACCTCGGCCTGCGCGAGGTACGCGATCTCCTCCGGGCGATCCCGCAGCGGAGGCACCACCACGCGCGGCGCCGCGATGCGGAAATAGAGGTCCTCGCGCAGACGGCCCGCCGCGACCATCGCGCGCAGATCGCGGTGCGTCGCCGAGCAGAATCGGAGGTCGACCTTGCGCGGGCGCGACGCGCCGAGAGGCAGCACCTCGCCCGTCTCCAGCACGCGCAGCAGCTTCGCCTGCACGGCCAGCGAGAGCTCCGCCACCTCGTCGAGGAACAGCGTGCCTCCGTGCGCGGCCTGCACGTACCCGTCGGCGTCCGCGTCCGCGCCCGAGAACGCGCCCTTCTTCGCGCCGAACAGAAGACGCTCCGCGACGCTCTCCGGGATGGTCGCGCAGTTCACCGCCTGGAACGGGCCGCTCGCTCGGCCCGCGGCGTGGAAGGCGCGCGCGAGGCCCTCTTTGCCGGAGCCGCTCTCGCCCGTGATGTGCAGCGTGCTCCCGAGGCGCGCGGCGTGGGCCGCCGAGAGGAGCGCTTCCTGAAGCGCCGGCCCCTCCACGCGGCCTTCTGCAATGCGCACGCCGAGGCGCTCGTACGGCTCCACGTCGCGGATCGGCAGGAAGATGGAGTCGCCCGCGCGCAGCACGCGCGTGACCGCGCTCGGAGCGTCGGCGGCGATCGGCGCGCCGTCGATGGAGGTGCCGTTGCGGCTGCCGAGATCGGTGACCTCGAAGCGCTGGCCCGTCCACTTCACGAGCGCGTGGCGCCGCGACATGCGGCCGTCCGGATCCTTGCCGAACGCCGGCAAATCCCGCCCGAGGACGATCTCTCCCTCCGTGAGCCGCACCACGACGGACGCGGGTCGCCCGGCCGCGAGCACCAGCAAGAGGCCCGGCTCCGCGGCGCGCGCGCCCTCGCGGGTGTCCAAGAGCCCGCTGCGCTCGAGCGTCTCCGTCGCGGCCGACATGCGCGCACTATACGGAAGCGCCGCGGGCGTGCCGAACGGAAATGCTTCGTTTCACGTCAGTTGCGCACCGGGACCTCGGCCCAGAGCGCGCCGCGCAGATCGCCGTTCTGGTAGCCCGTCGCTTTGTCGTCCGGGTACTTGGAGGCGAGCGTCGTCTTCACCGGCTCGGCCATCTGGGCCGGATCGCCGTGGCACGACAGGCACGCTCCCTCGATCGCGATCGGCTTCAAGAAGCGCGCGACCTTGCCGTTCGGCGTGTCGAAGACGCCCTCGATTCCGGTGGTCGCGTCGGCCTTCTTGTCGCCCTGCGCGACGAGCCACGTCTGCACCCATCCCGGCGGCGCGTCCTTGGGGTTTCGCAGCTTCAACGAAGAGCGGCCGACGGTCGCGCCCGTCTCCTTCGCGACCGACTCCGCGATGGACTGGGCCTCGGTGGAACAGACCTGGATCGCCGCGGGCGCGCCGCCGTTGTTCATCGCGTCCGTGAGTCGGCTGCGCACCTTGGTGCCGAGCGTCCCGGCCGCGCTCTTCGCCGCCGCGATCGCGACGTCCTCTTTCGATTTCGCGCTCCCCGATCCCGCCGGCCCGCCGGAGGAGCCGCCTCCGGAAGAGCATCCGACGATCATGAACGAGGCGACGAAGAGGACAGGACCGAACCGCATGCGCGGCCCCGATGCGCACCGTGTGCCAGACCGCACGAGAGGCTTCGTGCAGCGAAAAAATCGGCCCGTCCGTCGCGATCGCCTCGCTCGGTCCGCGGCGTCGTGAAACCACGTGAAACGCGACAGGCCCTCTCCTTCGCGCGTCGGAGAGTCGGTGTGTCGACGAGAGGCTTCACGGCATCGGCGCCGCGACGCCCGCGCCCTCGACGAGCTTGAAGCGGCCCTTCGGCGTGACGCCCGTGAACTTCTCCGTCGCGCCGCCGACCCAGCGCACCGTGATCTCGTCGATCGACGCGGACGCGCCCAGGCCGAAGTGGATCCAGTGCGTCTGCTGCGCGCCGCCGTGGCCGCCTCCGTCGCGGACGTCGCGGAGCTGCGTCTTCTGGCCGGCCTTCAAGGTGACGCGCGCGCCGACGGCGTCGCGGGTCGATGAGGTGCCTTCGAGCTCGAGCTCGACCCACGGATTGTCCTGGCCGACGCGGTTCAGGAAGAGGTGCACGTACGGGTCGCCGCCGCGATCGCTGAGGAGGAGATCGAGATCGCCGTCCTCGTCGACGTCGGACCACGAGAGGCTCACGTTGTCGCGCACCGCGATGCCCGCCTCGTACGTGACGTCGGTGAAGCCCGCGGCGCCGTCGTTCCGGTAGAGCCGCGTGAAGTGCGCCTCGTACAAGGACGCGATCGCGAGATCGAGATCGCCGTCGTTGTCATAGTCCGCGAAGCTCGCGTTGGCGTCGCCCTCGTCGTACAAAAAGCCCGCTTCCAGAAGGTGATCCGTGAAGGCGTAGCCGGGCGCGCCGTCGTTCAAGAAGAATTTGCTCGTGTCGCTCCACGGCTGGAAGCGCGGGTGCGCGAGGTTGCACACGTAGAGGTCCATGTCGCCGTCCCCGTCGACGTCGCCGTAGTCCGCGCCGAACGTGTGGCCGCCCTCGTAGACGCCCGGATCCGGGATGTCGTCGTACGCGACGCCGAGATCCTTCGCGACGTCCTTGAACGTGCCGTCGCCCTGGTTCCGCCAGAGCTGATCCGGCGAGAGGTGGTACGTCGTGACGAGGATGTCCTGCGATCCGTCGTTGTCGTAGTCGTTCCACATCACGCCGAACGTGGCGTACGCCGTCGGGAGCACGAGGCCGCTCGCCGCCGTCGCGTCCGTGAACGTGCCGTCGCCGTTGCCGGTGCAGTAGCGATCCTGCACGGCGAGATCGTTCGGGTACACCTCGAGCCAGTTGCCCCAATACAGATCGAGCTTGCCGTCCGCGTTTCCATCGCCGAACGCGCCGGACGTGGACGGGTCGATCACCTCCACGCCGCTCGCCGGGACCGCGGTGAAGTGGCCGGTTCCATCGTTGAGCAAGATGCGGTTCACGAAGTCCTCGTCGACCTCCTGATCGCAGTCGTTGTCGAGCGAGTCGAGGATCTCGGGGTTGCCGGGGAAGATCTCCGCGCGCGTGTCGTCGCAGTCGCCGGCCGCGATCGAGAAGCCATCCATGTCCGCGTCGCTCGCGTCGAGGCCGTCGTCCGCGATGCCGTCGCAGTCGTCGTCGACGCCGTTGCCCGCCACCTCGGGCGCGCCCGGATGCACCTTCTCGCCGCCGGCCGCGTTGTTGCAGTCGTGCTCGCTGATCACGTTGTATCCGTCGGCGTCCGCATCGACGCTCACCCACGTGGCCGCGAAGGCGTCGCGATCACCGTCGTTGTCGACGTCGCCGAACACGAGCAGCGTCGCGCTCGGCGCCGCGGAGAACGGGTCCCACGCGGCCTCCTCGAAGTGGCCTTTTCCATCGCCGCGCCAGCCGATCGCGCCCTTCGGAGCCTCGTAGGTGATCACGTCGTCGTGGCCGTCGTGATCGAAGTCGGCGACGGTGAGGTACGACGAGGGCGAGCTCTGGAACGCGGGCTGTGCGTCGCCGAACAACCGCTTGGCCTCGGTCCACGGACAGAAGGTCTCGCCGTCGAGCTCCACGCGGTAATTGACGCTGGGGTAATCGCCGGTGCCGCCGATGCCGCCGCCGTCCTTGGTCTTCGGGAAGAAGATGCCCGCGCGGCTGTAGTCGCGCTCGGGGACGCGATCGGCCGTCTTGACGCCTTCGAGCGCGAGGAGCGGCTCCGCGTCGATATGCTCGTACACGAGGTTGTAATGCTGCGACGGGAGCAAGAAGACGTTCGCCGCGGAGACGTCGACCTCCACCCACGTGGCGGGATCCGGATCGGGCACGTCCACCTCGACCGGCGGCATCAAGTCTTGCGACGTGTCGCTCGTGTCGGGCCACGGATACGGGAAGGTGCGGCCGAACGTGCGCTGGAGTCGGAGGCGCACCTTGCCCGCGGCGCCGCCGAACGCCGCGCGCACCTTCGTGAGGTGGAAGGGGTGATCGGGGATGAATTTCTGCCCCTCCATCGTGCCGGCTTTGATCTGCGACGATTGCAGCACGCCCACGTACGTGCCGTAGAGCTTGCCCAGCGTCGCCGGCGTCGCGCTCTGTTTCCAATCCTGGCCCGCGCAGAAACGATCGAATTCGGGCCCCGGCGCAGGCCCTTCGCCGCCGCCGCCGGTGCTCGTGGCGCCGCCCGTTCCGCCGGCGCCGGCGGTCGTCGTGGTCGTGGTCGTGGTGGTGGAGCCGGACGTCGTCTCGCTCCCGCCGCAGGCGACGAGGACGGTCGCGGGCGAGACGACGAGGAGACAGGCAGGCAGCGCACGGCGCGCCGCCCGGAGGAACAGACCCGATCGAGCGCGGAGGACAGGCATCCTCCGAGACTACAAGCTCAGGCGCCTTGCACGGTGATCTTGATCATCTTCACCGGCGTTCGCGGGCGATCGTCGCCGTCGATGGGAGTCGACTCGATCTTGCGCAGGACATCCATCCCGGCGGTGACCTTGCCGAAGACAGGGTGCTTCGACGCGCCCGGGGTGAAGAAGTCGAGATAGGGATTGTGCACGGTGTTGATGAAGAACTGGCAGCTGCCGCTGTTCGGCGCGCCGGTGTTCGCCATCGCGAGGGTGCCGGGCTCGTTCGAGAGCTTCGCGTTCGCCGGGTGCTCGTCCTGGATCGTGCCGTCCGGCCCGTCCCCGGTGCCGGCGCGGGGGCTCATCGGATCGCGGCTGTACGGGCAGCCGAACTGGCACATGAAGCCCTTGATCACGCGGTGGAAATGGAGGCCGTCGTAGAAGCCGCTCTTCGCGAGCTTGACGAAATTGCCGGCCGTGATGGGCATCTTGTCGGTGAAGAGCTCCACCGTGAAGCTGCCGAGTGACGTTTCGCAGACCGCCGTCGGATTTGCCATGCGCGGGTGCTAGCAGCGGCGCCCGTCCGCGGGAAGGGCCAGCAAAACACGCAAGCATCGCGCTTTACACCCCCCTCCCGGATGACGTGTAATACGGGTAATCATGGGTACTCCTATCCAGAGCGAGCAGCGCCGGCTCGGCTTCAAAGCCGCAATGGTGCTGTTCAGCGTGGTGATCGCCCTCGTATTTGGGGAGATCGCCCTCCGGATCATGACCCCTGCCAAGAAGGAGTTCATGATCTGGCCGCCGAACATGCACCACGTGTTCCGGCCGGACCCACAGATCATGCCGGGGCACAGCGCGGAGGCGCGGTTCGCCTCGAATTCGAGGGGGCTGCGGGGTCCCGAGCTCGGGCCGGAGAGCGAGGCGCGGGTGCTCGCGATCGGCGGGAGCACGACGGAGTGCCTGTATATCGACGAGACCTCGGCCTGGCCGCTGCGGCTCGCGAAGCTATTGACCACGCCGGGGCGCGCCGTCTGGAGCGCGAGCGCCGGGCTCTCGGGGATGAACAGCTCGGATCACGTCCTGCACGCGAAGTTCCTCGTGCCGCAGCTCCCGCGGCTCGACGTCGTACTGGCGCTCATGGGCGTGAACGACGTCGCGGTGGCGCTGGGGTCGCCGGAGCATTACGCGCCGATGCCGGCGGACGTGTCGGCCCAGGACTCCGAGACGGCGCTGCGGCGCGCGTTTCAGCAGGTGCCGGGGAGGCTCGAAAACAGCTGGGACTACGACGCGTCCGCGCTGAAGCAGCTCGCGCTTTACCAGCTCCTGCGGCGCGTGAAGATCGGCCACTCGCGTGATTTGGCCGCGCACAACATCACCAACGACGCCTCCGGAAAATCGATCCTGAATTGGCGCGCCAACCGCCAGCGCGCCTCTCAGATGATCGACGCGCTGCCGGATCTCACGCCGCAGCTCGCGGTGTACCGCAAGAACCTGATGACGTTCGTCGATCTCATCACCGAGCGAAAGGTCCGTCTGATCCTGCTCACGCAGCCCACGCTGTGGCGCGCCGATCTGAACGACGCCGAGCAGAAGGCGATCTGGATGGGCGGCAAGGGCGACTTCATGCACAACGCCGGGCTGCCGTATTACACGGCCAGCGCGCTCGCGGCGGCGATGGTGAAGTTCAACGAGGTGACGCTGTCGGTCTGCAAGGAGCGCGGGCTCACGTGCGTCGATCTCGCGAACATGATCCCGAAGGACCTGGAGAACTTCTACGACGACTGCCACTTCGGATGGCACACGTCGGAGCGCATCGCCGACATCGTCGCGGACGCGATCAAGAAGGGCGCGCCGTTCGCGAACGATTGAAGACGCGGGCTCAGCGCTCGCGGCGGCTCTCGGGGGTGGGGTCGACGGGGATGCCGAGCCGGTGACGGATGAGGTCGTGCTCGGCGGTGAAGAGGCCGCTCTCCCCGCGCAGGTAGAGCGGCGGGCTCGTCACCAAGGGGCCGGCGAACGCGGCGTGGCGCATCGCGAACACGGCGAACAGCGGCGGCTTCCCGGGCTTCGGGAAGACGTCTTTCCACGCCGTGAGCGCGAGACCGTTCGCGAGGGCCGCGGCCTCCACGCGATCGCGCTGGAAGCCCGCGGAGCACGCGACGAACGGCGCGCCCGGCGCCAGCAATGCCGCCGCCGCGGCGGAGTAGTCCTCGATGCCGCCGCGGTGCTCGAAGCGGCACGGCCCGCACTGGACCCGCGACGACTCGGGCCCGGTGCCGATCGGAAGGTACGGCGGCGTGCCGGTCACGAGCTCCGCCGGGCCGAGGCCGGTGCGCACGAGCGGATCGCGCAGATCGCCGTGCCGGACCGTGCAGCGCGCGTCGATGCCGTTCCACAGGATCGAGCGGGTCGCGAGGCCGACGCTGATCGCCTGCGCCTCGATGCCGGTGCACACCGCCTCGGGGAAGCGCCACGCGAGGAAGAGGAGCACCGTGCCGATGCCGCACCCGAGATCGACGACGCGCGACGGCGCCGCGCGGAGCTGCTCGATCGCGAAGTCCGCGGTGAGCAGATCGTCGGCGGACCAGCGGTGACCGTCGCGGCGCTGGAAGATGCGGTAATCGCCGGCGAGGCAGCACAGATCCTCGTTCGGCCCCGGCACGAGATCCGGGCGCTCCGGGGTCTGTGGACGAGGCCCGGGGGCGATCCAGCCGGGAGGGCGACGCGCGGGACGAATGACTCCAGGGGACGAGTCGGGGCCAGCCATCGCGCTCTCGATATCACCTTTTCGCGATCGCGCCGCTGCTCGTCGCAGCCTGCCTCGCGCTGTCGATCCGAGGTGCGACGGACGCCTTCGGACGCCGCCGCGCGACGGGGATCGAGACGCGACAGGGCCCTCCGGACGCCGTCACGCGACGGCGATCGGCGAGCGACCTCGGGAGGCGCGCGCGTTTCGAGTGGAACCGCGCGCGCGACCAGCGGCAGCATGCGCCGATGAAGCAGCGACGAACCGCGCCGAAGGGACGACCACAGCCGGCTCTTTCCGCGGCGCTCCAGCGATCGCTCGACGCGGCGCTCGCCCAGCACGCCCGCGGGGAGATCGAGGCCGCGCTCGAGGTGTACCGCGAGGTGCTCGCGACGAGCCCCGACGACGTCGACGCGCGGTTGAACCTGGGCGCGGGCCTCACGTCGCTCGGCCGGCCGAACGATGCGCTCCCGGAGCTGCGGCGCGCGCAGAAGATCGCGCGGAGGCTGCCGCGCGCGCAGAACGACATCGGCGTGTGCTTCGCGGAGCTCGGCCGGTACGACGAGGCGATCGAGGCCTTCACGGCCGCGGTGACGCTCGCGCCGGAGCACGTCGAAGCGTGGAAGAACCTTGGATACGCGCTCAACGAGGCCGGCCGCGAGGAGCAGGCGGCGCAGGCGCTCGGGCGGTGCCTGCTCCTGGAGCCGCTCCTCGCGCTCGGCTGGTTCGAGCTGTCCCGCAGCGTGTTCGACGCGGCGAACCCCCGGCCCGCGGTGGAGGCGCTCAGCCGCGCGGTGGCCTCGGATCCGGCCTACCGGTGGGCGCGGTACGCGCTCGGCGTCGCGCTCGATGTGGCGGGGGACGCGCGCGCCGCGAAGGAGATGCACGCGGCGCTCGTGAAGGAGGCGCCGACGTTCGCGGACGCGGTGGACGGGTGGCGCTACATCCGCGAGCGAAAGGGCGCCGGGACGCGCCTCGTGATGACGACGCGCCGCGGCCTCGAGATCGCGTTGGCGGCCGCGTCGCTCGAAGGGGCGATCCTCGAATTCGGGGTGCGCTACGCGGTGACGACGCGGTGGATCGCGGAGGGATCGGGCGGGCGCGCGGTGCACGGGTTCGACAGCTTTCGAGGGCTGCCGGAGCCGTGGCTCGTCCACCCGGCGGGGGCGTATTCGACGCACGGGCAGGCGCCCGAGGTGCCGTCGAACGTGACGCTCCACGTGGGGCTCTTCGAGGAGACGCTCCCTCCGTTCGCGCGCGGGCTGACCGAGCCGCTCCGCCTCTTGCACGTGGACTGCGATCTCTACAGCGCGACGAAGACCGTGCTCGACGGGCTCGGGGATCGCGTGGCGCCCGGGACGATCGTCGTGTTCGACGAATACGTGGTGAATCAAGGGTGGCGCGACGACGAATTCAAGGCCTTCCAGGAGGCCGTCGCGGCGCGCGGGTGGCGCTACGAGTACCTCGCGTTCGGCCCCGTGACCGGGCAAGCGGTGATCAGGATCGTGGCGTGAGCTGCGGGCGGCTCACGTCGCGCGGCCGGCGGCCTTCCACTGCCGAGCGAGCGTGAGCGTGCGGGCGTGCTCGGGGACGCGCGTGAGGAAGCTGGTCCGCCAGATCGGCGACGCGATGCGATCCGCCCGCGCGAGAAGGCGATCGCGCGCCTTCCCGATCGCCGCGCGCGCCGCGTTGTGGTGGCCCACCTGCCCGAGCGCGACCGCGTGCACGAGGCGCACGAGCCCCTCGCCGTCCTCGATGCCGCCGAGGTCTTCGAGCAGGCGCACCGCCTCCTCCGCGGGCTGGAGCGCGTCGCGCGCGCGGCCGAGGAGGAGCCAGATGTCCGCGAGCGTCGCCATCGCGTGCGCCTGGATCGGCGGGTGCGCGGAGACGAGCGCGAGCGCCTCCTGCGCCTGCTCCTCCGCCGCGTTCAGATCGCCCGCGGACGCGAGGATCGTCGCGAGGTAGATGCGCGATCCGCCTTCGAGGCGGCGGTTGCCCTCCGCGCGGTACGCGTGCACGGCCTCTTCTTCCATGCGGCGCCCCTCGTCGAGCCGGCCCTGCCTCCCGAGCGCGAGGCCGAGGTTGTGCTTCGTGAACGCGGCGAGGCTCGCGAGGCGGTACCGCGCGGCCGTCTCCAGGCTCTCGCGGAGCGCGCGCTCGGCCTCGGCGTACTCACCGAGCTCCACGTGCATGAAGCCGACGTTCGCCCGCTGCGTGGCCGCAGAGAGCTCGTCGCCGACCTGCTGAAACGCCTTCGCCGCGGCCGAAAACTCCATCAGCGCGGCGCCGGGATCACCGCCGTAGTGCGCCCGGAGAGCGCGCGCGCGGTGGATCGATCCGGCCACCTCCGGGTCGTGCGCGATCACGTCCGGCGGCACGTGCTCCAGATCGCGGAACGCCAGATCCGCCGCGCCGTGACGGCCGGACTGCATGAGCTGCAGCGCGATGCGCGCGACCGCGATCGCGTGCGGCGCCGTGACGCCCTCGAGCGGGACCAGCAAGAGATCGTGGTACGCGCGCTCCAGCCTCGCGTGATCGCCGACCTGCCCCGAGGCCTGCGCGATCTCGCCGATCGCGCCGTACCAGAGGGCGCTGCCGCGCGGCAGGTGCGTGAGCGCGTCGAGCGAGTACCGCAGCGTCTCGGCGTGGTTGCCTTTCAGCTTGTACGCCTCCGCCTGGAGGAGCCGCACGGTGCCGAGCACCTCGCCCGCGGCCCCGAGCGCCGCCGCGCGATCCGCCCACAAAAGCACGCTGTCCGGGTCGCCGCCTTCGAGCGCGAGCTCGGCCGCGCGCGCGCTGTAGCCGGCCGCGCGCGCAGGATCGCCCGCGAGCCGGAAGTGCTCCGCGAGCGTGCCGGCGTCGGCCTCGCCGGAGCGCTCCAGCCACTGACCGGCGCGCGCGTGGAACAGCGCTCGCTCCGCGGGATCGAGGCTCTCGTACGCGGCCTCACGCAAGAGATCGTGGCGGAACCCGAACTGGTTCTGCTTCGGGAACGGGCGGTTCGAGACGGGCCGCAGCAGATCGCGATCGCACAGCTCGGCGATCGCGGCGCGGTTGTCGAGCAGGCTGTTCAGCTCGGTGGTGAGCGTCGCCCCCGTCAGCACCGAGGCGACGGCGCCCTCCCAGAACACGTTGCCGATCACGCTGGCCGCGCACATCACGCGCCGCGCGCGCGGGCCGAGGCCTTCGATCACGGCGCGCGCGACGGCCTGCGCGCTCCCCGAGAGCGTGTCGCGCTGCGCTGCCGTCCCGGCCCGCGCGAGCTCCTGCAGATGAAACGCGTTGCCGAGCGAGCGCTGCAGCAGCACCTCCACCGGCGCGGGCGGCACCTTCACGCCTTCGGTCGCGAGCGCCTCACGCACCACCTGCTCGGCGGCGGACGCGGGCAACGGCCCGAGCTCCACCTGCGTGACGTTGCGCTCGCCGAAGAAGGGCACGAGCCCCGTCAGCGTCGGACGCCCGGTCGCGACCACCAGCAGCGGGCTGTCCGCGAGGTTCTTGCGCGCGGCCTCGATCACCTCCAGCGAGGGTTTGTCGCCGTCGTCCAGATCCTCGAGCACGATGACGATCGGCCGCTGCATCGTCTCCGCCGCGAGCCACTCCTCGAAAGCGCGCCGGATCTGAGCGCCCATGAGCCGAGCGTCCTGCGAGGCCGCGAGCACGGGCAGGCTCGCGCTCGGCCCGAAGCGGATGCGCGCGACCTCGCCGAGGAAGCGCGCGACGCGATCCGCCTCCCCCGCCGGCACCGAGCGGGCCACGCGATCGCGGAGCTTCCGCGCTTGCTTCTCGGTGGGCTCTCCGCCCTCGATCTCCGCCACGCCGCGGATGAGGCGCGCGAGCATCCCGAACGGCGAGCCCTTGCTCATCGCGTCGCCGCGCGTGATCCACACGTCGGCCGGCTGCTCGTGATCGCGCACGTTCGCGAGCAGCTCGCGCACCAGGCGCGATTTTCCGTACCCGGGAGGCGCCGTCACGATCATGGCCCGCGCGCGCGGCGACCACACGCAGTCGCCGTACACGGCCGTGAGGATCGACAGCTCGCGCTCGCGCCCGACGAAGGCGCCCGGAGGCACCGCGGGCATCGCGGGGATCGTCGCGGCGCGCGCCGGCTCCGCGTCGTCCGCGGTCAGCGTGTCGGCGTTCGGGAGCGACGCGTCGTCGAGCGATCCGGCCTCGATCGCTCGGATCGCGCGCGCCACCTCCTTGCCGTCGCGCGGCCGGTCCGCCGGGTCCTTCGCGAGCATCGACGCCACGAGCTCGTCGAGCGCGCTCGGGATCCCTGCGCGCGCGGCCTTCACCCGCGGCGTGTGGCCGAGGATGATCTTCGCGAGCACCACCATCATGTGCTCGCCCGAGAACGCGGCCTCCCCGGTGAGGCACTCGTACAGCACGCACCCGAGCGCGAACACGTCCGCCGCGGGCGTCAGATCCTTCGCGCCCAGCGTCTGCTCCGGCGCCATGTACCCGGGCGTGCCGAGCAGCATCCCGGTGCGCGTCGCCGGCCGCGTGGCCTCGCGCGAGCGCGCGATCCCGAAGTCGAGCAATTTAGCCTTCTCGATGTCGCGGTCGACGAGGAACAGGTTCGACGGCTTGATGTCGCGGTGCACGATCCCCCGCTCGTGCGCGGCGCCGAGGGCCTCCGCGGCGCGCCGCACGAGCGCGAGGCTCTCGCGGATCGAGAGCGGCGTCGCCGACATGCGCTCTTCGAGATCGACGCCGTCGAGCCACTCCATCGCGAGCCAGAGCGTCCCCGTCTCGGTGCGGCCGTGCGCGCGGTACTCGACGACGCCCGGGTGATGGATCTCCGCGAGGATCCGCGCCTCCCGAGCGAAATACGTCGCGGCCTGCTCGCTGCACCCCGACAGCATCTTCACCGCGACGGCGCCGCCCCCGTCGCGATCGATCGCGCGGTACACGGCCCCCATCCCGCCGGATTTGGCGAGTCGCTCGATCTCGAACCGGTCCGCGACGACATCTCCGCGCTGCATGAGGCGCGAAGTATCTCAGCCCCCGCGGATCGGTGTCCAATCACCGACGCGCGCGAGCGCCCCCCGATGAGATCGGCGGAAGGATCAGCCCGAAATCACAGGCCGAGCGAGGTCTGGTAGATGAGCCAGTCGACGACGTTCTTGATGTCGCCCGTCTCCTTGAACACCTTGATCTGCTGATCCGCGCTCGTGCCGTCCTTGAGGATCTGACGGATGCGATCCAGCTCGTTCTGCGAGCCGAAGATGTCCGCCGCCTCGCTCACGAACTCGAGCAGCTCGTTGATCAGCTCGCGGGTGTCGATGTCCTCCTGCTTGCCGAAATCGATGAGCTTGCCGTCGATGCCGTAGCGCACCGCGCGCCACTTGTTCTCCTCGATCAGCTCGCGGCTGTACTCGCGGAAGCCCAGGTTGCGCCGGTAGAGCAGGTACAGCTTGCCCATCACGGCCTGGATCAGCGCCACGATCGCGACCGTGTCGTCCAGGCGCGTCGTCATGTCGCAGATGCGCACCTCGACCGTGTCGAAGAACGGATGCGCGCGCACGTCCCACCAGATCTTCTTCGCGTTGTCGATGCAGTTCGTCTTCACGAGCAGGTCGACGTAGCGCTGGAACTCCGCGTACGACGCGAACGCGCTCGGGATGCCGGTGCGCGGGAAGCGCTTGAAGATCTCGCTGCGGAGGCTCTTCAGGCCCGACTGACGGCCGAGCCAGAACGGCGACGACGTCGACAGCGCGAGGATGTGCGGCAGGAAGTATCGGACCTGGTTCGCCATCGCCATCGCGACCTCGCGGTCCTTGATGCCGACGTGACAGTGCAGGCCGAAGATCAGGTTCGCGCGCGCGACGTCCTGGAGATCCTCGACGATGCCCTTGTAGCGATCGCCGTCCGTGATCTCTTGCTGCTTCCAGTCGCTGAACGGGTGCGTGCCCGCCGCGACGATGCGCATGCCGCCCTTCTTCGCGAGGTCGCCGAGGCCCGATCGCAGCTCCATGATCTCGTCGCGCGCCTGCCGGATGTCGCGGCAGATGCCGGTGCCGGTCTCCACGACCGACTGGTGCATCTCGGGGCGCACTCGCTCGCGCAGCAGCGCGTTGTCGCGGCCCTCTTCGAGCAACCTCGACACGTACGATCGCAGCTCGCGCGTCTCGGCGTGGACGATCTGGAACTCTTCCTCGACGCCGAGTGTGAACTGTCCGTCCAGTAGCCCTTTCGGGATCTCCATCGACTGCCTCCGTCTCTCTCCGTCTACTTCTCGGGGCCGCGCGATCGTCACGCGCGGCGCTCGCGGCTCGCGTGGAGCCTCGGGCCATTAGTAACAAAAGCGAAAAAAAAGCGGTGATCGGTTTCTGCGATCCTCGCGTTTCGAAGACCGCCGCCCGCGCGGAGCAGCCACAAATCGCGGCGGATCCCTTCCCCGTCCACGAGATTACGCGGCGGCGGGCGCCACTGGGAGGACGGAGTCCGAGCCGCGTAGCCGCAGCGGAGCCTGGCTCCGCGGAGTCCGCAGCGGATCGGACGCAGTCCTCGACGTTGCGCGCCCCCTCGTTCCACTCCCCCGCCTACGGATCTTCGAGCACGAACGTCGGCACCGTCCCCGCGCCCGCCTGCACGTTGCACAAGGTCGAAGCGCTGAGCCTCGTGAGCACGCCCTTCGTCTCGCCGCGGAACAGGTACGGATCGTTCTCGATGAAGCGGCGCGAGAAGAACAGCTCTCCGGCCGCGCCCGTCTCCGGGAACATCGCGCTCGGAAGGTGCACGCGCCGCTGCACGACGGACGGATCCACGAGCGCGAGCTTCACCGCGCGCTCCCACACGCTCGACTCCAGGTTCGCGCCGATGAGCACGCCGCGGCCGCCGACCTCGTCGTTCGGCTTCAGCACCAGATCGGCCTTGTGCTGGGCGATCCACGGCACGAGATCGATCTCGTTCCCGTCGGGCCCCACGGTCTTCCCCTCCGCCACCTTGCGCGTCCACGGCACGTGCCGCTTCACCGCGGCGGCCTCCTCCGCGGAGTAGAGCTTCACGACGCGCTCGTCGTGCAGCATCGCGAACAGCATCTTCTTGTCGAGCAGCTTCGCGCGGAAGCTGTTCACGACGCACACGACGCGCGCCTTGTACGCCTCGATGAGCGCCTTCACCTCGTCCTCGCGGCCGAGCAATTCGCTCGTGAGCAGCCGTCGATAGATGAGATCGATCACCTGCCCGCCCGCGGACAGCTCGCCGTCCTTGTACTCGAGCTCGCGCGGATCGACGAAGCGCGCCGGGATCCCGTGCCGCTGGAAGCGCTCGCAGATCAGATCGAACTCCGCGCGCGTCGCCACCTCTTTCCAGTCCACGATCGCGACGCGCGGCACCCGCGTCCCCCCGAATTCGTGCCACGTGTCGAGGATCGCGCCGACGAGCCCGGCGCCCGCGTAGAGCGGCACCACCGGCCTCTCGCGCGCGAACTCCCGCATCGGCTGGAAGCCCTCGAACAGGTCCGTGAGCCGGTCCGCGTAGCTCACGCCGAACGCGCCCTCCGCGTTCAGCTCCACCAGCGACAGCTCGTCGTTCTCGAGGATCGTGTCGAGCCGCGTGACGACGCCGAAGCTCTTGAACTCGGGGTTGATCTCGAGCAGCCGCCGCTCGCCGTCGGTGAGCGCCATCTCCGCGAGCATGTCGGGGTCGGCGAGGATCGCGTCCTTCGCCTTCACCACCGCGCCGCGGAAGTGGCGCACCGCGTGGACCATCAGCTCGTACTGCTTCCGGAGCAGGAACTGCGGCCGCAAGAACGAGCAGATCGGCCGCCCCGCGAACACCGCGCCGCGCTCGACCATGCGCTCCACCAGCGCGACGTGATCGTCGCCGCCGCGATCGACGTACCCCGTGAGGATCTCGTGGTAGCGGTCGATCGCCTCGTCCAAGGCTCTTTCGTACGGATGGGGCGCCTTCCGGGCAGGCGCGGCGGCGGAGGTCGTCATCGGGATCTCACTTGGGGCGGGGCTTCGCGCCGTCCTGCTCGGCTTCACCGACGGCGGCGGCCTTGCGATCGAGGAGCTGCGCCCAGTGGTAGCGGTCGCGCGTGCGGTACCCTTCCTTCGCGGCCTTCGCGGCGAACTCCACCATCCAGTCGACGGCGATGTTGAAGTACCGCTCGCCGAGGTGCTCGAGGTGCATGTCGGGGGCGGGGTTCGTGAAGTCGATCGCGTACGGCACGCCGTCCTTGATCGCGAACTCCACCGAGTTCATGTCGTACTGGAGCGCCTTGTTGATCGTCACCGCGTCGCGGTGCATCCGATCGTGCAGCTCCTTCGGCAGCCACTCCTCCTGGTCGCGGAAGATGTAGCGCCCGCGCAGGCCGGTGGGCCCGATGAGCTTCGGGTTGTACTCGATCTGGAGGATCCGATCCTGGCCGACGCAGATGCACCGCACGTAGTGATCGAAGTCGATGAACTCCTGCAGCGTCATGACGTTGAGGCCCGAGGCGTCGTACGCGCGGAGCAGCTCGCCGGGCGTGCGCACCACCGTCACGTCGCGCCACCCGCCGCCGTCCGCCGGCTTCAGGATCGCGGGGAACTTCACGTGATCGACGATGCCCTCCCAGTTGAGCGGGAACTCCAGGTTGCGGAGGCTCCGGTGCTTGTCGATCGCGGGGATGTAGTCCTTCTGCGGCAGCATCGTGGTCCGCGGGATCGCGACGCCGATCTGCGAGGCGAGCGAGTAGCCGAAGAATTTGTCGTCGGCGCTCCACCAGAATGGATCGTTGATCACGAACGACCCGCCGAGCACGGCCGCCTTCAGGTGGAAGCGGTAGTGCTTCACCTCGTGGCTGATGCGGTCGATGAGCACGCGGTACGGGCTCTCGAAGTGCTCGTTGGTGCCGCCGATCTTCGCGATCTCGGCCTCGATGCCGGGGATCTTGTTGGCGCGGGTGATGAACGCCTCCGGAAACGACTGCTCCCAACCCACGAGAATGCCGATGCGGTCCGCCATGTCTCTTCGCTCCTCTAGCCTCTTCTACGAACGGCCGGCGAGTATCGCGAAACGCGTCGGGCTTGGAAACTTTCGGGCTTCGGTGTCCGCGCATTTCGTGGCGGCGTGTCGTGCAGCCGCGGCGGGACGCGGTGGTTTTCGGCGCTGCTCAGGATTTTTTCGGCGTCGTGATTTTTTTCTTTGACGGGCGCGACCGGAGCGTGACAAAAGGCCGGTCCTCGCCGCGACGCAAACGCGGTGACCGCTTGGGCGGGTAGCTCAGCGGTAGAGCGTCGGTTTTACACACCGATGGTCGCAGGTTCGATCCCTGTCCCGCCCACTCGGGTCTCGGAAGAGGGCCTCGAAAAAAGCCTTGAAAATCGAAACGTTACGTAGTAAACCTTAGCACCACGATTGGGGTGGTAGTTAAGTCGGTTATAACGCCGGCCTGTCACGCCGGAGGCCGCGGGTTCGAGTCCCGTCCACCCCGCCGACTAGTTAGCAGCAGTCATGCAGAGAGCCTGTTTGGAGCAATCCAGACAGGCTCTTTGCATTGGCCCCCACGGGGAGGCCGGAGTCCGCTCAGCGGAGGCGGAGCGGAGCCTGGCTCCGCGGAGTCCGCAGCTGAGTGGACGCAGGCCTCGACGTTGCTAATTACCGGCTGACCGAGCTCATCATCTGGGCCGGGTACCGGGTGCCCGCGGCCGCGCCGAGCGGGAAGATCGCGTCGATGCGCGCCGCCTCCTCCTCCGTGATCCGCACGTCGAGCGCGCCCACGTTCTCTTCGAGGTACTTGCGCCGCTTCGTCCCGGGGATCGGCACGATGAACGGACGCCGCGACAGCGCCCACGCGAGCGCGAGCTGGCTCGCCGTGCAGCCCTTGTCCTTCGCGATCGCCTCGATGTTCGCCACGAGATCGAGGTTCTTCTGGAAGTTGTCGCCCTGGAATCGAGGGGACATCCGCCGGTAGTCGTCCGCGTCGAAATCCTCGAAGCGCTTGATTTGCCCGGTCAGGAAGCCGCGCCCGAGCGGGCTGTACGCGAGGAAGCCGATGCCCAGCTCCGCGCACGCGTCGAAGACGCCGTCCGTCTCCGGCTCCCGCGACCACAGCGAGTACTCCGACTGCACGGACGCGATCGGGTGGACCGCGTGCGCGCGCCGCAGCGTGGCGGCGCTCACCTCGGAGAGGCCGATGTGGCGTACTTTCCCTTCCTTCACGAGCGCCGCCATCGCGCCCACCGTCTCTTCGATCGGCGTCGTCGGATCGACGCGGTGGTACTGATAGAGATCGATCACGTCGATCTGGAGCCGCGAGAGGCTGCCTTCCACGGCCTTGCGCACGTAGTCGGGCTTGCCGCAAATCCCGCGATCCTCCGGCCGGGGCCCGCGGACGATGCCGAACTTGGTCGCGACGATCACCTGATCACGCCGCCCCGAGATGGCCTTTCCGACGAGCTCCTCGTTCTTGTGCGGTCCGTACATGTCCGCGGTGTCGAGCAGCGTCACGCCGAGATCGATCGAGCGATGGATGGTGGCGATGGACTCCGCGTCATCCCGCCCGCCGTAGAATTCGCTCATCCCCATGCATCCGAGACCCATCGCCGGCACCGTGAGGGCGCCGAGCCTCCGCTGTTCCATGTGGCCAGTTCCTTTCCTGAGAAGCGTGCCAGTCGGGAGAGCCCGAGCGGCTATTTGCAGCCGGCCTCGAAGGCGGCCTTGCAGTCCCCGCAGTCCATGAGGCCGGCCGGGACGAATGGCATGCAGATTTGCCCCGTGCCCTGCGACGTGTCGGTGAGATCGCTGCCGGCGCGGGCGCATTTGGTTCCGTCGCAGGTGATCTGGTGCTTGTCGCAGACGGCCGTGCAGTCGACTCCCGCGCTGTTGCACGTCCAGTTCTCGTAGAGATCGCAGCCGGTCAACGTGACAGTCGTGGTCGTGGTCGACCCGGTGTCCGTCGTCTCCGGAGCGGCCTCTTCACAGCCCGCGACCGCGCAGGCAAAAGACAGCGTGAGCGCGACAGAGGACAGCGCGCGGACCAGGCGAAGCTCGACCATCCCGCGGACGGTACGCGACGGTCGGCCGAGCGTCAACGCGCCGCCCCCGGACGCGCCGGACCCCCGCAGAACGGAGGCCCCGCGCGCCGACTGGCACCTTGCCCGGACAGCCCTCCACGCCGCCGTCACTTGATGAGCACGCTCGCGTTCACGCCGAAGAACGCGGACACCAGCGATTGCTGCCAGAGCGCGTTCACCTCCTGATACGACACGGTGCTCGGCGCCGTGGTGAGCAGCGCCTCCGCGTAGCCCGAGAGGTCCAGTCGATCGAAGAACCGCAGATTGACGCCCAGCCGCGGCCCCGTCGCGAAGCTCAGGCTGTCGGCGTTCAAGGTCGTGGAGCGCGTCATCACGACTCCCACCTTCCCCACGGCGCACCCGAGGAAGATCGAGAGTCGGAAACAAGGCACGAGGAGGCCCGAGAGATCGCTCAGATCGATCTTCTTCGACGCGAGGACGGGCTTCGCGGTGTCGATGGGGTCGCTCGCGCGCACCTCCGCCGGGAGCATGCCCCGGATCTCGGCGGCGACGGAGAAGAAGTCGTTGAGCTGCGCGCCGCCGCCGGCGGTGAGGCCGACGCCGACATCCTTGCTGAAACCCGCCGAGAGGAGCGCCCCTGCCGTGACGAAGAAGGTAGGATCCATCCGCGGAGCGTCCCCCTCGAACCGCCCGATCGCAAGCTACTTTTCTGCGCTCCCGGACGCTGCTCGTCACCCGCCGGGGACGTACCAGAGCGGCGATGTCCACGCGCGCTCCTGGACGGTCGTGTTCCACGCGCCGGAGGGCGCGCACTCCGTCGGATGAAGGGACTGCATGCCCGGAGACTGGCAGTCCCAGTGCGACCACCGCCACGTCGGCACCTGCAGCACTCGGACGTAGTATACGGCTCGATGGGTCTTGTCGAAGCTCGGATCCTGCCAGACCACGCAGCCGCCGGTGGCCGGGAAATTCGCGACGACGGCCGCCTTGCAGTTGTTCGGATCCGAAGAGCAGTCGGCCGACTCCACGATTTGCCCCGTGGCCCCGTCGATGTAGGCCTTGATGATCTGGACGCGCTCGATGTTGGCCTGTCCGAAGGTGCCGTCCGCGAGGCCCTGCGCGAACGTGTCCGGGAAGGCCCAGATCGCGAGCGCGACGCCGCCCGACGAGGTGAGCTGCGATTGACGGAAGGTGCCGCCCATCGGGACAGCCTGGCTCGCGTCCACGATCTGCTTCGGGAACTGGGCGTCTTGGCAGGCGCCGAGGTTGCTCGTCTGGAAGACGCGGAGCCGGATGCGGGGGCCGCTCGTCGCGTACGTCTGCCGGTTCTGGATCGCCGAGAAGATGTCGGCCCGCGTGTTCTGCGGCGCCCACGCGCCCGTGACGCCGCCGGGGTTGAATTTGGGGGTGTCGCGGAGCCTCTCGAGCGGGGTGTCGTCGTTGCGCCCGACATGGCCCTTCCACGAGTCCTCGTAGACGTACCCAGGGGTCGAGTTGTGGTTGTCGGTCGCGCCGACGACGCCGAGCTGCAAGGGGTTGCCCTGGAGGGTGTGGTCCGCGGCGTACTGCACGCCGGTCATGAGCGCGTTCCGCACGAAATCGGCCGGGATCACGGGGTCCGCGCCCGTCTGCTCGAAGGCGCACTTGTCGTCCTTCGTCGCCCCCGTGGTTGGGTCGATGTAACACTCGCTGTTGCCCTTGTGCTGGAAGATCTCGGCCGAGACTTGATATCTGCGCTGGAGGGCGACGCCGTTCGTCGAAGGGTCCCAGATCTGGAGCGACACGCCTGCGCTCATGTTGCTGTTGTGCGGGATGGTGACGGCGTCGCACGCGGGCGGCACGCACTGCGAAGAAAGGCCGCTCCAGAGGGCCGGAGGATCGGTGTAATGGGCCGAGTCGAGCGGCTGTGACGGGACGGCGCTCGTCGAGAAGATGACGTTGCGGTGATCCGTGGCGTTCGTGCCGTTCACGTTCTTCATGTCCGTCCACTCGTAGGCGGGCAGAGCGGTGAAGTTGCAGGCGTCGTTCGCCGCGTCCGCGAAGGCCACCTCGCGCGCCCAGGCCGACTGTTCCTGGGGGCAGCTCGCCGCGCCGTTGCAGGGGTAGTTCTTCGCGACGACCATGCTCGCGAACACCTTGTTTTCGTCCGCGACCGCGGAGCTGCGGACGGTGACGCAGTAGTCGGAGCCATAGTTGGTGTTGCCCGGCGAGGTGTCGAGCACGCACGTCTCCATGGAGCTCAGCCACTCGCTGTGATCCGTGACGGCCGCGAAATCGAGGTTGCGGCGCTGCGTCACCTTCTTGTACCCGCCCACCGGCACGTCGGCGGACCCCTCGGCGAGGGTGATCTCCTTCGGCGGGTTCAGCCGATCGCCCTTCGCGAAGGCGTAGGCCGCGCCCGGATCCGAGCGGTTCCCGAAGCTGTAGGCGTCCAAGGAATACATGGTGTGCTGATGCAGCTCGCCCCAGTAGAGGTTGCCGTACGGGTTCCTGTCGGGGCAGTTCGTGACGGCCTCTTGGGCCTCGCCGGGGCCCTCTTCCTCCGCGTCGTCGGGCTCGGTCGGAGACGCCACGCAGGCGCCGACGAGGGACGAGGACGCGACCAGGGCCATCCAGGTGAAGAGACGTGAGGTGCGCATTCTATCTCCAGGGGTGAAAAGGCATCTTGGGAAGGTGGCAGTCCATCGAAGGGCGCGGCTCATCCGCCGAGGCCGGGGGCGACGCACGCGAGCGCGCGACCGGCGAACCAGAACAGGGCGACGCCGCCGCACAGGACGGCCGTGCGCGACTCCCACGCGGCGAACCAGCGGCGCTTCGAGAGGCGCGTCGCGAGCGCGAGGACGACCGCGAGGAACGCGAGCTGCCCCACCTCGACGCCGGCGGCGAACCCCGCGAGCGCCGCGCCGACCTGCGACTCCGGCACGCCGATCTCCCGGAGACCGCCGGCGAAGCCGAGCCCGTGCACGAGCCCGAACAGGAGGGCCGTCAGCGCGCCCTCGCGCGCGGTGGGACGCTCGCTGCGCCGGCCGACATCGAGCGCGAGGAGCACCAGGCTCACCGCGATGCAGGCCTCCGCCGCGGCCGACGACACGCGCACGAGGCCGAGCGCCGTCGCGGAGAACGAGAGGCTGTGCGACGCCGTGAACGCGGTCTCCGCGAGGATCACCTTGCGCGGCGATCGCAGCGCGAGCACGAGGAGGAAGAGGAAGATCAGGTGATCCGCGCCGCCCGCGATGTGGACGACGCCGAGCCGCACGTAGTCCCTCGCGACCGACACGAACGAGGGCGCCGCGGGCAGCTCCGCGCGCGGATCGTCCGCGTGCACGACCGCGGAGAGGGATCGCCCGTCCGCGAACGACACCGCGACGATCGCCTCGGGGACGAGCGGATCGAGGCCGCTCACGACGAGCGCGCGCCCGGCGATCGGGCCGTCGCACGCGAAGGAGACCGCGTCCGCGGCCGTGGGATCCGTGGGATCGGGGCCCTCGCCCGCGACGCCCTCCTCCGCGCGACACGGCGGATCGAACGCGGCCGTCACGCGGTCCGACTCGTCGAGCGTGCGCACGCGGACCACCGCGCGCCCGGGGGCCGCTTCGACGACCCGCACCGTCGCCGATCGCGTGCCGTGCGCCGACGCATTCCGCGGAAAAACAAGGGCGATCGCGATCGCCGCGAGCACGAGGAGCGCGCGCATCTTCAGTCCTCCCCCGAGACGGCGCCGCGGATCGCCGTGCGGTGCGGATCCGCGATCGACGGCACCTTCGCGCCGTCGAGCGTCACGTCGTACCGCGCGAAGGCCTTCGAGAGGAACGCGGCGACGGCCTGCTCGCGGCGCTCCATGTCGAGCCGCTCGACGACGCGCGGACGCACCTCTTCGAAGCGCATCGGGCGAGCGGCCTCCCGCGCGAGGACCTTCACGTAGTGCGCCCCGAAGCCGCTCGTGATGGGGCCGCTCCACGCGCCCTCGGGGAGCGCGACGATCGCCTTCGCGGCGGCCTCGCCGAACGCCTCCGCGAGCGCGCGCTCGTCGCCCGTGATCTCGCTCGGCACGGGGCCGGGCTCGCCGAGCGCGGGAGGGTGTCCGATCGTCCCGTCGGAGTCGGCCGGCTTCGGCGGCAGCGCGTCGATCGATCGCGCGAACACGTGCTGGATCCGCGCGCGGGCGGGCCTCCGGAAGTCCGCGGCGTGCTCCGCGAAGTACGCGCGCTGCTCGGCCTCGGTCGAGGGGCGCGACGCGTCGCCGAGCTCCTCCGCGAAGAACAGCGTCTTCTGGATCACCCGGTTTCGCACGACGCCGTCCGCCTGATCGAGGCCGAGACGGACGCCTTCTCGGAAGAGGATCTCGTCCTCGATCGCGCGGCGATCCACGGCCGCCGCGTCCTCGTTCGAGAGCGCGACGCGCCCTGATTTCGCCGCCGCCGCCCCGTGCAGCCGATCGAGCGCCTCGTGATGGAGCTCGACGCGCGAGGGGGCCTCGGCGCGCGGCGCGATCGCGAAGAGGGCGGCCGCGATCAAGGAGAACTGCACGAGCCGGTTCGAGAGGACGCGCGACGCGAGGGCGCGCGTCGACGACTCGGGACCTCCCGGCGACGGCGCTGGCTCCGGCCCCTTCGTGCGGGCGGGCTCGTCTTTTGGGGGCGCGCCGCGCCGCGACGGCGAAGGGTCGGCGGCGGCGCGGCGCGTGTTCGGGGGATCGTCGACGTCGTCGAGGGCGATGCGAGGTGCGAGCTCCATGGTCGGGCCGCTCGATGTGCAACCGCCGAGCCGCTTCGAAACGCGGGCAAAACCGCGGCCGGCGGCCCGGCGAGCGATGCGGATCACAACGCGGCGTTGCCGATCGCAACGGGGGGCGTCGGCTCACGCGGGCCGGGGAGGCTCCGCTTCGCCCTTCGATCGGCGCCTCGCATTTGCGATGCTCCGGCTCCATGTCGCGCCGCCTGCTCGTCACGTCCGCGCTCATCGCCTCTTCGGGCGCGCTCGGGTGCGCCGATCCCGCGGCGGGCGTGCACGTGATCGTCACGATGGACGACGCCGATTTCAGCGACGAGCACCTCTTCGATCACCTCACGTTCACGGCGCGAATCGGCGAGCGGCGCGCGGACGCGTGCCTGTATCCGGCGGACGCCGTGGAGCGCGCGGTCCCGATCGACGACACGTCCCCCAACGCGTGCGCCGACGCGCGGACCCAGGCGTGGACGGGGCCGCCCACCGCCGAATCCTGGGCCCTCGAAGGCAAACCGCGCACGATCAACGTCGAGGCCGAGGCCGGCGAAGAGGTCGAGATCAGCGTGACCGGCGGCCTCGGCGGGCGCCTCGGCACGGTGCGCGGCGCCGGTTCGATGATCGCCTCGTCGTCGTTTCCGGAGCTGACGATCCGATTGACGAACGACGCGGCGCTCTTCCCGGCCGGTTGCGGCGCGCGCCTGGAGCCTTCGTTTCCCGAGGAATTCGACGCGAACTACAAGCTCTGCGAGGCGGCGCTCACGACGTGCCCGGCGACGTCGGTGTTCCTCACGCGGTCCGCGGCGGTGAGCTGCCTCGACGACGGGACGAGCCGCGTGCGCAACGCTCCGGGCCTCACGTGCGGCCTCGACGACGGCGAGCCCGCGGTGTGGCGCACCCCCGCGTTGCCGACGCCCGCGGGCTGCGTGCGCGTGTTCGTGCGCGGACGTTTCGCGCGGTGCAAATCGGGCGATCCGCTCGCGGCCGGCGGTTGCGCGCGCACGACGGCGTGCACGCCGAAGCCGATCGCGCTGTGGTCGCGCGACAAGCTCTCCGCGCCGAAGGACTTCTTCGCGACGGTGCCGATGGAGTGCCTCCCGCCGATCGGCGTCTCGATGACGTGGTCGGTGCTCCTCGATTTGCCGAAGGAGTCGATCGTCGGCCTCGCGCAGAGCACCGACACCGCGTCCGACGACGCGTGCTTCGTCGACGTGGAGGCGATCGCGGCCACCTCCAAAGAGTGCTTGAAATAAAGCCGCGCGCGGGTGCCCGCCTCCGCGAACGTCCGCTTTGTTCTGGCGAATTTACAAGGGGGCTCCGCCCCCTCGTATCACTCCCCCGCCGACGAAGCGGGGGCCCACCTGAGCAGTCAGCACATCCGAGAGGGAGAAGACGGCGTGGGGGTTTGGGGCGGCGCGGGCCTGCGTGGCACCGCGCACGTGCTCGCGTCCTGCTCCGCTGCGGGAACTCGCTCCACCGGCGCTCAACTTCGTTCGCGCCTACGTTCGCTCAGACACGGTCATGGCGTAGCAGGCCGCTGCGCTCGTGCGCGGTCCCACTCCGGCCCACGCAGGTTCCGAAAAGGCCTTCGGAAGAAGGAGATTCGGAGATGGGGTGAATGCTGAGGTAACCACAGGGCCGCGGTCGCAGCGCCCTTCAAAACACGAAGCGGACCTTCGCCTCTTCACCGGGCTTCACGCTGACGCCGCGCGACTGTTCGCCGGCGTCGGTCTTCACCGTGACGGTGTGGGATCCCGGTGGGGCTGGGACGCGCGCCACCGGGGAGTCGCCGACCGCGCGGCCGTCGATGCGCACGTGACCCCACGGCGTGGACCAGACGCTGATCCAGCCGCTGCTCGGCGCCTCCGCGACGACGCCCGACATGACGCTCGAAGGCGCGCTCGCGGACGGGGCGATCGCGGTGCTTGCGGACGCGGAGAGAGCCACCGTCGCGCTCGCTGCGGCGCCCGGGATCGAAGCGCTCGTGGAAGGCAGCGGTGCGGGCGCGGTGGAGGTCGAGCGCGCGATCGTCGCCCTCGGGATCGGCGTCGCGGAAGAAGGTGCCGCGGGCGCCTCCGTGCCGCTCGATGGCTGCGCGCGCAACGGTCCGGGCTCCCCGGAGGCCGCGCTCGCGACCGGCGCGTCCGCCTCCGCCGGTGCGCGCGCGTGGAACCGCCGCCGCGCGAGGAGTCCGAGCACGAAGAGCATCATCGCCGCGACGAGCACGTACCGAGGCCACCGGGGCGCCTTCACAAGCGGGATGTCGATCGCCGTCTCGGGGAGTGGCGCGAGATCCCGCCGCGCGACGGTGTCTCGATTTTCTGAGACACCCTCCGCATCTCGCTTCGGCGCGACCGTCGCGTCGTCTTCTCCCGTCGCCTCTCGCTTCGGCGCGACGGTGGGCGCTTCGTGGTCGCCTTCGGAGGTCTCGGGGCGCGCGCTCGGATCGCCTTCGATCTCCGCGAACAGCTCGTGCGGGCGCCACGGCGGGGGGACGCGCGCGCGCACCAGCGCCGCGATCTCGTGCTCGTCCGCCGACGGGATGCCCGCGTCGTCCCGCGCCGTCACGAGCGCGCGACGGAAGGCCTCCGCCGTCTGGAAGCGGCCCGACGGCGACCGCGCGAGCGCGCACGCGACCACCGCCGCGAGATCCGCCGGCGCCTCCGGCACCACGTCGCGCAGGTCCGGGATCGGCTCGAACAGCACCGCCGTGTGCGTCTCCGCGATCGACGCCCGCGCGAAGAGGCGCCGCCCGGTGAGCAGCTCGAACGCCGTCACCCCGAGCGCGAACACGTCGGTGCGCCGATCGAGCCGCCGACCTTCGAGCTGCTCCGGCGCGAGGTACGCGGGCTTTCCGCGCACCGTGTCGGTCCGCGAGGCGTCGACCGAAGCGAGCCGCGCGATCCCGAAATCCACGAGCCGCGTGCGCCCGTCGTACCCGACCACCGCGTTCTGCGGCGACACGTCCTGGTGCACGAGGCCGAGCGGCTTCCCGGTCTCGTCGACGAGCTCGTGCGCCGCGTGCAGCCCGCGCGCGAGATCCGCGATCACCGCGATCGCGATCGGCCACGGGATCCGCTCCGGCGACGCCGCGACGATCTGCGCGAGCGACGCGCCGTGGAGCAGCTCCATCGCGAGGAACACGTCGCCGTCCACCTCGCCCGCGTCGAGCCACCGTACCACGTTCGGGTGATCGAGCCGCGCGAGGATCCGCGCCTCCCGCAGGAACGCCGCGCGCTCCTCCGCGTGATCGGCCCTGTCGCCGAGGAGGATCTTCACCGCGACGAGCCGCGCGATCCCCGCCGCGTTGCGGTGAATCGCCGCGTGCACGACGCCCATGCCCCCGCGCCCGATGCGGCGGCCGAGCACGTACGGCCCCCACCCGCCGGTCGTGACCTCGGCGCGAGCGGGCCGCGACGCGACGCGCCCCGCTGCCCCGTCGGATGAGCCGGCTTTCTGGTCAGGCAAAACGAGCGCCGATGGTACCATCGCGGACGTGCGCGCACGAATCACCGCGATCCTCGCGATCACCCTCGCGACCACGAGCGTCGCGCGCGCCGACGAGCCCGCACCGGACAGCGGCGCGAAGCCTCCTCAACGCGGACCGGCCGCGACCTCGCCCCCCACAATCCAGGGCGAAACGAGCACCAACGACGTCGCCTCTGCCACGGACGATCCGGCGAAGGCGATCGCGGAGGCCCGGCGCGCCGTGGAGGATCAGCGGTACGACGACGCGCTCGCCCTGCTCTCGCCGCTGCTCTCGTCGCGGTCGCGGGGCTCGCGGGCGGCGGCGCTGGAGATCACCGCGGTCGTGCGGCTCCTCGTCGGGAAGGCCGAGGAGGGGCGCGAGGCCGTCGCGTCGCTGTACGAGATGGCGCCCGCGTTCCAGCTCGACGATCCGTCGCTCCCGCCCCGCGTGACGCGCGTGTTCGAGGCCGAAGCGGCGATCCCCCACGCGCGCGCCGTCACGCTCGCGATCCGGCCCGCCGAGAAAGAGCGCGGCCTCTTCGAGATCACGACGACGCAGCCGGCGGCCTCGATCGATCTCGCGTGCGCCTCCTCGAAGACGGCCCCGCTCACGCCGGTCGCGGTGACGCGGATCACGAACGGCTTTCATTTCCGGCTCCCGACGCTCACCGCGCACCGGTGCTTCGCGATCGCGCGGGACGCCGACGCGCTGCCGCTCGGGCGCCTCGGGAGCGCGACGGCGCCGGTGAACGTGGCGGTGCCTCCGCCGCCTCCGGAGACGCCGATCTACGCGCGCTGGTGGCTCTGGACCGGGATCGCGGCGGTGGCGGCGGCCGCCGTCGTGACGGGCGTCGCGATCGGCACCTCCGCGCCCGGCGCGCCCCCCGCGGCCGATCTCACGCTGCGTCCGCAGCAGGCGGTGCTCTCGTGGTGAAGCAGCTCGCGCTCGTCGTCCGCGAAGGGCCGGACGCCGGCAATCGCGCCATCGCCGGCGTGGACATGATCCTCATCGGCCGCGCCCGCACGAACGATCTGGTGCTGCGCGATCCGGCCGTGTCGCGCCGGCATCTGGAGGCCCGCGCGGAGGACGGTCAGCTCTTCGTGCGCGCGGCGGACGGCGCGGCCCCGTTCGTGTTCCGCGCGGAGAGCCACCGCCAGGCGCGCCTCGTCGTCGGGGATGCGCTGCTCGTCGGTGACACGTGGCTCGTCGTCGTGAACGTGGAGACGCCGCGCGTCCCGCCCGGGAACACCACGCTCCAGAGCGCCTCCGGCACGCCGCCCGCGATGGCGCCGGGCCTCACCGCGCGCACCGACGTGCGGACCCTCTTCGACGGCGCCTCCTCCGAGGTGCGCGGCCTCTCGGCCCTGTTCCAGCTCACCGAGGCGCTCGACGACGCGCGCGACCTCGAAAACGCACACGGTGCATTCCAGAACTTCGTGAGCGATCACCTCCCCGGCGCGGAGGTCCTCTTCGAGTCGCTCGCGGGCGGCGCGGGCCTCGACGCCATGGGCGAGTCGCCTCTCGTCGCCGAGATGAGCGCCGCCGTGGAGGCGCCGCACGCCGCGGTGCTGGAGCAGAAGGCGGACGGCGTGACGCTCCTCACGTTGCCGACGGGCGTGAACCACCCAGCGACGTTGGCGGTGCGCGTCGTCGTCGCGGCCGACGCCCTCTCGAACCCGCTGCGCCGCCTGCTCGTCGTGGGCGCGCGCGTCTTCGGATCGCGCCTGGAGCAGGTGCGCGCCCTCGCGACGGCGCGTCACGAGAACGAGAGCCTACGCGCCCTCGCGGTGGGCAGCGCCCGCGCGTTCCTCGGCAATTCGAAGGCCGCGGAGCACGTCGCGCGCGTCGTGCCGAAGCTCGCCGCCGGAGACACGTGCGCGCTCTTGCTCGGAGAGAGCGGCGTCGGCAAGACGTTCGTCGCGCGCCTCATCCACGAAGCGGGCCCCCGCGCGGAGGCCCCGTTGCGCGTGATCAACTGCGCGGCCATCCCGGAAAGTCTGCTGGAAGCGGAGCTGTTCGGCGCCGAGCGCGGCGCGTACACGGGCGCTGTCGCCGCGCGCGAGGGCGCCTTCGAAGCCGCGGGAAACGGCACCTTGCTCCTCGACGAGATCGGCGAGCTGGGTCTCACGGGCCAGGCGAAGCTGCTGCGCGCGCTGGAGGAGAAGCGCTTCGAGCGCCTCGGCGGAAACCGCACGCTCGCGCTGCGTGCGCGCGTCCTCGCGGCGACGAACCGCGACCTCGCGGCGATGGTGGAGGCGGGCACGTTCCGTCGCGACCTCTACTTCCGCATCTCCGTCATCACGCTGCGAATCCCGGCGTTGCGCGAGCGCGGCGACGACATCCGCCTCCTGGCCGAGCGCATCCTCGCGGACCTCTTGCCGGGCTGCGCGCGCCGCGTGCGTGGCTTCTCCCCAGCGGCGCTCGCGGCGATCGCGACCTACCCGTGGCCCGGCAACGTGCGCGAGCTCCGAAACGCGATCGAGCACGCGCTGGTGCTGGGCGACGGCCCCTTCATCGAGCCCTCGGACTTGCCGGAGACGATGACGTTCGCCCCCCCGCGCGCCCCCGCGGAAGACGGCGCGACCGCCCGCCTCCCGATGCGCCTCGACGAGCTGGAGGACCTCGACATCCAGGCCGCGCTCGCCGCGACCAACGGCAACCGCACGCGCGCCGCCGCCTTGCTCGGCATCAACCGCGTGACGCTGTACAAGAAGCTGAAGGAAGACCCGCCGGCCTGAATACTTCCTGTTACTCCAGCAGAGCAGTCCGCACGAACTGGCCCTCTGGATAGGCGCTCTTCCGGAAGTGCTCGCGGACCTCGGAGAGCGCTTGTTCCTGGCGGGCGACCCAGTCGAGCGCGTGCGCTCGGCTCTGGCCACGCGACGCCACGGAGAGCTCCAACAGCACGTCTCGCCGCAGCGGCACCGTCAGCTCCGGCGTCGCGGCCTCCTGCGCGGTTTGCTGCGGCGAATACAGGGAGCCGAAGCGGTATTTGCGGCGCGCCCCCATCGCGTCGCGCTTCTCGGACCAGACGCGCGCCCAGAATTCCGGGTCCACGGGCGGGTCCACCATCCAGACTGGCACTTTCGGATCGCCGAGCGCCGGACGGCCGAGGCCCGTGATGCGGTGAAGCGAGCGTGCCAGAGCGCACGAGAAGGCCCACCGCTTCGGGTTTCCGTGCGACTCCACGAGGGCCTGCAGCATCGCCGGGATCGCCACCGCGTCCCCCAGGAAGCCGAGCGCCGTCGCCGCCAAAGGGTCGTGCCCGAGCGACGCGAGCAGCAGATCCAGATCCGACGGGCCGCCCGCGATCCCCAGCAAACGAAGCAGATCCGCGCGCACGCCCTTCGGCAGCGCCGCGGGGAACTGCGCCTCTTCGGTGAGCTTCGCGCGCGCCAGCTCCAGCCCTCTTCGCGACCCGAGCACCACGAGGCTCTCCGCCGCCGCCGCGAGCACCGCGTCGTCCTCCTCCGACGAAAGGTGCTGCAGCAGCAGCGATCCGGCCGCCTGCGGAGCGGCCGCGGCCCCGAGGCACCGCGCGGCCCCGGCGCGCACGGAGGCCTCCGGGTGCGAGAGCAGCGGCGCCACCGATTCGAATGCGGCCTGTCTCCTGCGCTCCAGGATGGCCAGTCCCTCGCGCACGAGCGCGGGCGTCTCCTCGGTGATCATGCGCTCGATCTCCGGCACGATCCCGGGGTGCGGGCACAGGCTCAGCGCGTCTCTCTGCGCCTCGTACGTGAGCGTGTGCGACTTGCGCAGCGACATCACCGCGAGCGCCGCGGTGTCCTCGCCGGCCACACACCCGAGCACGAACGCGCGCGCGAAGGCCCGAGTCGGGTCCGGCACCATCGCGTCCCCGCTCCACGCGAGCAGCGCGGACAAGGGATCGAATCGCCTCTCCGATCCGCCGGAATGATAAGGCTCCGCGAGCGCCATCAGCGCGTCCAGGTTCTCGAGCAGGCGCGCCTCGAAGGACGCCGCGCCGATCGCCCACGGCGTGTTGGGCAGATTGGGTGTCGGGCTCCGCAGCATGCCGAGCGAGCCGACCTCCTCCGCCGTGTCGCGCGCGAGGCGACGCAGACCGTGGAGCTCGCGGGCCTCTTCGGACTCGTCCTCGAAATCGTCGCCGCCCCAGATCTCCTGTTCGAGACTGCCCACCTCGCCGGCCGGCGCCCCGGGCTCCGTGTCCGGGATCGTCTTCGATCCCGCGCCCCCGTCCCCGAGCCGCGGCGCGCTCTCCGAAGCTTCGTCCTCGTCGTCCAGCGCGGTGTTCGTCGCGTCCTTCTCCAGCTCGTCCGCCTCCTCGATGCGGCCGGCCCCGGGCAGCGGCGCGACGCGCACGAACGCCGAGAGCGAGAGCGGCTCCCGCTCGTACGTGAAGAGCCGCGGCGCGCCGGCGCAGGACTGGAATACGGTCAGTTCTGGTTTGCGCGGCGGCGCCTCCGCGCGGCGGCGGATCACCTTCTCCTGCCGCGACACCACGAGCTGGATCGTCGGCTCCACGAGGGCCGCGAGCGCGTCGTGCACGCCCGCGAGGCTCTTCGCGAGGCCCGCGTCCGTCCCGGCCTCCGCCGTCAGCATCTCGCCGTGCGCCTCGCCCGACGCCGCGACCGCGGACCGCAGCAGATCCAGGTGATCCGGATCGTCGATCTCGCTCTTCACGAGGCCCGCGAGCGCCGCCAGCGTGCGGCCCATCGCCGCCACCACCGGGCCGCGATCCACGCGGGCGGGCAGGCGCGAGAGCTGCAGGATCACGCGCTCGACGATCTCTCGGCTGGACCGGGCCGGCTCGCGCGCAGGCGGCGCCGCGCGCTCTTCGAGGGCCGCGGGGTCGTTCGGCGTCGTCATCGCGCGGCTCCTTCGAAGCTCAACAAGAAGGCGCCTCGCTCGACTCCATCGGACGCGAGCGCCACCACCGCCTGACTCTTCGGCGCGGCCCCGGCGCGCGCGAGCTCCACCGCGAGGCCCGCGAGCACCGCGCCGGACGCCGCCCCGAGATCGCCCAGCTCGTCCACCGGCCGGTGATGGACCGCGTCGTCCGCGAAGGCCCCGCGGCCCGCGGCGAGGCCCCACTCCCGGACGCGGTGCCGCTCGCCGTTCACGTCGGTGAGCGACCACGCGAGCTTCCCGTTCGGCGCGGAAGAGGCCAGATCGCGCAACATGCCCGTCATCGCAGATCCGATGTTGGGCGCGTCGCTCGTCACGGTCTCTTCTCTCCCCGTCTCCACGCGACGGAGCAACACCGGCGCTTCGCGGGCGTCGCGCGCCTCGCGGGCCTCTCGCTCCTCGCGGGTCTCGCGGGCCAGCGCGTCCCGGCTCTTCGGCGCGCGCGAGAGGCTCGCGGTGAGCCGCAGGAACGCGGCCCCCTCGCCCGGAATGAAGCCGTTCTCGGCGTCGATGGAGTGGAGTCGGCACTCCGCGTCGAGCCACGCGAGCACCTCCGGGTGATAGTAGCTGTCGACCGCTCCGACGATGACCGTCTGCGCGCCCCGCTGGATCTCCTCGAGCGCCGCCTCCAGCGCGAACGCCGTCCCCGCGTGGCCGGCGCGGATCGCCCGCGAGCGCGACGTGTCGATGCGCACGCCCGCGGCCTCTCCGATCATCGTCACGATCTCCCCGGACAGCCGCGGATCGTCATCCGGACGCCCGGTCTCCGGCACCGCAAGAAACAGCGTGTATGCAACCGCACTGCCCGCCTCCCCGACGGGCACGCTCGCGCGGAGGGCGGGCGCCGCGAGCGCGACCATCCGCGGGACGCCGTGCACGTCGCTCTTCGGGCCGAGGGCGCGGTGCACGCCGATGAAGCGGCTCCGCTTGTCCTGGAACCGCGTCTCGCGCGGCTCCCCGCGGCGCGCCCGCGCCAGCATCGCCGCGTGAAGGCCGGAGAGCCCCAGCGCGGTGCGCACGCCCACGCTCGTCACGAAGGCGGGGGTCAGCGTCTTTTCGTTGGGTCGCTCGGCCATGGACTAGGCCCCTCCCCGGCTGAGCTGCTTCGCGGCGGCCTCGGCGACGCGGGCCCGGTACGCCGCGACGGCGTCGTCGATCGCGGCCTCCACGCGCTCGTCGTCCTTCGCGCGGCGCGACCACCTTCGGTCCATCCGCATCCACTTCGCGAGCGTCGACCTGCGCTCCTCCAGCACCTTGTGCGGGTCTGCAGCGTCCTCCACGTCCACCTTGAACATCGCGTATTCTTCGAGCGTCTCCCGCCCCTCGTCCGGCCCCGCGAGCCTGTCCTGCGCGTCGACGAACAGCTCCCCGAACCGCTTCGCCAGCGCGCCTTCGTCGGTGAGCGCCGTCTCGGCCATCCGCGTGACCCACGCGCGCTCCTCCAGCAAGAAGCCCTCTTCGTCGAACCCGTGCGACCGCAGCGTCTCCGCGCGCGGCGGCGCCCCCTCGGCGAGCGCGGCCGCGATGATCGCGTATCGCTCCAGCGAGATCGTCGGATCCACCTTCTTTTCCCACATCTCGTAGCGTGAGAAGAGCGACGGCTCGGGCGGGGGCGGCTCGTCGAGATCGAAGTCGGACAGCTCCACGGCCAGCTCGAAGGCCCCGCGCGCGAGGTCGTCCCCGAGCTCCTCGAACTTCACCTCTTCGCCGGGATCCTCGAGCGCGAGCGTGATCCGCGTGACGCCCGCGAGATCGAGATCGTCCACGAACCGCTGTCCGCGATAGACCATCACGAGGACCTCGCGGTCGGTGTCGAACCAGACCGTGTCGCACGTCAAATCCAGGGGGATTCCGCGCGAATCATCGGTGTCCGTCCACGCCACCGGCCGCGCCTTCGGGAGGCGGAAGCGCCGATTCGGGGCCCGCTCGGAGAGCCCCGTCAACATCACCTCTTCGTGCCCCCGGATCCTGGTCATTCGCTGCGCCGGGGCCGCCCTCCGGAACCGCTCGTAATCGAAGTCGACCGGGTACTCCTCGAGCAGCACCGGCGTCGGCGTCGGCCCCACCGGCGGCGCAGATTGACTGTTTGCGCCGAGCGCCATCCCGAGCCCCGCGAGCGCCCCGCCCTCCCCCTTCGGCGCGCGGATACTGGCAGCGATGAGCGGCGCCTTGGCGGACACGACCTCCGGCTCCACCTCGAACGACCGCGCCATCGCGCCCACGCGAACAGCCGCCGGCAGCCGCGGAAGAGGCCTCTCCGAAAACGCGTGCCCCGTGATGAGCACATCGACTCCGCTCTTGGCAGGCACGAAGTCGGACGGATAAGCGATCTCCCCAACCGCCGCGTTCGGGAGCGCGCTCGGCACGTCCAGCGCGAGGCCCTCCGGCTCGTCTGCGAACACCGGCAGATCGCCCGGAGCCTCGCACCTGGCGTACGAATACGTGGCCTTCACCACGATCGAGAACAGCGGCTCTCCGGCGTGGACGACCTTCGTCTCCCCCTCCACGCCGCTCTCGGGCGGGGAGGTCCACCGCAATACACCGACTTGCAACAGGCCCGCTCCGTCCCTCGTCAGGCGGGGAGCCTGGGCCACGATCACTCGTTTTACGGACATCGACCTTCAGGACTGCGTGAAGAGATCGTACTTGGGACCTTGCCAGTTGACGCGGGCGGCGTCCCACTCCTTCTCCCACTTCTGCTCGAACCAGGAGTCGTCGAAGAGGGTGAAGCTGAATTTCACGCGGATCTCGCCCTTCGGCTGGAGCTGCATCAAGACCTTCGGCTTGTCGCTCACGGTGAACGCGGCCGACAAGCTCATCGGGAACTCCACCTTGAGCGTGCACCGGATGATGCTGATGCCGATCTTGAGGCCGCAGCTCAGCGTGGGCTTGATCGCGATCTCGACGCCCGTCTGCGTCCAATAGCCGTATTCATCGGCGCCGACGGACACCGTGAGGGGCACTTTGAGCTCACACTTGAAGAAGCAGTCGGCCTTGATGCCGATGCGCCGGAGCCCCGTCGCCGCGGCCTCGCCGACGCCCGGCCCCACGAGGTTCAGGAGCGAGATGTCGATCTGGACCGAGATGCCGAGGAGCGTGGGAGTCTGGAGAGAGATCTTCCACGGCATCCCGACGTGCGCGGGCGTGTACTGCTTGCCCCAGTATCCCTTCTTCTCCTGGGTGCAGCACTTGAAGCTGACCTCGATGCCGATCTTGAATTCGCTGCAGAACTCGACCGTGATGTCCTTCTGCGCCAGCTCCGCGAACTTGCGGACCATGTATTCCACGCCGCGGAGCTTGTTGATGGCGCCCCACGCGGCGGCGAGCGCCTTCTGCGCGCTCTTGCCCTTCCCGTTGTTCGCGAGGTTCATCTCGACGGAGTCGGAGAAGGTGACATCCACCTTGACCTTCTCCTTCGGGAACACGCGGATCTGCGCGTTGCGCGACCCGGCGCAGGAGATGGCCTGGACATTGACGTTGACGGGCTTGGCCCAGTAAAGGAAATACGCGAACGCCGCTTCGAGGCTGGCGAGGCCGTCGACGGAGGTCTTGTCCTTGTCCTTGACGGAGAGCTTCTCGTTGCCTTCGCGCTCGCGGTGAACCTCGCCCACGAGCTGGCGCTCGTCCTTCGAGATCGTCTGACTGGCCAGCTTCTTCCCGAGCTTCCGATCCTCGTTGCCGATCATCAGCTTGGTGAGGTCCTTGGTCACCGTGTATTCGTCGGTGCCTTCGACGGGCTTCGCCTCGGTTTCGCCCTCCCCCGTGCGCTTCGCGAGCCATTTCGTGTGCGTGTTCTTCTGCCAGCACGTGGGGTTGTCGGGCTGGGGCTTCGTGACGTCCTTGCGGACCGACTTGAACTTGACCTCGGTGCTGCTCAGGATCTCGATGTAATAAGGAGGCACCCCCTTCTCGGTGGCGCCCGGATAGCCGAGGTTGCGGGACGACATCGTCTTTCCCATCGAGACGCCCTCGGGCGGGATGTCCTCGACCTCGTTGATGCCAGTCAGCTCGACGATCGTGCACTGCGCCTTGAGGAAATCCTCGTCGGCGTTCGGCTTGCCGTCGAGCGCGCTGCCGTCGACGTAGCCAGTCGTGTTCGCGTGGTTCTGCGTGGTGGAGTCATTGGTGCGGACGACGCCGTTGCCCTCCGCATAGACGTCCTGCGAATAGCTGGTCGCCTTCGCCTCTTCGATGTGCGTGCCCGACGTCTTGCCGATGACGAACGGCGCCTTCGATGGCTCGGACGGGCCGCCCACTTGATGGGGAGTCGTCCAGATAGGCTGGTTCGCGATGAAGGTCTTGCTCGTGCCCGGCTTGAGCAGAGCCATCTTCACCTGGTTCGGGAACGGGGCCTCCTTGCCGGTGCACGGGTCGATCCCGATGTCCGTCGCGCCCTTCGTCATGGGGATGTGGGGAGTCCCCTTGGTGGCCACCACGCGTTTCTGATTCGAGGTCGTGTTGCCCATGATGTCACCCGAAGATGCGCCAGCGTCCGTCGTGTTGCGTCAGAAGCAGATTGGCCCGCAGCGCGAGCCCGGGGTGGTCTTCCGCGACCGCCTCCAGCACAGGCCTGTCATCCCACCCGGTCACGGACGCCACGCGCCCGCCGAGCAGCGGCTCGAAGTGGAGCTTCGCGATCTCCAGCGGTTTGACCGAGATCCGCGACTCGAAGAACTTGAGGACCGCCGCCCGCTGCCGGTCCACCGAGGCCGCCGCCTCCCCCGGGTACGCGGCTGAATACGACTCGTGACGGAGGCGGATCAGCTCCAGGAATTTCGCCGAATCCCCGCGCGTGAGGGCCTGATGGAGCTCCAGCACGGCGCTCACCAGCTCGGGCGTGCCGCCGCAGCCGAACTCGGTCAGCGGAGCGCGCCAGAAGACGGGCTCCGGGACAGGCACCGGCAGATCGAACTCGATCTCTCGATAAAAGGGCATCTCCGGCCGCTCGAAGCGGGAGAGGCCGAGGGACTTCGGCAATTCGAATTCGACGACGATGCTCGCGACGATCGGCTCCACGTTGGGCTGGAGGACGCGATAGACCTTGATCGCGAGCGGCACCTCTTCCACGCTCTGCGGCGCGGGCGTTCCGGGCGGAGGCGGGGGCGGCATCACGGGGGGCGCCGGCATCCGCGTGACCTCGATCGCGAGCTTGTTTCGCCCCGGGACGAGCATGTGGTTCGCGCCGGAATGCACCGAGTCGGGGCCGCGCATCGGCTCCTTGTGAATGGGCAGCTCGTTCAGCCACATGCGGGAGTGAGCTCCCTCCTCGATGTGGAGCGTGAAGAGATAAGGCAAACTCTCGCTCATCAGATCTGCTCGGATTTCCCTGCGCCCTGGTTGTTCTGGCCGCTCACCTTGAGCGAGATCTGCTTCTTGGTCTCGATCTTGAGCACGCCCTCGCTCAAAAGGACGATGGTGTCACCGACCTTCAGGGTGACCTTCGTCTTGCCGGTGTGGAGCGCCGATTCGGACAGGACGTGAAGCTCCTCGGCCCCAGCGAGCGACAGTTGCTTCTGCGATTCGGCCGAGTACATGAGGCCGACCTTCGTGAAGCGCTGCTGTCCGCCCTTGATCTTGATCTCCTTCTTGGCCTTCTGGAACAGGACCCCACCGATCGTCTCGATGCGCCTCTTCACCGTCGTCTCGGCCTTGTTCTCCTGGGCCAGCTCGATCGACGCGCCGCCCACCGCGCGGACGCCGTTCTGGCCCACTTCGGTGGAGTTGTTGCGCTTGCTCACCTCCAGCACGACGCCGCCCACCTGCTCCGTGAGCGTCTTCGCCGTGGCGGACGCCGAGTCCGCGAGCTGGATCATGTGCGTCGCGCCGATGCTCTTCGTGCGGTCGCCCATGATGGTGCCCGTCTCGGCGGAGGCGGTGTTGCGCGTGCGGTTGCCGCCGGTGCTCCACGTCTGATTGCCGATGATCTGAGGCACGATGTCCTGCCCCACGTTCATCGTGTGATTGACGCCGATGGTGATGCGCTCGTTGCGGCGAACCAGGGCGTTCTCGTTCACGAGGATGGTCTCGGTCTTGTCGTTCGCGACCACGATGTTCTGGTCGCGCTCGGCGTGAATCAGGATGTATTCCTTCCCATTTTCGTCGTCGATCTGGATCTCGTTCGTGCCGTCGCGCGTGGGCGTGGACAGCGATTTGAGCGAGGTGCAGAACTTCCGGGTCGGCAGCGGCACCGGGAAGGTGTCTTCTGCGTTGTAGACGCGGCCGAGCACCACCGGGCGGTCCGGGTCGCCCTCCATGAAGTGCATCATCATCTCCCAGTCGCGCCGCGGGATGGCGCTGGAAGATCCGGTGTTGTCCTGGAGCACGGGGATCCAGTGCGAGCAGTCCTCGTCCGGCGGCAGGCGGCGATCCCAGTGGAAGTGGATCTTGATGCGGCCGTATTCATCCGTGTAGATATCGTCGGATCCCGCGGGCCCCGTGACGATGCCCGTCTGCGGATTCAGGATCCGGGGCACGGACGTGACGCGCGGCGGGCGGTAGGTGACGTCGTCGTGGAGGGCCGAGAGCTCGACGGAGAACGTGCCGCCGCGCTTGTATTCGTGCTCGACGTGGAGGACCGAGTATCCGCGGCTGTAGCTCGGATTCGGCGCGTCGAGGAGCTTGAACGTGAAGCCCGGCGCGAGCTCCGGGTTGTGCGCGCGGCCGACCGTCGCCTTCGCGTTGGTGCCGAACGACTCGCTCCACAGCTTCGCCTTGCGCATCCCCTCGCCGGGCGTGAGGTATTCACCGGGGTAGTCGTAGAACTCGGGGCCGGCGGGCGTGGGGCCGTCCGCCATCACGTCCATGTCCAGACTCGGCATCTCCGGGTTCCAGTCGCGGAGCGTGACCTTGCCGACGGTGAGCGCCGCGCGCCGGCCGATCGTGACGACCGCGTCCACGTGCCTGTCCATCCCGCTCGCGGCGCGATACGGCACGATGGGGTTCGCGATCGGCTCGTAGGCCGCGGGGCTGTCGCCGAGGACCATCACGTCGCCGGGCAGGAAGTAATAGAAGATGCCCTCGTCCTCCAGCAGGCGATGCACGAAGTCGAGATCGGTCTCCCGCCACTCCACGCAATAAGGGCGCTTGTCGTAGCTGCCGCTCAGGCGCAACTCGGGGGTGACGCCGATCTGGGAGAGCGTCTCGGTTACGATCTGCGGGACCGTCTTGTTGCGGAATACGCGCAGATCTTTGCGGTAGCGAGCGAGGGAGAGGCGCGGCTCCAGGGTCAGCTCCACCTCGTGGACGCCGCGGATCGAGGCGCCCACGGCCACGTCCGTGAAGATGCCGTCGATGCGGCGCGTGACGACGCCGTCGCGCATCAGGACGACCGCGCCGTTCTCCTTCACGAGCGCGTCCGGATCGGGCATCTCCAGCAATTCGACCGCATAGCGGATGTCGAACTTGAAGGTGGAGGAGACGCGCTCGATGCCCTGCAGCTCCCGCACCTCGTGGAGCTGGCCGTTCACCTCGACGTAATAGCGGAGCGGATCCTGGGTCGACATGGTCAGTTGTGCTCCACTTTCTTGGTCTCGACCTTGAGCTCGGCGCCGGAGAGATCGAAGGCCGGCGTCGTGATCTCCACGCTGTCCGGCAGGATCGTCATCACGCTGCCCCCGCACTTGATCTCGATCTTGTCGACGGCCTCCACGTAGACCTCCGGCGCGGTCGCGGTGAGCGCGCTGCCGATCTGCCACGAAGACGTCTTGGTGGCGCCGTCGATGAACGCGCCGCCCGCCTTGAGGAACATCACGCCTCCGACCGTCTCGGAGAGCTTGATCCCGGTGTCCTGCGGGATATCCAGGTTGGAGATCTCGATCTTCGCGCCGCCCACGACTTGAAGGGAATTCTTGCCGACGTCCTCGGAGATCGAATTCTTCGAGACCTTGAGATCGACGCCGCCGACGAGGACGGCCATGTTCTCGCCGGAGACGCTGGAGATGCCGCCGGTCGTGAGCTCGATGACGGCCGCGCCGACCTTCAGATTGCGCTTCTTCGAGACGCTGATGGTGTTCTGGAAGCCCGCCTTCAACGTGCGATTGCCGCCGATCGAGATCTTCTCGTTGCCCTTGATGGTCTTGAGTCGGTCCTTGCCGATGTCGATCTTCTCGTCGGCGCCGATCGTGACGCGCTGGTTCTTGAGGATGTTCTCCGCCCACGTCTTGCCGACGGTGAGCGCGTGATTGACGCCGACCATGCGCGTGGAGTCGCGGGTGATCGACTCGCTCTTCACCTGCTGGGCGTAGACGATCATGTCCTTGGAGGCGTTCATGAACATCTCCTCGGCGCCCTTCTTGTCCTCGAAGTAGATCTCGTTGAACGTGCCCTCCGCCGGGGAAGTGGCGGTCTTGAACACGACACGGGTCTTGTTCGCGGGGAGCGGATACGTCGGCGGGTGCTCGGCGTCGTGGATGCGGGAGAGGACGCTCGGCGCGTCGATCTCGCCCTCTTCGTTGAAGGTGAGGACGTTCCAGCCGACGCGCGGGAGCAACATCGACTCTTCGGTCCCGCGCTGGGCCACGCGCATCCACTTGCCGGCCTTGTCGTCCCACTGGCCGTCTCGGTCCCAGTGGAGCTGCACGCGCACGCGGCCCGTGGCGTCCGGCATGATCTCGTCCCCGGACGCGCCGACGACCTCGCCCGTCTGGAGGCCCGCTTGTTTCGCGGCGGGCATCTCGGCCGGCGGACGGAACGGCACCGACTGGGTGATCCCCTCGAAGGAGCAATGATAGGGCCTGTCCGCTTCACCGCCGTTGCGGCGACGCTGCGTCACTGTATACGAGGCCCGTGTGACGAAGTACCGACTCGACCCTTCGAGCGGGGAGCCGACGACGTTGACCACCATTCCAGGGACGATGCGCACGCTCGACGAGAGGCCGACCACGCCCGCGGACGCGGCCACGGAGGCCTCTTTCATGATCCTGGCGCGGCGCGCGCTGGCGCCCGGAGAGTCCGGTCCTCCGCCGGGAGCGTCGTAGATCTCGTAGGGCCCGTCGCCCGCGTCGCCGGAGATCTTCAGCGCCGGCTTCTGGTGGTTGAAGGACGCGATCGAGAACTTGCTCGGGGCCGCGTGCACGGCGCCGCCGATCTCCTCGATCACCTCGCGATCCGCGCTCATCCGCGACTCGAAGGCGAACACGATGTCCGCGCCGCCCGAGAGATCCGGGGCGATCGTCGACTGATCCGCGAACACCAGGGTCGATTTGCCGCCCTCGTGCTCGAACCAGAAATAGATGCCCTCTTCTTCGAGCATGCGGACCGCGAAGGTCCAGTCGTCCTCGCGGTACTGGGCACAATAGATGTGCGGTGTGTACGAGCCGACGACCTCCCAGCGCGTGGGCTGCGCCGAGCGGGCGAGCGTCTCCTTGACGATGTCGACGACCGTCTTGTCCTGGTAAACGCGGCTCTGCCGGCCGAGGCTCAGGGCGTACGTGTGCGGCCGCACCGTGACGGAGACCTCGGTCGTGCCGTCGTCGGAGATGCGCTCTTCGGCCTCGCTGACGATGCCGCTGATATGGCGCTCGATGCCGAAGGAGTCGTGCAGAATGACCGTCGCGTCGCCGGCGCACAGCTCGTCCGGCGAGGGGGCGAATTCGCCCGCGGGCACGCGGCACACGAGATCGAAGCGGAAGAGGCGCGACACCGACTCTTCGCCTTGCATGGAGACGACCTCGAAGGGACGGCCACCGGCAAGCAGCGTGACATGCTCTCTCGATACGTCGCTCATGGTCCGCTCACTTCGTGATGTTGTCGGGGCCGCCGGTGGTGACGACCTTGTCGCCGGGCTTCAGGACGAGCTGGCCTTTGAAGGTGGTCTTTCCGGGCGTCAGCGTCATCTCCAGGCCGGGGGCCTTGAAGCTGAGAGAGCTCTTCGCCTCCAGGAACACCTCTTTTCCGCGGTATTCCACGCGCTCGGCGGAGGTGAGATCGGCTGTCAGACCGACCTTGACGTGGGTCTTGTCCGCGCCTGTGCCGTAGTCTTCCCCGGATTGACGGAGCACCGCGCCGCCGACGAGCAGGTTCTTCTTGTCACTGACCACCTGCGAGATGGAACCCTTGTTGGTCATCGTGAGCTTCACCGCGCCCACGAGCTCCGCGTAGTTCTTCTGCACCTGGGTCTGCACGTTCTCCATCGCCACCGCGATGAAGGCGCCGCCGACCATCCGGGTCGTGTTCTTCTCGGTGCGGCGGTTGATGGAGCCCTCGGTCTCCAGGCCTGCGATGGTGATGCGCACCCCGCCGACCTTCTCCGTGTCGTTGCCGAACACCGAGGTGGCGGACGTCTTGCCGACCTCGATCAGCTCGTTTCCGCCGACGGACAGCGAGCGATTGCCCTTCACGTCGAAGCGGAAGTTGTTGCCCGCCGACGTGGCGCTGTTCTCTCCGATGGCGACCGTCTGATTGGCCTCGATCGCGCGGTTCATGTAATGAGAGACGAAGTGCGTCTCGTTGTTGCCGATGAGCTCGGTCTTGTCGTGCTTGACGACCTGGACGATGTCGCGCTCCGCCCGCACGAAGAAGTGCTGCGATCCGGCCATGTCTTCGAGCCGAAGCTCGTTGTAGCCGCCGTTCTTCGGGGACGTCGGCGTCTTGATCGTCATCACGGTCTTCTGCGCCGGCTGACCGTACGTCGGCACCATGACACCGTTGATGTTGCGGGCGATACCGACAGGCCTGTCCGGGTCCCCGTCGATGTAATTGACGCTCATCTCCCAGCCGACGCGGGCGAGCACCATCGATGTCGCGGACTCTTGCAGCGGGCGCACCCAGCGCGAATCCTCGTCGGTGCCTTTCGCCTCGCGGTCCCAGTGGAACTGCGCGCGGAAACGACCGTACTTGTCGGTGTGGATCTCCGCGCCGGCGGGGCCGCGGACCATCGCCGTGTGGGACCCTTCGATGACGGGGCGCGGCGTCACCCACTCGGGCCGGAAGGGCACGTCGCTCGGGATGACCACGAAGCGGTTCTCGTACACGCGGCCGACGGGCAACGTGAGAACGTGCTTGTATACGGCGTTGTGGTAGAGGTGCTCGACGTCGAGGAGCAGGTGCTCTCCGCCGAACCCGGGGCCGCCGCCGTCCCCGAAGGAGAGCTTTCGGAGCGGCGCGAACGTGGAGACGTTGCCTTTTCCGTGCGCCGTCTTCGCGCGGACGCGCTGCGATTCCAGCCGGTGCTGCGCGAGGCGCTCGCCATCGGACGGATTGCGGAAGCCGACCGGATAATCGTAGACGTCCAGCTCCTGGTCCTTGTCGGCCGACTTCGACGTGAGCAGCTTGAGGCGCGGCTTCTTCCAGTTGAAGTCATTGACCGTGGCAGTCCCGGAGGCCACGGACGCGCGCCGCCGCCACTCGTGAACGCCCACGATGTCGCGATCCAGCGCGCCCTCCGCGTCGAGCAGCTCGTAGTGGGGCGACCCGTCCACGAATTCGGCCGAGGCCGAGCGGTCCCCCAGGATCAATACGTCGTCGCTCGTGAAGGTGTAATAGACGCCTTCGAACTCCAGCAGACGGAGCACGAAGTCGAGGTTCGACTCCCTGTATTGCACCGTGTACTTGCGGGTGGGCGGCGTGCGGGTGATGCGCCACTCGAACGGGACGTTGTTCTCGGAGAGGACCTGACTCACGATCTGCTGCGCGTTCAGGTTGCGGAACTTGCGGGTGTTCTTCGTGTAGCGGAGGAACCAGAGGCGCGGGTGGAACTCGAGATGGTAGCGCATCGCGCCCTCTTCCATCCCGGCGAGCTTGCCCTTCGCGAGCTGGAAGGACCAAGTGCGCGACGGGATCCCGTCGAACGAGATCGTCAGTCCCGACTCGCCCCGGAGCACCGGCGAAAAGTCGATCGCGTCGTGGGCCGATATCTCGACCTCGACGTGGGAGAGCTTGGAAATGCCTTCGAAGACGCGCGCCGCGACGACGTGGAACGCGTCTCCGATACCCAGGTTGAGCTCGACATCGACCGTGCGCGTGCTCATGATGCCTCCGCCGAGGGTGCGCCGTAGACGGACGCGGCCAGACTGGCCACGACGCGCTCCGGGAGCGCCTCCGCACCGAAAATCGTGATCCTCTCCAGGTGCTCCGTCTTGCGCGGCAACCGCACCGAGCAGCGCCACACGAGCTCCACCCGCCGCTCGTCCGTGTCAATCAGGAGCGTGTCGAGGTGCGTCGCGTGCTCCCATGTCTGCCCGCGGACCGTGGAGCGAAAGATCGGGGAATACCGCGGCAGCTTGAACCGCAACACCCCGTTCGGAGTGGCGCCCAGCACCTCGATCGGCTCGTCCCCGATAAGGGGTGTGGACAGCCATTGATCGTCGGGCGCACACGAGAAATGGCGCGGATCGAAGTCGAGGGGCCGGAGCGGGGCGCGCTCCCTTCGCCAAGCGTCGTCCAGCGTGCCGACGCGGCCGGCGCGAGGTTGCCAGTGCGGCAGGATGGGGCCGAATCCGGCCGGGGCCGGCGACCGCGACGAGACTGGCACTCTCGGATCCTCGATGACGGGGGCCGGCCGGCCCGCGAGGCCCGCGCGCCGCTCCAGGAAGCCCGTGCCGGAGAGGTTGCGGTAATCGGCCACGATCGCCTGCGGATCCGTCTCGTCGACGCCGCCGTACGCGAGCTCCCACACGAGCGGCGTGGGCCCCATTCGCCCGGAAGGCCCGGGGACGAGGCCTGTGAGCGACGACTGCCACACTCGCGGGCCGTGCACCGTGAGCACCTTGTGAAGCGTGGTGTGCCCGGCCTCCACGCGGAGGCTCACGCTCGTCTTGGTGACCTCGCCGCGCGGCGGATAGGCCGTTCCCACGAGGAGCACGTCGGTCCCGGGCTTCTCCTCCACCGCGTCGGTGCCGTATCGAATGCTGGAGTAGCGGGCCTCCGCGCGCACGGGGGGGCGCAGCTCGGCCGGGATCTTCGATGGATCGGTGTAGATGTCGAAGATGCGGACCGGCGCGAGCGGACGGGCGATCGAGGGCTGACCGCTCTCGTCCAGGGACCAGGACATCTTCGCGATGACGGCGAGGACCTCGCGGCCGGTGCGGTCGTCCATCGGGACAGCGCGCACATCCATGGGTGTTCGGTTGAGGCAGAGGCGCGACAGGTCCATCAGCTCACGGGACGCGAAGGGGCAACGACATCATCGAGGGAACCAGAATCCACGAACCAAGCCAAGCCCAAAGCGCGCCCGGCTCGACGTCGATGGTGGTGATTGCAGCGCTATCAGCGGGGCGCGGGGCCTTCTTCGGCCGGCGGGGCGGCGCTCTCGGGCGCGGGCTCGCCGAGAGGGCGACTCCGGGCCATCTTGCGCTTCGGCGGACGCGGCTTGCCGCGCGGCGGTTTCGGCGGGAGGGCCGCTGTGCTCGCGGGCGTGGGCTTCGCGGCCGCGGCCTCCGTCTGCGGGCGCGCGGAGGTCTCCAGCAGGGCGCGGAATCGCTCGGCGAAGGCCGGATCTTCGAGGATGCGCTTGCGGTAGTGGCGGTGATCGTGCTCCCACGCCGCAGGATCGATGTCGCGCGAGCGGAGCACGGAGGCCTCGTCGTCGGCGTCGCGCATCACGACGCGAACGGCTGCGTAGGCCGCGAGATCCAGCGACGGGGCGCCCTTCTTCGGCGGGCCTTTGCGGGCGTGCTCGATGGCCTCGTGCAGGGCCGCGGCGCGCTCGTTTCCGCCGGACTCGGCCTCTTGCTTGAGGGCCTCGTCGCGGAGGCGGCGGTGCTCGCGCCACGTGATCTCGTCCACGCCGTGCGCCGCGAGGACGTCGTGCAGCTTCGCGTCCTCGCGCCAGAGCGCCACCTGGAGCGCCGCGTCCTTTTCGAGGGGCAGAATGCCCAGCGTCGGCGCGGCGCGGGGCCCCACGAGCGCGGCCCGATCCGTGCTTTTCGAGGTCGCGAGTCCGGCGGCCCAAGGCGGTGGAGCGGCCGAGTCCTGGGGGGCCAGCATGGGACTCGAAGGCCCCACGGGGGTGGTCCGTTGTCCCATGGACGCCGCGTCCCCCAGACCGAGCGGCGCGGGCGGGGCGAACGGGATCGCCGGCAGCGCCGCGGTGGGCGGCAACGTGTCGCGGGCCCCGAAGGCGCGCGGAACGAGGGTGATCGGGCCGGAGACGTCCGGCGGGCCCGGCGGGAGCGTGGGCGGATCCGGCGCGTCCGGAGGCAGCGTGTCGCCCGCGGAGGCTCCTTCGGCCGGCGGGAGAGTGTCACTCACCGACTCCGTATCTTCCGGCACGATGATCGGCCGCGGCCGGACCGGCGCCCACGGAGCAGCGGGGACAGGGGCAGGCGAAGGTGGCAGTCGACCGAGCGCGCGGAGAGCGCCTGTCGCGGTGAACGGGAGCGCGCCATCGGGATCGCCGGGAGGCCGCGGGGCCGGCCCCACGAACGTCCCCTCTTCGATGGGCAACGTGGCTCTACGCCCCGGGAACGCCGGCGTCTGCGCGACGGGCGGAGGTGGCTTGTTCGGGACGAGCGGAGGTGCCTTGTTCTCGGAGAACGGGAGCGGTGCCTTGTTCTCGGTGCCCGGCACCACGTCCAGCGTCTTGATGCGCCGCAGATCCGAGAACGGCATCGCGGCGAGGGCCGGATTCGCCTCGGGCGGCAGATCGAGGGTGGCCTTCGCCGAGGCCGATTTCGGGAACGGCAGCGTCATCGGGCGCCGCAGCGGCCCGGTCTGCACCATCGTGCGCTCCGGATCCGGCGGAGGCGCCACCGCGAACGGCGGAGTCGGCGGTACGGGCGCGGGCACGGGCGGCGGCGCAGGCGAAACCGGCGGCTGCGGCGCGGGCGCGGACGGCGCGACGTGCAGCATGGTTCGCTCCGGATCCACCGGAGTCGGCGGCGGCCGAAACGGCGGGCTCGGAGGCTCCGCGGGCGCGGCGGGGCCCGGGAGGATATCGGTGCTCGACTGGCGGAGATCGAACGTCGGCGGCAGATCCACCCGCCGCATCCCGCCCGTCGGATGCAGCGGATTCATCGCTCGGTGACCGCCCGTCTGGTGCAGCGACTCCCCTGCTCGATGCGAGCCAGTCTGGTGCGGCGGCTCCATCGCCCGCGGCGCGCCCGGCTCCGTGTCCTCGGGCTCGGTGGCGCGCGTCGGGCGGGCGAAGACGGCGCGGCCCTCGATCCGCGCGGGGTCCAGCGGCTCGGCGGCGTCGGCCAGCGTCACGACCACGCGGGACGGCAGCGCGCCGTGATCGCGCAGGCGCAAGACGCCCCGGAACGTCAGCTCGCATACGGACTGATCCGTGTCGATCCACAGCGTGTCGCAGTACATCGCGAGCTCGCGCAGGCCCTGCCCGCGGCGGTCGTCCGGGACGAAGACGCGCGGCCACATCCGCGGGAGCTGCCCGTGCACCATCGCTCCCCCGGCGGCCAGTCCGTAGAGGCGGATATCCAGCCCGGGCTCGATCGACGACAACCTCTGATCCGAGGGCGCCGAGTTGAAGAAGCCGAAATCGAAGTCCGCGGACAGCACCTCTCGCCGGAGCCGCGAGCCCGTGCCGACGCGCGTCGCCTGGTACGCCTCACGCTCGATGTGCGCGGGCGCGAGCGGGCCCACCGTCATCTCCACCGAGTCGGCCACGGGAGCCGAGCGGAGGTACGCCGACGAGAGCGGGATCGCCTGCGCTCGCTCGGTCGTGAGCGCGTAGAAGCGCTTTCGGATGGAGCCAATCCGCACGTTGGCGCCGATCACGAGCGAGGGAGCATCGGCGTGCGCGTGGCCCGTCAAGAGCACGTCGCACTCGGCCTTTCGGGGCGCGAAATCGCCGGGGTGGTCGAGCTCGACGGAGGAGCCGAAGCGGCTCGGCGCGGGGCCGCGGATCGGTCGCTGCGCGTCGATCACGCGGAAGCCGCTCGCGTCGAAGGCCAGGGTGACCTTGGTGATCAGCGTCGCCCGAGGCTCCGGCCCGTTCCAGAGCAAGAGACCGAGAGGCAAGGACGAGAGGGACGCGACCTCCATGGTACTTCGGCAGCACCGCCCAGAAAACGGGGGTTCGGGTCGGATGTCAAGCTCGATCATGGAGAGCCGTCGGGCGCGTTGCGTCCTGGCGTCCGGCCCCGTAAAGTGTGCGCGCACGGGGAGGGACCCATATGAAAGTCGAAGAGCTCTTCGGTTTCGCAACAGGCCTATTGATCGCGCCCGCCGCAGCGCTCGGGAGCCGCCTGCGCGGCGGCCGGGTCGTCCACAAGGACGGCGTGGTCTACCGCGCCGACGTGCGCGCCGTGAGCCAGGAAGAAGGGCTCGAAGGCCTCGGCCAGCGCGTCGCCGGCCCTGCGATCTTGCGGCTCTCGAGCGCTCTCTGGGGCGTCCGGCAGGAGACGTGGCCGGACATCCTCGGCGCCTCGATCCGCCTCCGCCGAGACACCACGATCACGCCGGAGGCCGCGCCGGACGATCAAGATCTGCTGTTCGCGACCATCCCCTACGCGGCCCTCACCGGAGCGGCCATGTTCACGACGGAGGTGCACAGCTTCCTGTGGGACGACTACTATGCTCTGGGCCTCTTCGAGACTCCGGAGCTCGGCATCACGCAGTGGCGCCTCGCCTCACCGCGGCTGCCGCCGGGCACCAGCGATCGCGTGAGCGAGGTCGGAAAGGCCATCGCCAACGGCCTCGCCGTCTTCGAGCTGCAGGTGCGCGAGAAGCACCTCGGCGCCAAATACCGCACCGTGGCCGCGGTGGAGCTGCTCGAGAAGGTGAACATCGATCAGGAGGCCCTCCGCTTCTCGCCGTTCCGCAACGGCCGGAAGATCGTGGCGCGGGGCTTCCTCAACGCGACGCGGATCGCCCCCTATGCGGCGTCGCAGGCCGCGCGGCCGGAGCATCGGTGAAGTAGCTCAGGGGTGCGCGGGGACGTGCGCAGGCGGGATGTCCGCGCCGCCTTCGCCCGGAGTCGGGATGCGGATGTCCACCGGCGGATCGCGATCCAGCGAGCTGCGCGCGTCGAAGCCGACCTCGGGCTCGACGCCGACGCCGAGCGTGTCCACCAGCTCTCCGCCGAGCCAGCCTGTCACGCCCGCGAGCGCGCCGCCGAGGAGCGAGAGCGTCATCGGGGCGACTCCCACCTTCGAGCCGTCCCGCTCGCGCAGGAGGTAGCTCGCGCCGAAGAGGCCGGCCACCGCGAGGTTGCCGAGGCCGTGGATCATGCCGATGCGCTTCGCCCGCGTCTTCTCGGGGATCGCGACCCAATCGATCAGCCCGAAGGGGGCCGCCGCCATCGCGCCGAGGAGGCCCGCGCCGAGCACCGTCTTCGAGACGCGGGACCACTTCTTGTTGCCAGTCGCCGTCCTCAGCACGTCGAAGGCCACCGACGTGGACAAGAGGCCCAGCGGGAACGCGACCAGGATCTGGTGGATCGGGTGACCCAGGAATTTCGCTCTGCTCTCCATCCTCGTACCGCTCCCTTCGAATGCCCTGATCGAGCTACCCGAAGCCTACTCCCCGACTCGCCTGCGGCAAGCGAACAGTCGCTCATGGAAGGCCCCTTTTCACCGATTTTTCGTGACGCGCGCGCGTCCGGCCGAGTCGACATCCCCAGTCGTCCCGAGTCCGGATTGGCATGCTCCGCGCCCGCGTGGGAGAACGGGGGCCGCGTGGGAGGACGAGCCATGACCGACGGGTGGAAGAAGACGTGGGCGATCGCGAAACAGGCGGTGAAGGACTTCATCAGCGACGACGCGATGAGCCTGGGCGGCGCGCTCGCGTTCTACACGGCGCTCTCCCTGGCGCCGCTGCTCGTGCTCGTGCTCGCGATCGCCGGGTTCTTGTGGCAAGAGGGCGACGTCCGCGGGGAGCTGCTCCGTCAGGTGGGGAACCTCGTCGGGCCGGGCGGGGCCGAGGCGGTGAAGACGATCCTCGAAGACGTGGGGCGAGAGAAGGCCCACGGCGTCGCGGCGGTGATCGGCGTGGTGACGCTGCTCTTCGGCGCGACGAGCGTGTTCGCGCAGCTTCAGTACTCGCTGAACCGCGTGTGGAACGTGGAGGCGAAGCCCGGTGAGGACGTGGCCGACTTCCTTCGAAAGAGGCTCCTTTCGCTGGGGATGATCCTCGCGATCGCGTTCCTCCTCATCGTGTCGCTCGTCGTGAGCGCGGGCCTCAGCTTCCTCGCGGGGCCGGCGCGCACGCACCTGCCGGGCGGGGATTTCTCGTGGCGGGCGCTCAACTTCGGGGCCTCGCTGGTGGTGTATACAGGCATCTTCACGCTCATCCACCACTCGCTGCCGGACGTGAAGATCTCCTGGCGCGACGGGCTCGTGGGCGGGGTGATGACGGCGGTGCTGTTCGCGATCGGCAAGGAGCTGCTCGGGTATTACCTCGGACAGCGCAGCACCACGTCGGCCTACGGGGCGGCGGGGTCGTTCTTCGTGGTGCTCCTGTGGGTCTACTATTCGTCGCTGATCCTCTTCATCGGCGCGGAGCTGACGCAGGCGTTCGTCACGCAGATGGGGCACCCGCTCGCGCCGGACGAGCACGCGCGCCTCATCCGCACGACCAAAGAGGCTGTGACCTAGACGACGGGGCCGACCCCTGACGGGGCGTGTCCCCCCAAAAACAAACACCTACTCTCCGATAGGCTAGCTCCGGCGGCGGTGCTCCGCGGGGCCCAGCTTGGCGCCCAGGTTTCGTGCGGTGTTCACGAGGCCGACGTGGGAGAAGGCCTGCGGGAAATTGCCGAGCATCCTCCCGGCGCGCGGGTCGTACTCTTCGGACAACAGGCCGACGTCGTTCTGGAGCGCCAGGAGCCGCTCGAACAGGCGCGTCGCCTCCTCCCGGCGGCCCACCGTCGACAGGCAATCACACAGCCAGAACGAGCACGCCAGAAAGGCCCCCTCCCCCGGCGGCAGGCCGTCCGCGGTCGTCTCCGTCGAATACCGCTGCACGAAGCCGTCGCGCACGAGGCTCCGCGAAATGGCCTCCACCGTGCCGCGCACGCGCTTGTCCGTCGCCGGGAGAAAGCCCACGATCGGGATCAAGAGCGAGCTCGCGTCGAGCTGGCGCGAGCCGTACGCCTGCACGAACGTGCCGAGCGTGGCGTCGTATCCGCGGGCGCACACCTGCTCGAAGATCTCCTTTCGCAGCGCGCGCCACCGCTCCAAGGGGCCTTGCACGCCGAAGCGCTCCACCGATTTGACGGCGCGATCGACGGCCACCCACGCCATCACCTTCGAGTGCGTGAAATGCTGCGGCGGGCCGCGCACCTCCCAGATGCCGGAGTCCGGTTCCATCCACGCCTTCTCCAGGAAATTGAGGAGCGCGCGCTCCAGACACCACCCGGGGCCGTCCGCGGTGAGGCCGAGTCTGCGACACTGATACATGGTGTCGAGCAGCTCCCCGTAGACGTCCCATTGCCGCTGGTGCGACGCCGCGTTGCCGATGCGGACCGGCGCCGACGCCTCGTAGCCCGAAAGCCACGGCAGCTCCAGCTCGGTGAGCCTTCGTTCGCCGAGGATCCCGTACATGATCTGGAGCTTCGCCGGGTCCCCCGCGACGGCGCGAAGGAGCCAGTTGCGGAAGGCCTCCGCCTCGTCCCGGTACCCCGAAGAGAGCAACGCATACAGCGTGAACGTCGCGTCGCGCAGCCAGCAATAGCGATAGTCCCAGTTGCGGACGCCGCCGATTTGCTCGGGCAACGAGGTCGTCGCCGCCGCCACGACTCCGCCCGTCGGGTCGTACGTGAGCGCCTTCAGCGTGATCAGCGAGCGCGTGACGGCCTCGTGGTAAGGGCCCGAGGGCTCGCAGCGACAGGACCAGTCGCGCCAAAACTTCTCGCACGCTTCGAGCGCGCGCTCCGGATCCAGCGGCTCCGGCGGGTCTTCGTACGAAGGGTGCCACGCGAGCGAGAACGGGATTCGCTCCCCCTCCCCGACCGTGAACTCCGCGGTCGTCGTGAGGCCTTGTCCGCGCAGCGCGACAGGCGTGCTGATGAGGACGGCCTCGGGCCCGGCGACGGCGCGGATGCCCCCGTCCGCGCGGCGCACCCAAGGCACGATGGAGCCGTGGTCGAAGCGGAGGACGATCTCCGTGCGCATCGCGACCTGGCCTCTTCGGCCGACGACGATCCGCATCACGACCGGCGTCCGCGTCCGCGGAGGCATGAAGTCGATCACCGTCACCGCCCCGTCGGGAGACTCGAAGTCCGTCTCCAGGATCAGCGTGCCATGCAAGTACCGGCGCCGCTTCGCGCGGTGGCCCCCCACCGGGGCGATCTGCCACCTTCCGTTCTCGTCCGACCCGAGCAGCGCCGCGAAACAAGCGCCGGAGTCGAACCTCGGCAGACAGAGCCAGTCCATCGATCCGTCGCGCGCGACCAGGGCGGCGGTGCGGCAATCTCCGATGAGCGCATAGTCCTCGATGCGGGACGGCATACGGGCTCCTCCTCGCGGGGTACCAAACCTTAGCATTCCCTTCGAAAACGGCTCGTCTTGATCCTTTCTTGACATCGCGCGCCCAGGGCTTTGCGCCCGGTTGACACCGACGGAGGTAAAACGAGCCTCAAACCACGATGACCATTACCATGCGCGTGCGGCGCGCCGTCTTTGGCCCACCCAAAGACGTCAAGGACCCTCACGCGTTCCACAAGCTCTCTCTGGTCGCCCTGCTCGCGTGGGTGGGGCTCGGCGCAGACGGTCTATCCTCCAGCGCGTACGGCCCCGACGAGGCGTTCCGCGCGCTCCACGAGCACGTGGGGCTGGCCGTATTCCTGGCGCTCGCGACGGCGCTCACCGTCTTCATCATCTCGTACGGGTACAGCCGCATCATCGAGCAGTTCCCGTCGGGCGGCGGCGGCTACCTGGTCGCTTCGAAGCTGCTCGGACCGCGCGCAGGCGTGGTGTCGGGCGCGGCGCTGCTCGTGGACTACGTGCTGACGATCACGATCTCGATCGCGTCGGGCGCGGACGCGATCTTCAGCTTCCTGCCGGCCTCGCTCCAGCCGTACAAACTGGCCTTCGCCTTCGCGGGCGTGGGCCTCTTGACAATCATGAACCTGCGCGGCGTGAAGGAGTCGGTCACCGCGATCTCGCCGGTGTTCGCGCTGTTCTTGTTGACGCACGCGATCATGCTGATCGCCGTGATCGCGACGCACGCGGGCGCCGTGCCCGAGGTGACGAGCCACGTGCGCGAGAACATCACGAAGACGACCACGAGCCTCGGCGTGACCGCGACGCTGGCCCTCTTCATGCGGGCCTATTCGCTGGGCGGCGGCACGTATACAGGCATCGAGGCCGTGTCGAACGGCGTGGCCATGATGCGCGAGCCGCGCGTCGAGACCGCGAAGCGCACCATGGTGCTGATGAGCGTCTCGCTGGCCGTCACCGCGGGCGGCATCCTCCTGGCTTATCTGCTGATGGATGCCAGTCCGGTCGAGGGCAAGACGATGAACGCCGTCCTCTTCGAGCGCGTGTTCTCGGCGTGGAAGCCAGGCGGCGTGCGCGCGGGCGACGCGTTCGTGATCACGGCGCTCGCGAGCGAAGGGGCCTTGTTGTTCGTCGCGGCGCAGGCGGGCTTCCTGGACGGTCCGCGCGTCATGGCGAACATGGCCACGGACTCGTGGCTCCCGCATCGCTTCGCGGCGCTGTCGGAGCGGCTCACGATGCGCAACGGCGTGCTCTTGATGGGCGGCGCCGCGGTGGCCGCGCTCATCTACACGAAGGGCGACGTCTCGAAGCTGGTGGTGCTCTATTCGATCAACGTGTTCCTGACGTTCTCGCTGTCGAACATCGCGATGACGCTCTTCTGGTGGAAGCGGCGCAAGGAAGAGGCCGACTGGGCGCGTCACCTCCCCGCGCACGTGCTCGCGGCGACGCTCTGCGTGCTGATCCTGGGCGTCACGGTCTACGAGAAGTTTGGAGAGGGCGGCTGGCTCACCGTGGTGATCACGAGCGCTCTCACGCTGGTGTGCTTCGCGGTGAAGAGGCACTATGGAGTCGTGGTGCGCGCGGTGAAGCGCCTCGACAAGGAGCTGCCCGGCCCCGAGGAGCCCGAAGGAGCGGCCCTGTACGGCGAGATGGTGGACCCGACGACGCTCGGCGAGCCCAACGACACGAAGCCTGTCGCGGTGCTGTTCGTGGGCGGCTACGGCGGCCTCGGCCGGCACGCGCTGCTCGCGCTCCTGCGCATGTTCCCGGGGCATTTCAAGGGCGTCGCGTTCGTCAGCATCGCCGTCGTCGACTCCGACTCGTTCAAGGGCGCGTCCGAGGTGGAGGCGCTGGAGCGGCGCACGGAGGAGCACCTGTCGAATTACCGGAGGTTCGCGGCCACGCTCGGGTTGCCTTCCATCTCGATGTATTCCGTCGGGACGGAGGTGCCGGTGGAAGCGGAGAAGATCGCGACTCGCATGCTGGAGCGGTACCCGAAGGCGATGGTGGTCGCGGGGCAGCTCATCTTCGACGAGGACACGATGTGGAATCGGTTCCTCCACAACGAGACGGCCTTCCTCATCCAGCGGCGGCTCCAGCGGGCGGGCGTGCCGATGGTCGTGCTGCCGGTGCAGGTGGATCTGAAGGCCGCGCGCGCCAATCTGCCCACGAACGTCCGCGAGAACGTGCCCCGCGCCGCGTGACCCTCATTTCCCCGGAAAGCCGAGCACGCCGCGGGTGAAATAGTCGCCCAGCGTGCCGGCGATGAGGTGAATGAGCCAGAAGAAGCCGGCCGCCGCCACGAGGGGGATGAGGCGCGGGGACCATTTGACGTGCATGAAGAAGAGGATCACGAGCACGGCCTTCGTGATCGCGATGCCGACGGCCACCACGTTGTTGAACGGGCCGAGATCCACGAAGGCGATCAGCGCCGTGGCCGCGGTGAAGCCGATCAGCGCCAGATAGACCACGACGTACTCCCACACCGGCACGATGTGCAGGCCCCGAGTGCCCGGCTCGCCCGGAGGAGAAGCAGAAACGGCTGCGTGACTAGACATGACGGCCCACCAGGTAGAGGAGCGGGAACAGGAAGATCCACACGATGTCGACGAAGTGCCAGTAGAGGCCGGTGCCCTCGATGAAGCCGTGAGCCTGCGCCGAGAACCACCCTCGGAACGTCGGTATCAGGAGGCCGATCAAGAGGCCGACTCCGACGATCATGTGGATCGCGTGCAGCCCCGTCATGCCGAAGTAGAGGCAGAAGAAGAGCTGCGCGCCGCGCGGATCCGGGAATTCGCTGGAGAACAGCGGGCCGGGGACGAGGTGCTCCACGAACTTCTCGTGGTACTCGTGCGCCTTGATGCCCAGGAATACGGATCCCAGGACGATCGTGCAGAGCAGGAGGAACGCCGCGAGGCGGCCGCGATCGACCTGGGCGAAGCGCACCGCGAGGGCCATCGTGAGGCTGCTCGTGAGCAGGATGGCCGTATTCAACGTGCCGAGGACGATGTCGAGCTTGCGGCTGGCCAGGATGAACGCGCCCGGGTGCATCCACCGATAGACCACGTACGCCGTGAACAGGGCGCCGAAGAACATCACCTCGGTGACGAGGAACACCCACACTCCGAGGGACGCCGTCTCGCGCTGCTGCTCGAAGGACTCGAATTGGTGGAGGAGCCGCGGGGGGCGCCCGCGACGCGGCAGAGCGGCCGTCTCAGGGGGCACGGCGCGCCTCCTCGGGCTCGAAGACGTAGGGGCCGTGCGTCACCACCGGGGGAACATCGAAGTTGTCGGTGGGGGGCGGAGACGAGGTCTTCCATTCGAGGCCGGCCGATCCCCAGGGGTTGTCGCCCGCGGGCGGGCCGTAGCGCATCGACCAGAAGAAGTAGAGCAGCGGCAGGACGTAGCCGATCCCGAGGATGCTCGCGCCGGCCGACGACATCACGTTGAGCACCTGGAACTCCGGCGGATACACGTGGTACCGCCGCGGCATGCCCTGGTATCCGAGGATGAACTGGGGCAGGAACGTGGTGACGAACCCGACGAACACGATGATCGCGGAGAGCCGCGACCAGAAGGCCGGGTACATGCGGCCCGTCATCTTCGGCCACCAGTAGTGCAGTCCGCCCAGGTATCCCATCAAGGTGCCGCCCACCATGATGAAGTGGAAATGGGCCACCACGAAGTACGTGTCGTGGACGTGCACGTCGATCCCGAGCGTCGCGAGCATCACGCCGGTGAGGCCGCCGATCGTGAAGAGGCCGATGAAGCCGAGCGTGTACAGCATCGGCGTCTCCCACGAGATCGAGCCGCCCTGGAGCGTGGCAGTCCAGTTGAAGACCTTGATCGCCGACGGGACCGCCACGAACATCGACAGGAGCGAGAAGACCAGCGACGCATACACCGACTGGCCCGAGACGAACATGTGGTGTCCCCACACCAGAAAGCCGAGGACGGCGATCGCCACGCTCGCAAAAGCCACGATCTTGTAGCCGAACACCGGCCTTCGCGAGAACGCCGCGACGATCTCGCTCACGACGCCCATCGACGGCAGGATCATGATGTAGACAGCCGGGTGGGAGTAGAACCAGAAGAGGTGCTGGAACAGCACCGGATCCCCGCCGAGCTTCGGGTCGAAGATGCCGACGTGGAAGATGCGCTCGGCGCCCACGAGCAAGAGGGTGATCGCGACGACCGGCGTCCCGAGCAGGATCACGAGCGACGTCGCGTAGTGCGACCACACGAAGAGCGGCAGTCGGTACCACGTGAGCCCCGGCGCGCGCAGGCGGTGGATCGACACCACGAAGTTGAGACCCGTCAAGATCGACGAGAAGCCGCTGATGAAGATGCCGAGCGCGGCCGTCACGACGAAGGTGTTCGAATACCCCGTGCTGAAGGGCGCGTAGAAGGTCCACCCGGTGTCGACGCCGCCGTGCAGAATGGCCCACAGCGTGAGCAGGCCGCCCGCGTTGAAGAGGTACCAGCTCGCGAGGTTCAGCTTCGGAAAGGCCAGATCCTTCGCGCCCAGCATCATCGGGATCAGGAAGTTGCCGAGCGTCGCGGGGACCGCGGGGATCAGGAAGAAGAACACCATCACGATGCCGTGCATGGTGAAGAGTCGATTGTACACGTCCGACGTCACGACGTCGGGCTCGGGGGTCGCGAGCTCGACGCGCATCAGCACCGCCATCGCGCCGCCGAGGGCGAAGAAGGTGGAGATCGAGAACATGTAAAGGATCGCGATCCGCTTGTGATCCCGGGTGAGGAGCCACGAGAGGATGCCGTAGTCCGCGTTGAGGTAATGAATCCGGGAGCGCGGCCTCGGAAGAGGCATGTCCGCGGTGACGGTGGTCATTGCTTGGTTCCTCCCTCGGGGGGGGCGAGCGAGCGGAGATAGACGAGGAGCTGGCCGATCTCCTCCTCCGAAATCTGGCCCTCGTACGCGGGCATGATGGGCGAATATCCGGCCACGACCTTGGCGGCGGGGCGAACGATGGACTCGCGGAGGTACGTGTCGTCCGCCTTCACCGTGTCGCCCGAGGCGAGCTTCACCTCGCGGCCCGCGACGCCCGTGAGGATCGGCGCGCGAGCGTCGCTGTCGGGCCGGTGGCACGTCCCGCATCCGCGCGAATTGAAGATCTCCTCTCCGGAGGCGGAGCGCTGCTGTCCGGCGTTGCCGTGAGCGAGCCAGTCCTCGTAGGCGTCCGGCTCCAGGATGATGATCTTGCCGCCCATGCCGGAGTGCACGGTGCCGCAGTATTCCGCGCAGAAGAGGTGGTACACGCCGGGGCGCGTCGCGCGGAACCACGTGGTCGTGTAGCGATCCGGCAAGACATCGGCCTTGATGCGGAAGGCCGGCACGTAGAACGAATGGATCACGTCCTCCGACGTCATGGTCAGCTTGATCGCGCGGCCGACGGGCGCGTGCAGCTCGTTGATCTCGCGCGGGCCGCTCGGATGCTGGACCTTCCACATCCACTGTCGACCCACCACGAAGTACTCGTCCGCGTCCGCAGGAGGCCTGTTCTGCTCGAAGAAGACGTCGGCGCCCCACGCGAAGAAGAACAGCATCACGCCGAGAGGGATGACCGTCCACACCACTTCGAGGACGGGGGGCGCCGCGGCGACCTGCTCCTGGCCGATGTGCGCCTCGTTCTTGCGGCGGTATTTGAGGCCGAGATAGAGGAGCAGACAGGCGATGAACGCGGACGCGATCGCGGCCACCAGCGAGGCGGCCCCGAACAGCATGTCGACGCGGCCCGCCAGCGCGGAGCCTTGCGCCGGCGGCTCCAGGAACTCCGGGAGAGCCATCACGCCCTCCCCCGTCTGGGTGCCAGTTGCTTCGCGAGCAGGAGGCCTATCGCGATCATCGTGACGACGCCGCCGATGCGCACCGCCGTGAGCGCGATCGCCCCGTATTTGCCCTGCGCCGGGTCGTAGTGAAAGCAGAGGAGGAGGAGCCTGTCCGCGGGCGTGCCGACCGTGCCCTTCGCGGCCTCCACGAGCGCGAGGCGCACGTCGCGCGGGGGGAAGTCGACGCCGTAGAGATAGCGGGAGATCGTTCCGTCGCCCGTCAGCACCATGATGCCCGCGGGGTGCGCAAACTGCTGGCCGATCGGGTCATAGGCGTACTTGAACCCCACCGCCGCGGCGAGGCGGCGCACCTCCGACTCGCGGCCTGTCATGAAGTGAAGTCCGCGCTCGGCGCCGGGGCGATCGTAGTGCTTCACGTACGAGGCCTTCTTCGCGGCCGCGCGCTCGGGGGTGTCCGCCGGGTCGATGCTGACCACGACGACCTCGAAGTCGTCGCCGGGGCGCAGATTGACGCGCTTCAACGCGTTCACGGCGCCGTTCAGCACCATCGTGCACAGCATCGGACACTCGTAGTACGCGAGCACCAGGATCACCGGGCGGTGGCCGTCCAGGTAGTCTCCGATTGTATGCGGACTGCCGTCCTCCGCCGTGAGATCGATGTCCCGCGACACCGTGGCTCCGAAGTGCGCGTCGAAGCCGATGTCCTTCGGCATGGGGCCGCTCGGCTGCGCGAGGGCGACGCACGGATAACCGAAGAGGAACAACACCGCTCCGAGGAGGAGGGCCAGAGTCCATTTTCGGGGCTTCACGGCGCGCCTCCGGCCGGGGGAGAGCCGGTCTCTTCGTCGGAGACGGCCGGCTTCACGCCGTTCGCGGCGAGATCGATGGCGCGCTCGATCGGGATGTGCACCGTGGAGGCCTGTTCGTCGGACCAGCCGTAGGTGTGCAGCGTCACGTCCTCGCGGGCGCGCAGGTCGCGCATGTCGGCGGGCGGGTCCGTCTGGAGGCGCGGCTCCGGCGGGATCACGCGCTCGTTCGCCTCCCAGATCGGGGAGCGCGGCGGGTCCTCGGCGCGGAGATGCCGCTTTTCGCCCTGGAAGATCATCCAGGACGTGACGGCCGACACGCCGACGAGGATGACGACGGCGCCCGCGAATCCGAGGATGCGGTCCACGAGGAGGTCGGTGTCGGTGCCGGTCGCGACGTCGGTGCCGCCGTGGCCTTCCCGTTTCGAATACGGTGAGTCCGGTCGTTCAGCCATGTTGTTCCAGCGCCTCCGGGAGCAGCGGCTCGCCCGTGGGGACGAGCGGCCTCTTCATGAGCTCGGCCGCGAAGAAGGCGCACCAGATCCCGCCGACCGCGAGGAACGCGACCGGGTCCAGGAAATGAAGGCGCGCGCGCTCCTCGGGGAACGCGGGGGCCACGAGCCAGTAGAGATCGAGCCAGCGAAAGACGAGCAGGAGGCCCGCGATGGTGCCCAGTCGGCGGGCGTCCCGCTTCACGTCGCGCGACAAAAGAAGCACGAACGGCACCGCGAAATGGCCGAGGAGCAGCGCGATGGAGGCCCAGCGGTAACTGCCCTGCAGGCGCGCCATGTAATAAGGCACCTCCTCGGGGAGGTTGCCGGACCACTGCACGAGGAGCTGCGAGAGCGAGAAATAGGCCCACAGCATCACGAACGCGAGCAGCATCTTGCCGAAGTCGTGGAAGTGCCGAGTCTGAAACGGCGTGTCCGGCCGCCCGCGCGAGAGCACGAGCGCCATCAGGATGCCGAACGCCATCGCCGCGACGGCCTGTCCGCCGATGACGTAGACTCCATAGATCGTGGAGATCCAGCGGGGCGTGAGCGACATCATCCAGTCGATCGACGCGAACGTCATCGTGAGGCAATAGACGACGAGGCCGAGCGCGCTCACGAGGCGCAGGCGGCGCGGCAGCTCGGCGTCCACCGCGAGATCCTCCCGCGCGGACATGCGCGAGACGAGCCAGGCGAAGAAGGCCCACAGCGCGAAGTAGAGGACGCTCCGCACCTCGAAGAACGGGATCGACAGATAGGCCCTCTTGGCGGCGACCTCCGGGTCGGCCAGGACGGCCGGACGCGTCCACGGATAGATGTATTTGACGCCGAGGAAGATCGGCAGAAACAGGATGAAGAGGGGCAGCATCGTGCGGGACGCGGCCTCCAGAATACGGCGGAGCATGACTGTCCACGCGCCCGGGGCGACGTGGCCCATCATGAGGACGCCGAGCGATCCGGCCGCCACGGCGAGCCAGAACAGCACCGCCACGAGGTACGATCGCAGGAGCTGCGCCGGGTCCAGGATGCCGAAGACGAGCGCGACGACCGTGAAGACGGCGCCTGTCGTGCCGGCGCGGACGCGCATTCGCCGCAGCGCTTCGAGCGGGGGCGCGGCGCCGGGGATCATGGGAGTCGTCGCGGAGGGCGTCACGGGGGTCGTCACGGTCCCCCCGTGATCTTCGCGGCTTCCTCCGGCGTGACGTCGGAGAAAGAGGCGCTCTGCGAGAGCTGGAGCGCGCCGATGTACGCGGCGATCGCCCAGCGATCCGGGGGCGGCACGCGGTCCCCGTAGGCCGGCATGGTGCCGAATCCGTTCGTGATGACGTCCACGAAATATCCCTCCTCCTGCGTCCTCAGCCGGCCGATGTGGAGCGACGGAGGGCGCTTGTAGCCTCGCTGCACGATCATGCCCTGTCCGTCCCCCACGAGGCCGTGGCACGGAGAGCAATAGATGCCGTAGCGCTCCTGTCCGCGCAACAGGACATCGCGCGTCACCTTCTCGGGCGCGGCCGTATACTTGCCCGCGTCGTCGATGCCGGTCCGGTACACGCGGTCGGTGCGCTCGCCGGGGAGGGCGCGGGGCAAGGTGCCTTTCGGCGGGTCCTGCGCGGAGGTGCCGTTCTGGAACAGGCGCGTTCCCCGCAGCGGGATGAGCTTGCGCTGGTTGTACATGTCGTCGCGGCAGCCGGCGCAAAGGCACGCGGCGCACGCGAGGGTGCCAGTATACGCAAGGAGGCGAGAGGCCCTTTCACGGCTCGACAAGGGTCACCTCGTGGGGCGTGAGGGTGCGGAGGAACGCGACCGTCCCCTCGCGATCGAAGCGCGGGTCCGTCGCCTGGATCGACAGGAAATACCGCTCGCGCGACGCCAGCGCGAACCGCGGCACGTTGAACACCGGGTGGTACGGCATCGGCAGGTTGTTGATCCAGAACATGCCGAGCACCGCGAACAGGCCCGCTCCGAGGATGGTCAGCTCGAAGGTGATCGGGATGAACATCGGCCACGAGTGCAGAGGCCGGCCCCCCACGTCGAGCGGGTAGTCGATGACGGCGGAGTAGTACTGAAGGAAGTACCCCGCGAGGCCCCCCAGGACGCCGCCCGTGAGCACGATCTTCGGCATCTTCGAGGGGCCGGGCTTGATCGCGTGACAGACCTCTTCGATGGGAAAAGGCGTGTACGCGTCCACGTCCATGTAGCCGGCCTCGCGCACCTTCGCGAGCGCGTCCACGAGGGCCTGGGGCGACTCCATCTCGGCGAGCGCGCCGTAGACAGGCCTCGTCTTAGGCATGGTCCCCTCCCCTCGGCTCGACCTCGGCCTCCGGCAGGAGGGTGCGGATCTCGAAGATCGAGATCATCGGCAGGAAGCGGATGAAGAGGAACAGGAGCGACAGGAAGAGGCCGATCGAGCCGACGAACGTGGCGATGTCCCAGACGGTGGCTGAATACATGCCCCAGGACGACGGGAGGAAATCGCGGTGGAGGCTCGTGACGACGATGACGAAGCGCTCCAGCCACATGCCCACGTTGATGGCCATCGCGACCACGAAGAGGACCACCGGCGAGCGGCGGGCGCGGCGCGACCAGAGGATCTGGGGGATCACGCAGTTCGTGAGGAGGAGCGCCCAGAACTGGTGCTTGTACGGCCCGCCGAGGCGATTCCACATCATGTACCGCTCGTATTCGGAGCCGGAATACCAGGACATGAACCCCTCCATGCAGTAGCCGTACACGACGATGAGCCCCGTCGCGAGCATCACCTTCGCCATGTTTTCGAGGTGCTTCGTGGTGATGAAGTCCTCGAGGCCGAAGAGCTTGCGGAGGGGCAACGTCAGAGTCAGCACCATCGCGAAGCCGGAGTAGATGGCGCCGGCCACGAAATACGGGGGGAAGATGGTGGAGTGCCAGCCGGGGACGATGCCGATCGTGAAGTCGAAGCTCACCACGGTGTGCACCGAGACGACGAGGGGCGTCGCGATGCCGGCGAGGAGGCGATACGCTGCCTCGTAGTTGTCCCAGTGCCGGGCCGAGCCCCGCCACCCCATCGCGAGGAGGCCATAGACGATCTTGCCGGCGCGGCTCTCGGTGCGATCGCGCAGCGCCGCCAGATCCGGGATGAGGCCGACGTACCAGAAGAGGGCCGAGATCGTGGCGTACGTGGAGACCGCGAAGACGTCCCACACGAGCGGGCTGCGCCATTGAGGCCAGAGAGCCATGGAGCTCGGGTACGGGAACAGCCAGTAGAACACCCACGGACGGCCGAGGTGGAGGATGGGATACAGGCCCGCGCACGCGACCGCGAAGAGCGTCATCGCCTCGGCGAAGCGGTTGATCGAGGTGCGCCAGCGCTGCTCCAGGAGGAGCAGGACCGCGGAGATCAGCGTGCCGGCGTGGCCGATGCCGATCCACCACACGAAGTTGACGATGGCCCAGCCCCACCCGACAGGCACGTTGACTCCCCAGATGCCGACGCCCTTCGCGAAGAGGTAGGTCACCGCGAAGAGGAACAGCATCAGGAGCGCGAACGAGACGCCGAACGCGCCGAACCACCAGCGAGGCGTCCGGCGCAGCACCACCGAGCTGATCTTGTCGGTGACCGTCGCGGCCGTGTGACCCGGCGCGACGAGCGGCGGGGGGTTGGAGTAGATGGGGCGGATCTCAGCCATGCTCGTCGAGCTCCGGCGAGAGGTGGAGAACGCGCCCGAGGTAAGTCGTCCGCGGCCGCGTCCCGAGCTCGGCGAGCACGCCGTACGATCGCGGATCCGCCTTCTTTTGAGCCACGAGCGCCGCGGGATCGCGGATGTCGCCGAAGACGATGGCGCCAGTCGGACAGGCCTGTTGACAGGCGGTCAGGACCTCGCCGTCGCGGACGGGGCGCCCCTCCCTCTCGGCGTCGATGCGGCCATGCGCGATGCGCTGCACGCAGTACGTGCACTTCTCCATGACGCCGCGCTCACGCACCGTGACGTCGGGGTTGCGGCCCAGGACGCGAGTCTCCGACTCTCCATCGTGGTAGTCGAAGAAGTTGAATCGGCGGACTTTATACGGGCAGTTGTTGGAGCAGTAGCGGGTGCCGACGCAGCGGTTGTAGGTCATCTCGTTGAGGCCCTCGACGCTGTGGGTCGTCGCCTCGACGGGGCACACGTACTCGCAAGGGGCGTTTTCGCAGTGCACGCACATCATCGGCTCGTTCACGACGAGCGGGGTCTCGCCCGCGCCGACCTCGTAGCGATCGATGCGGAGCCAGTGCATCTCGCGGCCCGCGATCACCTGCGTCTTGCCGACGGTGGCGATGTTGTTCTCGGCCTGACAGGCCACCACGCAGGCGCTGCAGCCGGTGCACGCGCCGGTGTCCACGACCATGCCCCATTGACGGAAGGCGCGCGGCGGTTCGGGATACAGGGTGAGCGAAGGCGGCGGCTCCTCGCGCATCTCTCGGAAGATGTCGGGGTGCTCGCGCAGCTCTTCGGCCGTGGCCGTCCGCACGGGGACCCGGCCCTCCAGCGTGAAGTGGTGTTGCGTGATCGCCAGGGGGTAGCGATTCTCCGTCTTGCGGAGCACGAGGCCCGGGCCGTCCCACAGGATCTGGCTCGTTCGCAGGCGGTACGCGTCGAAGCCGAGGCCCCGCGGGAGGGAGGCGCCGCGCGTGCGGCCGTATCCGAGGTGGGCTGTCACGGTCGCGTCCGGCTGGCCCCGGAGCACGAGCACCGGCGCCATCACCGAGCGCCCCTCGCGCGCCAGCTCGATGACGTCGCCCGTCTCGACGCCCAGCTCCGAGGCCGTGCGCGGGCTCAGGATCGCCGCGTTGTCCCACGTGAGCTTGGTGTGCGGCTTCGGCAGCTCCTGGAGCCAGTCGTTCGAGGCGAATCGGCCGTCGTCGATGGTGGGATCGGGCCGAACGCACAGCTCGTATCCTCCGCCGTCGCGCGCCATGGACGCGAGCATCGCGGAGGCCCGCTGCGCCGCGTCGATGAGGACGTCCGCGCGCCGCGCCGGGAGCGCCGAGCCGCGCACGAAGCCCTCGCGGACCGCGTCGGAAAAGGCCTCTTCGAAGCGGGCGGCGTCGAGAGAGCCGGTCTCGCGAATGGCACCCTTCACGAGGTCGAGCCCCGTCATTCGGTCGCGCCCGCGGAGCGCCGCCATCCATTCGAGGGCGCTCTTTCCGCCGTAGAGGGGGTTCAGGAGCGGCTGCACGAACGAGAGGGTGCCGTCGTGGGCGCGCGCGTCGCCCCAGCTCTCCAGGAAATGCGCCTCGTGGACGTGATAGTGGCAGTTCTCGGTGGTCTCGTCCGCGATGGGCGCGAGGTGGACGCGGGTGCGCACGCGCCGCATCGCCTCGGTGAAGTGGAGATCGGCCGGCGCGGTGTAGACGGGATTGCCGCCCAGGACGAGCAGGAGAGACACCTTCCCTGCGCGCATGTCGTCGCAGAGCTCGCGGAGCGACACCGCATGATCCACCGGATCGATCTCCAGAGGATCGCTGTACGACACCGTGGATCCGGTGTTCGCGAGGGCGTCGTTGATCACCGCCGCGAGCGCGTGGATCGCGGGCGAAGCAGGCTCTCCGGCGACGACGAGGCCCCGGCCACGATGATCGCGGAGGTCCTTCGCCACGGCCTTCGCCCACGTCGCGATACGAGGGTTGATATCACCCGCGCCGTCACGCACGACGCCGAGCTCGGCCGCGAGCGCCGACAGGAAGGTCGCCACCTCGCTCGGCCGCACCGTCAATCGATGATCCGCGACGGTGCCAGTCGCCGTGGGGGTGCTCTCGATGCAATAGAGTCGCGTCGGGTGGAGGCCCGCGCCGGGCAGATCCGGATCGCGCGACGAGCGCCGCCCCGCCCCGCGTCGAAGGCCGAATTCGCGCGCGTACCGCAAGGATCCCGGCCCCGAGGCGAGGAGATCCGACTCGATGGACACGACCACGTCCGCGGCCCGGAGATCGTACCGCGCGACGAGCGGCGCGCCGAAGGACAGCATCGCTCCGGCCCGCGCGTGGTGCTCTCCGACAGGCTCGAACCGGGTCCACCGCGCGCCGGGGTGCTCGTTCAGGAACGCTTGGATTTCCGCGCCGAGCGAGGGCGAAGTGACCGTCTCCGAGAGGACGCGAATCCCCTCGCCGGGGACCTCCCCGAGGAGGCGCCGCACGTCGGAAAGCACGGTGTCGAGAGGCACGATCCGCCCGAGCCGCGTGCTCACCCGCGCGCGCTCCGGATCGTAGAGCGACCACACGGAGGCCTGCGCGAACGCGTCGCACGCGCCGAGGCTCGACGGGTGATCCGGATTGCCCTCCACCTTGATGGGCCGCCCGGTCTCGCTGCGCACGAGGAGGCCTGTCGCCACGCCCCGGTGCACCATCGACGTCGCGTATTCCCGCGCGACGCCCGGGACCGCGTCCTCCGGCCGGCGCACATAAGGCACGATCTGCTCCGGCGGCTGGCGCGTGCACCCGCCCGCTCCGAGGGTCAGAGAGGCCCCCACGAGCGTGAGGAAACGCCTGCGATCCAGGCCCTCCGGCGCGCCCGATGCTTCCGGGCCCACCACGGTGAGCCGCCTCCGTTCGTGATCGGACATGGGCTATCGGTTCCCTCACCGGTGACAGGTGGTGCAGTTCGTGAGCGTCCGCGCGTCGCGGACACCGTACTTCGCGCACAGGGCCGGCCCGTCGCGCGCCTGATCCACCGCCGCGTACTCCATGTCGAACACCGCCTCTCGCGGGCGGATCTGGCGCTCCGGGTGACGGTGGCAGTCCAGACACCATTGCATCTTCAGGGACGCCGCCTGAAACATGAGCTCCATGCGGTCCACGCGGCCGTGGCACGAGACGCAGCCGATGCCCTTCGCCACATGGATGGAGTGATTGAAGTACACGAAATCCGGCAGATCGTGCACGCGCGTCCACCGGAGCGGCTGCCCCGTGCGGAAGCTCTCCCTCACGGGCGCGAGCGCAGGCGCGTCCGACCAGATGATCTTGTGGCATCCATAGCACGTGGCCGTGGGCGGGATCCCCGCGTAGGCGGCAGTCTCGACGGTGGTGTGGCAATAGCGACAGTCAATGCCGAGGCCCCCCACGTGGTGCGCGTGACTGAACTGCACGGGCTGCGGTCGCACCACGTCCTGCCCTGTATTGTAGGAGGAGCGGTCGATCGACACGCAGACCCAGGAGAGCCCCGCGAGCAGCAGGACGGCGGCATGGATCGTGACACGCGCGATCGAATTGGTGCTCGGATTGAATACCTGAGCCATCGCGTGGGGCAGAGAGGTTCCACACCTTCGCGGCCGGTCAAGCGCTTTTTCGTGAAGGCGCTCGCAATGAACTTCATTGCATCGGCGCGGGTTCGTATCGACGCTTACGAGACCGCGTCACCGGCTCCGCTCTGCGCGCGCCGCCCCGGGAGGACGGGCGGAGCCGAGGCGCGTGCCTGGGCCCCTTTGGAAGAGGGGCTCTCCCGCGGGCCGAGAGGAGATGGGGCCAACTGGCACGCTGGGCAAACTGGCAGTTACGGATCGACGGTGTTCTTGTGGAGGGGCGCGACGGCGGGGTTCTTCGCGACGAATGGCACGCTGAGCGTGAAGGTCGCGCCGAGGTCGGCCGGGACTGCCGGCATCGGGCCCGCGCCGAGGGCGATCTTGCGGACGTTCTGATCGAACTCGTCGACTCCGCTCTTGCGCGAGATCGAGGCGCTCGCCACGGCGCCGTCGGAGCGGATCGTGATCGTCACGATCGCCGTGCCCTGAAGGCCTTCCATGATCGCCCACGTCGGGAACGGCCGGGGCGCCGCGTTGTACGCCGCCTGCACCTTCGACTGGACCTGACGGATGTACATCTGCCTGCGCGGGTCCGACTGGCTGTTGTCGACGCCGGAGCCCACGCCGGTGCCGAGCGTCTTCGAGGCCGATCCGGGGCCTTCTTTGCCGCCCGCGCCCGGTGCGCCCGGTCCGTCTTTTCCACCCACGCCGACGCCCGGCGCGCCGCCCGCGGGGCTCGCGTGGAAGATCGATGTGGAGCGCGCGGTCGACTCTTGCTCGCTGTCCACGGTGTCGCGCGTCTTGCCCTGCGTGTCGGCCGGGACGCTCGGCTCGCCTTCGTCCACGAAGGGGCGCGCACGCGCGATCTTGGCGGCGTCGCGGTGATCGTGGCCGGGCTCGCCGTCGCGCACGCCGAGGCCGTAGGTCTCGCGATCGGCGCCTTGCTCGGGCTCGCCTTCGATCTTCGGATCCAGGCCTTCTCCGACGGGCGGGGCGTCGCCTCCGATCGCGCCGCCTTGCTTCGTCGGGGCGCCGCGATCGCTCCCTCCGCGCGATGGATCCACGCCCGCGTCGGGGCGCCTTTCGGGGCGCGTGCCGAAGTGACCGCTCGCCACGAAGGTGAGCTCCATCGGCTCCAGCGCGGCGCGGTAATCCTCCCGTGAGGCGCGATCCTTCGCCGATTTCACGCGCTGGATCTGATCGCGATCGCTGCGCGTCTGGACGTCGCGCGAGAGGTACGTGTCGTCCGCGTGGTCCGCGAGGTTCACGGCGCGGTGCTCGGCGGTGTCGGTGCCTCCGCGGCCCGCGCGGCCCGAGTCGACGCGTGGCTCCCCCTCGCCGCCACCGCGCGGCACCAGATCCGGCGCGTACGGGAGACGAAGCGCGTTCGGGTCGCGCGTGCCGTCCGTCGCGACGAAGATGTCCACCGAGTCGGGCGCCACGATCGTGTCCGGGACGGTCGGCTTCGGCGCGACGTCCGGCGGGGGGAGCGTGATCGATTGGGCCGCGAAATAAAGGGCGCCCAGCGACACGAACGCGGCATGCGCGAAGAGGCTCGCGGCCCATGCCGACGCCACGCGGGGCGCATCGCTCATTCGGGACATCCGGTGCTCCAGGTCAAGAGTATGACCTGGACGAGAGAGAGTCCGCCGCTATTCGCAGGGTTCCGGCGATTCTTCCCGAGGCGAGAAAATTTCAGGACGCGGCGGCCGGCGCCCCGTCCCGCGCTCGAAGCCCCTTGAAGAGCCGCTGCGCGTTCTCGGTCGTGGCGCGCGCGATCGCGTCGATCGAGGCGCCGCGGAGGGCCGCGACGCGCTTCGCGGTGTGCACGAGGAACGCGGGCTCGCACGTCTTGCCGCGCAGAGGCACCGGCGCGAGGTACGGGCTGTCGGTCTCGATGAGGATGCGATCGAGCGGCGCCCACGCGGCCACCTCGTGCACGGACGCGGCGCTCTTGAACGTCACGATCCCCGAGAAAGAAAGGTCGAAATTGAGATCGAGCGCCTTCGCGGCGAAGGCCTTGTCCTCCGAGAAGCAGTGGATGACGCCGCCGACGTCGCGCGCGCCCTCCTCCGCGAGGATGGCGATCGTGTCGTCCGGCGCCGAGCGCGTGTGCACGACGATGGGCTTGCCCACGGATCGAGCGAGCGCGATCTGCCTGCGAAACGCCTCTTTTTGTGCGTCCATCGGCGACGACATGTAGTGGTAGTCGAGGCCCATCTCGCCGATCGCCGCGACGGACGCGCCGCGCGCGATCGCCCCGAGCTCGGCCAGCATCTCGTCGGTGAGGGCCGACGCGTCGTGCGGGTGCACGCCCACGACCGCGCGCGTGTCGTCGCGCTCCTCCGCGAGCTTCGCCGCGAAACGCGCGGCGTCCAGCGTCTTCGCGACGCCGATGACGACGAACCCGGAGACGCCCGCGGCGCGCGCGCGGGTGAGGACCTCGCCGGCGTCGTCGAAGGCGGTCGGATCGAGGTGGCAGTGACTGTCGATGAGCATCGTTTCGCGGCCACCATAGCGCAAAACTCGCGGGCGCGACCCCGGCCCAAGTAGGGGCTTGCCAGCGGCGTATCCGGAAAGGCATTCTCCCGCTCGCATGCGCTACCTCCCTCACACGCCCGAAGAAATCGACGAGATGCTCAAGGCGGCGGGCGTCGCCTCGCTCGACGCTCTGTACGCTTCGATCCCCGAGGAGGCGCGCTACGGTCGCCCGCTCGATCTGCCCGCGGGCATGGACGAGCCGACGCTGATGCGGCACCTCGTGGAGCTGTCGGAGCGCAACGACGGCGCGAAGCTGATCTCGTTCCTCGGCGCGGGCGCGTACCACCACCACTTCCCGCCGGCGGCGGATCAGCTCTTGTTGCGCAGCGAATTCTACACGGCGTACACGCCCTACCAGCCCGAGGTGGCGCAGGGCACGCTGCAGGTGATCTTCGAGTTCCAGACGATCACGAGCGAGATCCTCGGCCTCCCGGTCGCGAACGCCTCGATGTACGACGGCGCGAGCGCCGCGGCGGAGGCGGTGCTCATGGCGCGCCGGCTCACGGGGCGCGAGCACACGGTCCTCTCGCGCGGCCTCCACCCCGACTACACGGGCACGATCGAGACGTTCGTGCACGGGCTCGGCGCGGGGCAAAAGTCGCTCAGCTACGTCGACGTCGCGGCGAGCGGTCAGCCCAACACGGACGCGCTGCTCGCGGCGATCACGGACCAGACGGCGTGCGTCGTCGTCGGGTACCCGAACTTCTTCGGCTGCGTCACGGATCTGCGCAAGCTCGCGGACGCGGCGCACGCGAAGGGCGCGCTGCTCATCACCGCGACGGAGGATCCGTACGCGCTCGCGCTCATCGAGTCGCCCGGCGCGCTCGGCGCGGACATCGCCGTGGCGGAGGGTCAGCCGCTCGGCCTTCCCCCGCAGTACGGCGGCCCCGGCGTGGGCCTCTTCGCGTGCCGCAACGACCGCAAATACCTGCAGCAGGTGCCGGGTCGCCTCGTCGGTGAGACCGTCGACAAGAACGGCGCGCGCGGCTACGTCCTCACGCTGGCGACGCGCGAACAGCACATCCGCCGCGAGCGCGCGACGAGCAACATCTGCACGAACAGCGGCCTCTGCGCGACGGCGCTCACCATCAAGATGTGCATGCTGGGCAAGCGGGGCTTCGTGGACGCCGCGCGCCAGTGTCTCGCGAAGACGGAGTACCTGAAGGCCGGCGTCGCGAAGCTCGAAGGCTACGCGCTCCGCTTCAGCGCCCCCACGTTCAACGAGGTCACGATCACGGTGCGCGGCGGGGACGCGGGCGCGCTCGTGAGTGCCCTCACGTCGAAGGGGTTCCTCGCGGGGTTCGCGCTCGGCCGCGTGGATCCGGCGCGCAAGGGGGAGCTGCTCGTCGCCGTGACGGAGCGCCACAGCCGCGCGGACCTCGACGGGTTCCTCGCCGCGCTCGACGCCTACCGTCCCTGAGAGGCCGACTTTCGTCCTCCGCGAGACAAGCAGTCTCCCTCGCGAGACTGTGCCCTTCCCCACGACTGCCACATTGCCGTCACAAGTCGCCTTTCGCGACTGCCCATCTCCGGCAATCCATTCGCTTGCGACGTCCGCCGGACTGATCGATTCTCGGCGGTCATGATTCACCCCTTGCCATCCGCGGTCACGTCCCGGAGGGTCGCGACTGCCCGCCTGGAGACGAACGTGTACCAGGCCGGCGCCCCCACGGGGGAGCCCGTCCTCTTCGTGCACGGAAACGTGTCCTCCGCCCGCTTCTGGGACGGGACGCTGACCGCGTTGCCCGGCGGCTACTTCGGCTTCGCGCCGGACCTGCGCGGCTACGGCGACACCGAGCCCAAGCCCATCGACGCGACGCGCGGCGTGCGAGATTTCTCGGACGATCTGCGCGCCCTCGTGGAGTCGCTCGGGCTCGCCGGGCGCAAGGTGCACGTCGTCGGCTGGTCGGTCGGCGGCGCGGTCGCGATGCAATACGCGATTGACCATCCGGGGAGCGTGGCCTCGGTGACGCTGGTCGCGCCGATGTCGCCGTTCGGCTTCGGCGGCACGCGCGATCTGGCCGGCACGGCGACGACGCCGGACTGGGCCGGCACCGGCGGCGGCACCGCGAACGGCGAGCTGGTGGCCAATCTGAAGGCGGGAGACGCATCGGAGGCGAGCCCGTTCACAGCGCGGTCCGTGATGCGCAAATTCTATTTCAAAGAGCCCTTCTCCCTCCCGAGGGATCGAGAGGACACGTACACCGCGGAGATGCTGAAGATGCGCATCGGGGATGATTTCTATCCCGGTGATCTCGTCGCGGTGCCCTCGTGGCCCGGAGTCGCGCCCGGCACGCGCGGCATGAACAACGCTATTTCCGGCAAGTACTGCGATGTGTCGGCGTTCGCGGACATCACGCCTCGGCCGGACGTGCTGTGGATCCGCGGCACGGACGACGCGATCGTGGGCGATCATTCGGTGTTCGATCTCGGCTTCCTGGGGCAGCTCGGCGTCGTCCCCGGGTGGCCCGGAGCCGAGGTGTATCCGCCTCAGCCGATGGTCTCGCAGATGCGCGCGGTGCTCGACAAATACGCGGCGAACGGCGGTCGTTACGAGGAGAAGGTGCTGCCCGATTGTGGGCACTCCCCGCCTGTCGAGAAGCCCGCGGACTTCAACGCGTCGATCTTCGGCTTCATCGCCGCGCGGAGCCTCGCCGGCGCCCGCGCGATTCGCTAGCGCCGACGGGCTCTCCGTCGGCCTCTCACGCACACCAACCCTGTTAGAATACACGCAGAAAATAGCATGCAACAACGTTACGCCGCCATCGTCGGCACGGGCCGTTATGTGCCCGCGCGCCGCGTCACCAACGCCGAAGTCGAGGCCAAGATCGGAGAGCAGGTGGACGCCTGGCTCCGGGAGAAGGTGGGGATCGAGGCCCGCCACTTCATGGCCGACGACGAGGTCACTTCGGATCTGTGCGCCCACGCCGCGCGCGCGGCCCTCGCTCGCGCCGGGAAGTCGGCCGCGGACGTCGACCTCATCATCGTCGCCTCCGACACGCCCGATTACCTGAGCCCCGCGACGTCGTCGGTCGTGCAGGCGAAGCTCGGCGCCGCGAAATCCGCGACGTTCGACGTCAACTGCGCGTGCGCCTCGTGGGTGACGGCGCTGGACGTCGGCTCCAAGGCGATCGTCGCGGACGAGGAGATCGAGACGGTCCTCGTCATCGGCGCCTATGGAATGAGCCGCTACATCGACTGGACCGACAAGAAGACGTGCACGCTGTTCGCGGACGGCTCGGGCGCGGTGGTGCTTTCGGCGTCCTCGAAGCCCGGAGTCCTCGGCACGCGGTTCGCGGCGCACGGGGAGTACCACGACGCGCTCGGCATCTACACGGGCGGCACGTCACGGCCCGCGACGGTCGAAGAGGTGACGGCGCGCGGCAAGCCCAAGGTGGAGTTCGTGCGCAAGTTCCCGGCGACGTTCAACACCGAGCGGTGGCCGGTCATCATCCGAGGCGCGCTGGAGAAGTCGAAGACGAAGATCGAGGACATCGATCTGTTCCTGTTCACGCAGCTCAACCTGCGCGCGATCGAGGCCGTCATGGGGGTGCTCGAACAGCCCATGACGAAGGCGCACTGGATCATGGATAAGTGGGGATACACCGGGTCGGCCTGCCTGCCGATGGCGCTCGACGACGCCGTGGAGAAGGGCCGCCTCGCTCCGGGCCAGAAGGTGCTGTTCTGCGCGAGCGGCGGCGGGATCTCGATGGCCTCGTCCGTGGTCGAGTGGACGATGCCCGTGCCGAAGTAGCGGACGCGACGGACGCGTTCGCGGACTGGCACGTTCGCGGACTGGCACCCTCCTGACGAGACTCCCCACCTCCCCTCGCATTTCCTCCGCGCGCCGGCCCGTGCTACGGTCGGCGTCACGGAGGAACGTATTCATGGCGAGCGAGCGCGGTCCCTGGGAAATTTACGATGATTCCGTCCCTTTCGCGGGGGCGCTCTACGGCCCGCAGCGGGTCCGCATGGCGGCGATCGGCATCGGCGACGGCGGGCTCCTCATCGTGTCCCCCGGAACCTCGATGACGGAGGAGGGGTGGAGTCAGCTCGCCACGCTTGGCACTCCCCGGTTCCTCCTGGCGCCGAACGCGTATCACAACCTCGGTATCGCGGCCTGGAAGCAGCGCTTTCCGGAGGCGCGCGCGGTGGCTCATCCGCGCTCGATCCAGCGTGTCCGCAAGAAGGTCCCCGGCGTCGAATTCGAGGACCTCTCCGTGCTCGAAGCGGCGCTCCCCGCGGGCGTTCGGCTCTTGCCGCCGCCGCAGGCGAAGCAGGGTGAGGTGTGGGTGTCGGTGAAGACGAAGGACGGAGTCGGCTGGTTCGTGACGGACAGCATCGTGAACGAGGAGCGGATTCCGGGCGGCGGCGTGGGCTTCGTGATGAAGGTCCTCGGCTTCCGCCCGGGCCTGATCACGAACCCGTTCTTCAAGCGCCTCTTCCTCCGCGACAAGCCGGCGTACAAAGCGTGGGTATCGGCGGAGCTGGATCGCGACCGTCCGAACCTGTTCGTGCCGTCCCACGGCCGCGTGCTCCGCGGGAGCGACGTGCCCGAGCTGCTCCGCGACGCGACGAACGCCGCCTGAGAGTTGCGCAGACTCGATGTTTGGTTTTTGGGGGGCGCGCCTGAGGTTTCGTCCTTTCGAAGCCTTCCTGGCACGCGTCTATGAAACGTCGTTCGTGCCTTTTCCGGAGCTCCCTGCGTCGCGCGGATGGCGGCGTCGACGCGCCAGGAAGGCCGCGAGCGCGAGGCCGCTCAGCGTCGGCACGGCCCCTCCGGAATTTGAATACGGACTGTTTATTTGTGCGGTGAGGCTGCCAGGGGATGCGACCGCGCAGGATTCCGGGTCGACGGCGGAGACGTCCGGCGGGGCGACGCAGCGGTGATCGAGGCCGCACGCATAACCGGGCGCGCAGTCCGTCACGGACTTGCATTTCTCCAGACAGGCACCCTGACTCTCGGCGCAGCGGTACTCGCCGCAGGCGTCTTGTATACAGGCATCGTTGGGGCACGTCGCGGAGCCGTCCGGGCACGCGAGGGCGTGGGCGGCGTCCGCGCACGGATGGCTGCAAATACCGAGCTTTCCGGGGACGTCGCAGCGGCGACAGCCGGTGTCGCACGCCTCGTTGCAGCAGAGGCCATCGGCGCAATGGCCGCCCGCGCACTCCAGATCCGACTGGCACCCTCCGCCGAGATCGGTCAGCGCGTAGAGCTCCGTCGTCGCCTGGTGGAAGCCGCCTGTCAAAAGGACCGTCCCGTCCGCGAGGAGCGTGGAGGCGTGCAGATAACGGTCCACGAGCAGCGGCGGCAGAGACTGCCACGCTCCACCGAAATAACCCTCCACCGAGCTGATGGTCGAAGCCGTCCCGTCGAGGCCGCCGAAGAGCACCACCGCGCCGCTCGGCATCAGCGCCGCCGTGTGGTTGGTGCGCGGCGTGACGAGGGGCGTCGGGGTGAATTCCCAGGCGCCTGTATTCACGTCGAAGATCTCCGCGGAGGCCACCTGGAAGCCGCCCGCGTTGCCGTCCGCCTTGCCGTCGATCGTGCCGCCCGCGACGAGCACGCGGCCGTCCGGGAGGAGCGTCGCGGTGTGCGCGCGGCGCGCGTTGTGGAGGCTCGCCATCTTCGTGAACGAGCCGTCCGCAGGGTTGTAGAGATCGACGACCGGGTACGTGTGCCACGAGCCGCTGATGTCGACCCCGCCGCCGACGATGAGCACGCGGCCGTCCTGGAGCAGCGTCGCGGTGTGGAAGAAGCGCTCGGCGTGCATGACGCCGTTCAGCATCGTGAATTTGCCGGTGTCGGGGCGCCACACCTCGGCCTGCGTGTTGGAGTCGTAGCCGCCCGAGAAGAGCACGCGGCAGTCCGCGAGGAGCGTCGCGACGCCGTACACGTGGCCCTTCTTGAGGCTGCCGGTGGGCGTCCACGTGTCGGTCGCGGGGTCGTAGATCTCGGCCGCCTTGCCCCCCGCGCCGCCGGTGCCGGCGATGAGGACGCGGCCGTCGCAGAGGCGCGCCGCGATCGGTCGATCGTGCGGCGTCAGCATCGGCGCTGTCATCGTCCACGCGTTGGCCTTCGGGTCGAAGATCTCGGCCGTGGTGGACGCGGCGCCGGGCTGGCCGCCGAGCACGAGGACGCGACCGTCGTCGAGGACGATCTGCTGGTGGAGCCACCGCACCGCCGCGAGCGGAGGGCCCGCCGTCGAGGACGCGAGGTGCGCGGGCGGATCCGCGGGCTCATCGGCGCGCGCGATCGTCGAAGGGGCCGCGATCGCAGCGCACGCGAGGGTCGCGGAGACCGCGATCGCGAAGCGACGAAGGTTCATCGGGAGGTCCTCCGGATCCGGCGCGCGCGGGCCGCGGTGAGGCCGAGCGTGATCAGCGCGAGCCACGTGGACGCGCCGTCGGTCGGGCCGTTCGCGCTCGCGGAGCAGCCGTCCGAAGAGGCCGCCGCGACGTCGGGACGGAGCCTGCATTCGCCGTCCGGATCGCACGCGTAGCCCTCCGCGCAGTCCTCGATCGCGGCGCACTTCACGATGCATCCGGGCGGCGTGTCCTCGTCGCCGGGGCCGCAGCGGTACGGGGTGCAGTCGACGGTGACGCTCGCGCACGCCGCGCCGGGCGCGGGGCACGTCGCCTGCACGATCGCGTGGACGCCGTCGTCGACGCAGGCGGCCGGGACGCACACCTCGCCGACGCGATCCGTGCACGTGCCGTCGGAGGCGCACACGTCGTCGCACGGCGCGCCGGAGCCGCAGTCGAGGTGCGGATCCGTGCCCGCGGCCGCGATCGCGCAGTCGCCCTCGCTGCCGGGGAGCGCGCACGTCACGCACTGGCCGTCGCACGAGGTGTTGCAGCACACGCCGTCGACGCAGAAGCCGCTCGAGCACTGGCGGCCGACCTCGCACGGCTGGCCGTTCGTCGCGAGCTGGAAGGCCTCCGCGGTGCTCTGATCCTCGCCGCCCGCCGCGAGCGCGCCGCCTTCGATCGCCGTCACCGCGTGCGCGAGGCGGCCGTGGTGCAAGAGGCCCGCGGAGATCCATTTCGCGGCGTCGGGATCGAAGAGCTCCGTGCTGCGGAGCACCGAGCCGATCGCGTCGATGCCGCCCGTCACGAGCACCGCGCCGTTGTCGAGCGACGTCACGGTGTGCAGCACGCGCCCCGTCGCGAGCGACGCGGCCGGCGCCCACGTGTTCGTGGGAGGGTTGTATTCATCGACCGAATCCATCGCAGGAGACCCGTCCGCGGTGCCCGCGATCACGATCACGTGGCCGTTCGGCAGCAGCGCCGCTCCGTGGGCCGCGCGCGGGGCCGGCATCTTCTTGGCGATCGTCCAAGCGCCGGTGACGGGGCTGTAGATCTCCGCCGTCGCGGTGACCGCCGTCGTCGGCGCGTACACGACGCCGCCGGTCACGAGGACGCGGCCGTCTTTGAGGCGCGTCGCCGCGTGCTGAACCCTCGGAAAAAGAAGCTTTCCGGTGTCGATCCATCCGCCCGCGTCGGGGTCGAAGATCTCGACGCCGCCCGTCGGCTCGCCGCCCGCGAGGAGCGCGCGGCCGTCCGCGAGGAGCGTGAGCGTCGCGCCCGCGCCGTGGTTGTAGAGCAGCGGCGCCGGCGCAGACCACGCCTTCGTCTTCGGATCGAAGACCTCCGACGTCGCGGCGCCGCCGCCCGCCACGAGCACGCGACCGTCGGCGAGGACGACCGCGGTGTGCGAGGTGCGCTTCACGGACATCTTCGCGGCCTCGACCTTGAAGGCGCCGGCCTGCGCGCTCCATGTCTCCGCGGTCTCGAACGAGACGGCGCCCGTATCGACGGAGCCGGTGCGCTGGCCGCCGACGATGACCACGCGGCCGTCGGGCAGCGTCGTCGCGGTGAGGCCGGAGCGCGCCACGCTCATGGCGCCCGTCTCGGTCCACGGGGGCGTCGGCTCGACCGGCTGCGCGGCGATCGCGATCGGCTCCGGATCGCGGGGTTCTTCGCGCGTCGGCTCCGCGGCGCACGACACGGTCGCGAAGGCGATCCCGAGGAGCGCCGCACGATCTCGCGCGCGCCACCGAACCGCGGGCCCCACGCTGCGCGAACGAGAGAGACGTCGCATCGCCGACCTCCGCATCAGGCGCTCAGAAGAAGTCGTACCGGAGCGACACGCCCGGCGCGATCCCGAAGACCACACCGCCCAGCGTGCGCTCCGCAGGGAACACGCCGATGCCGTCGGCCCCTGCGTTCACCGGGCGTTTCGCGTCCCACGTCGGCTCCGTGAGCGGGATCAGCACGAGCGCGTCCACGCCGACGGCGACCTCGAATTGCGGGCGGATGCGGTAACCGATCCGAATGTCCGGCGACACGTGGATGAACGGCGCGAACATGGTCGTGGAGAGCGGGCCCACCGGATACACCGGCCCCTCCCGCACGGGATCGAAGGATCCGCTGCGCGTGTCGCCGATCCACGCGAGCGCCGCGCCCGCCGCCACCCGCGCGTGGAGCGGGAACCGATCGCCGATCGAGAAGCCGATCCAGGGCCCGACGAGCACGCTGCGGCGGATCGAGAGCGCGTCGTCGAGCGTGCCCTTCGCCGCGGTCTTGGTGCCGACCGGCTGCAGCGTCGCGCTGCGGCCCGAGACGTCCTGCTCGGCGAAGAGGAAGGCCGCCGCGAGCCCGAAGCCGAACCCCGACGACAGCTCGTAGCCCCCGCGCAGCGCGACGTACGCTCCGAGCCCGGGATCCGCCGCGCACGAGCCCGCGCACCCGCCCGCGATGTCGCCGCCGAAGCTCGGGAGGATCGGCACGCTGCCCGCGATCTCCGCCATGAAGCGCGACGGCGGAGGCGGCTTGCTCCAGAACGGCGACGCCGGATCGCGCGCGAGCTGCACGGCGATCACGTCGCGCTGCCCGTCCGCGAGCGACACCTCCCGCACCGAGGCCGTGAACCCCGGCGAAGCGGCCTCGATCCGGTGCTTGCCCGCGCGGAGGCGGCCTTCCCACGTGCCTTGCCCGACGGTGACGCCGTCGATCGCGACGGTGGCGGTCGGCGGGACCGGCTCGATGCGGACGCGCGCGGACAGCTTCTCCGCCGCGAGCGTGAGGCGCGCCGTCTCGTCGCGCTTCACCGAGACGGCGAGCGGCAACGTGCCGAGATCGTCCTCCCCGCGGAGCAGCAGCACGTGCTCCCCGGGCGCGAGCGGCCCTTCCCACGGCGTGGATCCGACGCGATCCCCGTCCACGATCACGTCGAGCGCGGCGCCGCTCTGCTCGGCGACGCGGAGCCGCCCCGAGGCCGCGAGCGCGCGCAGCGTCGCCGTCACGCGCGCGGTGCGGTTGCCGGCCACGTCGACGCGCGACTCGAACGGCTCGTAGCCTTCCTTCGCGACGCGGACCACGTGCGTCCCTGCGGCCACGCGGAGCGGGCTCGGCGCCGGGTACTCGCCGCGGGGCCGCCCGTCGACGGTGATGGCCGCGCCGATCTCCGCGCCCTCGATCTCGATCGTGCCGACGAGCCCGCGCAGCTCCACGATCTCGCGCTGCGCGGCCGTGCGCACGTCCGTCGAGAGCGCCGCGGAGAAGTCGCGGAGCAGCACCTCGAACATGTCGAGCGCCTCGTCGAACCGAGCGAGCTTCCGCAGGCTCGACGCGGCGCCGAGCGTGTTGCCCCACGTCGGATAGAGCTCCCGCGAGGCGAGGTACTCCGCGAGCGCCGCGGGCCACGCCCCTTCGTTCGACAGGTTCTTTCCCTTGTCGAAATGCGCGCGCGCCTCGGCCTTTTTGTCGCCTTCCGCGTCCGGTTTCTTGTCGCCGGCGTCCGGTTTCTTGTCGCTTGCGGCCGGCTTCTTGTCGCCCGTGGGCGTCGGCTCGTCCGCGGCGACGACCCCGGGGGCAGCCGCGATCGACGTCGCGAGGACCCAGGCGACGGCGGCGCGCCACGACCATCCCCCGCCCCTCCGCTGCACGATCACTCGAACCTCTCTGGAATGAGCGGATTCTTCGCGGGCCCCGGCGATCCGGTCCCGGCAGGCGTGGCCGTCTTCTTCGTGGTGGGCCGCGCGGATCCGCCGGTCGGCGCGCCGCTCGTGACGCCGCTCGCGGTGGGCGCGATCACGGTGAGCTCCACCTTCGGCGGCTCGGCCCCGGCCTCACCGAGCACCACGTCCGCGCTCTTCTCCTGGCCGTCGCGGCTCAACCGGACGCGGTGCACGCTCCCGAGCGCGCCCGTCAGCTCCACGACGCCGTCCTGCGCGGTCACGGGCGCGCCGTCGATCTCCACCTTCGCGTCGAGCGGGAAGATCACGAGGTTCGCGCGGCGATTCTGCGCGGGCCGCGCGCTCCCCGAGGCCGTCGCGTCGACGCCGCTCCCGGCGGCGCCCTGCGAGGGACCCAGCGACCGCACCACGCCCACCGTCAGGATCCCGAGGAGCGTCGCCGCCACCGCGACCCCGATCGGCGCGAGCGCTCGTCGCCCCGGAGTCAGCGTGCGCGAGCTCGTCAGCGTGCTCGGCGTCGGCCCTTCGTCCCGGCGCGCTCGCCGCCCGCCCGGCAACGGCACCGTGAGATCTCCGCTCGCGACCTCGATCGGGCCGGGCGTGGTCGATGTGCGGATCGCCGGGTGAACGCCCACGATTTCATCGGCGCGGATCGCGTCCCCGTTGGGCAAGAGCGCCATCATCGCCGCGCGCATCACGTCGGCCGTCGGGAAGCGCCGCTCGCGATCGATCTGCAGCGCTCCGTCCACCACCGCGGCGATCGGATCCGGCACCCACGGCGAGTACTTCTTCACCGCGCGCGGCGCCTCGGAGCACAGCATCACGATGAAGTCGCCGACGGCCTCCGCCTGCTCGTGCGGGATGTGGCCGGTGAGCGTGCGGTACAGCACGACGCCGAGCGACCAGAGGTCCGTGCGGTGATCGAGCGAGCGGTTTCCACGCGCCTGCTCCGGCGACATGTACCGCGGCGAGCCCAGCATGCTGCCGGTGCGCGTGAGGTTCGTCGTGTCGTTCGAGACCTCGGCCTCGGGCCGGATCTTCGCGATGCCGAAATCGAGGATCTTGACGACGATCTCCCCGGATGGGCCCCGCGTCAAAAACAGGTTCGCCGGCTTGATGTCCCGGTGCGTGATGCGCGCCTCGTGCGCCTTCATCAGCCCTTCGCAGGCCTGCGCGACGATCCGCAGCGCGACGTCCGGCGGCAGCACCTCCAGCCGCTTCAGCACCTGCTGCAGGTCCTCTCCGACGAGCAGCTCCATCACCATGTACGGCTGCTGCGTGGCCTCGTCGTTGCCCCAGTCGAGGACGCGCGCGACGTGGTCGCTCAGGATCGCGGACGCCGCCTTCGCCTCGCGCTGGAACCGCGTCAGCTTCGACTTGTCGTCGCGCGTCGACGCGTCCTTCAGCGCCTCCGCGTGCAGGATCTTCACCGCGACGCGCGCGCCGGTCTGCTGGTCGGTCGCGGCGTACACCGATCCCATGCCGCCCTGCCCGAGGAGGGTTTCCAGCCGGTAGCGAGAGCCGAGGAGCTGGCCGGTCAAGCGCACCGATAGTACTCCGCTCGCGTCGAGTTGGGGGTCGTCCAGAAAAAGTGAGACGCGAGCTTTTCCTGTTGACCGTCTCGCCACCGTCTTCTAGAAGGGTTCTTGCGGTTGCGGCGTCGACCTTCCCCCCCCGGGTCCGCCGCGACCGCTTTTTTATTTTGTCCTCCGCGATCGGCCGGTGGCGAGCGCAGCGCGCGGCCCCGAGGTGACGCGTGAAGACGTCCACGTTACGGATGGCGCGTGAGCTTTTCCCTCCGCGCGACGCTCCCCGTCTTCGTCCTGGCGCTGGCTGCGGCCCCGTTGACCGCGTGCGGCGGACCGCAAGCCGCGGCCTCCACGCCGTCGCCTTCCGTTGATCCGAGCGCGTCCCCGACGCCCGCCGGGACCGCGACGTCCACCGCGCCGCAGCCGAGCGGCACCTCGATCGCGAGCGACGCGCCCCCGACCCGCGCCGAGTGCGACGCGTTCATGGATGTCGTCGCGCGCACCACCGTCGTCCGCGCCGCGATCCAGCGCGAGCCAGCGACCGCCGCGAAGGCCGCCGACTGGGCCGCGCGCGTCTCGGAGATCGCCGAGAGCGCGAACAAGCTCGCCATCGCCAACGACGATCTCGCGATCGAGAAGGCCAACCTCATCGGCCGCCTCACGGATCTCGCGACCGATCTCCAGAAGCTCGAAGCCTCGGAGAAGACGCGCGACCCCGTCAAGACCGCGGCCGCGCACAAGCACGTGCTGGCGACGTCGGAGCAGGTGGAGGTGCTCACGCGCGAGCCGGCCGCGCGGTGCTCCGGCGATCCGAAGCTCCTCCAAGCGACCCCCGGTCGCCTCGCCGCGTCGAAGGTGCAGGCCGTCATGCAGGCGCACTTCGACGACTTCACGAAATGCTACGTCGACGGCCTCAAGCGCGATCCCAAGCTCGCGGGCCGCATCGCGATCCGCTTCGGGATCAGCCCTGCCGGCGCGGTCTCGGACGCGCGGATCGTCGCTCCGACCGACCCGATCCCGCCGGACGCGATCGCTCCGCCGAGCACGAGCACGCTGCCGGCGCTCACCGACGCGCAGGTGCTGAGCTGCGCGATCGCCGCGACGAACAAGCTCCAGTTCCCGAAGCCGGACGGCGGCGCGGTGACGGTCGTGTACCCGTTCACGTTCACGCGGACCCCTTGATCGCGCGCCGCGGCCGATCCCAGCCGGATCGCGCGCGGCCCGCTACTCGATCGGCCCCTCGGCGCGCCCCGTGATGAACTGCTGGATGATCGGATCCTCCGCGCGCTTGAAGTCGTCCTGCGATCCCAGCAGCCGGACGAAGCCTTTGTAGAGCATCACGATCCGATCGGCGATCGAGAAGATGCTCACGAGATCGTGGCTCACGACGATGCTCGTGACGCCGAGCGTGTCCGACAGCTCGCGGATCAGCTTGTCGACGCGCCGCGCGCTCACCGGATCGAGGCTCGTCGTCGGCTCGTCGAAGAGCACGTAGCGCGGGTCGAGCGTGAGGGCGCGCGCGATCGCGACGCGCTTGCGCATGCCGTCGCCGAGCTCGGGCGGGAAGCGATCGCCGAACTCCTCCATGTGCACCTGCGTGAGCCGCCGCCGCGCCTCCGAGAGCGCCTCTCGCTGCGACAGCTTCTTGTGCTTGCGGAGCGGGAGCGCCACGTTCTCGGCGCACGTCATCGAGTCGAACAGCGTCGAGTGCTGGAAGACCATCGCGCACTTCTGCCGCACGGGGTACATCTGCTCTTCGTCGAAGCGGCTGATCTCCTCCCCGTCGAGGAAGATCTCGCCGCCGTCCGGGTAGAGCAGCCCCACGAGGTGCTTGATGAGCACGCTCTTGCCGACGCCGCTCTGCCCGATGATGAAGAACACCTCCCCGTCCTTCACGTCGAACGACACGTCGATCAGCACCTGCTTGTCGCCGAACGACTTCTTCACGTGGGAGAACGAGATCATGCGCCGGGCCTCGCGCCGGGCCGTGATCCGAGGGGCGTTCGACGCGACGCGACGAAGCAGCCGTCGTGCTCTGGGCGACGAACGCTGTACATCCGGGCCAGGAAATCGCGCATCATGCCGCGCATGGCAAGCCCGCGTTCGATCGAGGTCAAGGTCGGCATCCTCATCCTCACGGCCATCGGTCTACTCGCCGCGTTCGTCATCATCATGGGCGGCGTCAACTTCCAACCGACGTATCCCATCTACGTCGAGTTCGACAACCCCGGCGGCTTGCAAGCGGGCGCCCCCGTGAAGATCGCGGGCGTGAAGGTCGGCAAGATCAGCGAGATCCAGTTCCGCGGCGCCGAGGTGAGCGAGACCGGGAAGCGCGATCCCTTGGTCCGCATGAAGGTGACGGTCGAGAAGCGCTACCAGAAGAGCGTCCGCGAAAATTCCCTCTTCTACGTGACGACGCAGGGCGTTCTCGGCGAGCAGTTCCTCGCGATCGAGCCCGGCTCGCAGGACCGCCCGAGCTTGCCGGACGGCGCGATCGTCCGCGGCATCGATCCCCCGCGCCTCGACATGCTTTTGTCCGAGAGCTACGAGCTGCTCCACACGTCGGTGCAGGCGATCCGCGAGAACCGCAAGGAGTTCTCGGAGGCGTTCGACGGCCTGCGCAAGACGCTGAAGGGCACCGGCGAGCTGATGGACAAGAACGGCGACAAGTTCGATCGCATCGTCACGAACGTGGAGACGATGACGAAGGACGGCGCCGACATGGTGAAGGAAGCGAAGACGAAGTACGTCGAGAACCCGCAGATCGACCGCATCCTCGCGAACACCGACGCCGTGACGAGCTCGCTCTCGAAGGACGCGCCGCCCCTCCTCGCCGACGCGAAGGTCACGCTCGCGAACGCGAAGAAGATCACGAACACGTTCGCCAGCGACGAGGAGCAGGCGAAGATGAAGCAGGCGATCAACGACGTCGTCGAGGTAACGGCCCGCGTGAAGACGATCACCGCGGACGCGCAGACGCTGGTCTCTCAGGTGAAGCGCGGCAAGGGCACGGTCGGCGCGCTGATGATGGACGAGCAGCTCTACGACGACCTCCAGGAGATGGTGCGCGACGTGAAGCACAACCCCTGGAAGTTCTTCTGGCGCGAGTGACGCGATCCGTCTCACGGATCGGCTGCGTCTCTTCCGCCAGGCCTCTCTCTCCGCTGCCCCCCACCGCCTACGTCGCTCGCGCTCCTCCGGCGCGCGCCCCCCAATCACGTGCTCGGCCTGCGGCCTCCGCGCGTGAGGGGGGCGCCCACGTCACTTCGCGTCGTACTCGAACATCGGCGCGCCCTCTTTGATGGGGTCGCCTTCCTTCACCAGCACCGCGGTGATGATGCCGTCCTCTTCGGCCTCGACGGGCATCTCCATCTTCATCGACTCCAGGATCGAGACCACCGTCCCCTCGCTGATCTCGTCGCCGACCTTCGCCTCGATCTTCCAGATGTTGCCCGTGATGTGCGCCTTGATGACCTTCGCCATGGTGCGCGCAAGGTACAGGAGGACGAACCGCCCAACCTCATTTTTCACCCGACGGCGCCGCGTTCGAATGCGCAAGGTCGCGCGGCGCGTGCAGCTCGGCGCGGGGGCTCCGGGGGCGCCCGCTCAAAACGAAATTCGCCAATCGCTATCCCAGGTAGAAAAGTTCGTTTAGAATCTCCGTGCGCTTTCCTCAGCGAGGGCGCGCGACGGCGACGGGAGATGTCGATCCCGAGCCAGCCCTAGGAGCCACGAGGTCATGTCGGAACAGAAAGAAAGCTCGGTCCTGTTCTCTCTCAAAGAGCTGATGAACCTCGAAGAGGATCGCATCAAGCAGGAGGAGGAGACGAAGCGCGCCCAGGCGGAGGCCGCCGAACGTGCTCGTCTCGACGCCGAGCGCCGCGCCCGCGAAGAGGAAGAGGCCCGCATCCGCGCCGAGGAGAACCGCCGCCGCGCAGACGAGCAGCGGAACCGCGAAGAGGCCGCCCGCCTCGAGGCCCTCCGTCAGGCAGAGATCGAGAAGGCCCGCGTCGAGGCCGAGCAGCGCGCCCGCATGGAGGCGATGCAGGCTCAGCAGGCGCACGAAGCGCAGCTCGCCGCCCTCAAGCACGACGAGTCGAAGAAGAAGCTCCGCAACATGATCATCGGCATCAGCGTCGGCGCCGTGATCCTGATCGGCGGCGGCGTCTTCATCGGCGTGAAGACGTACAACGAGTCGAAGGCGAAGGAAGCCGCTCTCGTCGCCGCGCAGCAGCAGAAGGACGAGGAGCAGAAGCGCCTCCAGAAGCAGCTGGAGGAGCAGAACGCCAAGATCGAGCGCCTGCTCGCGGACCTCACGAGCGCCAAGGACGAAGCGCAGCGCGCCGCGATCCAGAAGCAGCTCGAGGACGCGCAGGAGGCCCAGAAGAAGCTGAAGGGCTCCGTCGGCGGCGGCGGCAAACCGGCCGGCGGCGGCGGCCCCGCGAAGGCCTGCAACTGCCAGCCCGGCGACCCGCTCTGCTCCTGCCTTTGAGCAGCACACCTTCCATCGAGCGGGCGCGGGGCAGGATCGCCTTCGCGCTCGACTATCCGGATCTGTCCCAGGCTTCGGCGGGGGCGGCGCTCGTCGCTCCTTCCGTGGGCGTGCTGAAGGTCGGGCTGGAGCTCTTCGTTCGGGAAGGGCCGCGCGCCGTCGAGGTCGGGGGCGCTCTCGGGAAGCACGTCTTCCTGGATCTGAAGCTCCACGACATCCCCGAGACCGTCGAGCGCGCGGTGCAGAACGCCGCGGCCCTCGGGGTGCGGTACCTCACGCTGCACGCGTCCGGCGGGCGCGCGATGCTGGAGCGCGCGGCGAACGCCGCGGCCCGCGCGCCGAGCCCCCTCACCCTCCTCGCCGTCACGGTGCTCACGTCGCTCGATCAAGCGGATCTCGCGGCGCAGGGCATCCAGGGGACGCCTCGGGAGCACGTGCTGCGGGTGGCCTCCGTCGCGATGGATGCGGGCGTCCGCGGGTTCGTGACGTCGCCGCAGGAGGTCGGGGCGCTGCGCTCCGCGCTCGGAAATGAGGCGTTTCTGGTGACGCCCGGGATCCGTCCTGCCGGCTCCGCTTCGGGCGATCAGAAGCGCATCGCGACGCCGGTCGCGGCGCTCCAGGCGGGCGCGGACCTGCTCGTGATCGGGCGCCCCATCCGCGACGCCGAAGACCCGCGGGCCGCCGCCGAGGCGATCGCGCAGGACATCGCCGCGTCCTTGAGCTGAGCCAGCGGCTTCGCTTTCTCGCGGCCCGCACGACTGGCGCCACAAGTAGCGGCGCAGCCGTGCTAACCGCCCGTCCATGACGCGACTCATCTTCGGCATGCAGCCGGTCCGCGAGGCCATCCGCGCCCGCGGCAAGGAGCTCACCGCCGTCCTCGTTCAAGACGGCGCTGGTCCCAAACACGACGCCGTCGCGCGGTTCGCCGCCGACCAAGGGGTCCACGTCGAGCGGGTCTCGCGCGGGGATCTGGATCGCCGCACCAAGAACGGCTTCCACCAAGGCGTCCTCGCGATCGCTCCGGAGGTGGCGCTCGTGGCCCTGGACGCGCTCGCAGTGAACGAACGGACGCTGCTGCTCGCGCTCGACGGGGTGATGGACCCGCACAACTTCGGGGCCGCGATCCGCAGCGCGGTCGCCCTCGGCGCGACGGGCGTCGTGTGGCCGGAGCACGCCTCGGCCCCGCTGTCGCCCGCGACGTTCCGAGCCTCGGCGGGCGCCGTCGAGCACGCCACGCTCTGCCGCGTGAACGCCCTGCCGCAGGCCCTCTCGGATCTCCGCGAGCGCGGCGTGACGCCGATCGCCCTCGACGTGCGCGGCACCACCGAGCTCGCCGACGTCGATCTGCGCGGGCCCGTCGCCATCGTGATCGGGGCCGAGGATCGCGGGCCCCGCAAGCCGGTGCTCGCGGCGTGCGCGCACATCGCCAAGCTGCCGCTGCCCGGTCCGGTGGCCGCGCTCAACGCCTCGGTCGCGGCGGCGATCGCCTTCTACGAGGTCCAGCGCCAGCGCCGCGCCGCCGGGTCCCGAGAGGCGCGCGAGGCCCACGCCGTCGCCGAAACACACACCGAAGAAACAGATAATAATTCGGATGTTTAGACCGTCACCTTAAAGGTAACTTCAAGCACCCCCTTTCGCCTTGACAACCGCTGAACACCTTCGCAGCAGGGGCCCCACCAAAATCCATTGAATGGAGCGACGAATTCTCCATGGACGTCGCAGAGTTATGGACGGGTTTCCGCACACATAGCCCTGTGGAGAGCCTCCGATGGATGATCGTTCGGCCGATTTGTTCAGGCGGCGCTTGAAGTTAGGCGTCCCGGCGGACAAGTGCTCCATTTGCCTTGCGTTCCGGCTCGAATGGAGTCCATCGCTGAAAATCCGTTGCGCCCGTGCGAATCCATTCGCGCGAACGAGGGGCGCGCAGGGCTCGCTCGCACGACCCGGAAGGGCACGTGGCGACGCCCACCCCGATCGCACCTGCGGTGCGCCCGCCCCTCCGGCCGCCACTGGGAGGACGGAGCTCGATCCGCGGAGGCGGAGGTCCGCTCGTCGATCGCGAAGAGAGGGGGCGTCTCCGGGATCTTGGACCGCTCCACGTGATGCGCGCGCCGATGGGCGGCGACGGCGGAGCGGGTGGAGACAGATGGCGTACGGGGTGGACACCGTGACGGCGGGCTGCCCGCCACCCCCCACAGACAAGGGCGAACCCGTGACGAGAGGGCGCTCAGAAGCGGGCGAGGACGCGGCGCATCGCTTCGAGGGCGCGCTCCATGTCGGGCTCGGTGGTGTCCTCGCCCAGGGAGATGCGGACCGCGGAGGACGCGCGCTCACGGCCCAGCATCGCGGTGATCACCGGGGACGGCTCGGCGGTGCCGGCGCTGCAGGCGGAGCCGCTCGAGACGGCGACGCCCTCCAGATCGAGCGCCGCGCACAGCTCGTCGCCGCGACGGCCGGGCCACGAGACGTTGAGGACGTGCGGCGCGCGCGGGGCGTCCCCGTTCACGAGCGCGCCCAGCTCGACGAGCGCGGCCTGGAGACGATCGCGGAGGATCGCGACGCGCGCATAGATGGACGGGGTCTCGCGGGCGCGGCGGGCCGCCTCCGCGAAGCCGGCGCACGCGATCGGATCCTGCGTGCCGGGGCGCAGGCCACGCTCCTGCGCGCCGCCGAAGAGCAGGGGACGGATCTTCAGACCTGGGCGCGTGCACAGGGCGCCGACGCCCTTCGGACCACGGAGCTTGTGCGCCGCGACGCTGACGAGATCGGCGCCGATCCAGGTCGACGGATCGAGGCGGCCGACCGCTTGCACCGCGTCGACGTGGAGGAGGGCGCGACGGGCGTGCGCGAGCGAGGCCACCTCACGGACGGGCTGCACCACGCCGGTCTCGTGGTTCACGGCCTGGAGGACGAAGAGGCGGACGTCGGTCTCGGGCGCGACTCGATCCGCCGCCTCCGCGAAGCCCGACGCCGGCACGACGCCGGACGGGAGCGGCTCGATCCACTCGACGCGGACGCCTCGGCGCGCGAGCTCCTCCGCGGCGCGCACGATCGACGGGTGCTCGATGCGGCTCACGAGCATGGCGCCGGGGCCGCGGGGCGTCGCGTCCGCACGATCGCGGGGCGTCGGGGCCGCACGATCGCGATCCGTCCCCTTCCCTCGGCCGCGATCGATCGAAGGCGCCCCACGCTGCGGCGCGACGTGGTCTTTCTCCGCGGACGCTCCGAGATCGAACGGGAGCGCGAGGGCGAGGTTGTTCGCCTCCGTGCCGCCGCTCGTGAGGACGACGTCGCGCGCATCCAGGCCGATCACCGCGGCGATCGCCTCGCGCGCCTCCTCGACGTACGCGCGGGCCCTCCGGCCGGGGCCGTGCACGCTCGCGGGGTTCGCCCACGCGACCTCGGCGGCGGCGCGCATCGCGTCCAGCACCGCGGGGTGCGGCGGCGTGGTCGCGTTCCAGTCGAGGTACACGTGGCGGAGCGGAGGCATCGAACGGCGCGGTGAGATCGTCAGGGGTGCTCGAAGAGAGGGCGCATCGGCGGCGCGTCAGCTCGTGAGGGGCTCGTTCGGCGCGCGCTGCGCCACGGTCAGGTGGAACGCCGCGCCCGTGAGGTGAGCGCCGTCGATCGTCTCGTTGCAGGGGGACGCGAGGCGCACGTCGCCCCCGAGGCCGCGCGCGGTGCGGCGCACGATCGCGAGGCCCACGCCGACTCCGCCGTGCAGGCGCGTCGGCGATCCGTCGACCTGGTAGAACGGCTCGAAGAGGCGCGCCTGCCGATCCGCGGGGATGCCGGGGCCCGTGTCCGCGATCGTGATCTCGTAGTGGCCGGAGGCGAGCCGCTGCACGCGCACGCCGATGGTGCCGCCCGAGGGCGTGAACTTCACCGCGTTCTCCAGGAGCTGCACGATCGCGCGCTGGAGGCGGCCCGCGTCGCCCACCGCGGTGAGCGGTCCGCGCGGCAGCTCCTCGACGAGGAGGAGCTTCGCGTCGTCGAGCTTGTCGGCCACGTGCGCGATCGCCCGGCGCGTGGTGTCGAGGAAGTCGTACTCCACGTGCATGAAGCGGAGCTTGCCCGTCTCCAGCCCGGTGACGTCGAGCAGGTTGTCGATGATGCCGCGCAGCCGCCGCACGCAGTCATCCATCGCGCGGAGCGATTTCGCCTGCGCCTTCGTGAGCGGGCCGAGCTCCTCGTCGAGCAGGAGCTTCACGTAGCCGACGATCGGCGTCATCGGCGTGGCCAGCTCGTGCGACACGTTGCGGTAGAACTCGGTGCGCGCGGCGTCGAGCTCGCGGAGCCGCTGGTTCGCGCGCGACAGCTCTTCCACCTTCTGCTCCAGGTGCGCGACGATGCGCTGGCTCTGCTGCCGGAGGTGCGTCGACGCCTCCGACGGGGGCGCGGTCTCGCGCGCGCCCTTCAAGTATTTGCCGATGATCGCGGGGAAGCTGCGCGCGTCGATCGGCTTCTGCAAGAAGCCGTCGCAGCCGACGGCGAGGCTCGTCTCGCGGTTGCCCTCGGCGGTGATCGCGACGATCGGCACGCCCGTGAGCTTCGGCTCGCCGCGCAGGCGCAGCGTCACCTCGAAGCCGTCGAGGCCGGGGATGTTGATGTCGACGAGCACGAGGTCCGGAGGATCGGCCACCGCGAGCCGCACGCCTTCGAGACCGTCCGCCGCGTCCACGACCTCGTGACCGGCGTTCTGGAGGAGCTTGCGCACGAGCAGTCGGTTCGCCGCGTCGTCCTCGATGTGGAGGATTCTCGCCATCGAAACCGGATCCGAGCACGGTTCGCGTCGCGGGGCAAAACCGCGACAGCCGGGTGACGTTCGCGGGGACCTTTACCCCAGCGCTTCGACGAGCCCTCGGTACACGTTCGCGTGCGCCTCCACCGTCGCGTCGATGTCGCGGTGGTAGCCGCCGCCGAGCGTCACGACGATCGGCACGCGCAGCCGATCGGCGAGATCGAACACGCGCGCGTCCCGCGCCCGGAGCCCCGCGTGCGTGAGCGCGAGACGGCCCAGGCGATCGCCCGCGAGCGCGTCCACGCCGGCCTGGTAGAGGAGCACCTCGGGGCGAAACGCCGCGACCGCCGGCAGCGCGCGATCGAGCGCGTCGAGGTACGCCGCGTCCCCGGTCGCGTCGTCGAGCGGCACGTCGAGCGAGCTCGCCTCCTTGCGGAACGGGTAGTTCTTCGCGCCGTGGAGCGACAGCGTGAACGTGGCCGGATCGCCGCGGAACAGCGCCGCGGTCCCGTCGCCCTGGTGCACGTCGAGATCGACGACGGCGACGCGCCCGACGCCGAGATCGCGCCGCGCGACGTGGATCGCGATCGCGAGATCGTTGAACACGCAGAACCCTTCGCCGCGATCCGCGAACGCGTGGTGCGTGCCGCCGGCCATGTGCCCGGCCGCTCCGTGGATGACGGCCCACCGCAGCGCCGCGAGCGTGCCGCCGACGGAGAGCCGCGAGCGGTTCACGAGCGACTCGCTCCACGGGAAGCCGAGCTTGCGCACGATCGGCACGGGGAGCGTCCCTTCACGGAGCGCCGTCACGTAGTGCGGGGCGTGCGCGAGCGCGATCTCGTCCCACTCGGCGCGCGGCGCGTGCTCGACGAGGCGCGGGTGCTCGTCCGCGAGGGCCTTCCAGATGCGCGGATACTTCGCCGCGGGGAAGCGATGGCCGTCTGGAAGATCGAGCCGGTCCTGGTCGGAGAAGAAGAGGCGCACCGGGCGCGAGCATGGCACGTGGCCCTTCCCCTTCCCTCCTGGATCCTCCAAAATTGAACGCTGACGGAGACCGGCACGAGCGCGGGCTCGAAGCCGCTTTCATTGCTTCTTCAGGAGGACGCATGACGAGGCACCTGGGCACACTTCTGGTTTCTTTGCTCGTGGCCGTCGGGGCTGCGGGGTGCGGCGGCGCGGAGGCGAGCGGCAGCGCCGGCGCGACGGCGATGGGCGGCAGCGGCGCGGGCGGCAACGGCGCGGGCGCGACGATGACGACCGGCACCACGACGAGCTCGACGAGCGTCACCACGACGACGAGCGTCAGCACCACGACGAGCGCCACCGGGAGCGGCGGCGCGGGCGGCGCGGCGAACGGCTGTGATCCGGCGGCGCCCGCAGGCAGCCTGTTCGCGCTCTCCGACACCGACCTCGACGAGAACGTCATCTCGATGTGCCAGTATCGAGGAGATGTCTTGTTGATCGTCAACGTGGCAGAGGCCTGAGGCTACACACCTCAGATGGCTCCGTTGGAGACGGAGAACGAAGAGAAGTATGCGGCCCAGGGCTTTCACGTGCTGGGCTTTTATTCGAACGATTTCGGCAATCAAGGAGGCGATCCCAAGGCGTGCGCGGACAAGGTGGGCCTCGGCCCCGGTGGTCTCAAGTTCCCTCAATTCGTGATTGACCACGTGATCGGGGTCGACAAGCGCCCTGTATTCAAGTGGCTCCTGGACGACAACGGCGCACCGCCGCCCACGTGGAATTTCCACAAGTACCTCATCTCGCGAGAGGGCAAGATCGTGGGCGACTGGGACACGGGTGTTCTGGTCGGCGATCAACTGGATACGCCCAACACGGTCGAGCCGAACGAGCTCGCGCCCTTCATCGAAGCCGAGCTGGCCAAGCCCGTCCCGCAGTTTTGACTCCACGTATCCTGAAGCGAGCCGGCGCCCGGGCGAATTCACTGTCCGGGTGAGCAACGGCTTGACATCCCCCGCAAGATCTGGAGTGTTACGCGCCATCGGAGCGCCCCCGCCCGGCGAGACCACATTGGACGGTCCCGCGACAAGGAGGATGGAGATGCCGAAGCTCGTCGCCCATGGAGCATCCCTGAAGTGCAGTGAAGGGACCTCCCCAGGCATGCTCGCTGTCGTCCCGTCGTTGCAAGCCAGCGGCGATCTTGCGGACATCGCCACCGTGACCGACTGCGTGCCGCTGGTCCACATTCCTGCCTTCGGCATGTGCAAGACGCAGTCAAACCCTCAGGTGGCCGCCGCCACCGCGGCCGCGAGCGGGGTGTTGACGCCCATGCCGTGTCTGCCGGTCATCACGGGACCCTGGTCGCCGGGCTCGGACGCCGTGACGTTCGGATTGCAGAGCGCGCTCACCAAAGGGGCAACATGCACTTGCGCGTGGGCGGGGACGATCGAGGTGACGGACCCAGGCTCCACCATCGATGTGGAGTGACCGCGCGTCCTCACCACCCATTCCCAGGAGGAGATCATGGGGCTCGACATAGCTCGACTCTCGGAGCGATCATTCTTGTTCTGCTGCGAGGCGATGGACAGCGCGGAGCTCTCCGTGGTCTCGTTCGAGGCGAGAGAGCAGGTCAATCAACTCTCCTCCACGGACGTGATCTTGCTCGCGTGGGGATCCGCGGCGGTGACTCCAGACACCCAGCTCTTGGGGCACCTCGCGGCGCTGGCGGTGCACGTCCCCGACGGAGATCCCAGGACATTCCACGGCGTCATCGCGTCCGCGCAGACGACGCATGTCCGGGAGGATGGCCGCGTCGAACGCCGGATCCAGCTCGCTCCTCGATGGTGGCTCCTCACGAAGCGCAAACATAGCCGCATCTTTCAAGACAAGACCGTCCGTGAGATCGTGGACATCCTCCTTGACGAGATCGGCGCGCCGCGCGCGTGGCGAGTCGCCGCCCGGTTTGCGCCCCGGCCATATTGTGTGCAGTACGACGAGACAGATTATGATTTCGTCGCGCGCATCCTCGCGGAAGAGGGGGTGTTCTACTTCTTCGAGGAGCCGGCAGACCCAGAGTCGGACATCCTTCGTTCGGGTGAGACCATCGTCTTTGCCGACACGGCCGCGGCGTACCAGCCGCTTCGAGGGGGACCGCGGCTCACCTTCCGGCAAGGGGCGCATCGCGGTGACCTCGTCGTGCCGGAGAGCACAGTCGGGGAGCTCGCCCTTCGAAGCGCGATGGAACCGACCGCGGTGCGCGTCTCGGACTATGACTTTCGGCGACCGCTCCTCGATCTGACCGCGCGCAGCGTCGTGGAGCCCTATGGCTCCGTCGAGCTGGAGGTCCACGATCACCATGGGGAGCACACCGACGCTGAGATCCCCGCAGCACAGGCACGGACTTACCTGGAGCAGCTCCGCGCGGGCGCGGTCCTCGGACAGGGCGTATCCCTTTGCAGGCGCCTCGCGCCGGGGGCGCGCGTGGAGCTAGGTGCGCATGAGCTGGAGCGCGTGAACGGCGCCTACGTCGTCACGAGCGTCGAGCATCGCGGAACGACCCCCGACGCCGGCGCGGGAGGGAGCCTGCGCTACGAAAACCGCTTCGCGTGGGTCCCTGCGGACGTGCCAATTCGGCCGCCGCGCCCGCGCCGTTCGAGGCAGCAAGTCATGGAGAGCGCCACCGTGGTCGGCCCTCCGGGCAGTGAGCTTTACACGGACGCTCTCGGCCGCATCAAAGTCCAGTTTCCATGGGACCGTGAGGGACGCCGAGACGAGCACAGCTCCTGTTTTCTGCGGGTCATGTTCCCCTGGGCCGGCGATGGTTACGGCTTTCAGTTCATCCCTCGCGTCGGGATGGAAGTCCTCGTCGGCTTCACGGGCGGAGATGTGGACCGTCCAGTCGTCATGGGCTGTCTCTACAACGCGACACACCCCGTCCCGAACGGACTGCCCGCGCAGGCGACGCGCAGCTCGATCCGCACGAGGAGCAGCCCCGGCGGCGGGGGAGCAAACGAGATCTCGCTCGACGATGAGGCCGGGAAGGAACAGGTCTTCGTCCGAGCGGAGCGCGACTTCGAGGAGGAGGTCGGCCGCGATCACAACACCACCGTGCGCCACGACCGCCGCGAGAACGTGGAGGGCGACCGGTTCACCGCGGTTCGCGGCGATCGATCGGACGAGACCAACGGCGGACACCGGATCACGGTGGGCAGCGGTCGAGTCGTCGACGTGACGGGCAACGACGCGCTGCAAGTCTCCGGCACGGCCACCCGGATCATTCGTGGAGCGAGCGAGACGGACGTGGGCGGCGCACGCAGGCTGTCGGTTCATGGAGCGCAGTCCATCACGGTGGACGAAGACGCGGAGACCGTTCATCGCCGAAGCTCACTCCTGGTCGTCCAAGATCGGGCGACGGCCGTGGTCGGCTCGCACGCGAACGTCACTATCTCCGGGGCCCTCTCGGTGAACGTGGGCCAATCCTTGGCAGTCAGCGTAGGCTCCGCGGAGGAGCCGAAGAGCGCGGCCGCCTCCATCTCGGGCAATCTCTCGCTCTCCACACGAGGCTTGACGGAGATCGCGGTCGAGAAAGAGCTGACCATCCGGTGCGGAGCCAGCGTGATCCGCATTCAGCCCGACGCGGTCATCATCGAGGCGAAGAAAATCGTGCTCCACGGAGAGAGCGTCGAGGGCGCGAGCGAGAAATCCACGCTGAGGATGGGCGACAAGGTGGAGATCCAGGGTCCCACGTTGAAGCTCTGGTCCGACGACGCGGCGATCCTGGAGCTTGGGAAAGAGGCGAAGCTCGACGGCCAGGCCGTGAAGATCAAGCCGGGGCTCGCGGCGGACGTCCGAGAGCAGGAGAAGAGAGAGGAACAGGCGAAGACCCTGGAAAAGGAGACGATTCAGCTCTTCGACAAGCACGGATCGCCCATCCCGGGCGCCCCGTACGAGATCAGCTTCTTCGGATGGATGGAAGAGGGCGTCTCCGCGGACGGGACCGTCCAAGTGCCGAAGTTCCCGGACGTGGAGGTCTGTCATCTGCGCTGGGGCCGGCCCAAGGCGGAGCGAGAGGATCCGGAGACCTCCGAAGAGTACGAGTACGAAGCCGAGATCTTCTTGCAGGACGGCACGGACGAGCGAGAGAGCCTGCGACGCAAGCTCCACAACTTGGGGTACCACGGGCGCGATCTGGCAGAGTCGGTGCACGCGTTCCAGGCGGACACCGGGGCCCTTCGGACCGCCGACGCGGACGACATCAAGGCCGATCTCGCGGCGCGGCATGACGAGGCGCGCCCCGTCCCGAAGCAGAGAGGATAAGCATCATGGCGAGACCGGCAGTTCCAGCGACCGTCCACCTCCGGATGCGGTTCCTCAAGGCGAACGGCGATCCGCTCGCGGAGACGTACTACCGTGTTCGGTGGGGCTCCGAGAAGGCCCCTCCGACTCCCCTTTCGCAGACGAGCCCGGACGGCGTCGTGGAGGAGGTGTTGAGCGGCGCCTTCGCGCGGGGATGGGTGGAGTTTGGGGAGGTTCCGAACCCGGAGGCGCCGGATCCCAAGGCGTTCGTGACCCGCCTCCGCGTGGAGGTCGTGCTGGTGAAGCCGCCGGGGCCGCCGTCCAAGCACAAGAAGAAGGACCACGAGAAGGATGCGGTTGGCCCTGGGAAAGGGAACCAGCAAGGCGGGTCGCCCCCAGGAGAGTCGCCTCCATCCGAGCCGCCCGCGTCCGAAGACGACCCGCCCGAGTCCTCTCCAGCCGTGCCTGCGCCGGGCAACCTGATCAGCTCGCCAACGCCCAAGACATCCACGCTCGACTTCGATCCGGAAGGGCGCGGACACGCCACGAAGGCCCATCAGAAGAAGAGATACTCCACGGCCATTCCCGACGAGGAAGTGGAGCGACTCCATCGAACTCTCCAAGACCAGGAAGATCCAGCGTCTCGCTACGTCGCGAAAAGATACGCGATGCAAGTCCGCGTGTTCAATCTCGCCTGGCGATTGCACAATCTAGGACTTCTCGGCGTCTGGAGCGGATATCTCACATTCCCGATTGACTGGGGACTATATGGGAAGATCGTCGATGCGCTCAACCGCTATGCATACAAGCACGGTCTCAAACTCGTGTGGGAGAGCGACCTGACCTCCACAAACGGCGAAGAGGATCCTCTGGCGGTGATTTGGGACCACATCGAGCAGACCTATGACGGCTTTTAGGCCCGGAGGACGAGCGTGAGCCTGCACAACCTGAACCCGCCGACAACCAGTCTCATCCCCGGCCTGGTTGCGCCTGCTCCTGACAGCCCCAGCGGCCAGCGCTCGCGGGAGGGGTACTTCATGCACAACATCGGCGCGACCTACGTGCTCACCGCGGACTGGCCTGAAAATCAGGAGCGATGGGACATCCCGGCGCCGAAGTCGCACCCGCTTCGGAAGGCGAACAACGTTGAGTATCTCATCGACGCCAGGTCGGCGTTCCCGGCGATGCTGGAGGCGATCGAGACGGCGGAGGCCCCTCAGCATTTCATCATTCTGCTCGGCTGGGCTGTCTACACCGACTTCGTGATGGTGCCCGAGCGCTCTTCTCGGACTTCGCTCCACGGCAAGGTGCTGCTGGACGTCCTGAAAGAAAGGACAGAACAAGGCGTGAAGGTTCGCGTGCTCCTGTGGAACAACAGGTATGTCCCGACGGAGTACACGAAGTGGGGAAAGCGCAACAACCTGATCCAGAAGGCATACATCGATCTCCTTAACCCTGCGCCGCCGGCGCCCGAGGAGACCCCCCGCCGCGCGCTCTGCATCCTCGACGAGAACACCCGCTCCTTCGGCGCGCACCACCAGAAGGCCCTGATCGTATTTGGCTCGGAGGGGCTGATCGCGTTTGTGGGCGGAATCGATATCTCCGAAGATCGCATCAATGCCACGAAGGCCAGGTTTTTCCTCGGAGACGCGAGCGTCGAGGTGGGAGCGCCGCTGCACGATGTGCACGCGCGTGTCCAAGGAGAAGCTGCGTACGACGTTCTGGACCTCGCGATCGACCGCTGGAACTTCTCGGCCCCCGCGCGCGCCTATTTTACTGCGGAAGAGGTCAAGAACGGCAGTTGGGACAAGACGTTGACATGGGGGGAGGAGCCAGGCATCCCGCGAGGTAAACCGCAGACCGATCTCCCTCGTTGGGGTCGGGACATCGAGGACTTGGCAGAATTGACGCGGGAAGCGAGGTCTGCACCGCGAGTTGTCCCCGCTCCGTACCGATCCGTTCGGATAGCACAAACCGTCGGGAACCCCGCCATCGCGAAGCTTGAAGGGGACAGGGCAAGATCGGACGCCTGGCCGACGATCAGGCACGCGATACGGCAAGCGAAGAAATTCATCTACATCGAAGATCAATATTTCTGGGCGAAGATGGCGGCATCAGAGCTCGCCGCTGCGCTGCCGAACATCGAGCGGCTGATCATCATGGTCACTTCTGACGACGCAGACCCGTCGTCACCCAGCCTGCGTCATGCTTGTATCGACACGCTGTTCAGCAATATCGCATCGGAGGCGGACAAGGGGAAGGTCGGCATCTACAACCGAAAAGAAGCCTACGAGCGCTACATCCATGCAAAAATGCTAATCGTCGACGACGAGGTTGCCATCATCGGCTCGGCAAACATGAACAACCGCGGTTACACCCACGACAGTGAAGTCATCGGGATCTTCAACGATCCGAATTGGGACGACCCCGACGGACCTCGCGACGGCCGCTGGTACAGCCTGGAGCTGAACCTCGCGCGAAAGCTCCGAATGCAGCTCTGGGCGGAACATTTGAAGGTGGATCCTGAACGACTGTTTGATCCGTTGGCCGCCGCGGTCTACTGGGAAAATCCGCCTTCTGAGGCGAACATCATGCGATGCCCATACCAGCCGGGCTCGGGCGAGCCCCTCAACACGACGAAGAACGCGACGCTTGACCCGCTCATCTGGGATCCGGAGGAAATCTAGATCCCATCGCCGCGAGGTCGCCCATGTACCGAGATCCAGACCATCTCAAGGAGCTACAACGCCGCCGAGACAAGCTCGAGGAGGAGGAAGAGCACCTTCGAGAGGACGTGGAGAAGTTGCGCGCCAAGCTGGGGATGGGGGTGGAGCACTGGCGGCTCCTGCCGACGGCTCGACGAACTGCACCTTACATCGCCCTAGCAGCCTGTGGATTTTTGCTCGACAAGGATCGACGAATTCGTTCGGAATGGATAGGGTGGGCCGGTCATGTCGATGGGACGGAGACGAGAGAAGCAGGCGCCGCTGTGGGTGGCGGCGCCCTCGTTGCCGCGGTCGCCTGGGCATCGGTTCTACGAGAAGCTCAACGAGCTGCTGCGTGAGGCCGAGTTCGACGGGGCGATGGAACCGCTGTGCGCCAAGCACTTCGAAGCAGACGGGACAGTGGGGCGTCCGTCGATCGCACCGGGAGTGTACTTCGGATGCTGATGGTGGGCTTCTTCAGAGGATCGAGTCCGGGCGAGGGATCGCGTGGCGCTGCTCGGACTCGCTGTCGTTGCGAGTTTCTGGGGCTGCTGCCGGGCGAGACGGTGCCGGACCACTCGACGATCTCGAAGATGCGCAGACCAGGGGCGACGCCTTCGAGACGATGTTCCGATTCGTGCTCGGAGTGGTGGAGAAGTCGGGGCTTCTCAAGGGCAAAGTCATGGGAGTGGACTCGACCTATCTGCGGGCGGACACTCGATGAAGACGATCGTTCGGCGCGATACGGAAGAGGTCTACCAGGAGTTCATCAAGCGGCTGGCGAAAGAGGACGGGATTCCGGAGCCGACGGTGGAGGAGGCTGTTCGGCACGACCGGAATCGAAAGGGCAAGAAGACTTCGAACGTCGACTGGAAGAGCAAGACAGACGAGGACGCTCGAATCGCCCGGCTGAAGGATGGTCGAACGCGACTGGCGTACAGAGCGAGCATGTCGTCGACATGGGACAGGACAATCGTGGTGGTTGCCGAGGTGTACACCGCGGACCAGGCCGACACGAAGACACTGCCGCAGAGCCTCGAACAGGCTCGTTCGAACATGCAAGAGGCGCGAGCAGAGAAGCGCGACGACTCGGACGACGAGGCCGCCCAGTGCGACGACAAGCGCTCCGGTGAACGAGGGGACAGAGCTCATCGAAGTGGTGGCCGACAAGGGGTATCATAAGACCGCCCTGTTGCACGAGTTGCAGCGCTCGGGCTATCGGACCTATCTGCCGGAGAAGCATCGCGCCCGCAAGTGGACAGAGGCGAAGCGGGACATGCAACGCACTCTGTACGCCAATCGCGCGGACGCGGACTGTGAAAGGGCGAGCCCTGCAAAGGCGCCGAGGGGAGCTGATTGAGCGCACGTTCGCCCACGCCTGCGACAGGGGCTGCGTCAGGTGAGACTTCGAGGTCGCGACAACGTGCGAAAGCGCTACCTCGTTCATATCGCCGCGCTCAACTTGAGTCTCGTAATGCGCAAAGCCCTCGGCGCCGGGACGCCCCGAGCCTGGCGGCGACCCGGAGGTCTTTCACCAGGTCGTTCTCATGTTGTGGACGCTCCTGGCCGCTGTACGAAGACTCGGAAGCGCGACTGGCGCATGCCTTTCCCAAAACGCATGGCACATCACGGGCGACCATTGGCGGCGGCAATTCGCTGCGAATTTTCAGCCCGGATAGATCCACAGGCTGCTAGGACTGCTTGCCTGGCTCATCCTCGATGCGTGGTTCGGACTTGGCTCGTTGCTCAAGCAACTGTTCAAATTGTGACTGAGCTCTCGGCCCCGGTGAAGGCCGAGCTTCACCGAGGCTGCATGCCGCCCAGGAGAAGGAGGAAGAAGCCGACAAACAGCAGCATGCAAAGAATTCCCAGGCCCGCCGCAGCCCAAAGAGCCCCTCGGAGCACCACCGGGACCGCCAACAACACATCGGACCACATCGGCTGACTGGCCACCAGCCTGGACAGCCTCTCTTTTTCCTTCTTCAGAGCGGTGATCTGCCCTTCGAGGTATTCGATCCTCGTCTCAGCGTCGAGGGCGGACTCTTCCTCGTCGTCCTCAAGATCTTTGCTCTGGCGAAACGCGGTCCTCTTCATGACTCCTCCTCACCGTTTCTTGCGACTGGCATCCACGAGCCACGCGTAATACGCCCGATACGCCGCCTCCCAAGCGCCCTTCTGTCCGGGAGCTCCAAGGTAGAGCTCGTCGAGACCGCGCTTCGTCTCGCTCGTGACACCGTAGCGAGCGAGGACTTCGGAGGCGCGCTCCGGCGAAAACGCGAGCTCCGCGCACAAGGAGGCGTGCTGTTCGAGCGTCAACGAGGCTGATCCCTCCGCGGGCGCGGACGAACGAATCTGCGACTCCATCGGGCTATCCCGGCGATCGTCCGAGACCGCCGCCGGCCCGCGCGCGCGCACCGCACGCACGAGAGCCGCGAGATCGTCCCCGGCCATGTACTCGCGCGCCGAGGCGGCACCTTCCACAGGTCCCTTGAACGGCACGGATGGTCCCGATGGGACGTCCAGCGCCAGCACTGTTCCTGTCGAGATCGGCGCGGATCGGCCGGCCGAAGACGTCGCGCCGGGCTCCCCTGCCGGCGAAGACCGCCTGTCCGCCGTCCACCGAGCGGCCTCGAAGGGAACATCCCGCCGAACAGGCAGCTCGAGCACAGGCAACGTGGTTGTCTCACCGGGCGACTCTGCACTCACCCGTTGTGACTCCGACTCAAAGGGTAACAACCTCCGCGGAAGCTCCAAGACGAGGGCGGTCTCACCGCTCCGCGGAGGCGGAGACCGCGAGTCGGCGAAGAGCGCCGGAGAGGCCTTGTCCTCCGCGGGGCCAAAAGGCAACACCTTCGCCCCATCCGGGAGGCGGAGATCCATCACCGTCTCACCGATCGGCGTCCCTCTCGAAGGCGGCTCCGCGAGCGGTGATGAAGCGGCGGACGGCACGGAAGACACCACGCTTCGAAGCAAGAAGGACGGCGTCTCGACGACCACGGGCGGCGCTGACACATCCGCTTCCACAGGCGTGTCCGGCGCGCTCTCTTCCGGCTTGCTCGGGAGCGTCGCTTGTGGACGCGACTCCGGCCCCGGTGACCACGGATACGGCCGGAGCTTCCCCGGCGAGATCTGCACGCTGGGCACCGCGCGCGGCGCCTTCTTCGCGAGCTCCGTCGCTCTCTTGGCGAGGGCTTCGTCTTCGTCCATTCGACGTTTCCAGGCGAGCACGAGACGCTTCACGTCGTCGTCCCGCAGGCCGAGCCGATTCAAGAGCGCGGAGGGCGCCGGCTCCGCCGCGTACGCGCCGAGGAAGCCCATCCATGCGGTCAAGTCGTCTTCCAGCGGAGCGATGCGGCGTCCGAGCCATTTTGCTGCCTCCACCTGCTTGTCACGGAGCGCGCTCGACAAGGCGCCGCCGTGCCCTTCCCGCGCGAGCCGGCCGGCCCACGCCGCGCGACAACGCTCCCACTTCTTGGCCGACAGCCGCTCATTCGCGAGCGCTTGATCCAGGGGAAAGCCCAGGGAGACTGCGGTCTGAATCCCTGCGTATTGAGCGAGAGAGACGCCGAGGAGGAGCGTTCGAGAGGCGTCGTTCTCTGCCATGCGAGGCGCGAGGTTACCAGATTCAATCGCGCCTGGCACGACGGTGACCACCTCTGACGGATCGGTCCCCGGGCCGGCATCGGTGTCATTGCCCTGTCATCGTTGTCATCGCGCTTCGCGCTTGCGGGCCGCGATCTGAGCGTGATAGCCGAGAATACATGGGGCAACAGAAACTATCCAAGGTCGTGAATGACAGGCTCAAGGCCGTCGCCAGCGTTGAAGCGGCGTTGACCGGGCTCGCCGGTAAGGTGCAGTCGGGGGCGGAGGCGCTCTTCGGTGCTCACCTGAAGAAGGGAGAGACTCTCCCGAGCTTCGAGCTCGTCGCAGAGCTGATGTTGTGCGTGCTGCGCGCGCGGGCGGCCGAGATGGCGGCGGCCGACGTGGCGCACAACGCCGAGATGGCCGACGACGCCGAGCCGAGGCAGCGACGCGACGCGACAGATTGTGTACAGCAACGTCGTCCGCATCAAAGAAGAGGTGGGGACGCTCTTCATGCCGGCGTGGGTGACGAGGCTCGGGAAAGGCGACTCGTAAGAAGCGGTGAAGGAGAAAGAGGGGGCTTCGCGCGGTCGATCTCGGCGTCTTGGCGGACAAGCGGACGGCTCCGCGCGGCGCGCCCGCCTCCTTGGGGGGAAAGAAGGTCACCTCGCGGGCGAGATCCTTCGTTCCCGGCTGCCAAGCGCTTCGACCGGAGAGGCGCTCTTCCTGGATACCAAGACGGCGACCTCGCGAGGACGATCGATGTTTCTTTTCTGCCAAGCCGGGTGTTTCGGGCGATGAGGGGTTGTCCCTGGTGCGCAGGAGGAAGAGATCGCGGGCGGACCTCTCGTTCATGGCGGCCAAAGTGGCTGTTTGGGCGGGAGAGCGCGCTCCTTGGCCGGCAGGTTCGCGAGATCGGGCGGCCGAGCCGGCTCCCTGGGAGAGATGCGCGTGAATGTCGGCGCGGATCTCCGATCTTGTCTGACGATTTCGTGTTTTTCGGCGAAACATCGCAAAAATGGCCGAGGAACACCGCCCATTCCTTGGGAGGGCGCAGGCGGCTGCGCGCTCTGGGAGGTAGGCGGCTGCGCGCTCCGGGAGGTGGGGGCGCGACCATCCTCGACGAGCAAGCCGAGGGCGCTGGAAGAGGCGTGGGCGAGCCGTGGAGTGACGGAGATCGCGCGGATTCTGCGCAACGTCGGCGGTGGGGCCTTCGTCGTGGGTCGTTTTCTTGGGGCGACAGGGTCGCGCGCCTTTGGTAGTCTGCGGGGCGGAGGTCGCAGTCCATGAGGCGGGTTCTTGGGTGGTGGCGATTGGCGGTATTCTCCGGCGTTGTCACGGTCGGGATGGGCGGAGTCGAGCGGACGGCATCGGCGGGTGAGCCGCAGAGCGCGCCGGGTGGAGCCAAGTCGGCCGGGGCGACTCCCGGGGACGGCGCGACGGGTGGAGTCGCGGGCGCGCAGAACAAGGCGACGGCGGAGGACCTGTATCAACAGGGCATGACGCTGCTCAAGCAGTCGAAGTGGGCAGAGGCCGCGGCCAAGCTGGAGGAGAGCAACCGCATCGACCCTGCGCCCGGGACGACGGTGAACCTCGCGGACTGTTACGAGCACATGGGCCGACTCGCGAGCGCGTGGACGCTGTTCGTGGACGCAGCCACGGTGTTCGGCCGCCGCACCCCGCCGGATCCGCGCGGCGACAAGGCGAAGGCGCGCGCGGAGGCGCTGTATCCGAGGCTCGCGCGGCTGACGCTGGAGGTGCCGGAGAGCGTGCGCGCGGTGGCTGGCCTCGTGGTGAAGCGGGACGGAGTGGAGGTCGGCGGGGCGCAGCTCGGGACGGGGATCGCGGTGGATCCCGGGACGCACGCGATCGAGGTGACGGCGCCGGGAAAGAAGGCGTGGACGAAGGACGTGAAGGTGGAGGGCGACGCGGCGAAGGTGACAGTCACGCTGGGCCCGCTGGAGGACGCGCCGAAGGGCGAAGGTGTTGGCGGAGGGAGCGGCGGAGTCGCGGGTGGAGGCGGTGGGACCCCGGGATCCGCGGGCGCTTCCGGCGGAAACGGAGGCGCCCCGAGCGGAAATGGCGAGTGGCCGTGGCAGAAGAAGGCCGCGATCGGCGTCGGCGCGGTCGGGGTCGCGGGGCTCGTGGCGGGCGCGGTGACCGGCGGGCTCGCGATGGGGAAAGCAGGCGATCTCTCGAAGGAGTGCAGCGCGAGCGATCCGCATCTGTGCACGGCGAACGGCGTCACGCTCGCGTCGGACGCGAAGACGATGGCGATGGTGTCGACGATCGGGTTCGCAGCGGGGGGTGCGCTCGCGGCGGCGGGGATCGTGCTGTGGATCGTCGCGCCCTCCGACAGAGCCCAAAGCGGGACGAACGTCAAGGGGAAAGAGGCGAACGGGGACGCGCAGACGCGACCGACCTCGACCGCACGCGACTCGGGACCGCGGGTGTGGCTCGCGCCGGAGGTGGGAGTGCGAACCGGAGCGACAGTCGGTGTCTCGTGGTGAGCCGAGCTGGCGAAGTGGCGTGATCGCCGCCGGGCGGATCAAGCGCGCTCGGCAAAGTGAGTGGGACGAGGAGCGAGCGATGAACGAACAGAAGATGACGCGGCGGGCGGCTCGGTGGTGGAGCGTTGGAGTCGTGGTGGTGGGCAGTCTCGCGGCCAGCGGTTGCGAGCAGATTTTGGGGATCGACGGGACGTACAAGCTCGACACGACGAGCACGGGCGGCAGCGGCGCAGGCGGCTCGACGACGGGCGGGACCACGATGACGGGTGGCTCTACCGGAGGGACGACAACCACGCAGGAGTGCATGCCGGGGACGTCGGAGGAGTGTTACGACGGGCCGGACGGGACGAAGGGCGTCGGGCTGTGCGCGGCGGGGATGCACCAGTGTTCTGCGGAAGGTGTGTGGGCACGTGGCGGAGAAGTTCTGCCGACGGACGAGACGTGTGTGACCAAGACCGACGAAGACTGCGATGGACGGGAGTGCGCGCTCTGGTCGGTCATGTGGCCGGCCACGGAAGGTCTCATCGTAGCGAAGGCCAAGGCGGGACCTGAAGGGAGACTTGGTGGTTTTGGGACTGTATCAGGGTAGTCTGCAGATCGGTGCGACCACGCTGAATTCCAGCAACGGATGGTCCGCTGTTCTTGGTAGCGATTAGCCCTTCGGGCGAGATGCTTTGGGCAAAAGGGCTTGGGGGAGGGTCCCTGCAAATTGCAGGCGGATTCAGTCTGGCATTGGACTCAGGTGACAATGTCTATGTAGGAATGAACTTCAAGGGTGCCCTCGACATCGGAGGCAACTCTCTGACGGCAAGCGCGACCGATTCGCGGTCGCCAACACTCCTCGACGGGCACGAATGCGGGGCGCACAGCTTCGGGGGCAGAACGATCAGATACTGGGGGACTTGGTGTCGATGGATGGGGAACGGTGCGAGCGATGTGGCGCGTACAAGATCAGCGTCAGCATCGCCGGCCTTCTTGCGAACGGGAACGGGGCCTTCGTCGCAAAAATATCGGGTTCGACCGGGTCTGCCAATGATGCCCTCGCGTTCAATCTCGGAGACTCGATCAACCCGCAAATCGCCATAGGACCTGTCAACGAATGGGCGCTGGGCAGTCGCTGTTGACGGATTCGCTCTTGAGGAAAGAGCTACAACCCGTGCGGGAACTTCGTGGCCCAATTCGACACGAATGACGTCCTCCAGTGGGTCAGTCTGTTCCGGTCCAGCCCGAGGACATGGTCATCGACAGCCAAGGGGACGTTCTGCTGGGCTCTTCATTCAAGGCCTCCGTCACCATCGGAACTACATCGACGTTCGTGTGAGTAACGGTAACGAGGACGTCGCAGTTGCGAAGCTTGCGAAGCTCGATGGGACGGTCAAATGGGCACGGAGCTGGGAGGAACGGATTCTGACGCCTACGCCAATCTGTCCGTCGGTAGCCAGGACCGTCTTTACCTCGACCTGATCTCACAGGGAACTATCGACTTCGGCGACGGCCCCTTGATGCAAGCAGGCGCGGGCGACGTCTTCTGGGCGCCTTTCTGACAGCGACGGAACAGCCGCTGGAGCCGCGTTTTGGGGACGCTACGAATCAAATTGGTGTGTCTGCACCCAGGCCTGACGGAAAAGGCATCTTCGTGCAGTCTCTACCGCTGGGACATCAACTTCGGGGCCGGCAATCTCCACAGCGACACGCCGGCACTTGCCGTTGCCCAGCTTGCGCCCTGACCCCAGGCTACACAGCGGGCCAAGAGCACGCGCGCCCCCCGCACGCGCAGCGCGCAACAGCGCGCGAGCATGCCGGGGGGGGCGCGGTCGTGAGGAGCGCTAGCGACGAGCGACGTGGGGGGGCACCCGCAGAGCGAAACTTCGCTTGACATTCGCGCCGGAACGCTTCCTTCAAGGAGGCTGTATTTTTCGTTTCCGAGCTGGATGCGCTCGGTCGTTGATGCGACAGGATTCGGACATCGGCGCCGTTGCGGGCGGCCAGGTCCCTCGCGTACGATCCGGAGTGGTCGCGAAGCGTGCCGGAGCCGGCTGGCTGCCAGGTGCACGTTTGTCTGTCCCTTTGGAGGTCGACATGCCTCGACGCTTGCTCAAACACATTTTTGCGGTCTTGATCGTCTTGATCGTCGCCGGATGTTCCGGAGGCGGCTGCGGAGGGTGCGCCGGGTGCGGTGTGACGCCCCTGCCGCAAGGGTTCCCCGCGGAGGCTCGCGTCGAGAACGCCGGCTCGGTTCGGCTCACGCAGTCGGGCCTCGGCTTCTTGCAAAACAACCTCGGGACCCTCGCCAAGTCCCTGCTCGGCGGTCAGGGCAACGGCGGTGTTCTGACCTTCAACGTGCCCAGTTCGTCGGGCAGCGCGGTTGGGATTGACTACACGATTTGCCCCGGCGGTCCGGACCCCAACGGAAACCCGCCGAAGTGCGTGGCCGAGATCGATGTTGCCAATGCCAAATTGGCTATCTCGACCAAGAACCCCCACGACATCATCATTTCTGGCCCTCTCCCGGTCCGGCTCCAGCATCTCCCCGCGCACGTGAAGGGCCTGTGCGCGTTCAACTTCTGTGCGATCGATACGGATATCGACGTCACTCTGAACGAAGGAGCTAGCTGCCCCGGCGCTGGCGCTCCGTTCGCCAACATCCAACTCGATGTGGACGTGTCCATCGAGATCGACGCCGACCCTGCGCACTCGCGCAAGGGCTATAGCAAGGTGAAGATCGTGGATGTCACGATTGACCAGAACAAGATTCAGGATTCGCTCGGCATCTGCGGCGGCTTCTTGGGCAGCATCCTCGACGCTGCGAAGGGTCTGTTCGCCGGTCAGCTCATCGGGCCTCTCACTGGCACGCTCAAGGATCAGCTGGAACAACAGCTCTGCCAGAAGTCGAACCCGATGGTCAGCCCGGCCTGCCCGGATGGGTCCACGGACGACAACGGCACCTGCAAATACGCCGATGGCTCCTGCGTCTCCATCATGCTGGGCACCGACGGCCACATGGATCTCGGCAGCCTCCTCTCTTCGATCTCCCCCGGCACGAAGGGCGGCCTCAACTTCCTCTTCGCGGCCGGCGGCGAGCAGGGCAGTCCGGTCGACGGCAACCTCAACCCGATCAACAGCGGCGCCACCCTCGGCATGTACGGCGGCGCTCTTCCGAAGCCGCAGTCCAACTGCGTGAAGCTCGCCAACATGGATCCGCCGCAAGGCATCCCGATCCCCGATGAGATCACCGTCAACTCCGTCACCGGATGGCCCGCGGGCATGGATGGGCCGCACGTCGGGTTCGCGCTCAACGAGCGGTTCTTCAACTATGCGCTCTCCGGCATGTACGACTCCGGGCTGCTCTGCATCGGCGTCGGCGGGGAGTCGCTCAACTTCGGCGGGATCGCGTTCAACTCGGATCTGTTCGGGCTCCTCGGCGCCTCCTCGCTCAAGAACCTCGCGCTCCAAAACGAGGCCGCTGGGCTCGCGCTCGTCATCCGGCCCGGCGCTCCGCCCACCGCCGCGTTCGGCAACGGCACCAACCTCGAGACCGATCCGCTCATCCGCATCGGGCTCAAGCAGCTCTCCATCGACTTCTACGTGTGGTCGCTCGATCGGTACATCCGCTTCATGACCTACACCGTCGACGTCGACGTGCCGCTGAACCTCACCGTCGGCGCCGATGGATCGCTCACGCCCGTCATCGACAAGATCAACCTCAATAACCCCACCGCCACCAACGCCACGCTCCTCTCCGAGGATCCGGCCACGATCGCGAAGACCCTCACCGATCTCGTGCAAGGGCAGATCGGCTCGGCGCTCGGCGGCGCGCTGCCCAGCATCAACCTGAACGATCAGCTCGCGAGCCTCGGGCTCACGCTGAACATCCCCGAGACGGTCGACGGGCAAGGCTCGCCGGGTCTGCGCAAGCTGTCGAAGGGCAGCGACAACTACCTCGGCATCTTCGCGACCCTCGGGCTCGCCGCCGCGCCGCCCCCGCCGCAGAGCCACACGAGCGCCAAGCTCGTCGAGCGCCGCGTCGATCCGGCCGGGCTCCACTTCAGCACGATGACCGATCAAAACCGGCCCTCCGCGCTCGTCGCGTTCTCGTCGCAGCTCGACGACGGCTCGCGCGCCGTCGAGTACCAGTACCGCGTCGACAACGGCTTCTGGCACTCGTGGACCAGGAAGCGCGAGCTCGTCGTGAGCGATCCGATGTTCCGCCTCGAAGGGAAGCACAAGATCGAGATCCGCTCGCGCATCGCCGGCGAGCCGCGCTCGACCGATCCGGAGCCGGCCGTCGTCGATTTCGTCGTCGACGTGAAGGCGCCCGCCATCACCGTGAAGGACGACGGCAAGGGCAAGGCCGAGATCGTCGTGAAGGACATCGTCTCCTCCGCCGAGGCGATCCTCGTGCGCTACCGCCTCGACAGCGGCGCGTGGTCCGAGTGGGCGCACGCCGACACGATCGGCGCGCTCGACGTGTCCAAGGCCTCCACGATCGACGTGGAAGCGAAGGACGAAGAAGGCCTCGTCGGGACCGCCGCCGAGGCGATCCGCGGCAAGCCGATCACCGGCGGCAGCGGCTGCGGCTGCACCGTCGCGGGCGACTCGTCGAACGATCGCAGCGCGCTCGGGCTCCTCGGGCTGCTCGCCGTCGGCGTCGCGATCCGCTTCGGAAAGCGGCGTTCGCGCGACGAGGAGGCCGCGGAGGCCACCTCGCCCGTGAGCGTCAAAGAGACGAAGCGCGCGAAGAAGGGCGTCTCGACGCGCACGCTCGGCGGCGTCGGCGCGATCGCCTCGGTGCTCGCGTTCGGCTCGATCGCGGGCTGCAACTGCGGCAACTCGGAGACGACGTCGGGCTCCGGGACCACGACCACGACCACGACCGCCAACGCGTGCGACACGTGCGACACGCTGAAGCCGGGGCTCGCGGGCGAGTACTCGTCCGCCGCCGTCGTGGACGGGGCCATCTGGGTCGCCGGCTACATGGAAAAGGCCATCAGCGAGAAGGGCGACGCGTACCAGTACGGCGATCTCGGCGTCGGCAAATGGAACGGCCAGAGCGTCGACTGGACGTTCGTGGACGGCGTCCCGGAGCAAGAGGTCGATCCGAAGCAGTTCGATCCGGACGGCTTCCGCGGCGGCGTCACCGATCCGGGCGACGACGTGGGGCTCTGGACCTCGATCGCCGCGAACGACAAGGGCACGCTCGGCGTCGCGTACTACGACCGCACGAACCGCGCCCTCAAGTTCGCTCTGCAAGACGGCGCGGGCTGGAAGGTCAACACCGTGCAGCAGGTGCAGACGAGCGACATCGGCCGCTACGCGAAGCTGCTCTGGCTGAACGGCGCCTGGAACATCGCGTTCCTCGCGATCCAGCCGGGCGACGCCGGCGCGGTCACCTCCGGCGTGCGCGTCGCGACGTCTTCGGACGGCGCGGCGTGGACGTTCGAGGACGCGGTCATCAACAAGGCGACGCCCTGCGCGGCGCGGTTCTGCGCGTCGGGCACGTCGTGCATCAAGGACACCGGGATGTGCACGACCGAGCTCAGCAAGGACGCGTGCAACCCGGGCTGCTCGTCGACGCAGGCCTGCATCGACAGCGGCGGTCCGACGTGCGCGGACAAGCACACCGCGAACGAGACGGAGACGTACCCGAACGCGACCGGCGACTACATCGCCGTCGGCAAGGAGAAGGGCGGCACGCTCGGCATCGTCTTCTACGATCGCGTCGCGGGGAACCTCGTCGCGGCGTCGAAGTCGAGCGGCCAGTGGGTCACCGCGATCCTCGACGGCGAGACGAACGGCACGGACACGGGCGACGTGGGCATCGGCGCGACGCTCGCGATCGACGACTCGGGCATCTGGCACGTCGCGTACTCGAACGGCTACGACGAGTCGGTGCAGTACATCGAGGTGAAGGACGGCGTCCCCGGCCTCCCCGAGACGATCGACGACGGCTCCGGCATCGAGGGCACGCTCTTCGAGGACGGGCGCCACATCGTCGGCGACGACGCGAACATCCACGTGTCCGCGGGCGGCGACATCCAGGTCACGTACCAGGACGCGACCGCCGGCACGCTGCACTACGCCGTCGGCACCGCGAGCGCGAACGGTCACTCGTGGGCCGTGAAGGTCGTCCCGCAGGACGGCTTCGCCGGCGCGTTCTCGAAGGTGATCGACAACGGCGGCCAGCTCCAGGTCATGCACTGGTGGCGCAAGGGCGGCGAAGGCTACGTCGGCGACGTGGTCATCACGACCCCGTAATCCGTTCGCCTCCCCTCTCTTCTCTCCTCGGTAGTCTCCCCTCCCGCGCGCGTAGCATCGACGTTCCCTTTTTCGAGGAGAACGTCGATGCGTCACGCTCGGTCCCTCTCTTTCGTCCTTGGCATGTGCGTTGTTCCGGCCGTGGTCGCGGCCGCGTGCGGCGGAGGCGACACCTCCACGTCCGCCGGCGGCAGCACCACCACCGGCACCGGCGGCAACACCACCACAACGAGCACCGGGGCCACGGGCGGCGGCGGGAGCCTCGTCGGCGGCGGCTCGCCCGGCTGCGTCTCCAACAACGACTGCAACGGTGGAGTCTGCGTGAACGGCGTATGTTGCGCCTCCGCCGAGCTGGGGTGCGCGGGCGCGTGCTGCGACTCCGGGCAAGTGTGCCTGTTCGACAAATGCGTCGTTCCGGGCAAGCCGTGCCACACCGCGAACGACTGCTCGCCTGGCCAATATTGTGAGACCGCGCTCGGCGACAACGGGGCCGGCGGAGGCGGCGGGTCAGGCGGCGCGGGAGGCTCCGGCGGGACGTGCATCGCCCCGGTTCCTCTCGAAGGGAAATGCCTCGATTTGCCGCCGAAGTGCGACGAGAATGGGCAGCCCGCGGGGTGTATTCCAGCGTGCGAATACCACCCTCCGGCCGGGCAGCTCGACGCCACCGTGCGCTGGGACTGGGGCACGAACGCCGTCTTCAAGCCGAGCGCGATCGACGTGTGGTCGACCCCCACGGTGGGCCGCGTCTACGACGGCAACTGCGACGGGAAGATTGACCAGCTCGATCCGCCGGTGATCGTCTTCGTCTCGGCCGAGTCGCTCACCGGCGCGGGCGTGGGCACGTGCTGCCAGTGCAACGGCACCACCCCGACCGCCTGTCACAAGGGCGTGCTGCGCATGCTCGACGGGCGCACGGGACAGGAGATCTGGAACCTCGACAAGCCCTCTCCAAACTCCACGGGATTCGCCGGGATGTCGACCGCGATCGGCGACGTGGACGGCGACGGGAAGATGGATATCCTCGCGGTGTCGGGCGAAGGTCTCGTGGTGATGCTCGACTCGAAGGGCAACGTCGTGCGCACCAGCGACAAGCCCATTCCGGGCAACGCGAACGACGCCTTCGGCTGGGGCGGCGGGCTCGCGATCGCGGACATGGATCACGACGGGTTCCCGGAGATCGCCTTCGGAGCCACGGTGTTCACGACGACGAACAACGCCATCACGCGGCTGTGGACAGGCGCGGACGGCATCGGCGGAGGTGGGGTGTCTCAGGCCCTGTCCACGTTCGTGGATCTCGACGGCGCCGCGGACAATAACCTGGAGCTGCTCGCGGGGAAGACGGCCTACAAGGCGGACGGCACCATGCTGTGGGACCGCGCGGGGCTCACGGACGGCTTCTCCGCCGTCGGCGATTTCGACAAGGATGGCAATCCCGAAGCCGTGCTCGTCGCCGCAGGAAAGGTGTGGATCCTGAACGGGGCCACCGGCGCGAACGTGTTTCCGCCCCTCACCTTGCCCGGGACCGGCGACGGCGGGCCGCCCACCGTGGCCGACTTCGACGGGGACGGCAAACCGGAGATCGGCGTCGCGCAGCAAAACAAGTATTCGATGCTGAAGCCCGATTATAACGCGATGACGCTCAACATCGCCTGGCAGATCGAGAACCACGATCTCTCCAGCTCCGTCACGGGATCGAGCGTGTTCGACTTCGAGGGGGACGGCAAGGCGGAGGTCATCTACGCCGACGAGTGCTTCCTCTGGGTGTTCGACGGGCTCACCGGCGCGGTGCGGTTCGCGGCGTCGCACTCCTCGTTCACCGCGACGGAGGCCTCCTTGCTCGCGGACGTGGACGGCGACGGGCACGCGGAGATGGTGATGGTGTCGAACCGCGCGGATCCGAGCGCGAACGGCTGGAAATGCATGGACGCGGGCGGCAACCCGTCCGTCGTCAACGGCGTCACGTGGACGCCGAGCCCCGCCGCGGACAAGGCGTATGCGGGCATCCGCGTGTTCGGCGACAAGGCCAACTCGTGGGTCGGCACGCGCACGCTGTGGAACGAGCACACGTACCACGTGAGCAACATCTGCGACGACCGCGACACCGCGTGTGACGCGCCGAACGTCTATGGCAGCATCCCCACGAACGAGAAGCGCAACTGGACGGTGCCGTGGCTCAACGACTTCCGCCAGAACGTGCAGGACAAGGGCATCTTCGACGCGCCCGACGCGACGGTGACGCTCAGCGTGGAGTGCTCGGATCCGGTGCCGGCGAAGGTCAGCGTGCGCAACATGGGGTTCGCGTCGCTGCCGAAGGGGGTCGTCGTGGGCGTATACAAGACCGGCGCGCAGGATACGCTCGTCGGCCAGACCATCACCACGCACCCGCTGTTCCCGGGTCAGACGGAGGTGCTCAATCTGACGCTGAGCGCGCAGGGGACGAAGGAGGACACGTTCGTCGCGAAGATCCTCATCGACGCGATGAACCCGACGTTCCACGAGTGCAAAGAGGACAACAACCAGAGCGAGCCCGAGAAGCCGAGCTGCGTGCAGTGACCCCTTCCGTGAGCTGAAGAGAGGCCCTGACACTGGCCCCCTCCCACAATCTCCGGTCGCCGACCCGGGCCGGGTGTGTTAGGGCCTCTTCATGATCGATCTCTACACCGCCGCCACTCCGAACGGACAGAAGGCCTCCATCATGCTCGAAGAGATCGAGCTGCCTTACGAGGTCCACGCGCTCAACCTGCGCGACGGGGACCAGAAGAAGGAGGCCTATCTCGAGATCAACCCGAACGGCCGCATCCCGGCCATCGTGGACCGCGACAACGACAATTTCCCGGTGTTCGAGTCGGGCGCGATCTTGATTTACCTCGCGGAGAAGACTGGCAAGCTCCTCCCGAAGGACGAGAAGGGCCGCAGCGTCGCGATCCAGTGGCTCATGTTCCAGATGGGCGGAGTCGGGCCGATGCAGGGGCAGGCCGGCGTGTTCTTCCGCTACGCGCCGGAGAAGATCCCGTTCGCGATCGAGCGGTATCAGCGGGAGACTCGGCGCCTCTACGAGGTCCTGGACAGGCGCCTCGCGAAGGTGCCTTATCTGGCCGGCGACTACTCGATCGCGGACGTCGCCACCTTCCCGTGGGTCCGGTCGCACGACTGGGTCGGCGTCAACGTGGACGGGCTCGATCACCTGAAGCGCTGGCTCGCCGCGATCGAAGCGCGCCCCGCGGTCGCCCGCGGCCTCGCCGTGCCGAAGCCGCGCGAGATCTCGCCGGAGCAGGCCGCCGCCGAGCGCGTGGAAGCCGCGCGCAAGCTCCTCGTGTAGCTCCCGTCTCCTTCGGAAAACCTTCAAACGTCGAAAAAATCGGGAAGGCCGGCGCGCGACGTGCCATGTTGCGCGCCGTGCCTCAACCTCCTGACTCCGTCGTCCGCGCCGTCACGCAAGACGGCGCCTTCCGCGTCATCGTGGCGCTCACCACCGACACCGTGAAAGGAGCCGTCGCCGCGCAGGGCGTGCACGGATCCACGGCGCAGCGGCTCGGTGAGCTCGTCACCGGCTCCATCCTCGTGCGCGAGGCGATGGCCCCCGGGCTGCGCGTGCAGATCGTCCTGCAGGGCGCGAACAAGGGCGGCAGCCTCGTGGCCGACTCCAACCCCGACGGCACCAATCGCGGCATCGTGAACCTGGGCGCGGGCCGGCGCGAGGTGACGCTCGGCCCCGGCAGCCTGATGCAGGTGCTGCGCTCGCACCCGAAGGGCATCCATCAGGGCGTCGTGCAGGTGCCCGAGGGCGGCATCTCGGAGGCGCTGATGGCCTACATGCAGGAGTCGGAGCAGGTGGCGAGCGTCATCGCGTCGTGCACGGTCGCCGCGGGGGACGGCGTCGCGCGCTCGTGCGGCTACTTCGTGCAGCTCCTGCCCGAGGCCGAGCGCGGCTTGCTGATGGTCATGACCGAGCGCCTCGCGTCGTTCCCGCCGCTGTCTCAGCTCCTCGAAAAGGAGGCGATGACGGCGGAGGAGCTGCTCGGGGAGCTGCTCTTCGGGATGCCGTTCACGGTGACCGCGGAGACGGAGGTTCGCTTCGGGTGCAACTGCTCGCAGGAGCGGCTCCTCGCCTCGCTGGCGACGCTGCCGAAGACGGATATCGGCGAGATGATCCAGGACAACCAGCCGCTCGAGATCAAGTGTGACGGCTGCGGCAAGCAGTACGTGGTGACGCCCGCGGAGCTGCTCGCGGTGGTGGCTCCGGGCGCGGCCGGCGGCCTCTTCGGCGACTTCGGCGGCGATCGTTCCCGCGGCGACGCATGATCGGGCGCGACCGGAGCGCGGCGATCGCCTTGGTTTGCAGCCTTTTTGTGACATCGGGCTGCGGTCCGTCCAGGTCCAGCGGAGCGGCTCCGTCCTCATCGACGACCACCGCCGCGAGCGCCGTCGCGACGCAGGCACCCACCGCCGCGCCTACGATCGCGCCGGATCCGAGCGGCGCGCCGAGCGCGGCGCCGGCGGATCCGGACGAGGACCTGCGCGCGTCGAAGGGCCTGCCGGCCGAGCCGGAGCGGCGCACGTTGAAGTCCGTCGCGGACGAGGCGGCGATCGACAAGAACCGTGATTTCGTCGCGGATCACTACGGTGTGGTGAACTTGCCATTCCCGCTCCAGCTCCAGGCGATGAAGCTCGCCGAAGGCCGGCGCGCGCTGCTGCTCACGGGCCAGGGCCCCGCGCTGGACAAGCCGCTGGTGCTCGTGGTCGACGCGGCGAACGCGCTCCTCTGGTCGAAGCCGCGGCCGCTCGCCGGGACGCACGAGCAGGCCAAAGAGATCACGATCTCGCGCGGTCCGCACGGGCAAGTCTATCTGTTCCTGTACGACGAGCCGTCGAAGGTGCTGGCCGGCCGCGCGTGGACGCGAGAAGGCGGCATCTTCGCCGACTTCCAGGTCCTCACGGCCGAGGGCTGCGACGCCACCACGGTGCATTATCAGCCGGGGCTCGGCTGGGTGACCGCGCTCGTCCACGAAGGCAGGCTGTTCGTGCAGATATTGGGTGAGAATGGCACCTTGAAGTGGCCCGGAAACGGCGTCCTCGTGGAGGCGCCCCCCGGCGGAGCAGCGGCGTCGCGCGGCCTCCGGCCGAAGGTGGATGTCGCGAGCACCGGAGTCGTCGAAATCACGCTCGGGTCCCGGAGAGCGCGAGTCTCCGCGGAGGGCGCGGTCCTCAAGTAGCGTCTAGAAGCCGGCGAACTGGTGTGTCTCCTCGCTGACACCGTCCTTGCCTTTGCCCAGATCCTCGTTGCCGAGCCCGCCGAAGCCGCCTTTTCCGGGTTGGCCGAGGATGGTCGTCACGTAGTTCGTGATCGGGTTGCCGGAGTTGTAGGCGACGCCCACCGAATGGCCACCTCGACCGCCTCCGCCGGAGCCGCCGGGGCCGCCCGCTCCGCCGTCACCGCCCGTACACCCCATCTCGGAGAGGGGCAGTCCGGAGGCGGCGCCGCCGTCCGCGCCTTTTCCGCCGGGGCCGCCGGGCTGGCCGGCCGAGCCGTTTCCACCCTTGCCGCCGCGTCCGACGGTGATCGATCCGAGGTTCAGGACGAGCTTTCCGCCCATGGAGAGGACTCCGATGCTGGAGCCGCCGGCCGTGCCGCCGTTGCCGCCTTTTCCGCCGCATCCACCGGCGCCGCCGCCTCCGCCGCTCGCGCCGGGGCCGATCACGGTGTTGCCGCCGGACATGCAGAACTGGCCTGCTCGGGCGCCGCCGCCGCCGCCTCCGCCCTGTCCGCGGGCGCCGCGCTGTCCGGGCTTGCCGTTCACCGCGGAGATGCCTTGCAGCGTGAGCGCGCCGGCCGTCTCGGCGCCGTATCCCGGGAGGCCTTCCGCGCCGGGAGCGCCCGGAGCGCCGGGGGCGCACACGTCATTCTCCGACTCCCCGGCTCCACCCTTGCCGTACAGCATGGGATTGTCCGCCGGCATCGGCGCGCCCTCGGTGCCGTCCTGTCCATCGGCGTTCGGGGCGGTGCCGCCGAATCCGCCCTTGCCTCCGACGGTCGTGCCGTCCTCGCAGCCGAGCGTGCCGGGGTCGCCGCCCTCCACCTGCGCGGCCGCGGTGCACGCGGGCGTCGGCGCGCCCGAGAGGCCCGCGTACGCCGCGTCGGTGCCCGCCTTCGCCGGGTCCGTCACCGGGTCGCCGTCCACGCCGTCGTTGCCGTCCGAGGTGGAGATATCGCAGCGCCACAGGAAGGTCTGCGCGTCCACCTTGTCGACCACGACTCCGATGCTGGAGCCGCCCGGCAGCTCCGACGGAGGGGCCTTGATCGCGAAGCCCACGATCAACGCGCCCGCGCCGTCCGGCCCGATCGTGAGCGCCGGCAGATCCGGCGGCCCGTCGATGTGGGCGCGCGCCGTCTCTGTATACAGCCACTTATCGCAGTCGAAGCCGCCCCACACCTCGACGGGGGCGCCGACGTGCACGGACTCCTTGAAGGGGGCTGTCCCGCAGGCGTACACGCGCTTCGTATGGGCGGCGGCGGCCTCGATCGCGGCCTGGAGCGAGGTGAACGGGCTCGCCTTCGTGCCGTCGCCCGGGTCCTTGCCGGCGTCCGCGCGGGCGAAGATGACGCACTCTTCGATGGTGTTGCTGACGGCGGGGTCCCCCCAGCACGTGAGCTGGTCCCCGGAGCCGACGATGAGGGTGTGCTCGCTGTAACAGGCCGGGAGGAGAGCCGCCGCGAGGAGGCCTAGCCCCGCGGCAACCAAAGGAGGAGCGGACAGCGCACGTGAGGCCGGACGGGAGGGAACATGCATGTTGTCTTCTCGGATGCGTAGAGTCTACGGGTGCGTCGGCGCTCGTCTCCTTCCGGGCGAGATCGGGGCGGTAGAGAGCACCGCTTGAGAGTGCCTTTCACCGGACGACGGGCGGGGGCCGCGCTGCCCTGTGAAGCCGCCGTTCACGTGGGTGGAGAAGGAGCCGTTGTTTGCTCACCATCTAGCCAGACCCGCCCGCTCAACACTCCAGTGCACCGGGGTACTGCGACCTCTCAGGCTTTGCCGGCGCTGCGGTGCTTGTCTCGACTGGGATGGTTTCACCAGGGAAATGGTGAATTGGTGCCGATCTCATTTCGGAAAATGAGCGCCCCCCCACGATTTCGAGCCAGCGCGATCCGTATTGATGGGGAGGACAAAGACCGGACGCCGGACGCTCGTGCGCGACGTGGGAGCCCGGGACTCGACGGGACGTGGAGGGGAGTGCGGATGCGTGGAGAGGACGAGAGGAGTCGGCCGGGGCCTCAGAAGCCGAGCGTGTCGGCCGCGACGCCGTCGGCGCCCTTGCCGGTGTCGCCGTCGCCCGTGCCGCCGGGGCCGAACGCGCCGAGCTTGACCGTGGCGCCGGTGGTGTCCGGGGCCGTCTTGCCGGTGTACGCGACGCCGATGGAGTGGCCGCCGAGGCCGCCGCCGCCCATTCCGCCCTTGCCGCCGTTGCCGCCGAAGCCGCCTTTGCAGCCCGCGTTGAGGCTCCCGACGAGCGCTCCGCCCGTGCCGCCTTCTGCGCCGGTTCCGCCCTTCTGGCCGTCACCGCCGTTGCCGCCGCGGCCGCCGTCCTTCGCGACGAGGTTGACCGAATCGAAGGTCAACGTGGCGCCGAACGTGGCAATCGCGATCGACGCGCCGCCGCCGCCGCCGCCTTTTCCGCCGGAGCCCCCGCACCCGCCGGAGCCGCCCGTCCCGCCGCTCGCGCCGGCCGTCTTCGCGGGATCCGAGCACTTGTTCGCGCCGGATCCGCCCTTCGAGCCGCCGCCGCCGCCGCCGCCCTGACCGGGCTTACCGGGCAGTCCGTCGGCCGCGGTGACTCCGACATAGCCCGTGTCCGGGGAGAGCGTTCCGGTGCCGGCCGCGCCGATCGAGGAAGTGCCGGCGGCGCCTTCGAGGCCCTCTTTGCCGTTGCCGCAAGGGTTGTTCGCCCCTTCGGCGCCGCCGAAATTGGGGTTCACGTCGCTGCCCGGATCCCCGGAGCCGCCGGGCGTCGGTCCGTTGGTCGCGCCGACACCGCCGCTGCCAGCGATGGAGTTGTCCGGAGAGCACGTGGTCACGGGCGGATCTCCGGTGACGGCCTGCGCCGTGGTGCACGCGTCGACGCCGTTCACGCCCTTCACGCCGTCCATCGCCGTCCCCGCGATCGGGTCCTGATCGACGCCCGCCGCGCCGAGCCCCGCCGTCACGGTGGAGCGCACGAGCCGCAGCGTGGACGCGGCCTCCGCGATCACCGCGATCGACGATCCGCCCTTCGTCACGGCGTCCACCGCGGTGATGTCGATGTCGTTCATCTCCATGTTCGCGCCGCTCCGGACGCGGAGAGGCGTCGCGTCGGCCGCGGCGGTGATCACCGTGCGCCCCTGATCACCCACGTATTTCCAGTCGCTGGCGCAGTCGAGCGCGCCGTACACCAGCGCCGCCTGCTGCAGCAGGAGAGGCCCCGTGAAGGTCTCTCCGCACATGTAGACTGGCTTCTTCTGCTGGACCGCCGCGGAGATCGCCGTGTCGAGGGTCTTGAACGGGGAGGCCTTGGTCCCCTTGCCGTTCGCGTCGTCCCCCTTCGACTGCGAGACGAACACGCCACAACCGTCCTCCACCGGAGAGGCGGTGTTCGCCGGGATGCACTCCGGCGGGGCGGTGGTCGTCGTCATCGTCGTGCCGCCGTTGCCGCCGTTTCCCCCCGTCCCCGTGCCGCCGTTGCCCTGATTGAACACCGATGAATCGGAGTACGCGTCGAAGCAGCCGGTGATCGCGCCCGTGGCGAGAAGCGTCGCAAGAATACAAAGTCGATTACGCATCGCTGGATCCTCCAGACTCGGCAGCTCAGAAAGAACCGGACCAGACGAGGCCGGCGCCGTCCTTGCCGGCCACCGGGATCACCTGGGAAGATCGCGTGTCGGACGGCTTCTTGGACGGGAGGAGCAGGTAGACCGCCGCCGCCGCCACGAGGACGCCGCCGCCGATCAGCACGCCGACGCCCGCGTTCCCGAGCGTGTTGATCGAGTCCGCGCGGCTCCGGAGATCGGCGCACTTCGCGTCTTCTCCCGCGGTCTTCGTGCGGCCGCACAGCGGGTTTCCGGAGGCGTCCTTCGGCGCGTCGGTGCGGTTCTGGCCCTGGAGGCCCGAGGCCATGCCGATCAGCGCGCCGCCCGCGATGAGGCCCGCCGCGCCCGCGCCGCCGAGGACGAACGCGGGGATCCGACTCCGCTTCTCCGACGGGGGCGAAACGGTGCCAGTCGAGGTCGCCGTCGGCGAGCCGTTGCCGCCGTAGGCCTTGCCGCGATCGAGCGTGATCTCCACGCTGGTCGCCTCTCCGGCCTTCAGATCGAAGACCTTCTCCTGGCTCTCGAAGCCCTCTCGGCGGATGCGGAAGCTCGATTTGCCGGGCTCCACGAAGATCGGATCCACGAAGGGCGCGGGGTACTCGCGGCCCGTCTCCATGTGCACGACCTCGGCCCCGTCGTTGTTGACCTTGAACGTGATCGCCCCGACCTTCGCGCGCGCCTCGTCGATGTTGGACTGGATCTTCGCCTTCTTCGGATCGTTCGGATCCGCGAGGCGGAGCGCGATCGTGAGGTGCTCGGCGGCGTCGCGGTAGAGCTTGAGCTCGAGCTCGGTCATGCCGAGGTTGTTCACGACGCGCTGGCTGCGCAGATCGAGCGCCCACGCGGCCTTGTACGAGGCCTGCGCGTCGGCGTATTTGCCCGCGCGGAAGAAGGCGTTTCCTTCCTTGAAGAGCGCCTGCGCCTTGTCGCTCATCGCGGCGTCGACCTCGGTCTGGATGTCGTGCGCGGAGGGCGTCGCGGAGGAGGTCGGCGCCGCGGTCGGCGTCGCGGAGGCCTTCGTGGTCGGCGCGGCCGAGGCCTTGGTCGACGGCGCGGCGGCCGCGGGCTTGGCGCCCGCTTTCGTCGGCGCGCCCTGCGCGAAGCTCACGCCGACGGGCGCGGCGAAGAGGACGGTGGCAAGCAAGAACGGACGAACGATGCGCATGGGATGTCCCTCGCTTTGAAGCTCCATAGTCCGGTCGTGACGAAAACGGTAGGCGAAGCGCGAGCCCCTCTCACCCCGCGTCGCGCGCGGCCTCCACGATCCGATCCGCGTACGCGAGGAGCGAGCGCTCGAACACGCGCATCGCGTCGCGCGCCTTCGCAGGGAATCCCGACGCGTCGCCCGACGCGGTGGCCGCCGCGATCTCGGACCGGATCCGCTCCGCGCACGCGGGCACGATCCCGGCGCGCTCGATGATCTCGTTCAAGGCCGCGCGCTCGCCGATGTCGATCACCTGCTTGCCCGCGATCGAGGCGAGGAACGTCGCGTCGTCGCCGGCCGCGCGCTCCCGCAGCAAGAGGAGCGGCAGCGAAGGCCGGCCGAGCAGCAGATCCCGCAGCGCGTCCTTCCCCGTCACGGACGGAGGCGTCACGAGATCCGCGAGATCGTCCGTGGCCTGGAACGCGACGCCGATGTGCTCACCCCACGCGAGCGCCTTCGACGTGTCGGCCTGCGCGTCCGCGAGGAGCAGGCCCGCGGCGAACGGCGCGCCGAACGAGTGGTACGCGGTCTTCTCGACGAGCGCCCTGCGAAGCGCGCCCTCGTTCGCGTCGAGGCCGCGCAGACCGAGCAGATCCTGGAACTGCCCGGCGCCCGCGTGGAAGCAGCTCTCGATCATCCGCTCGCACGCGGCGAGGGCGCCCGGCCCGCTGCCCGCTCCGGGGAGCATGCGCTGCACCGCCGCCATCGAGAGCGCGCTGCCGACGACGATCGCCATGTCGCGCGCGGCTTGCCAGTCGATGCCCGCGTCCGCCCGCGTGAGCGCGATCCGCAGCGTCGGCTGACCGCGGCGCAAGGTCGCGCTGTCCATCACGTCGTCGTGCACGAGCATGAAGAGGTGCAAGAGCTCCACGCCGATCGCGAACCGCTCCAGCGCCTCTCCCTCTGCCGCGCCGCCGCCCGCGAGGCTGCCGAGGAGGACGATCTGCGCGCGCAGCAAATGCTTCGGTCCGCGGTGGATCGCGAGCGTCGCGTCGATCGCGGCGCCCCACTGCGGCGCGAGCCCGTACCCGCGCAAGGCCTCGATCGCGGCCTCGATCCCGGACGAGATGCGAGGCAGGGTGTCGTTGAATTCTTCGCTGGCTTGCCTGGGAATCATGCGTGCCCCTTCCGCGTGACGCGGGCTTCGTGGCCCTCAAGGTAGCGGCTTCGGCGGACGCTTTCACCGGCGACGTGCGGGCGGCCGCGATCGCGCGCGACGCTCGATGCGCGCTCGCGGGCGCATTTGCCGCGGGCGCCCTTTCGCGCTTCGCACCTCGGGGAAGGTCTGGTATCCGGGCTCACGATGGTGGTCTCTTCGCGTTCCCTTTCTTCTCTCGGCACCTTCGCGCTCACGGCGGCGCTCTCCCTGTTCGGCTGCGGCGACGGAGGCTCCGGCGGCAGCTCCGGCACGACCACGACCACGACGACCGACAATCGGTATCACCCGCCCGCGGACGGCACGCACGTGACCGAGAAGAGCGCGTGCGAGGCGCTCGTGAACAAGCAGGAGAAGAAGCTGCTCGCGCTCAAGTGCGTCGGCACGGGGCAGGTGTGCCCCGGCTTCCTCCGCTCGGAATTCAGCACCGAGTGCATGGAATACGACGAGGGCAGCGTCGCCGGCTGCATCGCGTACTACGACCAACAGACCACCTGCGACGGCCTCAAGGCCGCGATCGACGACTGCGTGATCACGGCTTATCCCGGCACGGAGCCGGCCGGCTGCTCCGACATCAGCACGGGCGGCACCGGCGGCACCACCACGACGAGCAGCGGCGGGACCGGCGGCACGACGGCGAGCGGCGGCACGGGCGGCTCCACGAGCAGCGGAGGGACCGGCGGCACGACGGCGAGCGGTGGAACGGGCGGAGTCGGCGGGATGTAACTGGCAGTCTGACTCGGGGGGAGCCAGGCTGTGATTCGATTCGTACCCAGCACACGGCGCGAGCGGGGGAGTGATACGAGGGGGCAAAGCCCCCTTGTAAGAACGTCGAGGCCTGCACCCACTCAGCTGCGGACTCCGCGGAGCCAAGCTCCGCTCCGCCTCCGCTGAGCGGGCTCCGGCCTCCCAGTGGCGCCCCCTTGTAAAACCACGAATCTAGGGTGCGGCTTCGATCCTCTTCTTCATCGCGATGACGCCCTTCTTGGCGCCGTCGAGGTTCGCCTTGTTGACGATGAAGTCCGGCAGCGGGATCGCGGGGTGGAGGAAGACCTGGAGCGTCACCTCGGTGTGCGCGTCGTCCACCTTCGTCAAGGTCCAGATCGCCTTGAATTCCTTGACGTTGCCATCCAGGAATTTGGCTTCGTGCGTCTCGGTCAATCCGTCCTTCTTGTTCAAGACTTCGATGTTGGCGAACATCTTGGCGATGCCGCCAAGGGTGGTGATCTCCATGTAGACCTTGTCGTTGCCGTCGGGCAACTTCCCCAGCATCTTGGCGCCCGAATACTCGGGCATGAACTGGGGATAATCCTCGAACTTGAGGACGACCTCACGGGCCTTGTCGAGCGAGCGGGCCGCGCGCAGCGTCGCCTTCGCCTCCACGAGGCCGCTGCCCGGGATGGCCACCGCGACAGGCTCCACCGTCTCCGGCGTATCCGTCTTCGGCGTATCGGTCTTGGGGGCGTCCGCCTTCGGAGCGTCCGCCTTCGGCGCGCTGCTGTCGGCCGGAGGCGGCGTGTCGACCGTGGCCACGTGATCGACGACCGTCCGTGGCGACTGGCCCGCGGCCCCGCAGCCGGCGCCTCCGATCAGACCCAGAGAGACCACCATCCACCGAGAGCACACGACGCGAAACGCAGCCATGAAGCGGACCATGGCTCAACGATCGCCCTCTGTCCACGTTTGTGCATCACGCGGACGGCGCGAATCGCCCTGCGCACCGCGCCGAAAAAAGCGCGCGGCGCGCGATGCTGAATACGGTTTTCGGGATCGACGGGGGCGACGGAGGCGCCTTGTCCAGGGAGGTACGACTGACCACCTCCCACTCCAGCGGAGCAGGAGGCGGTCCGACTCACACGCTCATTGAGCCTTGTAGAGCAGCGGCAGCACCGCGAGGCACATCTCGTCCAGCGTCGACTCCCCGAGCGAGACGTCGATGGGGCTCGGCAGGTTCTGGTCCTTCAGGGCCTTCAGCACGTACGGGTTGTCGGTGCTGTTGTCGTAGGTGCAGCGCATGTGGAGCTTGTCGCCCGGCAAGAAGCGCGGCAAATCCTCGATCTTCGCGTCGTACATGTATCCCCGCTGCCACGCGAAGTTCCAGTCCGGAGTCTGCACCAGACACTCCGTGCCCGTCGTCAGCGAGTCCGGGTTCTTGTGCTCCAGTTGAATGAGCATGTCGCGGCCGACATAGTGCATGTGCGTGCCGGCGCCGTACACGAAGAGCTCCGGCATGGGGTTGCCGTTGATCTTCGCCGGGAGCGTGAAAATCTGGGTCTCGGTGTGGTCCTTCGCGTTCGCGGGGATGCGGAACTCGATGCCGTTGTCGTCGTCCGGCCCGGGCTGGAGGCCGTCGCCGTTCGCGGACTGGCTGCTGTCGTTGCCGATGAGGACGAACGCCATGTTGTATTCAGGCTTGGACGGCGTGAAGCGGAGCTGCACCTTCGTGCTGTCCGGCTCGGCGGTGGTGCCCGCGGGGTGATAGTGAATCTGCATCACGAGCTTGGAGCCGGCCGGGATGCGCGTGCCGATGTTGTCCGGCAGCTCGAACGGGACGCCGCCCGGCGCCCACGCCGCGAGGAGATCGCCGTTGATCCCGGAGCCGCCGAAGCAGTCGTATCCGCCGTCCGCGTCGGCCAGCGCGGCGCTCTCGTTATTGGGATCCACGAAGAGGAGCGCGTGGTGCACGACCTTGGAGTTGCCGGCCACGAAGTTCCACCCGTTGAGATAGGCGTCCTTCGCGAGCGCCGGATCCATCACGAAGCAGCGGAACTGGTCCTTGTCGCCGCTGGAGACATACGGGGTCTTCGGCTCCACCACCGTCGACATGTTGGGCAGATCGTGGCTCTTGATGTCGATCGGCGCGGGGGCGTCCTTCGGGTCCCCTTCCGGGGCGCCGGCGTCGTTCCACGCGGCGATCGTCTTGATCTCGTCCTCGCTGAGGCGCAGATCGTCTTTCCAGCCGTACGTCGGCTTGCACTCGTCCGTCTCGAAGGCGCCCCACGGCGGCATCGTCCGGTTCGCGGTGCGGTCTTTCACGAGGCCGGCGACGGTCTTCGCGTCGTCGTACGTGAGGAGGCTGAAGGGGGCGATGTTGCCAGGAGAGTGGCAGTTCTGACAGCTCTTCTGGAGGATGGGCTCGATGTCCTTGTGGAACGTCGGGCCCGCCGCTGGGCCTGTGGTGGTGCTGCCGCCGCCGCCGCCCGAGCCCGAGTCGGCGGCCGTGGTGCAGCCCGTGAGAGAGGAGGCGGTGAGCATGGCCCCGCCCGCGAGGAGACTGAAGAAGAAGGCCGTTCGCATGGGGAGCAAGGCTATCCCAGAGCGCCGGGCCGTCGTGTGAAGAATCGCAGTCGACAGCGACAATTCCGTGCCACAGGGCACGAAAAAGGCACCTCGACGGTGAAAAAGGCACCCAGGTGGTACCGTATTCAACCTACGGTAGTTGTCTGCGACGAGGGCCCGTATCAGCGCTGCGCGGACGCGGCGCGGTTCGGGTTCCACAGCCACTCTTCGGCCCCTTCGAGCAGCGTGGCCCAGCGGCTCCACACGAAGAGCGCGTCCGACAGGCGGTTCAGGTACGCGATCGCCTGCGGATCCACCTCCGTCGCGTGCGACAGGGCGACGGCGCGGCGCTCGGCGCGGCGGCAGACGGTGCGGCACACGTGCAAGTCCGCGTTGAGGCGCGTCCCGCCCGGCAGCACGAACGACCGCAGCGTGTGGAGCTCCCGCTGGCAGGCATCCATCTCGCGCTCCAGCAGCGTGACCTCCGCCTCGGTGACGCGCGGCTGCTTCGGGTGAACGTCCGCGGGCAGCGTCGCGAGGATGGAGCCGAGGTTGAAGAGCTCGTGCTGGACGCGGGCGAGCGTCTCGGCGAGGGCCGCGACGTCGGCCTTGCGCGGCGGATCCTTCGCGAGGAGCTCCGACGCCGTCTGCCGCGCGGCGCCCACGAAGGCGTTCAGCTCGTCGACGGTGCCGTAGGCCTCGATGCGCAGATCGTCCTTGGAGACCCGCTGTCCCCCCACGAGACCCGTGGTGCCGAGATCGCCGCCGCGCGTGTAGACGCGGTTGATGGTGACCTTCGGATCGTGGAAGACGGCATCCTCGCCCTCGCGGGGCTCTGCGGCGTTCGACATGGCGTGGGCGATAGAAGGGCGCCCCTCCAAGGTCAAGCCGGCGTGAAGTTTTCGAGGCCCGCGTCGCCGAAACGTTGACGGTGGCGACGCGCCGGTGAAAGAGTCCCCGCCATGATTCGAGGCCTGCCTTCCCCTGCCCTACGCGCCGCGGCGATCCTGCTCCTCGCCCTCGCGCCGGCCGCGTGCGACGAGACCCCGCCCGCCAAAGATCCCACGACGAAGATCGACCCGGCCGAGCAGGCCAAGATCCACAAGAGCCGCCAGAAGATCGACGAGGCGAAGGACGCGCTGGACTCGAAGCAGTACGACCAGGCGCGCAAGCTCCTCCGCGAGGCCACGGAGCTCGGCGTCGAGTCGCACAAGTTCGAGATCGAGGAGACGACCGAGAAGCTCGACAAGCGTCAGGCGAAGCTCTGGTCGAACGAGGCGCACGAGCTCTTCACGCAGAAGAAATGCGCGGAGGCCTTCGCGCAGCTCGCGGAGCAGATCGACGGCCTGGAGAGCGAGACGTTCACGCGCGAGATCCGCAAGCTCACCGCCACCGAGGCGACGGAGTGCGCGAACAACACGATCGACGATCTGACCACCGCCGGGAAATTCGCGGAGGCCCGCAAGTTCGTGTCCGCCGCGCCGACGAAATCGGTGCTCGGCGCGCCGGCCGCAAAGAAGCTCGGGACCGAGCTGGATCTCGTGATCGCGGAGGCGCTCAAGGGCCAGGTGGAGCCCGACATCAAGGCGAAGAAATGGGCCGCCGCGCTCGACAAGATCGATCAGGCGATCAAGAGCGGCAACGCCACGGACGAGATCGCGACCACCGCGGTGAACGCCGTGCGGGACGCCGCGTTCTCGGACATCGCGGCCGTCGCGTCGAAGGCGGTCGGCCAGGGCGACGCGTCGAAGACGCTGGCCTCGATCGACGCGACGATCCGGGCTCTGCGCTGGGAGACGACCGCGGCCGACGGATCGCCGCCGCCGAAGGAGAAGGCGCCGCCGGACGAGCTGCTCCACATGCGCGACGCGCTCGCGACGTGGGTGGAGGCGCAGCGCCTCAACATCAAGATGAGCACGCACGCCGAGCCGAAGTTCGTGCACGGCAAGCAGGCGCTCCTGTCGCCGATCAAGATCGACTCGCCGTCGCGGCGCGATCTCGCGAACGGCACGCAGGTGTGGCTGCTCGGCGTCTCGAAGGACAAGGCGCTCGTCGCGGACATCGACCCGAAGAGCACGGCGCTCTCCGCGATGTTCGACAGGGCGATCGGCTGGGTGAAGCTCGATCGGCTGCAGAAGGACAACACGACGGACTGGCTCCCGCCCGACGATCAGCTCAAGGGCGAGCAGGTGTGGGGCCCGCTGCGCACGGGCGAGACGCTGCTGGAGCTCGGCGTCGTGACCGACGTCGTCGGCAAGGACATCAGCGTCAAGCGCCTCACGGACGGCCAGATCTCGAAGCAGGCGCGCGCGAAGCTCCGCCCCGGCAAGATCGCCGTCGGCGTGAAGCTCGAAGGCGTCTGCAAGGACAAGGCGAAGGAGGTCACGATCGACGAGATCGTCCCGCCGGGCCGCAGCGTCCGCTTCCACTGCCAGGGCACCGAGGGCATCAAGGAAGAGGTCCTGGAGAACCTGCGCACCAAGCTCGAGCTCCTGCCGAAATCGAAGTGATCGGCTCAGGGGGTCTGCCCACCTTCGCGATCGCCCGCATTTTGTAGGATTTACAAGGGGGCTCCGCCCCCTCGTATCACTCCCCCGAAGACGAACGCGCCCATCTTGGAGCGATCGGCGGTCGTCCGTCAGCCGCTCGTCGCGCGCGTGCGATCGAGGAAGCCGACCGCCGCGTCGGCCCACTCGCTCGGGCGCTCCAGCATCGGGTAGTGGCCGAGATCCGGGAGCCACGTGAGCTTCGCCGTCGGGATCTCCGCGGTGATCGTCTCCGCCATCAGCGGCACCGCGATCGGATCCTGGTGACCCCACAGCACGTGCGCGGGCCGATCGAAGCGGGTGAGCGCGCCGATCCAGCGCTCGCGGAAGCGGATGCGCTCGTCGAGGTAACCCGAGATTTCGGGGAGGCGGAGGTGCCCGTCGTCGTGCCGGATCGAGGCCCACATCCCGTCGAGCTCCTCGTCCGAGACGGAGGCGCCGTCGCCGAGGAGGCGGCGGATCTGCAACCGGAAGATGAGCTTGTTCGCGAGCCGCGCGAAGAGCGGGCCCCAGCTCTTGTTCTGCAGGATGCGCTGCGAAGGCTGCAGGTGCGCGAGCTCGCGGTGGATGCTGCCGTTCGTCAGCGTGAGCGAGAGCACCTCGACCGGACAGAGCCCGCGCTCGCGACGCGCGAGGAGCTCCGTCGCGACGCTGGTCCCGTAGTCGTGCGCGATCACGTGGCCGCGCGTCACGCCGAGCTTCTGCCACACCATCAGCGCGACGTCGGTCTGCTCGTGGAGCGAGTACGAGAAATCCGCTGGTTTGTCGGAGAAACCGAAGCCCAGGTGATCGTGCGCGATCACGCGGCGGCCGTCCGAAAGGCGCCCGAGCGCGAGGTGGAAATCGAACGACGACGTCGGGAAGCCGTGCAGGAGCAGGATCGGCTCCGCGCTGCGAGGGCCCGCGTCCACGACGAACACGGTCCGGCCGAGGAGGCGCACGAACTGGCCGCGGGCGCGCCACTCCGAGAGGGTCAGCGGCATCTTCATCGACGAATATCCTAGCCTTTTCGGTGCGTGCTTGGGACAGCTTCCAGCTCACGGGGAGACACGGGGGCGAGGCTGCCGGGCTCGTCTTCGAGGTGACCGGCCCAGCGCCGCTCCAGCACCTTGCGATCGACGCCGATGAGGCGCGCCGCCGCGGTCTTGTTGCCGCCGCACGACTCGATCGCGTGGTGCAGGACCGCGCGCTCGATCACGCGGAGCTTGGATCCGAGCCGCTCCGGCAGCGCGAGGATGATGCGCGCGAGCTTGTCGATCTCGGTCGTCGCGTCGAGCTGAGGCCGCTCCCGCGTGAGGTCCTCCAGCGTGGCCACGTCGATGAGATCGTCGTCCGCGAGCAGCACGAGGCGCTCCACGAGGTTCCGGAGCTCGCGCACGTTGCCGGGCCACGGGCGCCGGATGAGCCACTCGATCGCCTCGTTCGTGAAGCGCAGCTTGCGCTGGAAATCGCCTGCGAACGCGTGCAAAAGCTCCACGGTGTCGTCGTCGCCGCGCTCCGCGAGGGACGGCACGTAGATCGACACCACGTTGAGCCGATAGAAGAGGTCCTCGCGGAAGCGCCCCTCCGCCATCCGCTTCTCCAGGTCCACGTGCGTCGCGGCGACGACGCGCGCGCGCAGCGGGATCTCCTGCTCGGCGCCGAGCGGGCGGAACTTGCGATCCTCCAGCACGCGGAGCAGCTTCGCCTGCAGCTCGATCGGCATCTCCGCGATCTCGTCGAAGAGGATCGTGCCGGCGCCCGCGAGCTCGAGCTGGCCGCGCGCGCGGCGATCCGCGCCGGTGAACGCGCCCTTCTCGTGGCCGAAGATCAAGGACTCGATCAGCGTGCCGGGGAGCGCCGAGCAGTTCATCGCGACGAACGGATCGTTGCGGCGCGAGGACATCTCGTGCAGCGCGCGCGCCACCATCTCCTTGCCGGTGCCGGTCTCTCCGCGCACGAGCACCGCGGACGTCGAGTCGGCGACGCGCTCGATGCGGCGGCGCATGCGCTCCATGTCGGGCGAGGAGCCGAGGATCGCGCGCGTGCCGAACGTGCGGTCCACGCGCTCGCGGAGGCGCACCACCTCGCCGCGGAGGGCCAGACGCTCGCGGTGCGACTCCACGATCGGCAGGAGCATCTCGGGCCCGAGCTCCTCCTTCAGCACGTAGTCCTGCGCGCCGAGCCGCATCGCCTCGCGGATCTCCGACAGCTCGTTCACGCTGGTGACGACGATCGCCGGCGTGGTGCGGCCGGACGCGCGCAGGCGCCGCAGGATCTCGAGCCCGCCGCGATCGCGGAGATCGCCGAGGTTCAGCCGCACGTCGAGGAGCAGGAGATCCGGGTGGTGCCGCTCCACCGCCGTCATCGCGTCCTCGACGCTGGCGGCCTCCGCGCACTCGATGTCGCTCAGGGCCGAGAGGTAGTCCTTGAGGACCTTCCGCGCGCTCCGCTGGTCGTCGACGATCAGGATCTTCATCCGGCCTCGGCCGTGGAATCTACCGTCTCCGGCGGCATCGCGGGCGGCGTATCCGACACGTCCGAGCGGGGGATGGTGATCACGAACCGGGTGACGCCGTCGCGCCGCTCGGGATCGATCGTCCAGCCGTGCGCGCGGACGATGCGGTGCGCGATGGCCAGACCGAGGCCCGTGCCGCGCGGCTTCGTGGTGTACCAGGGCGCGAACAGGCGGCCCGGCTCGCACGAGAAGCCGGCGCCGGTGTCCCAGACGGTGAGCGTGCTCTTGGAGGGCGTCGCGGACCAACACACGCCGACCTCGCCGTCCTCCCCCGCCGCGTCGATCGCGTTGGAGACGAGGTTCACGAGGATCTGCGTCACCTGATCCGGATCGCACCGGAGCGCGAGCGGGCCGCTCGTCTCGATGATGATCCGGCGCGGGCCGAGCTGATCGCGCAGCAGCATCTCCGCCTTCACGGCGAGCTCGTCCACGCGGGCGCTGCGGCGCTCGATGCGCTTGCCCGCGACCTTGCGCAGGCCGGAGACGAGGCGCTCCAGGCGCTCGACCTCTTCGCACCCGATGTCGATCTCCTCCTCGTCGAGGCGGTCCTTCTTGCGGGAGAAGATCGAGCGGAAGAAGTTGATCGGGTAGCGGACCTCGTGCGCGATCTCCGCGGCGACGGTCTCGACGAGGGCGACGCGCTCGTTGTGCCAGGCGGCGGCCTGCTCGCGGCGGCGCTGCTCCAGCTCCGAGTAGCTCTGCGCGTGGGCCAGCGCGAGCGCCGCGAGGTTCGCGATCGTGCGGAGCAGATCGACGTCTTCGCTCGTGAAGAGCGCGCCGCCCGGCTTGCCGCCGAGGTGGAGCTGACCCAGCACCTGACCGTTGAACATCACGTCGAGGTAGAGCTCGCTCTTGCGCGCGATGATCGAGCGGCGCCCGCTCTTCTGCTCGGTCTGGAGGTACATCTCGTCCGGCTCCAGCGCCGGCTCCGTGCGGAATTCGACGACGTCGCACGGCATCCACCTGCGCACCGTGCGCTCGATCGCGGCGGCCACGCCCTCCGGCGAGGAGTGCACGAGGAGCTCCGCGGAGAGCTGCTCCACGGTCGGTTTGTACTCGGCGCGCGCCGAGAAGAGGCTCCGATCGCCCACGCTCAGGAACAGCGCGACGAGCACCGCGGCCACCGCAGCGCCGAGCGACGCCGCGAGGAGCGCGCCGCCGAGCGACGCCGCGCCGAGCAGCGAGACGCCGATCGCGCCCGCGATGACGCCGCCGACGCCGCCCGCGACGGCCAGCCCGACGCGCGTCGGGATCCGCGGCAAGACGCGGCGCGATCCCCACAGGTTGTGCCGGATGAACGCGAGCGCCGTGGCGAGCGGCGGCAGCAAGAACAGGGGCGTCGCGCAGAACAACGTCGTCGAGCCCGGGATGCCGACCGCCGAGAAGAGGAACGCGACGCCGACCGGCGCGTGCGCGGGCACCATCGCGCCGACCAGCACGCGGAGCGTGTCGCGCCGCGCGCCCTCCGCGCGCGAGAACCGCATCAGGATCGTGCACACGAAGAAGATGAACGACGCGCCGAGGAGGCCGCCGCACACGTTCCGGAGCACCACCGTGCTGTACCCGAGGCCGTGCGTCACGAGCACCGCCGCCGCGAGCGCCGCGCCGATCCCGTACGCCGCGGGCACGAGCCACGGTCGCGCTTCGAGCGCCTCGACGTCGTCCGGGAGGCGCAGCGGCAAGATGAAGCAGCCGAGTGGCCCCATCGCGTACGCGAGGTGGAACAGCGGAACGAAGTGGCGGGACGTGTGGTAGTCGAACAGCGTAAAGAGGAAGAGCGCGTACCAGAGCGAGCTGAACGCGAACGTCCTCGCCAGCCGGCCTTTGGGGCTCGCGGAGATCGCGAGCAGCGCCGCGCCGACGAACGCCGCGCCGACGACCAGGGGCATCCCGGCGAACAGCCACCACGCGAGCGGATCCAGCGGGCGGATCGGCAGCGTCACGCACCGTGGTCCCGGCGCGCCGTGACCGGCCGTGAAGCACGCCGTGAGCTCCCGAGCGTCGCCCGCGGCGTCGACCGCTCGATCGAACGCGCGCGCTCGCTCCGCGCCCGGCAGCCCGGAGAGGTCGCGCCCCTCCACGGAGACGAGCTGGTCCGGGAACCCGAGGCCTTGATGGAAGCCCGGCCACGAGGGCAAACCCAGACTCGACACGACCCCCTCGGCGTCGACGAGGACACCGGGAAACGGTCGGTTGTAATAACCGATGGCGCTAAGCCACATCACGGCCATGGCCGCGACCGTCACGACCATGGCCACATACAGGGCCCAACGCCGTCGCATCCGAACAATCATGGCGGCGCGTAACGTGGGTCGTCCAAGGAAACGACCGTGCAGATTACCCCGTACGTTACGCCGAAACGGCCTCATTGCACACCCCTCGATGCCGAAGGCACGGCCTCGCCCCCGCGAACGCAAAGTTCACGGGCGCGGAGGCGGTGAGCGCGATCTCCTTGCGCTCGGCCGCGCGGCCGGCGCGCTGTCTCACGAATCCGGGACGGGGGCCGCGGTCGGTGAGAAGAGACGCGTCGCGAGCCGCAGCCACGCCTCCTCGACGTGCGGCGCCGCGGCGAGCCGGACGAGCAGCGCCGAGGCCTCGCGACGGAGCGCCTCGGGGAGCGGATCGGCCTCGATTTCGAGGACGCCGCGCAGGAGCAGCGCCACCTGACGAGCGAGCGCGCCGGCCGGGAAATCCAGCGCGCGCCGGGGGTCCGCCGCGAGGAGCCGCACGTGCCGCGCGATCGCGCGCGCCGCGTGATCCAGCCGCGCATCGGAGAGCAGAGCGCGCACGATGCGCGAGCCGAGGTCACGCGAGAACGCGGCGCCGACGTCCGGCTCTCGGCGGCGCATCGCACGAAACGACGCGGCGGCGCTCGTCTCGCCGATGCGCGCGAGCGCGAACGCCACGGGGCACGCCGCGCACAGGCACGCTCGCTCGGCGCAGACGGCCCCGTAGCCGTGCTTCGCGCTGTGACCGTCGGGATCGCGGCCGGTGGGCAGCGTGTCGTGCGCGTCCGCGAACGGCGCCCACCGCGCGTCCGCCTCCGGCGCGATCGGCTCCGCGGTGCGCTCAAGGATCGCGTGCACGTCACGCGCGCGGAGCTCGGGGTTGTTCGCGAGCACGAGGAGCGCCACGCCCGCCGCCACCGCGGCGGCTCCGCTCGACTCGGCGTGACAGAGCCGCGGCGCGCCGCCGAGCGGGTACGGGAGATCGTCGCCCGGCGCGAGGAGACGCACCGCGGGCCCGCGGTTGCCGAACGGACGCGCGAGCTTCCTCCGATCGCGGTAGAAGAACCACCCGCCGCCGCGAGCCGCCGGCCCGACGCAGATCACCCGCGGATCCGCCGCAGGATCGCCGAAGGAGAGCGCGAAGCTCGCGTGCACCGAGCCCGGCGGGCTCGACGTCTGGCGCCCCGTCGGCATCACCACGACGCAGCCGCGGCCGCCGCGCCCGAGCCGCTCCGCGAAGGCGAGCGCGTCGTCGAGGAGCGGCCCCGAGGCGCCTTCGAGGTACGTCGCGCACACGATGACGTCCGCTCCGTCCGCGACGGCGCGCACGAGCGCGAGCGGCATCGAGAGCACGTCGTCCCCAGGCTTCGGGATGACGTAGAGGCGCGGCGACGCGTCCGGCGCGACCCCGCGGAACGGCGGCTCGGCGCGCGGCGCCCCCGACGCCCACGCGACCATCAGCGCGCCGTGCTTCTGAGCGCGCGTGGTCCGCTCGATCAGGATCGGGATCTCCGCGTCGAGGCCGAGCATCTCCGCGTCCGCGGCGTCATCGTCGATCACGGCGAGCCGCGTCCCCGCGCCCGTGCCCGTCACGTCCCGTCGCACCGATACGCCGCCGCCTTCGGAGGCGAGGAACCACGCCGCGGCCCCGGACGGATCGTCACCGGCGCCTGGTTCGCGGACGGACCACCCCGTGGCGCGCGCCGCGTGCTGCGGAGAGGCGACGAACGACGGGGCCCACGCCTGCGATCCGTGACGCGCGGACGCCACGTACCGAACCGATCCGAGCGCCGCCGCGATCTCCGCGACGCGCGCGGGCTCGACGGCCGAAGGCCCTCGCACGCGGAGCCAGAAGAGCGGCGCGATCGCGAGCACCTCCTCGACCGTCACCTCCGCGGCGGCGCGCGCGAACGTGTCCTGCGCGCGGTCGAGCGGAGCGCGATCACCGAGCGCGATCACCAGATCGCAGGCGCCGCTCCGGCCGGGGTCCGGCGGTAGGATCGGGCGGTAATCGAAGTCCCACGGAGGTCGCGCTCGGCGCGTCACGGCCTCGGAGCGAGCACGGCATGCGCCCACGGCGCGAGCTTGTGCGCGCGGCTTACGTAGCCTGCGCTGCGGCGCTCCCGCTCGGCGAGATCACGCACGGAGGCCGATCGCTCGTGGGCCCAGCGCGCGAGCCGCGCCGCGCCGAGCACGCCGCCGATGCGCCCCGCGACGTGGAAATGAAACCGCGCGCGATCGAGCATCCGCGGGAGGACGGAGGCGCCGTGCACGTCGGAGCCGCGCGTGGTCTTCGCCGGCGCGCCCTCGCTCCACGAGGCCTGCCGCAGCGCGCCTCGCGCGAGCGCGACCGCCCACGCTCGACCGGTCGCGGCGTCTTCCTCCCAGTCGATGACGTCGTCGAAGATCTGGAGCCCCATCGCCGCAGAGAGCAGCACCCGCCGCAGCGCCGCCGTGCGCGAGGGCGTCCACGCCGCGTACGCCGCGAGCGCCGACGAAGCGAGCAGCCCTGCCCACTGCTTGCGCCGGCTCACCGCCTCGTAGATCGCGAAGTCCACGCGCCGGCGACCGAGCAAGAGATCACGCTCGAGCTGCGCGGCCAGCGTGAGCTCGCGATCCGCCGAGGAGGCGTCGAGCGGCGCGCCGCGGCCGTCGGCCACGCGCATCAGCAAGTGATCACGGCGCGCGCGGATCCCGTCCAGCACTCTCCGGAGCGCGGGCGTCGCCGCCACCTGGTTGTCCTCGATGCGGTCCCGCCCCATCGCGTCGATGACCGCGAGCGCGTGCGCGAAGAGCGCCTTCTGGACGACGCTCGCCGGCACCTCCGGCATCGCCTCCGCGACGAGCGCGGGCGCGGCGAGCGTGATCTCCTGCGCGAACACATGGCTCCACGGCGTCTCCGGCTCCCGCGCGAGACCGAGGGTGAACGGGAGCCGGCGGGCCTCTTCCTTCAAAGAGCCCGAGAACGAGCTGCAGAGCTCCGCGTACAGACCGTCAACCCAGAGCAGTGCGTCCAAGGGAACCTCCCCATCCCCCCGTTCCAAGGCGCCGTCCGTCAGTAAGCGTTCGACTCTTTCCAGGGCGAGATGGAGACGTTGAGCCGCTCGTCGACGACGATCGCGCGCCACTGGAGGACCTGCACGACCGAGAGATCCGTGAACGGGCCGTTCACCCACGCGCGGATCTTCCCGTTGAGGATCGAGCGGACGCGCGCGGACTCGGCCGGCTCTTCGTCGATCGGCTCGGGCGGCGTCGTGTAGAGCGACAGGATGTGCTTGAACTCGTCGAAGTACTCTTGGTGCTCCAAGAGGGCGACATAGAGGGCGCGGAGCTGGGCGTGCGGATCGACCGGCAGGGTCGAGTTCGTCGTGGAGTTGGTAGTGACGATATTCATGAAGCCTCCGAACGTGCGGAGGTCGCACCGTGCAGAGGCCGGGCCAAGGGTCCAACGGCCCGTAAGTGTATGAATTTACATGCTCTAACGCCCCATTACAAGGTAGGGCGTTACCCGTTTTCGACCGTGGGGTGCCCGAAAACGACCGCGCGGCACCCGCCGTCCGGTTGAGCGCCCGCCGCCGACGCAGTCAGTCTCGACGCGACGCGGAGCGCTCCGTCAGAGTGCCAATCACGGAGCCCGCTTCAGAATGAAACACAAGGCCTCTCCGCCGCCCCAAACAGACAAACGACCGCGTCCGCGTCTCATTACGAAACACGCGGGTTGGAGACAGGCTATCTGAAGCGGATTTCTCGGCAAAACAGCGGCCAATCGATGGCTCTCCCGCGCGGCGAATCGCGGTGGCCCTCGCGAAGGCGGTCCCTCTGGACTGACCAGTTGCCGCGCGACAGGCGCGCGGCCCACGGATACGATATCCGGGTGCGGCAGACGTGTTGCGGCGGCTCCATCGTGGAGGGCGATGCCCCCTCCGAGGACGAGCGCGACTCCGAGGGCGACGCCGCGACGATCGAGCGGCGCCGGCAAGAGCAGCAGCAACAACAGCAGTGACCGCGGCGTCCCTTGACCGCTCTCCACGTCACGGGCGGAGGACGCAGAGGCGGGGCTCCGTCATTTCCAGGATCGTCTCGCGCGGGCCCTCGCGGCCGAGACCGCTGTCCTTCACGCCGCCGTAGGGCATCAGGTCGACGCGGTAGGCCGGGACGTCGTTGTGGATCAGCGCGCCGACCTCGATCTCGTTCCAGGCGCGAATGACCGCGTTCAGGCTGTTCGTGAAGATGCCGCACTGCAGACCGTAGCGCGTGTCCGCGGCGCGGCGGATCGCGTCGTCCAGCGAGGTCGCCTCTTCGATCACGACGACGGGACCGAAGACCTCTTCACGCACGACGCGGGCGTCTCGCGGCGCGTTCGCGAGCAACGTCGGCGGGACGATCGTGCCCTCGCGCGGGCCTCCGACGAGACGCTCGGCGCCGAGCGACATCGCCTCGCCGATCCACGCCACCACGCGCTCGGCGTTCGCGGCGTCGATCAGCGGGCCGCTCACCGTCGCCTCCACCGACGGATCGCCGAAGGGCGTCGCCTTCACGCGATCCGCGAGCGCGTCCCGGAGCTTCACGGCGATGTCCTTGTGCACGATCACGCGCTGCACCGAGATGCAGCTCTGGCCCGCCTGGTAGTAGCCGCCGACCGCGACGCGCGACGCGACGGTGTCGATGTCGGCGTCGGGCATCACGATCACGGCGGCGTTTCCGCCGAGCTCCAGCGTGATCTTCTTCTTGCCGGCGTCGCGCTTCATCCTCCAGCCGACGGGGGCGCTGCCCGTGAACGTGAGGAGCTTGAAGCGCTCGTCCTCCACGAGCGACTGGCCCGCGGTGCGATCGCACACGACGACGTTGAGGCCGCCTTTGGGGACGCCCGCTTCGTCGCAGATCTGCGCGAGCTTCAGCGCGGAGAGCGGCGTCGCGGAGGCCGGCTTCACCACGTTCGCGCAGCCCGCGGCGATCGCAGGACCGACCTTGTGCGCCACCAGGTTGAGCGGGAAATTGAACGGCGTGATCGAGAGCACCGGCCCGACGGGGAAGCGGCGCGTGAAGGCGATCCGTCCCTCGCCGGGGCGCTGCGCGTCCACCGGGATCTCCTCGCCCGCCAGCGTCCGCGCCGCCTGTGCGCTCGCGCGGAACGTGTCCACGGCGCGCGCCACCTCGACGCGCGCGTACGTGATCGGCTTGCCGCTCTCGACCAGGATCGTGCGCGCGAGATCGTCCCGCCGCTGCCACACGCCGTCCGCGATGCGATCCAGGATCTTCGCGCGGGCCTCTCGATTGAGCGCGGCCATGCGGGGTTGCGCCTCGATCGCGGCCTCCGCCGCCGCCTCCAGCGTCTCGCGGGCGGCCTGCAGCACCTGGCCCACCACCGCGCCGTCGTAGGGGTTCCGCACCGAGAGAGGGACGCCGCCGTCACGTACCTCCCCGCCGATGAAGTTGCCGAAGCTGTCCATGCCCCACCATAGATCGGCAGCCGCGCTCAGGCGCGCCCCAACGACGCTGAAAACGCGTGAAATCTGCTGCGGTCCGACGCGCCGATCCGCGCGCGCGCGGCGGCGCAGGAGGGATCGCGGCCGTGTCAACGCTCCGTGACAGCGCGCAAACGAAGCGCGCACGTTGGCCGGTGTTTGTGCGCTCCAACGGCTCCGAGAGCGCGGCGCGCATCACAACCCTTGCGCGGGGCACCCTGTCCGCGTCTACTCTGGGCCCATGCGATCCCGGTTCGCAGGCTTGACCGACACCGGTCTACTGCGAGAGCACAACGAGGACAGCCTCCTTCTATTGCCGGAGTACCGTGTGTGCGCCGTCGCGGACGGGATGGGCGGCCACAGGTCCGGCGACGTCGCGAGCCAGCTCGCGGTGACGACGCTCTCGGACTTCTTCTCGATCACGGTCGGGCGCGACGCGACGTGGCCATTCCCCGTCGACCCGAACCTCTCCGAAGAAGAGAACTACATCGTCACGGGCCTCCGCCTCGCGAACCGCCGCATCTTCGATCGCTCGCTGCGCACCGTCGCCGACTTCGGCATGGGCACGACGATCGTCAGCGCGATGTTCAACAAGACGACCGAGAAGATCACGGTCGGGCACGTGGGCGACAGCCGCTGCTACCGCATCCGCGACGGCGAGATCCTCCAGCTCACGCGCGATCACTCGCTCATCAGCGACGCGGCGCACATGGCCCCGTGGATGACCGAGGAGGAGATCCGCCAGCTCCCGCCGAACGTGATCACGCGCGCGCTCGGCATCCGGGAGGAGGTGCTCGTCGACATCCTCACCGACGAGACGCGCCTCGGAGACGTGTACCTGCTCTGCTCGGACGGCCTCTCCGGCATGGTGACGGACGCGGAGATGCTCGACATCGTGACGGGCACGCGCTCGCTCCACGACATCTGCCAGACGCTCATTTCCCGCGCGAACCTCGCGGGCGGCGCCGACAACATCACGGTGGTGCTCGCCCGCGTCGAGCCGGACGAGGGCATCGAAGAAGAGCTCACGGTCGAGGTCGCGGCGCCGAAGATCAAGCTGCCGGCTTCGGACGATTGAGCGACGACTGACCGCGTCCCCCTCCCCTCGCAGATCGCGCTCGCGTTGCGCTCTCTCGCACGAATGCAGTAGCGAGACGCTGCTCTTTTCGCGCGCTCTCGGCGTGGCATCCTCTGCTCACGACCTGACGGTTCGGGAGGGGACCGGGGGGACCCGGGGGGGAATCGGGCGCGATCGCTGCCCCACAGCGGCGCGCGCGACCGGGGGGGAAGCCTGGAGCGATCCAGGTCCGGGGGGACGCGGTGGGGGATGGCCGGGCGCTCGGGAGGGAGTCCGGCCATCCGCGTTCCATGCGTTTCCCCTGTGACGCGATCTGGCCTATTCTTCGGCCGATTCTATGGAAGAGCTACAGGTCCGACCCGGAGACGTGATCGCGTCGAAGTTCCGGGTCGAGAAGGTCCTCGGTGCGGGCGGGATGGGGGTCGTCCTCGCGGCGCGTCACACGACGCTCGGCAACCTGGTCGCGATCAAGCTGATGCAGCCGCGCGCGATGGCGGTCAAAGGCGCGACCGAGCGCTTCATCCGCGAAGGGCAGGCCGCGGCGCAGCTCCAGAGCAAGCACGTCGCGAAGATCAGCGACGTCGGCCAGCTCGACGACGGCACGCCGTACATGGTGATGGAGCACCTCTCCGGCGCCGATCTGGAGTCGGTGGTGCACAAGCGGGGCGCGCTCTCGCTCGCGGACGCCGCCGAGTACATCTTGCAGGCCTGCGACGCGATCGCCGAGGCGCACGCGAAGGGCATCGTTCACCGCGATTTGAAGCCCGCGAACCTCTTCCTGGAGGTGGAGCCCGACGGCGCGCCGCTCATCAAGGTGCTCGATTTCGGCATCGCGAAGGTGGCCGGATCGGACCAGGGGCTCACCGGCACGTCGCAGGGGATGGGCTCCGGCGGGTACATGTCGCCCGAGCAGATGTCGTCGGCGAAGAAGGTCGATCACCGCGCGGACATCTGGCTCCTCGGCGTCACGTTGTACGAGCTCCTCACGGCGCATCGCCCGTTCGAGGCGGACTCGCTGGAGCAGTTCGTGACGAAGGTGCTGTGGGAGCAGCCGACGCCGCTCGCGGTGCACCGGCCCGATCTGCCGGCGGACGTGAACGACATCGTGCTCCGCTGCCTGGAGAAGCAGCCGGATCTGCGGTTCGCGACGGTCGCGCACTTCGCGCAGAAGATCGGCGTGTACGCGCCGCCGCGGGCCCAGGCGTACGTGGGCCGCATCGCGCGGGTGCTCGGCGTGGAGGCGACGAACCTCGCGCAGACGAGCCCGGGGATGGCCGCGCCCGCGCCGGGGGCGACCGTTCCGACGGCGTTCGGGCCGGCGCCGGCCGTGGGGATGGCGGCGGCGGCGCCAGGTGGAGGCGCTCCGGCCGCGCAGGCGCAGGCGATGGGGGCTCGGCCCGGCGTCGCGACGGCGCCGGGGTATCCGCAGGCGGCGACTCCGCCGCACGCGACGGGGCCTTATCCACAGCCGGGCGCGGGAGGCACGGTGTCTGCGCCGATGCTCGGACAGAGCCCCTCGCAGCCGATGATGGGGCAGAGTCCCTCTCAGCCGATGATGGGGCAGAGTCCTTCTCAGCCGATGATCGGTCAGAGCGGCCCTCATCCGATGACGGCCTCGCAGCCGGGGGCGCCCGCTGCTTCGAGCGGTCAATTCGCGGCCAGCGACGGACGGATCTCCGGCTTGCCTTCGGGCAGCTCCCCCGGGATGACGGGCACGGATCTCACCGCCGCTCGCCCGAATACGGCCAGTTCGAAGAAGCCGCCGGTCGCGTTGCTCGCGGTGGGAGGGCTCCTGTTCCTGGGCGTCGTCGGAGGCGGGGTGTTCTTCGCGACGCGGGGCCCGGGGACGGCCGGAACGGCCGAGTCGCCGCCGCCTCCCGTGACCGGCTCCGGCGCGACGACCGGCGCCGGCGCGCCCGCGACGACGACCACGGAGACGCCGAAGACGGACGCGCCGCCGAACAGCGCGGGGACGGCCGGCAACGAGCCGACGACCGGCACGGCGGCACCGGGCACCTCCGGGGCGGCAGGGACGAAGCCGGGCACGGGCGCGAAGCCCCCTGCGAGCGCCAAGACGCCGCCCGCGGCGAGCACCGGCTACAAACCGCTCGCGACCGATCCGAAGGGGGTTGGGATAGGCGGGACACGCAATTGACGTCGGGATCCTCCGGACGCAGGCAGTACAGACAGGCACTCTTCCTCACGAGCGCGCTCTTCGCAGCGTCGATTTCCGGCTGCAGCGGCGCCCACAACGACATCGTCGTGGACTCCCTCCCTTCGGTGGCGACGGCGTCCGCCAGCGCCTCCGCGGCGCCGCTCGCTCCCTCGAAGGTGGCATTCGCGATCCCGCGCGGCGACAAGGCTGCTCACTGGGGGGAGGCGCCCTGGCCGACGGAGATGGCGCGGCTCCCGAATGGGCACATCGACTTCACCGGATATCCCGGGCACGACTCGGCCCTCGTGCGGGAGTATCTGGATCGCGCGGCGGCGGATCTGGACGGGTTCTCGGTGAATCCGGTGGTGTTCTTCCGCTTCGAGGGGCCGCTGGATCTTTCCGGCGTCGCAGCGGAGGACACGACGCGCGGGCCGGGCGCCGCTGTCTCCCTCGTCGATGTGGACGCGAAGAGCCCGGAGAGAGGCACCTTCTATCCGCTCGCGCTGCGGGCCACGACGCGGGACATGCGGTATCTCCGCAAAGGCACCCTCGCCGTCGCGCCGATGAGCGGGTTCGTCCTCCGGCCGGACACGCTGTATGCGGCGGTGGTGCAGCGCTCGTTCGGCGGGGCGGCGGGGCTCGTGCGGTCGCTCGATCTGGAGACGGCGCTCGCGAAGACGCCGCGGACGGACGCGGACGGCGAGCGGGCGCGGGCGCTCCACGCGGGCGCGGTGGAGACGCTGGAGTCGCTCGGATTGCCGCGGGACGAGATCGCCGGAATCGCTGTATTCCGAACCGGGAGGCCCCACGCGATCGCGAGCGGGCTCGTCGACGTGATCGACGGGATGATGGCGCCTCGGGACGAGAAGACCCCCAAGAAGGCCTCTCCGAAAAAGACCCCCTCCGTGGAGGAGGGCGCGCGGCGACCGCCGCGGATCCTGCGGGTGGAGTCGGCCAGCGCGTTCTCGCTCACCGGCCATTACCGCGCGTACCACGGTGTGTATTGCACGCCGAACTTCCAGTCTCGCGTGGACAAGGCCCCTTTCATGGAGAGCGGCGGCGGCGACGTGACGCTGGACGCCTCCGGAAAGCCCGCGCCCTCGCCGGTCCCGCGCGACGCGGCCGCCGCGTCCGGCGAGTGCCCGGGGCAGCTCCGCGCGCGCTTCCTCCTCACGATCCCGGACTCCCCTGCTCCGAAGGACGGATATCCGCTGCTCGTGACGGCGCACGGGACCGGCGGCAACTTCGGGAGCTTCACCGGAGAGAGGGATTTCGCCGGGTGGGCCGCGGCCGAAGGGTTCGCGGCGATCGCGACGGATCAGCCCTTGAACGGCGGCGCCGAGAGCGGGCGCCCCGGCGCGAAGGGGCCTCTCGTGCTGCCGATGGGGATCCCCGTCTCGCCCGGCGAAGGCGGCCCGCCGATGGCCTTTTACAATCCGCTCTACCCCGAGGCGGCGCGCGGCAACATGGCGCAGGCGCAGGCGGACGCGACGGTGCTCGTGCGGCTCCTCGCCGGCGTGGATCTGGCCAGTATACGCGGCGACGATGGGCGGCCCGTGCTCCGCGGCGGAAAAGGCACCTTGCGGCTGGATGGCAGTCGCACCGTCCTCGCCGGGCACTCGCAAGGGTGCCAGTCGGTGGCGGCGGTCGCGGCGGTGGATCCGCGCGTGCGGGGCGTCATCCTCTCGGGCTGCGGCGGCGACGTGCGCATCGGCATCCTCCGACGCACGAACATGAACCTCACGAGCTGGGTGACGCTGCTCCTCGGCATGGATCCGGACGAGCTGTCGGAGCTGCACCCGCTGATGGCGCTCGCGGAGGGCCTGGCCGATCCGATCGATCCGCTCGCGTTCGCCCGGTACTACTGGGATCCGCTGCCGGGCCGCGCGCCGCAGAAGGTGCTGCTCTTCGAGGGCCTGCGCGACAGCTACAACCCCGAGGCCGCGTCGGAGGCGCTCGCGGTGGCGCTCCACGTGCAACCGACGATCCCGCTCGTGCGCGCGCCCGCGGGCCTCGCGCTCTCCCGCGGCCCGACGTCGCCGGATCGCGTCCTCGCGCAGCTCGCGCCGAACGCCGGCGAAGACGGCCATTTCGTGATGTACGACGAGCCGATCGCGGGCGACCTCGTGCGCGCGTTCCTGCGCCGCGCAGCCCCGGCGCCGTGAACCGTCGGCGGCAACGTCTCCATCTCGCTCTCGTCAGAGGCGCCCGCGAACAGGACGGAACGTCCCCCTCCCTTCGCGAACGAAGAGAGCGATTTGGGAGGGGCGGGCGCGCGCAGCGCGACCGGGGGTGGGCATCCTCTCGTGCATTCCTTGGAGGGCTCTCGGCTCATCGCGCACGAGCGTGCTTCGCTGGGGTCGCGATGCTTGAGGGTTACGCGCGGCAGCCGTAGAAGCGGGGGATGCTGCGCGATCGAGGGGCGCCCCACGCGATGCCGTTCTCCGGGCTCAACGCCGAGCTGCGCCGCGCGGGGCCGGGGAGGCCGGTGATCGTGCTCGATCTCGACGCGCTCGACGCGAACCTCGCCGTCGTGAAGCGCAACGTCGCGCCGGGGCTCGCGGTGCGTGTGGTGGCCAAATCGCTGCCGTCGGTGCCGCTGCTGCGCCACGTGATGGATCGGCTCGGCACGTCGCGGCTCATGGTGTTCGACAGCTCCGTGGGCGCGCTCTCCCGCGAGCTGCCGGACGCGGATCTGCTGCTCGGCAAGCCGCTCCCGGTGCAGGCGGCGGCGGCGTTCTACCGCGGGCGCGACGCGGGCGGCGATCCGGGCGTGAACGTGCGGTGGCTCGTCGACACGAAGGCGCGCGCGGAGGAGTACGGGGCGATCGCGCGCGCGGCCGGGGCGGTGGCGCGCGTGGCCGTCGAGATCGACGTCGGGCTGCACCGCGGAGGCGCCGCGAACGTCGACGAGCTGCGCGACATCCTGCGCGTGATCCAGGCCGATCCGCAGCACCTGCGGTTCGCGGGCCTCATGGGGTACGACGCGCACGTGCCGGCGGCGCCGCCGATCCTGTCGAGCCCGTCGCGCGCGTTCGCGGAGGCGACGGCGCGATTCGCGGCCCTGCGCGAGGCGGTGCGCGCGCACGATCCAGCTTTGATCGAAGGCGATCCGGTCTGGAGCGGCGGCGGCAGCAAGACGTACATGCGCTACCACGCGGGCGGTCCGGTGAACGAGGCGGCGCTCGGCTCGTGCCTCGTGATGCCGACCGACTTCGACGTGCCGGCGCTCGCGGAGCACGTGCCGGCGGTGCACATCGCGGCGCCGGTGTTGAAGCGCCTCGCGGGGGCGCGCGTGCCGTTCCTCGAGTGGGCGGCGCGGGCGTGGCGCGCGCTCGATCCGAACCGCGAGGTGACGTATTTCATCTTCGGCGGCGGCTGGATGGCGCGCCCCGTCTCCCCCGCGGGCCTCGTGGACAACCCGGTCTACGGTTTCTCGACGAACCAGGCGATGCTGAACGGCTCCGCGCGCACGGCGCTCGACGTCGACGACTGGGTCTTTTTGCGCCCCACGCAGAGCGAGCGTGTGATGGCCGATTTCGGCGCGCTCCGCCTGGTCCGCGACGGCCGCCTCGCGGGCACGTGGCCGGTCCTCGCGCTGTCCCCCGGAGAATGAAGGCTTTCGTGATGCGCGTCACCGATCCCTCACTCGGAGCGTGACGGCCTCCGCGTCCAGAAAGAACCGCAGCGCCCGGTGAGCCGCGGCGAGCGTGCGGTCCGGATCGGCTTGAAAAACAGGCAAAAGGTGCCCACCCCCGGTCACGTGCTGCGCCCGTGCCCGCCCCTCCCAAATCGGCGGCTCCGCCGCCTCAGGGAGGGGACGAAATACCGGCGCAGCGCGCTCATCGGCGAGGTCGGTCGGAGACGGCGCGTCGAGCCCCCTCGCGATGTCCTCGGCGGAGCGGCCTTCGGCGGCGGAATCCGTGAGCGCGCGCAGCAACACCTCCTCCGGCGTCTCTTCGCGATCGCCGACCAAAAACAGCACGGGCGCGCACGGGCGATGGACACGAAGCAGCGCGCGCGACGTCGCGGGGGCCACGATGAAGCACACGCGCGCGACGCGATCCGGCGCGTCGATCGTGAGCCACGTCGCCGCCATTGCGCCCTTCGCGAGGCCGAGCACGTGCGTGCGGCGCACGCCCAGCTGATCGAGCACCGCGAGCGCGCTGCGGCCGAGAGAGCGCGCGGTGGACGACGGGGCCGCGCAGCCTGGATCCGGGGGCAGCGCGCCGTCGAGGTCGATGACGCGGGCGCGGGAGGCGAGCGCCGCTCGGAACGCCGCGAGGCCGGGGATCGGCTCGTGCAGAGGGCGGAGGAGCAGGACGGGCGGGCCCGCGTGCGCTCCGCTCACTTCGAAGGTGAGCCTCGGCCCCTCCGCGACATCCACGCGTCCCCTCCTCCTGTTCGAGCTACCTCTGGTATGGCCCGCGGAGCGCGAGACGCAACCCGAGAGAGCTACACCGAAGGAGGGACGCTCGGCGCGAGCACCGGCACTTCGATGCGCGCGTTCGTGCCGCTGCCGAGCGAGCTCTCCAAGCGCAGCGTGCCGCCGTGCGCCGTCACGATGCGGCGCGCGAGCGCGAGGCCGAGGCCGAGGCCGCCGGTCGCGCGCGTGCGGCTGCGATCCGTGCGGAAGAACGGCTCGAACACGCGCGGCAGATCCTCCGGCGCGATGCCCATGCCCTGATCGCGCACCCAGATCGCGACCGTGCCGTCGTGGCTCTCGGCGCCGAGATCGATCGGGCGCTCGCGCTCCTCCGTGTACTTGTGCGCGTTGTCGAGGAGGTTGTCGACGACGCGGCGCAGGAGCACCGGATCCGCGGAGATCGAAGGGAGCTGCGCGGGGAGCTCCGTGTGCACCGGGCGCTCGGGGTGCGCGCTGCGGAACTTCTGCACCGACTTCTTGAGCAGCGCCCCCACGTCGAGGCGCTCCGCTCGGACCTGCGGCGTCGTCGGCGCGCCGGGCGTGCCCTCCCGAAGCGAGAAGCGCGCCGCCATGAGCACGTCGTCCACGAGGCGCTCCAGCTCCGCGAGGTCCTCCGCGATCTCGCCGAGCGACTCGCGCGCCACGTCCGCGTCCCCCTCGGAGGCGAGATCGAGCGCCACGCGGATGCGCGCGAGCGGCGTGCGCAGCTCGTGCGAGACGTTCGCGAGCATCTCCTTCTCCGAGCGCAGCAGCATCTCGATGCGGGCCGCCATCTCGTCGAACGCGCGGCCCACCTCGCCGAGCTCGTCGGCGCGGTTCATCGCGGCGCGCGCGTGCAAGTTGCCCTGCCCGAGCTCCCCGGCGACCTTCGAGAGGCGCTCCAGCGGCTTCACCAGCGTGCGCGCGGTGATCCACGACGTGATGCCGATCACGACGATCGCGAGGACCGCCATCGCCATGTTGTTCGACGGGAAGCCCGACGACGCGAACCACACGCGGACCGTGTACATCTCGCCCTTCGCGGACGGGATCGTCCAGTAGCGCGAGGCCTCGGGCGCGGGCATGCCGTCCGGCGGCGCGATCTCCGTCAGGACGCGGCCGTTCGCGTCCTCCACGCGGAGCCACCACTTGAGCGTCTCGTGCACGCGCTCGACCTCGACGCGCATCGCGGCCGGATCGTCGACCTTCGCGACCACGTTGTCGGCGACGTAGTGCGATTGGCGGTCGCCCCACGCGGTCGGCGAGCGGCCGATCTGGCGGCCGTATTCGAGGAAGCCCGCGGTCACGAGCGCGAACTGCGCGAGGCCCACGACGTAGATCCGGAGGCCGAGGCGGGACGCGATCTTCCGGAGGGTCACGAGGGCCATGTCACTCCCTCTCGATCGCGACCATGTACCCGACGCCGCGCACGGTCTTGAGCAGCCGCGGGTTGCGCGGATCGTCTCCCAGTTTGTGGCGGAGGTGCGAGATGTGGACGTCGATCGAGCGGTCGAACGCGTCGTCCGGGCTGCCGCGGACGAGATCGACGAGCTGCTCGCGCGTGAGCACCTTGCCGGCGCGCGAGACGAGCGCGTGCAGGAGCATGAACTCGTAGGTGGTGAGCGTGAGCGGCTGCCCGTTGAGCGTCGCGCGCATCGCCTGGGCGTCGACGGTGAGCGGCCCCGCGCGCAGCTCCTGCGAGGGCGGACCCACCTGACCGCGCGCCCTCCGAGCGTGGGCGCGGATGCGGGCGACGAGCTCCCGCGACGAGAACGGCTTCGCGATGTAGTCGTCCGCGCCGCCTTCGAGGCCCATCACGCGATCCGCCTCTTCGCCGCGCGCGGTGACCATGAGGATGGGCGTGTCGATGCGGCCGCGGAGGCGGCGGCACACCTCGATGCCGTCCACCTGCGGGAGCATCACGTCGAGCAGCACCACGTCGGGCCGCTCGCGGAGCACGTCGGCCACGCCGTCCTGACCGTTGGTCGCGACGGTGACGATCATGCCGTGCGACTCCAGGTACCGCGCGGTGAGGCGCGCGAGCCGCTCGTCGTCCTCGATGTAGACGACCGAAATCGAGCCGTTTTCAGGGATTTTTCGCGTCACGACGAGACCGAGGATACCCCTTTCTCGGTCGGGCGCAGGGGGACACAACAATCCGTAACCGAGCCCTCCAGAGAACGGTGCCCACCCCCGGTCCGTGCTCGGCCTACGGCCTGCGCGCGGCCCGCCCCGCCCAAATCTCTCGCGTTCGCTCGTTCAGGGCGGGGGGAGCGTCAGGTGATCCGGAACGGCGCTTCAGGGCTTGATGACGATGGCCCCGTGGTCCACCGCGAGGTTCGAGGACGCCTGCGCGACGCGGAGCGCGAGGGCCTTCGCGCGCGGGACGATCGTGCCCTCCGCGGGGCCGGCGCGGTCGCTGGACCACAAGAGCACGCTGCCCTCTTCGTCCCACGCGAGGATGCGCTCGCGCTCCTTGGCGCTGGTCACGCGGCGCTCGCCGCGCGCCACGTCGAGCACGTGCAGCTTCTTGCCGGCGAGGAACAGGATCGTGTTGCCGTCGGGGGACGTGGCGACGTCCGTCACGGCCGCGTCCGCGTCGGTCTCGCTCACGCGATCGACCGAGCCGGTCGCGCGGAGCAGGAGCACGCCCGTCGCGTCGGAGAAGAGCACCTCGCCCGGCGCCGGTCCGTCGGCCACCGCCGTCGCGCGCGGCGTCGCGTACCCGAGGAGCCGCAGCGTGCGCGTCGCGTCGTCGATGCGCGCGATCGCGCCGGAGGACACGAGCAGGTACAGGCCGGGGCCGACGCCCGCGCGCGCCGCCGAGGGCCGCACGTCGAACACGTACCCGTCCGCGACCGCGATCGTCTGCGGCGGCGCGGAGGCGCCGAGCGCGCGCGCGGTGATCGTCCCGTCGAGCGCCTGCACGAACAGCGCGGTGCACTTCGCGTCCACGCCGAGCACGAGCAGCGGCTCCTTCGGGATCTCGCCGAGCGTCGCGTTCGTCTTCGTGTCGAAGACGCGGTAGCCCGCGGGCCCCTTCGACCACGCGGCGATGCGGCCGTCGTCGCAGCGGCGCAGGAGGTTGCCCGGCTTCGTGAGGAGGAGCTTGCCGCTGTCGGCCTCGTACGCCTGGATGTCGGCGCCGACCTGGAACAGCACCGCCGGCCCGTCGCGCACGACGCTCGCCACCGCGGCCCCTGGCTGGACCGGCGTCTCCGCGCCCGAGGCGTCCTTGCCGCGGAACCAGAGGAGCGATCGCGCCGCGCGCTTCGGCTCGTCGAACACCACGAGCTCGCGCGTCACGAGGCGCCCGTCCGGCAGCTTGAACGCGTCGAACGCGGGCCGCGAGCCGAGCGCGAGATCCGCGAAATCGCCGAGATCCTCCGATTTCGTGATGCGCGTCGGCACGCGCTTGCCCGGCGCCGGCAGGCACGGCGAGCCCTCGGGCTTCGCGTCGGTCGGAGCGCGCGGGCCCTTGCGGAGGTACACCCACGCCGAGCGCCCGTCGCGCCCGCACAGGCCGAGATCGAGGCCGCCCGCGTCCCACCGCGCGGACGCCGTCGGCACGCGGTGCTCCACGCGGACGAGCGGCTCGCGGGCGTGATCGATGTCGTAGATCTCCACCGCGGTCGTCGTGATCGCCGCCACCACGCGATCGCGCGGGCTCATGCGGGCGAGGACGAGCGACTCGTTGAGGCCGATCTCCATGGTGGTGCCGCCGCCGGGGCGCCACAGGAACATCGCCTTCTCGGCGATCGCCGCGACCACCGATCCGTCCGGCGAGACGTCCGCGACCGCGCCTTTCCAGGGGTTCTCGATCACGTTCGCGCCGGCGGGCTTGCGCAGGTCCCACGCGGCGATGCCCGCGTCCGTCGCGCACGCGAGCACCGGAGCCGCCGCGGCGATGCGCATCGCGCCGGTGCACTTCATCGGCGCGACCGCCGCCAGCTCCACCTGGCCCTTGTCGGTGAGGCGGAACACGCGCACGGCGCCCTGCACGCTGCGCACCGCGAACGCCGAGTCGAACGCGAACGGGACGCGCTCCGCGATCGGCTCGTCGAACGGCCGGAGCGCGTGCACGTGCGGCGGCGAGAAGCTCTTGCGCTTCACCTTGTCGGGGTCGACGTCGAGATCGAGGTCCTCGATCACCACGGAGTCCGGCGGGCGCATGTCGACGAGCAGCAGCGTCGTGCTCGTGCCGCCCGCGACGAGCCAGCGGTCCTCCCAGTCGAAGCTCGGCGACGACACCGACTCGAGCGTGAGGAACCGCGCGCGCGGCACGTTGGCCACCGCGTCCGCGAGCTCGACCGGCAAGAGGCCGTCGTTCGAGCCCTCCTTCATCGCCTCCGCCATCAGCGCGACGCGCTGGAACGGATCGTCCGTGCGGCGCGACCGCGCGACGAGATCGAACACGTACGCGCGGTGATCGGCCTCGGCGCGCTCCTGGTCCGCGAGCGCGCGCTGGTGATCCACGTAGCCCTTCGCCGCGACGAGCAGCACCACGAAGAGCACCGCCGCCACCGCGCCGCCCACCTTCGCGAGCCGCCGGTTCCGCGCCGCGCGCAGGCTCGCCTTCACGAGGTCGCGCTCGCGGGCGACGAGGCCGCGCTCCATCCACTCCGGCTTGGCGATGACGTCGGCGAGGAGGTTGCCGCGAATCCGCATCTCTCCGCTCTTCGCGCTCTTCTCCCACGCGTGCGTCGACTCGCGGATCCGCTCCACGAACGCGAGCCGCACGAGGTGCCGGTGCCGCAGGCTCTGGAGGCGCCGCCAGCCTTCCACGATGCCCTCGTGGAGCAGCTCGATCGCGCCGTCCTGCCGCCGCACGAGCCCCGCGTTGACGAGCGCCCCGAGCACGCGCGCGGCCGCGTCCCCGTCGTGGCCGAACGCCTCCATCAGCTCGTCCTCGCGCCATTTCACGAGCGTGCCGTCGGTCGCGGTGAGGAACAGGAGCAGCTCCTCCGCGAGCGCGCGGTCCGCGTTGTTCATGTCCTCCAGCGCCGCGTCGCCCGCGCGGCCGATCGCGCCGACGACGCCGCGCAGATCCGTCCACCGCTGACCGCGCAGCACGATGCGGTCCTTCGGCTCCGTGATGCGCTCGCGGGCCGCCCAGAAATCCGCCAGCGCCTGCGCGACGAACGGCAGGAGGCCCGGCACGCCGACCTCGCGCTGCACCTCGCTCACGATCGGCTCGATGCCGGTCGCCTCCGCGCGCGCGAGCTTGATCGGCCGGTTCACCAGCGAGGCGGCGGCCTGCGGCGACGGCGGCCCCACGTACCGCATGCTCGCGCGGAGCGCCTGCCCGAACGCGGTCGCCTGCACCGCGCCGATGCGCGGCTCACCGAGCACGCCGATCACGCGCAGCCCCGGCCGCACGTGCCCGTCGCCCATCAAGGACAGCAGCTCTCCGAGGCGCGCGCGCGTCTCCACGCTCGCGGAGGCCAGCGATTCCAGCGGATCGACGACGATCGCGAGGCCGTCGCGTCTCGCCTCGCAGGCCGCGATGACGTCTTCGATCGACGCGCCCGCGAGCTTTTCGTCCACGATCGCGAGCGCCTCGTCGAGCGCCTCGTCCCCGCGGGCCGGATCGCGCAGCACGACCGCGCGCCAGTCCTCTTTCCCGTCGACGCCGCGCTTCGCGAGGTGCGGCACGAGCCCGGCGAGCGCGAGCGAAGTCTTGCCGACCGCGCGCGGCCCGAGCAGCACCACGCACGGCTCGTGCTCCAGATCGCGGCCGAGGCGCGTGATCTCCTCCTCGCGCCCGAACAAGAACCCTTCGTGCTCCCCGCTCATCGGAACGGGGCCCGGGAACGGCGGATCCGGCACGCCGAACGGACGCTCCCACACCTCGTCGAGCAGCGCGCCGAGCTTGCCCGGAACCACGCCGCGCGCCGCCGCGTCGACCGCGAACAGCTTGCGCAGGAGCCGCACGAGACCCGCGGGCAAATGCGCCTTCCCTTGCCGCAGATCGCGCATCTCGCCCCGCAGCGTCGCCGTGCGGATCGCGGCCCACCACGAGGTGATCGCGGTCGGGTTGGACCACCCGCCCTCCGGCTCGTCCGGCACGTCGAGCGGGAGCTGCCCCGTCGTCAGCACCGCGATGACCACGCCGAGCGCGTACGCGTCCGTCGCGGCGGACGGCTCGCTCTGCTCGAAGATCTCCGGCGCCATGTAGCCGGGCGTGCCGATGATCGCGCGCGCCGTGGTGGCTCCGATCGCGTGCGTGGCGCCGAGCGCGTCCGTCGTCCCGTCCATCGCGAAGGTCTGCGCGTACGCCTCGGGCGTGTGGTTCTGCGCGGTGTCGCCGGCGGCGGATGCGGCGATCGCGCCCGCGGCGCTCTTGTTCACGTCGAGCGCCTGCTCGACCATGAAGGCCGCGGTCCCGAGCTCGGCCTCGCGCCTCGACAGCGCGCCCGAGAGCGACATCCTCCCCGTGACCGCCTGCGCAGCGCCGGCGCGCGCGGGCTCGGCCTTCGGCGGCGGCATCAGGTACGACAACCGCGACGACGGCGGCTCGGCCTTCTCTTCGCGGGGCTTTCCGACGGGCGGCTTGGCCTTCCGCGCGATGCCGAAGTCGAGCACCTTGATGGTCCCGTCCTTGTGCAAGAACAGGTTCGCGGGCTTCAGATCGAGGTGCACGACGCCGCGCTCGTGGATGACGTCGAGCGCGCCCGCGGCCTCGCGCGCCCACGCGAGCACGCGCCGCCACGGGGTCGGCCCCTTGTCCTGCAGCACGTCCGCGAGCGTGCACCCTTCGAGCAGCTCCATCGCAACGAACGGTTGCGGTCCCGCTCCGTGGAACACGCCGGTCGCGAAGATCGTGACGAGCGATGGGTGTCGGAACGAGGCGAGCAGCTTCGCCTCCTCGACCCAGCTCGCCGCGTCGGTGACGTGCGGAGCGAGCAGCTTCAGCGCCACTTGCCGGAACGGCGTACCGTCCGGGAGCAGCTCGTCCGCGCGCCAGACGTCCCCGAAGCCGCCGCGCCCGAGCAGCGAGACCAGGCGGTATCGCCCGTCGAGGACGTCGCCCTCGGCGTACGGACGATCGCTCGGAGACGTCGCGTCGCCGTTCTTCGGCGAGCCCTCGGCCGGGGCGGGTTCCGCGCTCATGGCGGCCCGACGTTATCATGTTCCTCGCCATGCCTTCCCTACGCCGCGCAGCCGCCGCTGCCGCCGCCGCGCTCGCGGCGACCCTGCTCACCGTCCCGGAGGCCGCCGCAGCGCCGCAGAAATTCGCGCTCGCGGTCTTCCACTTCAACATCCAGTACGTCGCCGGAGGCCTGAACGGCTTCTTCGTCACGCCGGATCCCTCGCTCGATCTCTCGGCCGAGGAGGTCGAGGATCGCATCGTCACGGAGAGCTTCGCTCCGGTGCTCGACATGCTCGCGGCGCACCCCACGTGGGGCGCCGACATCGAGATGCAGGGCTACATGCTCGACGTGCTCGCGGCGCGTCACCCGAAGGTGCTGGACGAGCTGCGCGACCTCGCGAAGAGCGGCCAGATCGAGGTGGTGAGCTTCCACTACTCGGACCAGCTCTTCCTCGCGCACGCGCCGGAGGACTGGCTCCGCTCGGTCGCGCTGAACCGCGCCACGTTCGAGGAGCACGACGTCCCGCTCGGCGCCGCGGTCTTCTGCCAGGAGGGCCAGGCCGGCCCCGGGATGGCGTCCGCGATGGCCGACGACGAAGGCCCGGCCTCGAACACCTACAAAACGCTCGTTTTCCCGAAGAATCTGTTCACGTACCAGCACGGCCCCGGCGCCCGCGCGCCGCTCTACAAGCTGGGCGACGTGAACATGATCACGTCCGACGACGTGACGTACGACGACGGCGCGACCTCGATCCAGACCGTGTTCTGGTTCCTGGACGACGGCGAGCTCTTCGCGACCGGCGGCTTCGATCCGTACATCGCGGAGAAGTTCAAGAAGGACCCGGCGGCGATCGCCGAGCGCGAGATGGAGCTCACGAACCTGGAGGCGCAGGGCTTCTCGCTGACGACCGTCTCCAAGTACGTCGCCGCGATCCAGGATCAGGTGAAGGTGGAGGACGCGCCGCCGCTGCTCGACGGCACGTGGCAGCCCGACTCGACGGACGGCATCTCCAAATGGCTCGGCGGCCACGGCCTCTGGTGGAAGGACGAGCGCGACAACGACGTCCGCACGCTCGCGACGATCGCGCACAAGGAGCTGCGCGCGGCCGAGACGATCGCGGCGGCGGCGAACCTCGACGCGTCGACGGAGATCGAGGGCGCCTTCCGTTTGCTCGCGCTCGGCGAGGTGAGCGACGCGAGCGGCATCAACCCGTTCCGCGGCGAGATCGAGTACGGCCTCGCGCACGACGCCGAGGCGCTCCGCATCGCGCGCGACGTGATCACCCGCGCGAAGGAGAAGCTCAAGAAGACCGCCGTCCGCGTCGACGCGTTCACGGGCGAGGTCGACGCCGCGCCTTCGGAGATCGCCGCGCCCGCGAGCGTCGCGCCCCCGTTCGACGTCACGATCGACGGCGGCGATCGCGAGACGGACGTCGCGTGGACGGATCTCGGCGGAGGCGTGCTGGAGGCGCGCGTCCATTTCAGCGCCGGCGACGAGCGCCTCGCGTCGGTCACGTTCCCCGGCGATCTCGGCGACATCGTCTACACGCCGGGCCTCGCGACGGAGCCGGTGCACGTCCCGCGCGACGCCTTCGCCTTCGATCACTTCCACCTCGCGTTGCAAGACGGCCTGATCGCGCTCGGCGAAGATCGCTTCCTCGTGCTCGATCAGGCGTGGGTGCACGTCGCGGCGCGCATCCGCCCGGACACGGGCGACGTCGTCTTCGAGGACACGACGATGCCCGCGGGCGAGGCGACCACGTGGATCTTCCGCCTCGTGCAGGGCGACGAGACGACCACTGCGAAGATCGCGCAGCGCCTCAACCACGATCCGGAGGTGATCCGATGAACGCCTCGCGTCTTCGTCCGACCCCTCTCACGAACCCGCGGGCTCCCTCTCTCGCGATCACAGCGGGCGCGCGACGTCCCGCGATCGCGCTCGCGACGATCGCGCGCCGCCCCGTCCTCGC